>JBDHAC010000006.1:0-122806 GCA_039588275.1 Gemmatimonadota bacterium
GACTCGATCGAGCACGGGGCGGTGAGGAGCTGCCCCGAGTAGTAGGTGGTGACGAGCCCGAAGCTGGCGTACGCGCCCCCGTCCAGGATCGTGTGCGCGTCGAGCGCCTTGAGCGTCCCGTCCTCCGAGGCGCCCAGCTTGTAGCGCATCGTCATCGGGTGGCGCCCGCGGTGCGAGTAGAACACCTCTTCGCGCGTGTACAGGATCTTGACGGGGCGTCCGGTCCTTAGGGCGAGGAGCGCGACGCAGAACTCGAGATCGAAGGGCTCCGACTTCCCGCCGAACGCACCGCCCACGGCCGGCTGGATCACGCGCACTTTGGCCACGTCCAGCTCCAGAACGCGGGCGATCTCGCGCTGCAGGTAGTGCGGGACCTGGGTCGACGACCACACCTCGAGGGCCCCGTTCTCGTTCCGGCGCGCGATCGCGCAGTGGGGCTCGATCGGGGTGTGCGTGGTGCCGTGGAAGAAGTACGCGCCCTCGACCGTGACGTCGGACTCGGCCATCAGCCGGTCTACCTCGCCAAACTCGAGGTGGACGTGCTTGAGGACGTTGCCGTTCCGGGCTTCGATCGGGAGGTCGGCGTCGGTACCTTCGCTCTCCGGCGCTCCGGGCTTCGCCTGCTTGGCTTTCTTGGACTTCTTCGGCTCGTGGATGAGCTGGGCCGCGGCTTCGTCGGTGAGGGCCTCTTCGGGGCTGAAGTAGGCAGGGAGCTCCTCGTACTCGACCTCGATCAGCTCCAGGGCCTGGTTCGCGGTGTCCTCGTCTGTGGCCGCGACGGCCGCGACGGCGTCGCCGATGAAGCGCACCTTGTCGAGGCAGAGCGCGTGCTCGTCGCGCGTCCACGGGATGATCCCGTAGGGGATCGGCATGTCGCGGCCGGTGATGACCGCGTGCACGCCCTCGAGCGCTTCGGCCTTCGACGTATCGATCGAGACGACGTTCGCGTGCGGGACCGTGCTCCGGAGGATCTTCGCGTGCAGCATCCCCGGGAGGACGATGTCGTCGGTGTAGATCTCCTTCCCGGTCGACTTCGCCAGTCCCTCGACGCGCCTCGCACGCCGGCCCAGAGCGGTGAACTCGGCCTCGGCGAGGTCGGTCAGCGCCTCGGGGTCCTCGGCGGCTTCGGCTTGCTTGGGGGAGAGCTCTTCGGGCTTCATGGGTCGTAATGTAGGGCGCTCGCGAAGTAGCGCGCACGGCCGGGCCTGACGGCCCGGCACGCGTCACGGCTCCTTGCTCCCACCCGATAGGTGGATCCTTGACTAGATGCCACCAAGGGGGGCGAATCTTACATCGTGGAGGCGCCCACCTTCGGCTGAGGCGGCCTTTCCGCGCGGCCTACTCCTTCTACAAGCCCAGCGCGCCCGCGACATTTGCCACCAACTTTGAACCGTCGACCAGAACCACGAGCACGGGCCCCTCCACAAAGAGCGAGCGCGATTGCGCATCCGGGCCCACGCCACTGCCGCCCGAGGAGCCCCCATGGGTGGGTGCGCAATGGGCCCTTGTGTCGCGGGCGATGAGAGCCTAATTCTATTATTGTTATAGTTATATAGAACATATAGCGGAGAGTGTTTGGCTCTATGCGTACGCGGCTCGACCCGGAGAGCGCCGTCCCGCTGTACCACCAGGTGGTGCGCGCGGTCGAGTATCGTATCGCGACCGGCGACCTCCGAGCCGGAGACCGGCTGCCGTCGCTACGGGAGGCCGCCGAGGACTGGGGGATCAACCTGCACACGGTCCGGAAGGCATACATCAATCTGGCCACACGGGGCGCGGTGGAGACGCGACCCGGCGCAGGCACGGTGATCCTCGGATGTGCGCCCGCGCCGGAACCCAGGGAGTCGGCGGCAGACACCCCTCGAAGTTGGACCCCGGACGGCTCCATCGACGACTACGTGTCCCTCATGGTGCAGGAAGCGGCCGAACGCTGGGGAGTAACACCCTTCGAGCTCGGGCGGCTCGTGAGGGCGCGGGGCGGCCGCGACCCCGTGTGGGTCGTGGAATGCAGCGAGATCCAGGCACGCGACCTCGCCGAGCAGGTACGGAGGCGAACTGGCGCCGACGCGAGGGCCTGGAGTCTCGAGCGCCCGGGTAGTCTCCCGGCGGGCCGCGTCGTCGCCACTCACTTCCATTACGGTGATTTCCGCCGCCGCTGGCCCGATCGGCTCCCGGAGGTACAGTTCGTCGCGATCCGCCCCGATCCCTCGATCCGCGATCGCGTTCGGGACCGGCTGGTGTCGACCGCGGAGCGGGGGCCGGCCCTCGTGTGCGAGCGCGAGCCCGCCATGGCCGCAAACGTCGCGGCCGACCTCGCCCCGCTTCTCGAGGCGGTGGCCCCGGTGGAGACCCTCGTGTGCCGCGAGCCGTCGGCATTCTTCACCGCCCCTCCCGTCGACGCCCCGCGCCTCTTCTCGCCGCGTGTCTGGGCCGAGCTCAGCGATTCCGCGCGCCAGGACCCGCAGTCGATCGAGATCCGGTACGTGATTGACGAGACCGATCTCGAAGAGCTGGCCGAGACGCTGCTGGGCACCATGGAGAGCGGGGTGGATGTCGCGGGGATGACCCCTTGACCGGAGCGGAAGCTCCCGGCCAAGCGATGAGGCAATGAACGGAGGCAGCAATGAACCACATATACCACTCCTTGGGGCTCAGTGCTGGCATTCTGGCAGTTGGAATGACGGCGTGTGGCGAGCCAGGGGCTGTGGATCCGGGGCCGTTGGGTGGGGAACCGAGTACGTCGACGACGGCGTTCGTCAACGTGAACGTGATTCCCATGACCGGGGACGTGCTGCTCCCGGAGCAGACGGTCGTGGTCGCAAATGGAAGCATCGTCGAGGTCGGTCTCTCCAGTAGTACGACGGTGCCCGCGGACGCCGAGGTCATCGACGGCGCAGGCGCCTACCTGCTTCCCGGCCTGGCGGACATGCACGTGCATCTGCGGGACAACTGGCCCGTGTCGCAACTGGATCTGTTCCTAGCGAGCGGTGTGACCACGGTCAGGTCGTTGGATGGAGCTGGGGCGTTCGTCCTCTCATGGCGAGACGAAATCAATGCTGGGACGCGACGTGGCCCGACCATTGTCACGTCCGGCCCGGTCCTCGATGGGCGGCTCGTCGATCCCGAACTCGCGGTCCAGCAACAGGTCGCCCAGGGCTACGACTTCCTCAAGCTGTACTCCTACCTCACGCTCCAAGGATTCCGCGACGTCCTGAGCGCCGCTCGGCAACTTGGCGCCTACACGGTGGGACACATCCCGTATGCCGTCGGTTTGAACAACGCCGTGGTGCAAGGCATGAACGAGATCGCCCATGTCGAAGAACTGACCTGGGAGTTCGTCGAGTTCGACAGGAACGTCGGGCTCGACGCTTCGGAGTGGCTGCCGTATTTGATCGGTCTGATCTTCCAGCAATTCGACGTGCCGGGGGGCTTCAATGACGCCGAGTTCCTCGCAACTTTCGGTGACTCGGTGGCAGTCATCACCGCCAGACTGTCAAGTGCGCGCATGCCGGTCGCGACGACACTCTCCGTCGACAGCGTGATCGTCCAGAAGCTCTTCGCCCCCGATGCGTTCCTCGCACGCCATGAGAGTCAGTACCTGCCGGAGGCGTACCGCACCAGTTTCCTCCAGGGGACGGAGAAGCACCAGGTACAGTTCGCCGGCATCGAAGTGCTGGCCACGTACAAGTACGCCTTCGACAGATTGCTCGTGCGTGAGCTCCACGCGGCTGGCGTGGCTCTTGTTGTGGGAACGGATTGCGGCACGGGCGGCATGGGGATCGTGCCAGGGTTCTCCATCCACGATGAGCTGCAAATCCTCACGGCTAACGGCTTTACCCAGTATGAGGCCATCGCAGCCGCGACCGTGGAGGCATCTCGGGTCATGGAGTCCATCACGGGGGAGGACGCCTTCGGCACCATCGAAGTCGGTAAGCGGGCGGATCTCCTGTTGCTGAGCCAGAATCCGTTGCAGGATATCGCCACCCTCAGGCAACCACGTGGAGTCATGGCAAGAGGCGTCTGGTACTCGAGCGGGCACCTGCAAGGGATGCTTGCCCTTACCGGGCACTAGGATCCGCCTGGCGTGGCTGCATCGCTTCCTCACCGAAAAGTACCACACGCCCCCTCCCGTGAGCTCCGGCGGTATTTACCTCGGATCCTCTCCTGGGCGTTGCTGACACATCGGTGTGGTGGGCCGCGTCGCAGACGCACGTCGGTGATACCGGTGCACGCGTTGGCGAGCAGGAGCGCGAGAGCCACGCCTGGCTTGAAGTTCAGAGTTCTCCTCGCAGCGGCTCTAGCCGGGCGTCACGATCCGGAACGTGTTGGAGACACGTAGGGCGAGCGGCAGCGTGTCACCGATCGAGAACAGGCTTCCGTCGTTGTTCCAACGAATGGCGTCCCACACGAGGCGGTAGGTACCGTCCAGCGGCGCCGTCTCGAACTTCGGGTGCACCGCACCGAGCCCGTGGAAGACGGGCAGCGTATCCCGGTAGGTCGCCAGGTACGGAATCGGAATCGGCACGCTCACGCAATCGGGCGTGGCCATGCCCCACGCGAAGGCCCATGTGTCACCCACTCGCTTCTCGAGGTGGGGCGGCGCGATCCGGTTGCAGTTGAGGACGTGGATTCTGCGCCCCGTGCGGTTGGTGTACGTGAAGGAGATCGAGGTCTCGAGGCCGCCCGACGTGGCCGTCAGTGTGTATTGCGCCCGATCGGTGCGGAAATCGGCCTCGCGATCGCCCCCCAGCCCAAGGAAGCCGCCCTGGCACCCGGCCGCTCCGAGTCCCAGGCCGAGACATGTGATCAGACGTCGTTTCGCGATCATGGCGTACTCCCAGGGAGCCTCCACCTCCTATCTGCCCTCGCTCCTCACGCCCGTCTCCCCCTCCCAGAGAACGCGCGATTACCCCACACGTGTGACAGGTGCAGCGCCGACGGACGAAGATCGATCGGGCTGGCGAGGCGATGTCGTTTTGGCCGTATGATAACAGCATGATATATTGTGTTATCATGGTGCGGACGCAGATCTCCCTGGAGCGCGACATGTACGAGGAGGCCAAGAAGGAGGCCCGGAAGCAAGGCATCTCGTTCGCCGAACTGGTCCGTCGAGCGCTGGCCCGCACCCTACCGCAGCCGGACATCGAGCAGCCCTGGATGCGCTTCGCCGGCATCATCGAGGACGCCGGCCCCGACGCGAGCCTCACCGTGGACAGCGTGGTGTACGGGCGCGAGCGCCCGTGAAGCCCGCGGCGTTCATCGATTCAGGCGCTTTCATAGCATTCCTCGTCCGTTCCGATACGCTGCACGAGGACGCGGTGGGGCTATTCTCGAGGCCGCCCCGGCGCCTGAAGACCTCCGTGCTGGTGGTGTCTGAGACCTACGGGTGGCTTCTGCACCGTCTGGGCGAGGGCGCTGGGCGAGCGTTTCGCTCGCTGCTCGAGAGCTTCCCGTCGCTGGAGGTGTTGGATGCCGATTCGGCCCATCTAGAGGCTGCGTGGAAGAAGATGGACGAGCTGCGTGGCCTCAGGCTCAACTTCGTCGACGCCTCGAGCCTCGTCTGGCTACAGACGTTGGGGATTCGCAATGTGTGGGGTACCGATCACCACCTCGCGGTAGAGGGGGCCCGCGTCATCCCCGGCGCACCTCCTCGGTAGAGCGCGAGGTCACACCAGGCCCTGACGCGCTCGTACCTGAGTCCTCGCCACCCACCATCCCGTCCACGACGGTGGCGGCGGCCACATCGGCGATGACGTTCGTACCCGTGCGGAACATGTCCGGGATCCGATCCACGCCCAGCAGGATCCCGAGTCCCGCCAGCGGTACGCCCACGGCGTCGAGCGCCGGGACGAGGGTCATCACGCTGGCGCTCGGCACGGGCGCGACGGTCAGCGAGACGAGGAAGGTGGCCAGGACGGCGCCGGCCACGGCCGAGGCGGGAATCGGCACGCCGTACAGCGAGGCCAGGAACACGACGGCGGCGCCCTGAAACAGCGCGCTTCCACACCGGTTCAACGAGGCGGCCAATGGCAAAACCAGCCGCGCCACGTGGGGCGAGAGCTTCAGGTTCCTGTCGGCCTCCTCGAGCATCATCGGGAGGGTCGCGACCGAGCTCGTGGTGCTGAACCCGAGGGTGTAGGTCCCCAGCGTTCCCCGGATGAAATCGCCGATCCTGACGTTCCCGAAGTAGCGGAGCGCCGGCAGCAGGATCACGCCCATGAACAGGAACGTGCCGACCACGACGGCGAGGATGAAGATTCCCAGGTTCTGAAGCATGGCGAGGCCGGTGCGGGCCGCCACCGGCGCCGCCAGCCCGAACACGCCGACCGGCGCCGTCCACAGGATCCAGTGCACGAGCTTGATGAGCGCGTCGCTGAGCGCCTCCCCCAGCGACACCAGTCCCTCGCGCCGTTCCTCGGAAAGCGTCCCGGCTGCCGCGGCGAACAGCACGGTGAACACGATCATCGGGAGGAGCGCCCCGTCCGCCGCCGCTTCGAACGGGTTTCGTGGGACCAGGCTGACCAGGAAGTCGACGATCCCCGGCAGCTCGGGAGCTGCCTCCCCTGCGGCCGCGGGGGGCGTCACCGCCGGCGCGAACGCGACCCCGATTCGCATGAGCCCCATCCCGATCAGGATGGCGGGAATGGTCGTGAGCCAGAAGAACCCGAGCGACAGACCGCCCAGCCGGCCCAGCTTCCTCACGTCACCCAGCCGGGCCACACCCACGAACACGGTCACGGTCACCAGCGGGATCACCACCATCTGGAGGGCCCGCATGAACAGGGTGCCCAGGGGTGCGACGCCCTCCGCGAGCGCCGTGAGCGCGGGCGATCCGGTCGCGGAGGCGATCATGCCGAGGGCGAGGCCCGCGACGAGACCGATGAGGATGGCGACGTGGCTCATCCGCTCAACCTATCGCGCATGCGGGCCCGCACTCATTCCGACGGGTTGGTGCCAGAGGTCGTCGCCGAGGTTTGATAGACGGTGGGATCCTCGATCCCGGCCTCCTCGAACCCGCGCCGTCGCAGGATGCACGCATCGCACCGTCCGCACGCCTCGCCGGCCTTGGACAGGTCGTAGCAGCTGGTGGTCAGCCCGTAGTCCACGCCGAGCTCCACGCCGCGCCGGATGATCTCCGCCTTGCTCATGTCGATCAGCGGCGCGCGGATCCGGATCCGGCCCGCTCCCTCCACTCCCGCCCTGGTCGCCAGCGCAGCCATCGACTCGAACGCTTCGATGAACTCGGGTCGGCAGTCCGGATACCCCGAGTAATCGAGCGCGTTGACGCCGATGAAGATGTCCTCCGCACCCAGGACTTCGGCCCACGCCAGGGCTAGCGACAGGAGCACGGTGTTGCGGGCCGGCACGTACGTGACGGGAATCTCGGGGCGGGGCGCGTCGCCATCTCCGGACTCGCCCTCTCTCCTGACCTGGGCGATCGGCTCGCGATCCTTGGGGATGGGGATGTCGTCGGTGAGCGCGGATCCGCCGAAACCGCCCAGATCCACGCCGACCTCGCGGTGCTCCGAGACCGCCAGAGCCATCGCGACCCCGCGGGCTGCCTCGAGCTCGACCGCGTGTCGCTGTCCATAGCGCACGGTGATCGCGTACGTCTCGAAGCCCTCGGCGCGAGCGATCGCCAACGCCGTGGTCGAATCCAGACCTCCGCTCAGCAGCACGACCGCGCGGCGCGATTCCCGCCGAGCATCGCCCGCCGCCGCGCCGGCGGGCGGCCGCTCTCGCCCCAGCGGCATAGATTCGTCAGAGTCCTTCATGGCGTGAATCTAACCCGTACGGAGTGGAGCCATCGATGCCGGAGCTTCCCCCCGAGGGGCCACTCCCTCGACCCAAGGACCCTAACGAGGGGCGAGAGACGCTCAAGAGCGAGGCGATTCCCGCACCTCAGGTGCAGGTGATCACGCTCCGAGCGCTCGAGTTCACCTCGCTGTGTCCGAAGAGCGGCCAGCCGGATTTCGGACAGGTGATGATCGAGTACGCGCCACGCGAGCTTTGCATCGAATCGAAGGCGCTCAAGTTCTACCTGTGGTCGTTCCGGAACGTGGGCGCGTTCTGCGAGGATCTGGCCGCGCGGATCGCGGACGACGTCGTGTACGCGATCGACCCGGCGTGGGTGGAGGTCAACGTCCACCAGAACGTGCGCGGCGGGATCGAGATCCTCGCGCGCGCCGAGCGGGGAGAGCGCTAAAGCGCCTCGCGGACCGCCTCCGCCACGACGGCGTAGCCAGCGGCGTTCAGGTGCTCGTCGAGGATGAACACCTCGTCCGGGCCGATTCGCCCCGTTACATCCAGCAACCGGGCCCGGATCGGCGTTCCGAGCATGGCGCGGCCCGGGATCGCGCTTCAGCCTGCGGGCACCGCCGCCAGCAAGCCCTCGACCAGCTCCTCCAGCCGGCCGTAGGCGTCCAGGATCTCGCCCGGTACGACGCGCACGGGAGGCGGGCACCAGGTCCGAATGCCAATTACGATGAGACTATCGTGCTCAAATGCGGCGTCAACGTGGGAAAAAACACGCCGAATCGCACTGTCTCATCTCCTGAATGCGATCTGCGCAACGCGCCCGATGGTGCACGTATTCCTCTTGAGAGGCTATCGTCCGGCAACGAAGTTCGGGACGGCCCGGCGGCGGTCGCCGGTAGCGACCGGAGGTGAGGCTTGCGGCGGACGGACGTGACCACGACAGCTCGCTTCAAATCGACGAGGTTCCGGCCGCGCCGGCCCGAGAGCGAACAGGTCAACCCCGGCGTCTACGGCGAAGAGCTCGCCCGCTGGCTCGCCGCGCGTCTCGCCAGGAGCGAGGGCGCCGAACCCCGCGTCGATTACGAGGACTGGGCGTGGCTGGTAGAGTTGAGCCTCGGCAACGGGCACGCCTGGATCTTCTGTGCGAACGAGTACGGCTCAGATGACGTGTGGATGATCGATGTCCGCCCGCGCCCTCGCTTCCTGGGGTGGTTCCGACGATCCTCCGTCACGCCCGACGACATCTTCGGTCTGTGCAAGAAGCTGCACGTGATCCTGTCGTCGGAAGCGACCATCAGGGACCTCGAGTGGGTCCGCATGGGGGTGCGCGGCGAGGAGTCCGAACCGTCACCCCGGCCGCATCGAGGCGGCTAGCCCGGACTGTCTGGCGGTCTACCGCACCCCGCGCTTGGTCCACACGAGGATGACCCCACATCGCGATCCGAAGCCGCGGTACATGGCTGGGGCCGTCGCGGCGTTCCGGTGCACCTCGATGCCTTCGATCATGTGGCGCGGAAGCGACGCGATTCGATTGAACGGGTTCTCACCGGGTATCTCCGGCATGCCCTCGATGGAGGACGAGATCGGATTCCCGTCCAGGTAGACCACCGGAGGGCAAGTCAGCGATCTCGGGCCTCCGATTCCGCGCTGCAGGTCGATCTCCCAGCAGTCGGACTGCGTCAGCAGGACCGTCGGAACGGAGTCGCTGCGGAACTGTTCCCCCCCCGTCGATGTGTACGGGCAATTCCGGAGCCGCACACCGGGGATCTTGCGGAAGGCAGTGATGACGTCGCCGAACTGAAGGTCCTCGCTGCTGATGAACTCGCCCAGCCCCCGGTTCCTTCGTGTGTAGAAGCCGGCGAGCTGCAGATTCGTGAACGTCCGCTCGATCTCCACATCCAATGCGGGTAGCTCGACGGGGCGCGTCTCCATGGTGAACAGCGCCAGGGTCACGCTACCCGCGGTGAGATCGACCTCTGCGGTGTCGGACGCCATCCCCAGGTATTCCGTCACCACTTGGTGTCGTCCCTGCGGCACTCCCTGCATCAGGAACGTGCCCTCATCACCGGTCATCTGCTCGATTCCGGCCCCGAGGATCCTCACCCGAGCGCCGGCCAACGGTCGGTCGTCCTCCGCCGACCTGACCACGCCACGCAACGTAACGTCCGGGTCCGCAGTGCTCCGGGACTCCGCCAGGGCCGAGGCCGTCACCTCGAGATCGCGCATCACGAGCGCCCCCGCCGGGATTTCCTGCGTCACCGGCTCGCTCAGCTTGTCCGGTCCGGAGGCCTGTAGCTCGAGCGCGAGCGTCGGGTCCACCCCGCACACGAGGAAGGCGCCCCGAGTGTCCGAGCGGAACGCCCTCGCGTCGCTCCCCTCCCCGGGACGGAGCCACACGACGGCACCCACCACGGGTTCGCCCGACGCGCCGTCGAGCACTCGTCCAAGCAGCACCGACTTGGACGGATCGGCCTCGACCTCGGCCGGGCACAGCTGCGCGGCCGCCCAGGCCGGACTGTACTCGAGCGTCACCGAAGTCAGATCCTCGGCGAACACGTCCACCGTGAGCTGGGGATCCGGCACGTCTGCCAGACGAGGATCGGGGTGTCGCACGCCGATCGCGTATCGCCCGGGCGGCACGAGATCGAGTCGGAAGCGGCCCGCCTGATCCGCCCGTGTCGCCATGTCCGTACCGACCAGGTAGACCTCGGCTTCGGGGAGGGGCGCATCCGCGCCATCCGTAACCGACCCGCTCAGCGTGCCGAAGTCGGCGAGCGTTACGGTGTTCCCGTCATTCAGCTCGACGCGGGCGACTTCAGCGCCCTTTTCCCGGTAGCCCACGACATCGGCCAGCAGCCCCGCGCCGCGCTCGTGAATCG
The DNA here is from genome assembly GCA_039588275.1 of Gemmatimonadota bacterium. Classification (GTDB taxonomy): domain Bacteria; phylum Gemmatimonadota; class Gemmatimonadetes; order Palauibacterales; family Palauibacteraceae; genus JBDHAC01. Next base: position 10,638 of record JBDHAC010000006.1, read on the forward strand.
GCGTCCGGATCCACCAGCGCGCGATGAACCACGCCCCGGAGGGCAACCGCTGGAACTCGAGGCGGCCCGTCGCATCTCCCCGGCGGGGCAGGTTCACGAGCATCAGCCCGGTGTACTCGAAGTCGAGATCCAGGAGCTCGCCGGTCTTCGCGTCCAGCCACAGCGCGCCTTCGACGTCGGGCACGGTCCCGCGGTCTATCGGCTCGAACCGCAGGCCGATCTGCCCCGCGCGCTCCCGCGTGCCCAGCGCGAGCGCGAAGCAGTGCCGACTGCGGAAGGCATCCGACAGGAGCGTGCGCGCGTCCAGCCCGTAGTAGCGGTAACCACCTTCCGTCCGCTGTACGTACCCACCCTCTGCCAGCTCATCCGCGGGAAGCCCGATGAAGGAGGTGCGACCCGTGATCCACCTGGTCTCGCTCTCATCCCGGCCGACGCTTCGGTACCGGGTGTCGAGGTTTCTAAGCCAATCGCGGAGCTCGAAGCGCAGGCTACGCCGGGCCTCGGTCCATTCGGTCACGTCCAGTGCTTTGCGGGCCTCGTCCCACGCCAGCAGGAACTCTTCATCGGCCGGTCCGCCCACGCGGAGCGTGTACCGGCCCGCCGGGAACCCCTGGAGCACGAAGGCGCCGTCGGTCTCCGTCAGCGTCGACACGGCGGTCTGCCCGGTCCCGTCGACGAGGCTCACGAACGCCCCGGCGAGCGGGCGGCCGCTTGCCGCCTCCACCGCCGTCCCTCGGACTTCCTGACTCGAGAGAGGGCTGCTGGAGAGCGCGATGCTCGCCACGAGGAGCCCGGCGAGGAGGCCGGCGTTTTGTGTGAGGAGGCGGACGAGATGTGCAGACGCGAGTCGGCGGTCGTTTCGGGGCGCGTGCTCGTTGGTCGAGGCGCTATATGACATCCTGGTACCGCTCGCTCCTGAAGTACCTGTTGCCGCGAACGCGGTCGATCCGGATCCTCGCCCCGTCGCTCCCCATCGCTCGTGGGGGTGGACGCCCGGTGCGCCGCCGGCGAGAACGGATCATACCGGAGTCCGCATCGTAGGATCCCCGAGTCCGCGTCCTCTGGGATCCATGCCTCTACACTCTATACACCCGCCGGGGGGACTCGGATTCACGCGGATCGTCAAACGCACACTAGGGGACGACGAACGAACCGCGGTGGTCCCGCCGACGCTACGGATGCCCGATCTCGACTACCATCTCGATCTCGACGGCCTGATCCCGCGGTAAGGAGGCCATTCCGACCGCGGCGCGAGCGTGCTTGGCCACCGCCGGCCCGAAGACCCCCTCGAGGAGGTCCGAACACCCGTTGATAACCTGCGAGTGCTGGGTAAAGTCCGGGGGCGCGTTGACCATCCCGAACACCCGCACGATCCGCCTCACCCGGCCCAGGTCACCGATCTCCCGCTTGAGCGAGGCCAGGAGACACACTCCCACCCAGCGCGCGACCGCGTACCCCTCCTCGACCGTGAGGTTGCGACCCACCTTGCCCGTGTTCGTCTCGTTCAACCCACCGCAGGGCCCATGACCGGCGACGAAAACCAGATTCCCGGTCGTCACGGCCTTTACGTAGTTCGCTACGGGGGCATCGGGCGTCGGGAGCTCGATTCCCATCTCGGCCAGTCGCTCTTCGGGATCGAACTCCTGTCCTGCCGCAGGCACGGTCCAAACCAGGGCGAGCGTCGCGGCCAAGAGGACCGTCCGGGCCCGGACGACCGTCGCGGCCCGGACGACCGTCGCAGCCAAGACAAATGCCTTCACGCGCGGGTGCAGGGATGCGGTCGATCGGTCTGCTTCCATCCGGAGTTTCCTCTTTGTCTGGGAGTCGAATCGCCACAGCGGTGATGCTGGTCCTCGTGGCCTTGATCGTCTTCGCGTGGGTCGCCGGCCGCTTCGCGGATGGCTGCCTTGGCGGCAGGCGTCCCCCCTGAAGGCAGGCTCGCGGTCTACGATCCGCTTATTCGCGTCTGGCTTCCAGGACCTGCTCCGGGTTCTCCCCCGTGCGCAGGGCCTCGGCGGCGACCTCCACTGCCTCGAAGATCTTGGTGTAACCGGTGCAGCGGCACAGGTTGCCCGATAGCGCGCTCGCGATTTCCTCGCGGGTGGGGGACTGGTTGCGGAGCAGGAGTCCGTAGGCGCTGCACAGGATCCCGGGGGTGCAGAACCCGCACTGGGCACCACCGGTCAGGTCGAACGCGTCCTGTAGGGGGTGAGGGTCGGGGCCGGCGGCGAGTCCCTCGACGGTCACGATCTCGTGTCCGACCGCTTCGTGAACCGGCATGATGCAGGAGAGGTAAGCTTCACCATCCAGGAGGACGGTGCAGGCTCCGCAGTCGCCCTTGTCGCACCCCTGCTTAGAGCCGGTGAGCCCCAGCACGTACCGGAGCGCTTCGAGGAGGGTGTAGTGCGCGGGCATCCCCACCTCGTATCGGTCCCCGTTTACGTCCAGCTCCAAGATGCTGTGCATGTATGGAAAGCTGTGACTCGATCAGGCCGCCAGCAACCGGCCGGATGGAACGCGGCGGCCCGACGTGGGGTGTGAATGTCGATGGTGTTCTCTTGGTTCGGAGACCGGATGAGGCTCCAACTGCGATGAGGCTCCCACTGCGATGAGGCTCCCAGTAGATAGATTCTCGCGCACCGCGTTCGTCGGACTCCTGGCCCATTTCGTCTCGCCGTTTGCTGGCGTGGCCCAGGACGCTGATGCCGGGATGCCGCTGGACCGCTGGCTCGTGTCAGAGCGTCTGGATCTCTCCGCGGTCGACGCTTCTTCTCCCGCCGATCCGCTCGCGGGCCCCGAGGGAGTGCTGTTTCCGGAGCGAGATCTCGAGGTGGGGCCCTCGTATTGGATCCTGATCCGAGATGACGGCGTCCGCGGCTTCGAAGCTCGCACGGTGTTGGCAGCCCGCGACGCCCGGCGCGCGATCGGCGAGGAGCCGGGAGGCGAGGCTGGAGGCGAGGCCGGCCGCGTTTCGAGCCTCCTGGCCCATGTCTATCTCAAGGCACCTGAGGATCGAACGGTCCTCCTCGACGCGACGCATCGGGATTGTCAGGCGGCGCGCGTTTGGCTGAACGGTCAGCAGATCGAGCTTCCGGGCCCTCCCGTGCAGCTGCGGCTTGCCGGCGGCTGGAACACGCTGCTCGTGCACCTTCGCGAGAGCGCCGAGTGCCCGCCCGGGTTTTCCGCCGTGCTCCTGCCCGGTGCCGACATCGACGAGGATTCCGATTCCGGCGTGAGCGGGACGCTCACGGGGGTCCGCGTGCAAGCCTCCCGACCGCCCGGGGTCCGGCGTCACCACCCCGAGGGCTGGGTGAGCGTGGGCGCTGTCGAGGCCGCCGCCGGTCTCGACTGGCAGGCCGGCGCCGAGGACCTTACGGGTGCCGTCCGGTACGACTATGTGGCTTGGGGGCGGTCACTCACCCCAGGTGGCGGGAGAGGGGAAGGGGACCGGGACACCGAGCAGCCCGCGTTTGACGTCACCGGCGCCTGGGACCTCACTTTGTTCGGCCCCACCGGCATCCAGCGTTCCACGGTGGAGTTCCGCATGGCGGAGGACGGGGAGCTCGAGGGCCGTGTGACGGATGACGACCGGAGAGAACGGCCACAGGAAGGGCCCCGGGGTGGATTCCGTGGGAACATCGACGATGGGCGGGTGAGCGGCGACCGGATCTCCTTCGCGCTCGACATGTCTTTGCCGCGCGGCCGCTCCATCGAGGCGCGCTTCGAGGGTATCATCGAGCGCGATTTCATGAGCGGGAACATCGAGTTCGGAGCCGGGGGCGGTCGCATCGGCGATTTCGAATCGCGTTTCGAGGCGACTCGGCGCCCGGAGGAGGATGAGGAGCCCGGAGACGAGCGCCCGGGCGAAGAGAGTCCACAAGAGGGCGAGGGCGTGGAGCGCCCTGATCCGGACGAGAGACCCCAGCTCCCCGGCCGTACACGGGGCGACCGGGCGGGCGGACGGCCCGGTGGCTTACCCGGGACTGGTCGGGAGCTCTCGGACGAGCAGCTCCGGGCCCGAATCCGCAGTCAGCTCCTCCCGCCACCGGAGCCGACCGCGCCACTGCCTGATACGGCTGCGTTCGAGCTGCGTCTGGGCGGCCCGCGGATGCACCAGATCGCCCGCGATCTGGTGCCTGGCGCCACACGCTCGGACGAGAGCCCCATTCCGTTCAAGCGACTTCGCGAATTGGCTCTCTCGCGGGATGGCGCCGAAATTCGTCTGCGCTGGGCCGATGAAGAGCGAGAGATTCGACGCCTCGTGGCGCCGGAGGGAGTGCTGCGCGCGCTCCACCGCCCGATCACGCTAACTGGGTGGACCGCTGAGGGCGGCGGCGGCGCGGCCGGCGGCGGCGCTGCCGGTGGCGCGGGTCGCGGCGGACGGTATTCCGGCACCTGGCAAGTCCCTGAGGCGCTCTCGGGGTTCACGTTGCGCATCGTATCGCCCGAGGACGCCCCCACGCCCGAAGGCGCGCCCACGCCCGAAGGCGCCACGCTCAGCGTCAACGGCCGGGCCCTCACGCCTGGCGCGGCGGACCTTTGTAGTCCCTGTCGCAGGGGTGAGCGTCTCGAGATCGTCATGACCGGCGCCACGCGGGCCCCGGGCGATGAGACAACCGCCGTCGAGGTTCAAATCGTCGAGCCCGGGTACCCGGACGCCGTCGAGGCGGCCCAGGACCAGGCGCTACCCGGCGCAGCCGAGTGGCTCGAGGCTCTCAGAGGCGACAACAGCCGCTACCGTGAGCTCGCGGCGCGCCACGCGGGCGGCGCCTAGGTCGTCACCGGGCCTTCCTGCCGCCCGCTCATCTGCGCTGATCCGGGCCCCGGGGCCTGGGCCTGCCTCGCTCTTCCTGGCCCCAGGGAAGTGGCAACCCTTTGGGCAAACCTGTGGCAAGCCCGAGCAAACAGTGACGCATGTCTTCTTCCAAGAACCTGCGGTATACTGCGTATACGTGTATACATAGTATACCAGGCCATTTCGGAAAAAGAGACACCATGCGGGAAGGTCGTGAGCGGCGAGCCGGTGCGGCGCCGATCAGTTGGATGCGTAGGCGCTCCGCCGGTCACGGCGGCGAGCCAACTCGCTCGTATAGGCAAGTCCGAGCGAATCGGCCCGCTCACGAGCCCAATCCGTGAGCTTCGTCGTACCTCTCGGCGGTGACTCCACGTAGAGCAGCTCGGCCATCAGCCCGGCGATCTCGTCGGGAGTGATGAGCACATCGCGTAGCACCCAGCCCATCGCCGTGCCGATGACGGCCCCGATCCGCGGGGGAATGCCGATGATTGCACGCTCCACGCCGATGATATCCGCGATCGTTTCCACCAGCCGTCGGAACATGAACGTCTCCGGGCCGATCGCGTCGATCACGGCATTCTCGTCTCGCTCGCCCCATTCCACCGCCAGGCGGGCCAGATCGTCCACATAGATGGGTTGTAGCCGGTACTCTCCGTCCCCAAACACGCCGAACAGGGGGAAGCGGCGCAGAACCCAGGCGATGTTGTTGATGAGGATGTCCTCCTTCCCGAAGAGCACGGTGGGTCGGAGGATCGCGTACGAAAGGCCGGACGCGCGCAGTGCCGCTTCGAGCGTGGCCTTGCCCCTGAAGTATTCGAGCGGTGAATCCAGCGAAGGGTTCGTGATCGAGACGTGTACGACGCGGCGCACACCCGCTTGTGCGGCCGCCTCGAACAGGGTGAGCGAGTTACGCACGGCGTCGGAGTGCCGGAATCGGCGGTGGTTGAAGCGCACCCAGTACGTGTTGTACAGCACCTCGACGCCCGCCAGATGCTGAATCAGCCTGGCCGGAGAGCCAAAGTCGAGCGGGAACGCCTCTACCCTACCTTCGAAGGGGTTGGCCCGCCGGGTGGAGTTGGTGAGGGTGATGACACGGCGCCCCGAGTCCAGCAGGCGGCGCGCAATGTACTTCCCGGAATAGCCGAAGGCCCCCGTAACGGCGTGGGCTGGGGCTTCGGTCATGGGTCGGGTCGTCGGGTGCGCTCGGACGAGTACCCCGTGATCCGCCTACGAGTCGAACAGGTCTGACTGCGTCGCTGACCGCGGATCACCGTCGGAATCGTCGCTCGCGGATTCTGCCGTGGCCGGCTCGGCCTCCACAACCGACGGCTCAGGCTCGACCGGCGTCGGCTCGGGCTCGACCGGCGTCGGCTCAGGCTCCGCCGCGGTCGGCCCGGGCTTTGTCACTGAGGGCGGTGCAGCGGCTGTCGCCTCATCCCAAGCGGTGAGAATATCCGTCGTGGGGGGCTCCTCCCGGGGCCATGTTCCCCCGCCGGGGCCGGATGATCCCGCCTCACGGGCCGATTCTCGCTCGGAGTCGGCCCGGGCTGTCGGCTCGGCACTCGCTCCGGAATCCGATTCGGCGTCGCCCTCGGCTGGCAACTCGGCAGCCTCGGTCGGTGCGTCCCCGCTCGCTGCAGGCGTGGCGACGGCTCCTGTCGCGACACCTGCGGCGCTCACCGCCGGGAATGGCGGAGCGATGGTATGCTCCGAGGCGGACCGTCCAGGCTCTGACGCGGGGTGTCCAGGCCCAGATTCGGGCTTCGACGCAGGCTCGGCCCCGGACTTCGATTCCGGCGCGGACCCGGGAGGCTTGTGGCCCGACCCCGGCGAGGTGCCGGGTGATTTCTCGGACCACTTCGTCTCGCGCTCCGCCACTTCGAGCTCGCGCTGAATCTCGTTCATCCCGCGCTTGAACTCCCGCAGGGCCTTGCCCATCGAGCGCGAGATCTCGGGCAATCGCCGCGGCCCGAACACGATGAGGACGATCATCGCGATCAGGAGCATTTCCCAGGTACCGATTCCGGTGAACGGCATGGCGGGCCCGCCGGATGGCGGCTAAGCGGAAAGGGCGCGGAGAATCTCCTCGCCGTAGAACATGCCGATGTACGTCGCCTGGATGGGCGTCACTCGGCGTACGGCCCAGATCAGCTCGACGTGGTTCGGCTCGCGCGGTGGACTGAGCGGCTGAAACCCGGACTCGAACGGAAGCCTGTTCCCCTTCTTCAGGTTGCACCTGCTGCACGCCGTGACCACGTTCGCCCAGCCGTTGTCGCCTCCGCGGGAAATCGGGATCAGGTGGTCACGCGTCAGCGACTCGCGGTAGCCCAGCTCGCGCTTATGGCGCCCGCAGTACTGGCACCGATAGGCGTCGCGCGCGAACAGGAAGGTGTTGGTGACCTGTCGACGGAAGCGCCGCGGCACGTGAATATACTTGCTGAGGCGGATTACGAGGGGCGTGGGAACCTCGAGTCGCTCCGAGCGGACCGGGCGCTCGGGATCGACTTCCAGCGCTTCCGCCTTCTCGTCAATGACGAGTCGGACGGCGCGCCGGATCGGGATGATAGTCAGCGGCTCGAACGACGCGTTCAAAGCCAGACAGCCCATTGTGTCGACCCCCTTCCCCCGGGTGAGTCGCGCCAGATTACGTGACGCGACCCGCGGGTGCAACCAAAATCTAGGGATTCTCGGCGTACCTTGCACCGTTGAGGGACACGTGATGCATGTGCTACACCTGATGCCGGTCTGGATTCCTGACCCCGGAGGCCACGGGCCCCGAGGCCACGTGTGAAGCCCAGCGATCCGGCCAACAAGGCTACATCCCCCGTGGATGCATGCGAAGTCGCGATCGCGCGGCCCTTTATGGGCACGCTCGCCTACCGGGTCCCCGACGGGCTGCGGGGGCGATTACGCCCAGGCGACCGCGTTCGCGTGCCGCTCGGCCAGCGTCGGGTGATCGGTGTCGTGGATCGGGTGCAGCCCGCCGTCGATCGGGAGCTGCGTGACATCCTGGAGGTGCTCGACGAGTCCCCGGTGCTCGACGAGGGCCTCCTGCAGCTATGTCGTTGGGTGGCAGACTATTACGTCGCCCCGCTCGGGCTCGTGGTTCGCGCCGCGCTTCCGCCGGGTCTCATGGGTGGGCGTTCGAACGGTCGTGAAGGCCCGGCCGTTCGAACGCGGAGGGTGATCCGTCTCGTGAGCGAGCTCCCCACTCTGTCCGCGCGCGACAAGCTGTTCGGCCGATCTCCCCGGCAGCGCGAGGCGTTCGAGACGTTGGAGACCCTCGGCGGGCAGAGCGCGATGTCTCACATGTCGGGGCAGCTCGGCTTCAGCCGCGGCGTGCTGCAGGGGCTGGTGTCGAAGGGAGTGGCCGAGCTTACCGACGAGGTGGTGACCAGGGATCCGTTCGCGGACTTCGAGGCCCGCCCCACTGAGCGCCTGGAACCGACACCGGCCCAGACGGCCGTGATCCAGGCCCTGCTCGACGAGGCCGCCGCACCCGACCCGCGGGTCGCTTTGCTGCACGGCGTGACGGGCTCCGGCAAGACGCTCGTCTATCTCGAAGTGCTCGAGGCGATCGTGAAGGAGCGCGGTCGCTCGGCGATCGTGCTGGTGCCGGAGATCTCGCTCACCCCGCAGACCGTGGAGCGGTTTCGCGGGTGCTTCGGGGACGATGTGGCCGTCTTGCACTCGGGGCTCTCCGACGGCGAGCGATACGACGCGTGGCGTGCCCTGAAGGCGCGGGACAAGCGGATCGCGATCGGGGCCCGCTCGGCGGTTTTCGCGCCCGTACCCGACCTCGGGGTGATCATTCTCGACGAGGAGCACGAGGGCAGCTACAAGCAATCCGACACGCCACGGTATCACGCGCGCTCGATTGCGGTAATGCGCGCGCGCCTGAGCAGCTGTCCCTGCGTGCTGGGGTCGGCGACACCAGCGGTCGAGAGCTGGGAGAACGCCCGCCGGGGCCGTTATCGGCTCCTGGAGCTTCCCGAGCGGGTGACGCGACAGGATCTGCCGTGCGTGGAGCTGGTGGACCTGCGTGGCGAGACGGACGTTCGCACCCCGGAGGCGCACGGTCGCGGCGGCGGTGACACCGACGCCGACGGCCCAGATGCCCGCGGCCCAGATGCCCGCGACTCGGATGGCCGCCCCTACGACGCCCGTGACACGGATGCTCAGAGGGGCCCGTGCATCCTGTCGTCCTGCCTGGATGCAGCGATCCGAGAGAGGCTGGAGCGGGACGAGCAGGTGATCCTCCTCCTCAACCGGCGGGGATACGCGACCTTCGTCCAGTGCTACGAGTGTGGGAAGGTGTGGAGCTGCCGGAGCTGCAGCGTCTCGCTTACCTATCATCGTCGCCGCGGTCGCCTCGTCTGCCACCACTGCGGCTTCGAGGCGGCTCCCCCCGATCGCTGCGACGCGTGCGGAGTTCCCGGCCCCACGTTCACCGGGCTCGGGACCGAACAGGTGGAGCGACGGCTGGGCGAGCTGTATCCAGAGGCCCGCCTCGAGCGCATGGATCTGGACACGACCGGCACGAAGTGGGCGCATTTCGAGATCCTCGAGCGCTTTCGGCGGCGCGAGGTCGATATCCTCCTGGGGACGCAGATGATCGCGAAGGGGCTCGACTTTCCCGGCGTCACGCTGGTCGGCGTGGTGAACGCGGACACCGGTCTCAATCTTCCCGACTTCCGCGCCAGCGAGCGCACCTTCCAGCTCCTCGAACAGGTGGCGGGCCGTGCGGGGCGTGGGTCTGATCCCGGTGAAGTGCTCGTCCAGACCGCGCGGCCGCAGCACTTCGCCCTCCGGGCCGCCGCCGCGCACGACTACGTCGGTTTCGCGGAACAGGAACTGGAGGATCGCCGGGAACCCGGCTATCCACCGCATCGGCGGCTCGCCAACCTGGTGATCTCGGGGCGGCGCGAGGGGCAGGTCGCGGACACCGCGACCGAGCTCGCCGAATGGACCCGACGCCTGATCGCGGCCCGCGAGATAGAGGGAATCGACGTCGTCGGCCCCGCCCCCTGCCCGATCGACCGCCTGCGTGACCGATGGCGCTGGCACTTCCTGCTCAAGTCGGATACACCCCCGGCGCTTGGCGCGGTGCTGCGCTTCCTCGCCCAGCGCCGGGGTCGCACCGATCGCCAGATCCGCCTCGAGATCGACCGCGATCCCGAGGCGTTGCTGTAGCCAACGGCCCGTCGGCGCCCCGTTCCCAGCCGAAACCTTGTTACGCGCCCGCCGGAGCCGCATTTTCACGCTCCATCAGTGGGGTTTACGGCAAGAAGGAGCGGTCATGAGCGAGACAGGCGGCGCGCGGATCCGGGTCACTCTCCGGTGGCTTCAGATCCTGGACAACCTGGAGCCCTTCTACAAGGAAAAGGGCGAGTTTCGCTTCCGGTCTATCGTGTCGAGCGAGAACCGGGGCGGGATTCAGCACGAGACCCGCTTCCCGGAGGAAGGCCACTGGTCGATATCCGACCATCCGGCCTGGAACCGGGAGCGGGTCAATCGCGTGCTGTTCGAGGGCGAAGTGGACGACCACCTCGTCATCGAGCTGTATGGCGAGGAGCTCGATACGATGAGCGCCAACGACATGCTAGACACTTACCGGAGGGAGTTCCGGGGTCCGGTAGATTCGTGGGTCGGCACCTATGGCCCGGGCGATGACATCGCCGAGGACCAGGACTCCGACGATCCGGAGATGATGAGCAACTGGCGCATCTTCTACGACATCGAGCAGGTCTGAAGTCCAGGCGGCCTGGCGCGCCGAGGTTATACCAGACGGGCGGCCACGAGGCCGCCCGTCTTCGTTCCCACCTGATGAGGTATTCGTGATGGGACTCGTTGGACATCTCGTGGAAGGCAATGCCTGGTCGCTCGCGCCCGCCGCGTGGGTGTTGACGTTCCTTCTCTCCGGGTGCGCGGGGGAGGCGGTGAATCTTTCCGCCGACGTGCCGATGGAGGCGTACGCGGCGGTCGAGGAGTGCTCGGGGCTCGACGCCGATGAGAAGACCGATTGTTACCAGGGACATTTTCTGGCGCGTCTCGAGGAGGCGGGAGTGCGCGAAGCGTTGTCCACGCTCGAGGCGGCGGCAGCCATCGATGTCGACGTGGAGCGAGACGGTCACGTCTACGTGCACGGGATCGGCATCAGCTCGTACTCCCCCGGCGTCGATGTCTCCACCGTATTCGCGGAGTGCACGACGCTGTTCCAGTCCGGGTGCTATCACGGGGTATTGCAGGCGCATTTCATTGCGGTCGGTGACGTGACCAGCGATGTCGTGCGTGAGCTGTGTCAGGCGTACAAGGAGCCGGGCGCCGACCAGTGGGTTCTCTTCCAGTGCCTACACGGGATGGGGCACGGGCTCACGATGTTCTATGAACACCATCTCCCTCGTGCGCTCGAGGCGTGCGACCTGCTCGAGTCGAGATGGGACCAGCAGTCGTGCTACGGCGGCGCATTCATGGAGAACATCATGAACGCGACCACTCCTCATCACCCAGCATCGGAGCTGACCGCGGCGGTTCGGGACGAGGTGGCGGAGGCCGTGGCCGCGGGAGGCGAAGAGACCGCGGATGCGGCGGGTGAAGAGGCCGTGGAAGGCGCGATGGAGGAGGCCGCGGGAGGCGAGATGCACGCCCACGGCGCCGCGATGGCCGAGGGCGGACTCGCGGAAGGCGAAGATGCGTGGGAGCCCTGGGAAGCGTTGCGGGACGATGACCCGCACTATCCCTGCTCGGTCATGGAGCCCCGCTATCTTCGCGAGTGCTACATGATGCAGACCTCGGCAATGCTGTGGATGAACGACGGAGACATCGGCGATGCCGCCGAAAGCTGCGATGATGCACCCGAGCAGTGGCGGCCGACCTGTTTCCAGAGTCTGGGGCGCGACATCAGCTCCTACACGCTCCAGGACCCCGACGATTCGATCCGGGAGTGCAGCAAGGCGAACCCGGAATACCGTGACTGGTGCTACATCGGGCTGGTCAAGAACTTCGTGGACCTGACCTCGGACACCCAGACCGGGTTCGAGTTCTGCCGAAAGGTGGAGGAGGACTCGAAGCCCCGCTGTTACGAGGCGCTCGGAGAGGAGATCGGGATCCTGCGCAGCACGCCGGAGGAGCGGTGGGAGCTTTGCGAAGCAGCGGAGTCGCCGCTGTACCAGCAGTCGTGTCTGTACGGTGCCCGCGTGCAGACCACTCGACCTCCCGGCACCTGAACCCCCGGCACCTGAGCGCCCAGCACCTGAGCGCCCGATACCTGAGACGCGGCGCGACGCCGAGCACCTGACGCCCTGCACGCGGTTTCAGGCCGCGGCACCTACTCCGGCCATGAAGCGCGCCAGCTTGGCCTCGTCCAGGGCGCCGTCGGTCCGCAGACCGCTGCACACGTCCACCCCGAACGGGCGCACTGCGCGGATCGCGTCCCCCACGTTGTCCGGGTCCAACCCTCCCGCCAGGTAGACCGGAGCCGCGACGTTCTCCACGATGGCGCGGCTCACGGTCCAGTCGTGGGTGCGCCCGGTCCCGCCGAGCTGTTTCACGGTGAGCCGCGGATCGCCGGAGTCGAGCAGGATCGCGTCCACGAAGGCCGCGTAATCCCGTGCCTCGTAGAGGGATTCCTCGCCCACGACGTGAACGACCTGCACGAGGGCGATGCCGGGCAGGAGCTCGCGCAGTGCGGCGAGAGCCCCCGGCTCCATCCGATCGACGAGCTGCAGCGTGTTGACGCGCGACTCGCGTTGCTGGGCCGCGATCGCCTCGGGGTCGGTCTGCGAAGTGAGCAGGACCGTGGCGACCCCCGGCGGAACGACGCGCGCGATCTCACGAATCGCCTCATCTGCAATGACCCCGGGGCCGCTCGGCATCGCCGAGACGAGACCCAGCGCCGAGGCGCCGTGGCGGACCGCCAGGCGTGCCTCGTCCACGCTGGCTATGCAGCACACCTTCACGCGGGGAATCATGCGTCCGACCCTGGGGCGCGCTCCGTGACCCCGAGCCCGGGCTCGTCGCCGAGTACGATGCGCCCCCTCTCGAGATGCGGGCCGCTGAACGGATCGTCCTTCAGCAGCTCCGCGCCGTCGAGGTCGGCGTAGTCCACAAGTGGGGCGAGGTGCGCCGACGCCGCGATCCCCAACGTCGTTTCCAGCATGCACCCGAGCATCACCTCGAGCCCGCACGCTCGGGCGGTGTGGATCATCCGGAGCGCTTCGCGTGGTCCACCGCACTTGGAGAGCTTGATGTTGATCCCGTCCACTCGATCGGACAGGCCCGGGATGTCGGACGCGACCAGGCAGGATTCGTCCGCGATTATCGGCAGCGCCGAGCGCGCGTGCACGGAAGCGAGTCCCTCGTGGTCCTCGGGCGGAACAGGCTGCTCCACGAACTCGACGCCGAAATCGCGCAGCATGGCGATCCCCTCGAGAGCCTCGCGCGGCGTCCAGCCCGCGTTCGCGTCCGCCCGTAGGACCACCTCAGGGGCGACGTCCCGGACGGCGCGTAGTATGGGCTCGTCGGCGTCGGTTCCGACCTTGATCTTCAGGATCGGGTACTCGGCCGCCTCGCGGACCTTGGCTGCCATTACCTCGGGCTCGTCGATTCCGATCGTGAACGAGCTCAGCGGCGCCGTGGTGGGGTCCAGCCCCCAAAGCCGCCACAGGGGCTGGCCGAGACGCTTGCCGATCCAGTCGTACAGCGCCGCCGAGACCGCCGCGTGCGCGGAGCCGTTCTTGGGAAGGAGCGCGCGCAGGTCGCGCTCGATCGTGTCGAGACCGAAGGGGTCCTCGACCGCCGCCAGGCTCGGGCGAAGCGTCTGGAGCGCCTGATCGACGGTGTCCGCGGACTCCCCGTAGTAGGAGGAGGGATCCGCCTCACCCCACCCCTCGATGCCCTCCAGCTCGATTCGGAGCCACACGACCGTGTCTTTGGTCCGGACGCCGCGACTGATTCGAAACGGGTGCTTGGTGTGGACCTCCAGCTTCTCCCAGGAGACCCTCAACGCACGATCCTCGCTGGACGGGCGTTGCCCCACCGGCGGCCGTTTCCCACTCGGCGGCGGGCGGTCCCGACTCGCCGGCGGGCGGTCCCGACTCGCCGGCGGGCATTCCCGACTCGCCGGCGGGCATTCCCCACTCGGCGGCGCGACCGACGCCTCACTCCGCCAGCCACATCTCGTGCTGGATCTCCCGGGGAGAGACCTCCGGTCCCTCATCCCCCATGTAGACGTTGATCTCGGTGCGCAGGCCGAAGCGACCCTCGTAATACACGCCGGGCTCCACCGAGAAGCCAATACCGGGGACCAGGCGCCGCTCGTCCCGCGTCTCGATGCTGTCGAGCGTCGGCCCGACGCCATGGAGCTCGCGGTCGATCCCGTGACCCGTCCGGTGCATGATCCCGTCGGCAAAGCCGCGCTCGGTCAGGACAGAGCGCACGTGGCGGTCCACGTCGGCGCCGGTCGGGAGGTCTTCCGGGTACGCGTCGCGGATCAGCTGCACGGCGCCGTCGCGTGCCGCCACGAGCGCCTCCCAGGCGGCCTGGACCTCCTCCGGGACCGACGAGCCCAGGTAACCCATCCAAGTCTGGTCGGCGAACACGGCGCTCGGCTCGTCCGCCGCGCGCGCCCACAGGTCTATGAGAAAGACCTCTCCGGCGCGTATCGGAGCGGAACCCTCGGGCTGCGGCTCGTAGTGCGGTAGGGCCGCGTTCTCACCCACCGCCACGATGGTATCGACTTCGGTCAGGCCTTCGGCGGTGAGTCGCGCGCGCACCCATTCCGCGAGCTCGTACTCGTTGGCCGGGAGCCCGTGGCCGCCGGCTTTCCCACCGCCACCATCTGCACCACCGCCGTCCGCGGCTGCGCGCGCGGCGAGCTCGAACGCGCTGCGCGCCGTCTCGGCGAGGATCTCGGCGGCACGACGCTGGAGCTCGAGACCCGTCTCTCCCCACTGCGCAGCGGTTCGCGAGATCAGATCGACCGAGCTCACGACGCGCACGCCCAGCGACTCGATCAGCTCCACCACGCCGGCCGGTACGTTGTCCACGTACGGCACTCCGTCGCCGGGTGATACCTCCATGGCCACCACGGCGTGACCCTCCAGCATGCGAGCCAGCGTCGCCTCCATCTCCTCCCACCCCACGTAGCTCTCAATCTCGTGGGGCCAGCCGTGCCAACCCGAAAGCTCGATGCGGTGCACGAGCGCGTGAGGAGCAGCATCGGGGGTAAGGAGCAGGAAGTACCGCCGCTTCTGACCCTCCGGCATGCCGAGCATGTCCGCGGCTACGTGGTTGCGCGCGTGGAAGTCGTATAGCAGCCACGCGTCCAGGTCGTTCGCCTGCAGCTCTTCGCGGGCTCGCTCGATGAAGGCCTCGCTCAGCGTGGCGCCCATGGGATCTCCTCCTGTATGGATTCACCGTCCCTGGGTGGTGAGTCACCCGGAGCGGGAAGTTGCCTACCGTCTCGCGCTTCCGGACCCCTCCGCGGTCGAACCCTCCGGCGGCGTCTCCTGCGACCCCGACTGGGGCCCCGGTTGCGGCCCCGGCTGCGGCGCCTCCCGCAGCGTATCCCGCAGCGCGATCAGGTGGGCCACTACGTTGCGACCCGTTTCCTCGGGATTGTAACCGCCCTCCAGGAGCGAAACCACGCGACCGTGCGTGGTCGCGGAGGTGCGCCGGACGAGCTCGCGTGTGAGCGTCGCGAAGTCCTCCTCGCGCAGCGTGAATCCACCGATCGGATCGCCCACCCCCGCGTCGAAGCCGGCCGACACGAGGACCAGCTGCGGGCTGAAGCGCCTGAGCACCTCGTCCAGCCCGTCGAGCAGCGCCTCGACGTACTCCTCGGGCGCGAGGCCCGGCGGACGGGGAATATTGAGCGTCGTCCCCGCGCCGGGGCCCGCGCCGGTCTCGCTGGTCGAGCCCGTGCCGGGGTATAGCGGACTCTGGTGCATGGAGAGGTAGAAGACCGCGGGGTCGTCGTAGAAGATGTCCTGGGTCCCGTTCCCGTGGTGGACGTCCCAATCGACGATCAGCACCCGCTCGGCGTCGCCGGTCCGGATCGCGTGCCGTGCCGCGATCGCGACGTTGTTGAACAGACAGAATCCCATCGCCCGATCCGCAGTCGCGTGGTGCCCGGGCGGCCGCACGGGACAGAAGGCCGCCCGTGTCTCACCCGCCAACACGGCTTCCACGGCCGCGATCGCGCACCCCACGGCCCCGAGGGCCGCATCCCAGGACGCGGGCGAGACGACCGTATCCGCATCGACCGACAGAATCTCCCCCGTCTCCTGCGCTAGATCGCAGGCCGCGCGGACCCGCTCGACGTGGCCCGACGTGTGAGCGAGCTCGAGCAGCCCGGGATCGGCCAAGGCTGCCTCAAATTGCTCTACATCCGCCACGAGAGTCGGGAGGGCGCGATACAGGGCCTGCACCACGGCCCTGAGGCGGCCCTGGTGCTCGGGGTGACCCCAACCGGTGTCGTGGCGCGCACAGGCGGGATGGTGGAAGAGGGCTATCGATGCCAGGTCGACCTCGCTTGCCAGCTCGCTTCCAAGCGGGCGTTGTTGCTGGTGGAAAAGGCGAATCCTAGCTTGCCCTTTCCTCGAGGCAAGGCAACTGGGGTGACCGGAGTGCAGCACAGGAAGCGAATGCCAGACCGCATGGCACTGACCGTGGTCATCACGGTTCTCCTCTCGACGGCCGCTTGTGAGGTCGAGTGGGGTGGTGGGCGTATCGCGCTCGAAGACCCCGCACCACCTCCGGACACCACCGTCACCCCCGAAGAGCCCGACGTCCGGTTGGCCCCGATTCCCGATGGGCCGCTCCTGTTCCTCGCCCGGCTGAGTCCGGACGGATCGGCGCGTGTCGTTCCGCTCGCGAGCCTGGGAGGAGAACCGGTCGGCGCCGTGCTCACGTCGCTCGTGTATCCCGATACGGTCGACGACGGTTACCGCGCGCGGTTCGACTCCACGTTCCTCGCGGCCGGCGCCGAACTCCAGTTGCACACGAGCGGCGAGCGCATCGGCTCCCTCATCCTGGAAGGGTCACCGAGGGTGAGAGGTGCCGCCTGTCCCAGCGTCGGATCCGGGCGCGCATTGCTGCTGCCCGGCCAGACGGCGCCACCATACGCGTTCGCGCTCCCGGCCGAGGCGGGCGACGCTGCCCCCGCCCTCGTCCGACCCATCGAGCCTACGCGCCGCATGTCTGTGGCGGGCCCGGTCCTGGCCGAGCGCCTGATCGACGATGCGCGCGCGTTCCTCGCCCAGCGTGTCGCCTTCACCCCCGTCTGGTTGCCCGACGACACCATCCCGGGGATGGCGGCCACGTACCTGGTCAACGACTCGCTCGCCCCGGGTCCACCCGCTGGAGAGGCCATCTCGTTGTTCTTCCTGGCGCAGTACGATGTGGCGGCCGGGTACCGGGCTCTGTGGCAGGAGGTGCGCCGCTACGACTCGGCCGCCGAGAAGGAGGTGTTCGAATACCTGGATTGGGTCCGGCTCCCCGCCGGGCGGTTGGATGTGCTGCGGCGGTACGATGGGACCCGGGCCGGTCTCGCCACGAGTCTCCTGCCGGAGGGTCCCGCGGCCGGATCACGCGAGGTCGGCTGGATCGAACCGACCGCGTGCAGCGCGCTGGAGCTGCTAGAGGGTCCCTGACCGCCAGGATTCGCTGGAGGGTCCCTGACCGCCAGGAGTCGCTGGAGGGTTCCCGACCGTCAGGCGGCGAAGCTGGCCAGGAGCTGGCCGGAGGCTCCGGCTCGAAGATCCCGTAGCGCTCGATCCCGCAGCTGGCGCACCCGCTCCCGCGTTACCCCGAGAAGCTGGCCGATCTCCTCCAGCGTGTGTTCCTGCTCGCCCTGCAGGCCGTAGTACAGCCGGACGACGCGCGCATCTCGCGGCCGCAGATCCCGAAGCGCCAGCGCGATGTGCTCCTTGAGCAGGATCGCCTCGACGGACTCCTCCAGGCTCGACTCATCCACCAGGAAGCGCTCCGCCAGATGGTTGTCCTCCGACGCTCCGACGGGCGCGTCAAGCCGCACCTCGGCCACGTTCAGGGCTTGGAGCATGTCGACGATGGTCGGCTCGAGCTCCGCCACTTCTGCGACCTCCTCGGCGGTGGGCTCCCGGCCCAGCTCCTGGCGTAGCTGCTCCCGGACTCGAACGATCCTCGCCAGCTCGGTGGCCCGATTCAGCGGCAAGCGAACCGAGCGGCTGTTCTTGGCCAGCGATGCGAGGATCGCCTGGCGGATCCACCACACGGCGTAGCTGATGAACTTCACACCCTGATCCGGATCGAACTTCCTGGCCGCCGTGACCAGACCCACGTTTCCCTCCTGGATGAGATCGAGGAAGGACATACCGCGATTCTGATACTTCTTAGCGACCGAGATGACGAAGCGCAGATTCGAGCGAATGAGGAGATCCAGAGAACCGCGGTCGCCCGCTTGCGCCCGGCGCGCGACGCGATCCTCCTGCTCTGCGTCGAGCAGGGGATAGCGACTCAGCTCCTCGAGGTAGATGTCGAGTGCGGTCGCGACCCCGTCGGGGGAGACGGTGGGGGACGGTCGTCCGTTTTGAGGCATCGCCGACTATAGAACGAGGACCTGCGCCGCACGCGTTTGTGGACGGGCAATTTCACCCCGTCCGTCCGAGGTCGGCAAGCTATTGATAGGGCCCAAAGGCCGTCAAACGCGATCAGAGCTTCCCACGCTGTCTCTCCTTCGCCGGCAGCACCTCCAGACAGGTCGTCCACCAGCCCGTCAGGATCGTCTCGACGAACTCCTCGGGCAGCTCCTCCTCCCGCATCTCGGACGCCAGTCGCTCATGATCGTAGGCGACCGGGATGAACTCGACCTCGAGCCCCGCGCCGGGCTCGGCTCGCTCCTCCGGCCCGGCTCGCTCCTCCTGCCCGGCCCGCTCCTCCTGACGGGCTCGCTTCCTCGGGCCGGCCGGCTCGCTTAGCGTCAGCATCGTGTACCAGACCTCGGTCCGACCGTCGTTGGCCGGGCGGCCGAGGGCTCCAACGTTCACGAAGCGTCCACCCCCGGTGAGCGCCCGCTCCCAGTGCAGCCCGGTGTGCGTGCCCAGGATCACATCGGTCTCGTGCTCGGCGGCCAGGTAGTCGAGGAACTGGGTCGAGGTCGTGGACTCCCACAGGAACTCGTTCATCCGGCGGGGGCTGCCGTGGCACAGGAGGAGGCGCCACCCGTTCACCTCCAGTCGTTCCCGGTCGGGCAAGGAAGCCATCCATTCCCGCCATCGCTCGTCCGTATTCCGGTAGGTGTACCGGTACGAGAGGCGGGCGAAGTGATTGTCGCGAGGATCGGTGTAGCCACACTGGCAATCGTCCAGCCCTCGGGCGATCGAGTCGTCGTAGTTGCCCCGGATCACGCGCACGCCCGCATCGATCAGGAGCGGGAACACGCGGTCGGGGTGCGGGCCGAAGGCGCCCATGTCTCCGAGGCAGTAGAGGTCCTGCGCGCCCCGCGCCCGCGCGTCCGTCAGCGCGGCTTCGAGAGCCAGGTGGTTGCTGTACACACCGCCGAAGAAGGCGAGGCGGACCCCTGCGGCAGTGCGCTCAGGTGACATCCTGTCCGATGACTCCGTAGTTGCTGCATATCGCACCGTACAGCCAGCAGGTGTAGCAGGCCTGGTGGCTCAACTCGAAGGGTCTCTCCGCATCCCCGATCGAGTCCCCCAGGCGTGACTCGGGCGCGTCGATGAGGATCGGGCAGACGTGAACGCCGCGGCTCGTGACGATGCGGCTGCTGGAGCACAGCAGTTGGCCCGTATCGAACCCGCACATCATCTCCTCGGTGATGCGCTCCTCCGCCGTATAGCCCCGGTCACGGGCGATCTCGCGACCGATGCGGAGCGACGGGAGGACCTTTAGCCGCGGATTCGAATAGCCGAGCGCCTGCAGGCGACGCACGAACGCCCGACGCACCTCCTCGTCCCGGTCGGGATCCCACACCTGCGTTGCCGTGATGATGGGCAAGAAGCCGTAATCCAGGAGCCGCCTGACGCCGTCCATGGCACGGTCGAAGGTCCCTTCGCCCCTAACGGGGTCGTTCAGCTCGGGCGATGGGCCATCGATGCTGACGCGAAGCTCCAGCGAATAGGGAGAGCGCTCGGAGGCCTCGGCGATGGGGCGAAGCGCGCGGTCGGGGAGGAGTGTGCCGTTGGTAAGCACGGTGGCGGGCCCGAGCTCGAGCATGGCCTCGAGCATGCGGGGAAGATCGACGTGCATGAACGGCTCGCCGCCCGTCACGTAGTACTCCTTGACACCCCAACGCTTCGACTCTTCCAGGCAGCCAAGCACATCGTCGAGGCTCAGGAACCAGAAGCTGTGGTTCTCGGGGGCGCAGCTGATGAAGCAGTGCGTGCAGCGGAGGTTGCAGATCGTACCGGCGACCTGGAACCAGAGCGCATCCAGGTGATCCAGGCGGACCATGGGAGCCGTCGGCTCGTTCGTGTCGGGCGCGTCGATGGCCGGTCGGGATCGTCCTGCGATCGGAAGCGCGGAACCAGTCATGCATGTAACTCCCGGCCTGGCCGTTCTGTCGACGAAGGAGATGGCAATGTAGCGGGTCGACCATGGGCCGGCGCCGCTCGCTCGGTGGTCATACGTTGTCACGATCGATGCTCACGGGTTGCAGCGCCGGGTGGAGGCCGGTCTTGTCCGCTCCGCCGACGGCCTAGAGAATGTGAGGACATGACTGCGGGTCCAGGAACCTCGGCTCGAACCAAGGCGAACATGCCCGACGAGAAACAGGCGAGCGCGAATCCGGCCGATCACCGGTTCGCGTGGCGGTGCGCCACCGGGTCGGACGTCGGGTGCGTGCGGGCTTCCAACGAGGATGCGTTCTGGGCCGACGATACGGCCGGGCTGTTCGTCGTCGCCGACGGCATGGGGGGACACGCCGCCGGGGAGGTCGCGAGCGCTCTGGCCGTCGAGTACGCGGCACGCGGGGTCTCGTGTCTCGAGGGCGACCCGAGCGTCGAGCAGGCCCGCGAGTGCATCAGCATGGCGATCGTGGAGGCAAACCAGCGCATCCTGACCGAGGGGCGCACACACCCGGAGCATACGGGGATGGGCACCACCGCGACCATCCTCTTCCTGTCCTCGAGCGGCTGGTACGTGATCGGGCATGTCGGGGACAGCCGGGCGTATCTGGCCAGAGACGATCAGGTGTACCGGCTGACGGTGGATCACACGTACGTGCAGGAGCTCGTGAACCAGGGACGGCTCACGGATGAGCAGGCCCGCATCCACCCCCGATCGAGCTTGCTCACGCGTGCTCTGGGTACGCAGGCCAGCGTAGCGGTCGACCTCTACGAGGGCGAGTTGCGCCCCGGAGACCGGTTTCTGGTGACCTCGGACGGGCTGACCACGATGCTCTCCGAAGCGCAGATCGGCGCGCTCTTGCTCCAGCGCCGCCCGCCCGATGACCTGGTGACGGCCCTAGTCGATGCCGCCAACGATGCGGGGGGCACCGACAATACCACGGCGATCGTGGTGGACGTGGAGGAAGAGCCCGCGGCCTGAGCCCCGGTGACCAAGATCGCTGCCCGGTGAGGCTCGCTCAGCCGTACAGCGGCCGGTCCTCCTCCAGCCGCGCATCGACCTCTTCCCCCGGCGCCTCGATCAGCTCCAACAGCGGCCGGGGATCCTTCGGCTCGACACGCGCCAGCGTGAACACGCGGAATACCCGTGCCGCGTGGTGTAGCGAGCGACTCAAGCGCGGAAGATCGATGAGTCCCTTCTCTCCCCTCGAGGTAAGCCGCTGAACGCCACCGTCCCGCCTCACGAGGAGGAGCCGCAGCTGAAGCATCTCGGGATAGCCGGGATAGTCGAGAATCACGTAGTCTTCGGGTAGACCCCATTCATCTGCCAGACGAGCCTCCAGCCTCGCTACGAGCTTCGGGCGCTCCGCGACCCAGGACGAGACCCCGGCCGGCAGCGAGTCGCCGAAGAGCTCTACCGCTCGCTTCGGAAGACGGCGATGTGTGAGCGAATCGAGAAGCAGAGCGATTCGCTCGAGCAGGACCCCGGGCGCCTCCGGATCCACCGAAAGCTCGACGCGGTGCGCCATCAAGCCGAGCAGTTCCTCGTCCGTCGGCCCGGCGAGCTCGTCCGCCGCCAGCAGACCCACTTCGAGCGCGGCTTCGATCAGCCTGCGGAACGTGGTTGTGGCGGCGCGAACGGCGTGGTGCCAGTAGACGTTCCGGAACATCTGGTACTTGGAGAACAGGAGCGACTCGAGCGCCGAAAGACCCTTCTCCGTTACGCCCACCTCGAGCGGCGCGGTCTCCGACTCCCGCGCCAGGGTGAGCGAGTCGAGCAAGCGTTCGACGTCGACGGCTCCATACGGGACGCCGCAGAAGAAGCTGTCCCGCCTCAGGTAGTCGATCTTGTCCAGATCGAGCGACCCCGCCACCAGTCCCTGCAGCGGGTGGTCCGAATCCCCCCGAATGAGCTCCGAGATGCGTGGAATCGCGTCCTCGCCGTGCACCGCCAGCGCCTCACGGATGGGCCCGGCGTCGAGGAAGCGGGCCGCGACCTCTTCATGGTGCCCCGGGATGGAATCCGGTCCAAGCTCCTCCATCGCGTGCGAAAACGCGTAGTGACCCACGTCGTGGAGCAGCGCTGCGAGGCGCACGATCGGGATCAGCGCGTGCTCCGCTTCGGTCAGCTTCGCCAGGTCGCCGGTCCGGCGCAGCGTCTCGATCGCGCGGGTCGTCAGGTGGTAGACGCCCAGAGCATGTAGGAAGCGCGAATGGACCGCGCCAGGATACGCGAGGTGGGCGAAGCCGAGCTGTTTGACCCGACGCAGTCGCTGGAACTCGGGCGTGTCCAGGATGGTGGCCGCATCCGGATCGACCGGGATGTTCTGCCAGACGGGGTCTCGAACCGTGCGCGTGCGTGTCATGGGCCCCGCCAAGATGAACGGCGGCTCATCAACCAGCAATCAACGTCGCCGCCTCGCTTGACACGGCCGGTCGGCGCCGGAGAGAATGCAGGGCGACCGGACCGCCGTCTCGACCCGTACTCGCCGGCGGAGACCGGCGAGGTGAGGGGTGGGCGGGAGCTTGCGGCCGGTTCGCCGACACCTAGCCACGGAGGGCCGCGTGGAGATCAAGCCGGGTCGGATGGTACACCTCGGATACGCCAAGTACTGGCGCTCCGATCAGATCGTCGGGTTGATCCCGATCGAAGAAGACCGCGGCCCCGGACGACGGACCGAGGTATACGTCGCGACGGGTGGCGATCCCATCACCGCCTCTCGAGCCGAGAGCTCGATCCTGCACGACATGGCCTCGATGCCGGACGAGGTGCGGGCCGCGGAAGTCGGCTCCATCGCGGAAGACATGGTGGAGGCTCTGCGCGAGCTTTCGCCGGTCCTCCGGCGGATGCTCAAGAACGAGGAGTCGTTCGACGTCGAGTACTGGCTTCGCCGGCTGCGGCAGGTGACGGAGCGACACGAGGACGGGGGATCGCAGGAAGACCTGTTCGAGGGCTGAGGGGTAGCTGATGGCCCCGGCGCCGGCCGCAGTTTCCGGCCTACGCATCTCCTGCGGCCGCGCCAGCGCCTGACCCGACCCGGTTCCCACCCCTCCGACCCGGCCACACCACCGGAACGACGCTTCCCGCGAACGGTACTTTCGCTACGTGAGTACAGCGAATACCGGAAGCACCAGTGTGACCTGCCTGCGGCTCGCGGCGCTGTGCCTTGCCGCAGCCACGCCGGCAGCGGCCCAGGCGGTCGAGGGCACCCAAACGGTCGAGGGCAGCCAAACGGTCGAGGGCGGCCAAACGGTCGAGGGCGCCCAGGCCGCGGATTCCGCGTGGAACGGCTCCGACGCGGTCCATATCGCGCGGCGCGCGGTCGAGGCGCGGAAGCACGCATACGCCGACAGCTCGCTGCGCAGCTTCCGGGCGCGCGCCCAGGGACACATCTACTTCCTGGGCGAGTTCGAGGAGGATCGCGAGCTGGTGCGCGCCGACCAGGTCGCGCTTCAGATCTCGTGGGAAGCGCCGGACCGGGCGCTCCAGACGATCGTGGGGCGGCGACACGAGGTTCGGCTGCCTACTCGAATCCAGTACCACATCGACCACCTGAGCCTCGTGCTCGACAACTTCGGCGACCGGATCCGGCTCGGGGAGGGGGACGAAGTCTGGAACGTCCTGCACCCGGCAGCCCGTGGTGCCCTGCGCTACTACGAATACAGGCTAGTCGACTCCTTCGAGATTCGCGTCAGGGATCGGGTGACGCACGTGGATCGAGTCGACGTGCGACCGAGGGACTCGGCGCTTCCGGGCGTAGTGGGGACCATGTACGTGGACAGCGAGTCCGGTGCGATCGCTCGCCTCCGCGTAACGTTCACGAGCGCCTCGTACCGCGACCCCGACCTCGAGTACATCACGCTGGATCTCCGCTCGGCGCTCTGGGACGGACGCTACTGGCTTCCCTACGAGCAGGACCTGGAGATCCGGAGACAGCTGTCCTGGCTCAGCTTCCCGGTAGGCAGCGTGATCCGCACCCGGATCCGGGTGCTCGACTACGAGATCAACGGGGTGCCCCAATACCGGATCGCATCGGGCGAGCGAATCGCATCGCTTCCGGCGCCGACCCTGGCCGAATACGAGGAGTGGGAGACTCCGCTGTACGCGGGTCCGCTCGGGGAGAACGAGCTGTCGGACCACGAGCTCGCCCAGACCCGCGCGAGGGCGAGAGAGCTCGTGAAGCCCCAGGCCCTGTTGGGGGGTGAGCGCCTGCAGCTTCACCTCCCGAACGCCTCTTCGGCCGTGCGCGCGCGCCGCGCGGAGGGGATCCTGCTCGGCGGCGGCGGTGCGTACCGTCTCGACGAGCGGAGCGAGTTGTCGTTCTGGGGTGGGTACGCCTTCGGGCGGGAGCGGCCTCAGCTCCGCCTCGGAGCCGATCGCTGGAGCGGCAGCTGGCGGGTGAGCGCCGAGGGGTTCTACAACGCGCTGCAGGATGTCGGCAGCTTCCAGGCGGCGTCGGGGCTGACGCAGACACTGTCTCTGGCACTCGAGGGCGAGGATTACACGGACCCGTACTTCGAGCATGGAGGGCGCCTCGGCGTCTCGGGACCGGTTCTCGGGGGCCGGGTCGGAGTTGGGCTCGCCGCCGCGAGTCACCGCTCTGCGGATCTGATCATGCAGACCGTGCTGATCGGACAGGCCGAGCTGCGTCCCGTGCGCCCCATCGACGACGGCACGCTAGTCGCGCTGGAGGCGTCCTTCGAGCGCGAGCTGGGCAGGATTCTCCACACCGCGTGGCGCATGGAGCTGGACGGGGAAGCGAGCGCGGGTGTGATCGGCGACTTCGGGTTCACGCGGGCGCTCCTCACGCTCTTGGGCGAGCGGGCCGAGGCCGGCGGCGATTGGGACTGGACGGCGCGTCTCGGGCTCGGGGCGGCGGGAGGCGAGCTCCCGGCGCAACGACTCTTCTTGCTGGGTGGGCGCGGGACGTTGCCCGGTTACGCGTTCCGGTCCTGGGGAGGAGACCGCGTGGCGTGGCTGGAGGCGGACGTGTCGAGGGCGCTCGTCGACCCCTGGGTTGGGATACACGCGCTCGGGTCGATGGGTTGGACGGACCTGACCTCGGTCGGTCAGTCCGCCGCCGATCGATTCGGAGTCGCGCAGACGGTCGGAACGAAGGCGTCAGCAGGTGTGGGGCTCGGGCTGTTCTATGACATCCTGCGGATCGACCTGGCGCGCGGTCTGGACGGCGGCGAGTGGGCGCTCTTCGTCTCCCTCAATCGGGCGCTCTGGTCAGTGCTCTGACACACGGTCCCGCCGACACTCATCGGAACGACACCGCCAGGAGACACGAGACCGATGCATGACCGCGAGATCCGCCTGGAACGGATGACCTCGCCCGAGGTCGCTCGGGCCCTGGAACAAGGTTTCAAGACCGCCGTCGTCGCTTGTGGGGCGGTCGAGCAGCACGGGCCGCATCTGGCCATGTCGATGGATGCCGAGCACGGAGACCGGCTCGCTTTGGAGGTTGCCCGCCGGCTTGGCGACGCCCTGGTCGCGCCGACGATCCGCGTCGGCTGCTCAGAGCACCACATTGCCTTCAAGGGCACGGTCTCCCTCGAGCGCGAGACCTTCCTCGCCGTGTGCCGAGACTATTGCTCAAGTCTCGCCAGGCACGGTTTCGAGAGGCTGTACTTCGTCCCGACTCACGGAGGCAACTTTGCGCCGTTGAAGGAGGGGCGGGACGCCCTCGACGAAGCGGCAGGGGCCGCGTGTTCTGTTGAAGTGTACGCGGACTTGATGGAAGTCATAGAGGTGTGGCGCGGGATCGCGGAGCGCGAGACCGGTCTTGGAGAGCGCGTGGGCGGGCACGCCGACCTCGCGGAAACCTCCGTCATGCTGACGCTTCGCCCCGACTTCGTTCGGGAGGAGAAGGCGGAGCAGGGTTTCATGGCCTCGCCCGAGGACCGCGAGGAGGTCGTGAGCCGGATCCTCCGTGACGGCTTCGCCGCGGTGACTCCGAACGGCATCCTCGGAGACGCGAGAGGTGCGACCGCGGAGTTGGGCGCAGCTCTGATCGCCGGGTTGGCGGACGCGGTGGTGTCGTCGTTCTAGAACCGGCAGGAGCCGGCAGCGCGAGCAGGGGCACGGTGAGCAGCGATGCGAGCAGGCGTCGATTCATGCTGGGGAACGCTCCGTGTGGTCCTAGAGGAAGGGTCCCGGCTCCCGACTCCGCAATAGGACGGATCCCGGGCAGGCAGGGTTGTAAGCCGTCGCGAGAAGACTGGCCGGGCCCCGGTCGGCTCGCTCGGAGCGCGCCGGGGCCCGGCCAGGTGGAACTGTCCTGGCTATCCGGCGTCCCGTGCATGCCAGGCGGCGAGAACGTCGACTTCGCGCTCGGCGGGCAGGCCGAAGCGCGAACGCCCCTGACGCTCTTCGTCCAGCGTCTTCCACCACGCGACGGTGTCGATCGCCGTTTCGGCCAGGGGCCGGAAGGTGAGGCCTTTCTCCAGCGCCCGGGCGATGCTCACCTGCAGCAGACCGCCGCCCTCGCCCTCGGGCGGCACCCAGGCCGGCATGTGCAGCCATGGCTGCACCTCGTGCTCCTGCAGGAACTCGGCGTCGACCCAGGTAAAGGTGGCGTCGGCCTCCAGCGCATCGCGGATCTCGGTCAGCATCGGCCCCATGCCCATGCGGGTCGCCGGTCCGGTCGCGTTGTAGGTGCCCGTGTGTGACTGCTCGACCAGGTGAATCATGAACTCGCTGAGATCGCGCGCGTCGATGACCTGCACCGGGTCGTCCGGCGTGCCCGGCGCCATCACTTCGCCACCCCTGTCCACGCGCACCGGCCAATACGTCCAGCGATCGGTGGGGTCGCCGGGGCCGACGATCAGCCCGGGTCGCACGACGGCGGCACGGCCGGGGAAGGCCTTCATGGCTTCCTGTTCGCTCAACGCCTTGAGCGGTCCGTACGTCTCGCCCGTGATCTCCTCGACCGTCTCGTCTTCGATAGTGCCGACCGCGTCATCTTCGGTGATGCCGACCTTCGAGGGATCGCCGTACGCGGAGATCGAGGAGACGAACAGGTAGTGCCCGGCCCGCTCCGACAGGAGCCCCGCCGATTGCCGCACCCAGCGCGGGATCGAGGCGGAGTTGTCGAGCACCGCATCCCACTCGCCGGTCTCCAGCGCGGTGAGGTCGTCGTTCCGGTCACCCTTCAGCCACTCGACGCGCTCGAACAGGTCGTGGAAGAACGGGGGCTCGGTCTGGCCGCGGTTGAAGATGGTCACTTCGTGGCCCCGTTCCAGCGCGTACTTGACCTGATGAGGTCCGATGAAGCTCGTGCCTCCGAGGATCAATATGCGCATGGCGCCAGGTGGTCCCTCCTGCGCGTCGCCGCTCGCGCCCGCCAGAGTCGGGCGGATCAGTCCGAATCCGAGCGCACTCGCGCCCGCGAGCCGGAGGAATTCCCTACGGTCGGTCGTCATGTGGTCTCCTCTTCGGCGGGTCGTCAGCCGAACTTGGTGTCGTACCATGTGGACCCCACACCCAGATCCACTTTCAGGGGCACGGCCAGCTCGATCGCACGCTCCATCTCGGAACGAACGAGCGCGCTGACCGCGTCGATCTCCGTTTCAGGCGCCTCGATCAGGAGCTCATCGTGGACCTGCAGCAGCATCCTGGCCCCGGTATCCGCCAGCCGCTCGTGCAGCTCGATCATCGCGATCTTGATCAGGTCCGCGGCGGTTCCCTGTATGGGGGAGTTCGTCGCGGTGCGCTCGCCAAACCCGCGCTGACCCGGGTTGCGTGACCGGATTTCCGGAACATAGCGCCGACGCCCGATCAGCGTCTCGACGTATCCCTTCTCGCGCGCCATCTCCTTCATCTGCTCGAGGTAGTCGGCCACGCCCCTGAAGCGCTCGAAGTACTGATCGATGAACTGTCGCGCCTCGGTTCGCGAGATCCCGAGCTGGGCCGCCAGCGCCACGGGTCCCTGCCCGTAGATCGTGGCGAAGTTGATCGTCTTCGCCTGGTCCCGCATGGCCGGGGTCACACGCCCGGATTCCACTCCGAAGATCAGCGCCGCCGTCTCGCGATGAATGTCGCGATCCGCGCCGAACGCCTCCAGGAAGACCGGATCGCCCGACAGGTGCGCGAGCACCCGTAGCTCGATCTGAGAGTAGTCGGCGCCGATGAGGAGTTGACTGGGAGCCGGCACGAACCCTTTGCGGATCTCGCGACCGAGGGGCGAGCGGATCGGGATGTTCTGGAGGTTCGGATCGGACGAAGAGAGGCGCCCCGTAGCGGTGACGGTCTGGTTGAAGGAGGTGTGGATCCGTCCATCCTCTGGAGAGACGAGAAGCGGCAGCTTGCTCACGTACGTCGAGTCCAGCTTGTCCAGCTCGCGGTGCTCGAGGATCAGCCGGGGCATCGCGTGGCCCATTCCGGCCAGCTGCTCCAGCACGCTCTCGTCGGTGGATGGACCGGTCTTCGTCCGTTTCACCACCGGTAGCTCGAGCTTCTCGAACAGCAGCTCCCGCATCTGCGGGACGGATCGGAGATTGACCTCTTCGCCCGCCACCTTGCGGATCTCGTCGCTCACGAGCTCCAATTCCGCTCGCAGCTTCTCCCCGAGCGCCGCGAAGAAATCCACGTCGATCGCGATCCCGACACGCTCCATGTGGGCGAGCACGGGCAGGAGCGGCATTTCCACCGTCTCGAACAGGCGCTCCATGCCGTGTGCGCGAAGCTCGTCCCGCTGCGGCTCCAGCAGACGGAGCGAGTAATCGGCGCCTTCGCACGCGTGCGTCATCGCCGCTTCTCGCGCCACCTGATCGAGCGGCGTCGCGGCGCGTCCACTGCCGCTCAGGTCCTTCGCCGTCCGCAGCTGCGCCGAGAAGCGGTCGAGCGCGAGGAGATCGAGCGAGCGCTCGCGGGCCGCCGGGTCCAGGCAGTACGAAGCGACGGCCGTGTCGAACGCGAGCCCGCCCAACCCGACACCGACCCGCGAGAGCAGCTGGAGCGCGTACTTGAGGTCGTGCCCCACCTTGGGGCGATCCGACTCGAGGAGCCGGCGCACGTCCTCCATCTCGGGGGCGTCGAGTGGCGGCAGGTTGGCGACCTCCTCCGCATCCAGTCCCAGCGTCGGATTCCCCTGCGCATCGCGGACGACTTCGGGGGGACGGTGGCCCAGCGGGAGGTAGAACGCGCGTCCGGGCTCGGCGGATAAAGCGATCCCGACGAGCCGGGCGCGCAGTGGATCCACGGTCGTGCCCAGGGCGAACACGGCCAGGGGCTCGGCCTCGCGCAGCTCGCGCGCCATGGCACTCGCGCGCTCCGCCGTCTCGACCAGCTCGTAGTCCACGCCGGTGACCGGCGCCGCGTCCGCCGTGGGCTCGACCTCGCGGAGGAGATTGTGGAACTCGAGCTCGAGGAAGATGGCCTGTACGCGCTCCCGATCTGGTTGTTCGCGTTCCAGCCCGCCCAAATCCAGCTCGACCGGGGCGTCGCTCCGGATCGTGACCAGCTCTTTGGAGAGGCGCGCCTCCTCGGCGTGCGCCTGGAGGGCGTTTCGGGCGCGCTCGCTCGACACCTCCTCCGCGTGAGCCAGGATTCCCTCCAGATCGCCGAACTCCCGGATGAGCCCTGGTGCCGTCTTCTTCCCGATCCCCGGGACACCGGGGACGTTGTCCGAGCTGTCACCGAGCAACGCCAGATAGTCCGTGACCCGCTCCGGAGGGACTCCGAAGCGATCTTCCGCGTTGTCGAGCGAGACCCACTCCTGCTCGACCCCCGCCGGGCCGCCCCGTCCGGGGTTGAGCAAGGCCGTATCCTCGTCGATCAGCTGGTGGAAGTCCTTGTCCCCGGAGACGATCACGGTGCGAAGACCGGCGTCGGCGGCCTGCGAGGAGAGCGTTCCGATCACGTCGTCCGCTTCCCACCCGTCGGCCTCGATTACCGGCACCCGGAACGCCTCGAAGATCTCTCGACAGCGTGGCAGCGACGCTCGGAGCTCATCCGGCATCTTCTCGCGGGTCGCCTTGTATTCCGGGAAGAGCTCCGTGCGGAAGCTGTCTCCGGCGTCGAACACCACCCCGAGATAGGCGGGGTCGTGATCCTCGATCAGCCTCAGGAGAAAGCGGGCGATACCGTACGGTGCGGATGTGTTCTCACCGCTCGAAGTGGTGAGCGGTCGGCTGATCATCGCGAAGAAGGCTCGATAGATCAGCGCGTAGCCGTCGAGCAGAAAGAGACGGGGTCGGTCGCCGGGTGTTTCGTTCGGCATCTAGCGGACGGTCCACAGGGGATGATTTCAAAAAAAAGAACGCGCCCCGGCCGCTGGGCGGGGCGCGTTCGAGCGTCCGGAGCTCCTCAGGCGCTAGCTGGGCTTCGCGACCCTCGTCGCGTGGAGGCCCTTGTCACCTTGGGTGAACTCGTAGTCCACCTCCATCCCTTCCGACAGCGTCTTGTAGCCGTCCATATCGATGGAACTGTAGTGAACGAACACGTCGTCACCACCATCGGTTTGCTCGATGAATCCGTAACCCTTGGCATCGTTAAACCACTTCACCCGACCTACTGGCATCTACGGCCTCCTACGACGAAAAGACGGGTCTAGCAACGTCCGAGGGTGGCCCCTCGGGGGAAAGTCGCTCGTATGCTACCGATGGGATTCGAATCCGTCAACACGGCTCGGAGCGCTCTCTTCGGACGCTCGCCGGCGTCCCGGAATCAGGGGTCGGCGACCGCGTCCCAGGGTCCGTACAGGCGGTCGTAGATCGCGATAAGCTCGGTGACCGCCCGCACGTATTCACGCGTCTCGCGGAACGGAATACGTTCGACGAACTGGTCCTCGCCCGCCGCCAATTCCGGAAACTCGCGCCACGAGAGCCAGCGGTGGGGACCCGCGTTGTACGAGATGAGCCCCGCCAACCGCGAGCCGCCGAAGCGACCCAGGACATCCGCCATGTACCTCGTCCCGAGCAGCAGGTTGACCTGTGGTACGGTGAGCTGCGAGCGCCGGTATTCCGGCAGCCCGGCGCGGCGTGCGACGTCCTGCGCGGTGCGGGGCAGGAGCTGCATCAGACCGACGGCGTTCGCCCCGGAGACGATCTCCGGATCGAAGAGCGACTCCCGTCGCGCGACGCCGGCGACCAGCTGGGGCGGGAGTCCGCGCGCGCGCGCGGCACTCACCAGCGCATCGCCGAACGGGAGCGGATACACGGCCTCGAGCAAAGGTACGCTCCAGCGCTCGCGTCTGGCCTTCACGCGCCACGCTAGGCGGACCCCTTCCTGGGTCCAGCCCGCCCGGTTCAGGGCTAGCGCGAAGGCGAGGAGTTGATCCAGGTCGGTCGGACCCTCTCCCCGGGCCGCGTCCAGCTCTCGCCGCGCACGTGCCCTCCAGCCCAGCTCGCGCAACAGGTCCATGCGCTCCAAAGCGTCCCGAAATCGCCGATCCAGCTCGGGCAGCGCTCCGACCGAATCGAGGCGGAGCGAGACCCACCGGTCACGCGCGACCCGCGCCTCGGCCAGGATCGCGTAGTAGTCCAGCGGATCGCGCGCGATCGTCTCGAGGAACTGCGCGCGTGCCGTCGCCGTGTCTCCTTCGGCCTCGTACGCCCGCGCCGTCCAGTAGACGGCGCCCTGAGACCAGGAGCCCCGCGGGTAGCGGCGGCGGTACTCCTCCAGGCGGTCACGCGCTTCGGGGTACGCGCCCTCGAGGAAGTCCAGCATCGCCAGGCGCGAGAGGGAGCGGGCGCCGTACGTAGTGCGGGGGAAGCGATCGACGGTGGAGGCGTACCGTTCGCGAGCCTGCTCGAGCCGTCCGGCGTCGTGGTCCCCGTCCGCGAGGAGATACGAGGCCAGTGCAGCCGAGACCCCCTCACCCGAGGCCGCCGTCTCGAACGCCTCCCGCGCGGCGCGCGTCTGACCCAGGGCGCTGAACGTGCGCGCCGCGAGCAACCAGATCGATGCCTGACGCGATGCGGGCAGCGCGTCCCCACCCAGCCACGGGCCGAGCTCGGCTATCGCCCGATCGAGATCGCCCGCGGCCCGGTGCGCCGCAGCGAGTCGCTCGGCGATGGCGGGAACTTCCGAGGCGGGTGCCTGCCGCAGCGCCTGCGCCAGGTACTGCCGGCCGCGTACGCTGCGACCAGAGCGGAGATCTGACATCCCTACGGCGCGCGTGGTGCCCCATGACTCGTCCAATTCGAGCAAGGCGGGTCCGACCTCCGCACCCACCCGCCGCGATCGCAGCGCGGCACGGTATGCGTCCTCGGCGCCTTCGTCGTCGCCGATCCAGTGCAGGTAAGGCGCGATATGATCGCCGGCCAGGCGGTCGAACACCCCACCACCCGCCTCGCGCGCGAGCGCGACGCCCCGCTCGGGATCGCCGAGCTCGAACCAAAGCCGAGCGAGCGTGAGATCTATGGAGTCCGCGGGGACCAGCGGGTCCTCCCGCAGTTGCGTCGCGAGCTCCTTTACCGAAGCGCCATCCTCTGCCTCGGCGCGGCGGTACAGCGCCGAGAGCCGCAGCCACGGTCCGAGCGCGGGGTGCTCATCCGCGGCCTGCTCGAGCTGGGCGGCCGCCGCCGCGGGATGGCCGAGGCGCGTCAACGCGCCCGCGTACCGCACCCGGACTTCCACCGGCGGCGGCTGAGGCCGAAGATCGGCTTCCAGGTACGCCTGGTAGGCATCGCCTGCGGCGGAAAGGCTGTCGAGACCCAGATATGCTCGCGCCAGGAGGCGCTGCCCGGCACCCTCTTCGAACTCCTGGAGCCAAGGCTGCTCGACGAGCAGGCGTCGCACCGCGGGCCACGCTCGGTGATCCGCGTACGCGCGCGCCGCCAGGATGACGGCCTCGGGACCCGCGAGGCGACCGCTGGACAGGTCGCGCGCGAGGGCGCGGCTCGCCGTCACGGGCATGTCGGCGCCGAGCAAGCGCTCCGCCTCCTCGAGCAGAGCCGCCGTTTCGGTCTCCGGATCAGGGCGGTCGGCCGGCTCCGCGGCTTCCCCGGGCCCAACCGCCGGTGGTGGAGCCGGCACGCTGTCCGGCGCCTGCATCGCGGTCACGCCGCCCGCGAGCGGGAAAGTAGCCGCGAGCGCCAGGGTGGGTGCCAGCGCCCACGGCAACCCCGCCGCGCGCACGGTCCATCCTGACGCACGAGCGGCCCGTCTTCGCTCGATGGCCGACGGGCCGCTCGGCTGGCTCATGCTCCGGTTTGTATCCCGTCCCCTCCGCACCACACCCCCGTGTCCCCGATCCACCTCCCGTGGATCGCTCGAAGAGCCCGCGAGCCGCTAGAACGGGCTGAAGTCGTACCGGATCCGCGCCATCCCGAAGCGCCCGAGCACTGGCGCCCCCACGAACGTCTGATAATGGTTGTCGAACACGTTCTGGACGTCCAACTGCAGCCACACGCCCTCCAGGCCGGGGAGCTTGTAGCCGAGACCCACGTCCACGACCGCGAACGCATCCACGTGCCCGATATACACGGCCGAATTCGCCTCGAACCCGTTCTGGTACCGGAAGCGAACCTGGCTGTTGAAGCCTCCCTCGCTCCGGTATGAGAGGGCCGCGGTGCTCTTCACGGTCGGCGCGTTCAGCGGCACCAGCTCCTCCACGCCCCTCGCGCTCGTCTCGAACTCATCCTTGTCCACGATCGACAGGGTCGTGGCGAGCTCCCACTCATCGCTGAGCAGGAAGTTTGCCACCACCTCGGCACCGAAGACATCCAGGCTACCCAGGTTCTCGTACACGAAGGCGAGCGTGGCATCCGTTCCTCCGACGCTCTGCGGCGTCACCACGCCGAGCGGGACCCTGCCGATAGTCGAAGCCAGACTAGCGGCCGTTGCCTGCGCCGTCGCCGCGTCGGGGAACGCGATGCCGACCAGCGGGAGGAACTGTGTGGTCAGATAGACGCCGATGTCCTGTCCGTTCAGGAACACGTTCGGCGAGGCGATCCGGAGCGCGGAGGTGAAGTCCGTGATGTGACTCCACCAGCCGTTGATCCCCAGCAGTACCCGGCCACCCAGGAGCCCTTTGTATCCGACCTCGAACGTATTGGTGATCGTCGGCTTGAGCCGATCGAAGTCCTGGATACCGGCCAGGCCTCCGGGCGTGACGCAGAAGGGCGGCGCCGGGCAATCTCCGGTCGCCGGGGCGCCGAGCTGGAGGCTCGGATCGAGCGTGAGCGCCACGATCCCGATATCGCTCTCGCCCGGCGGGGCGATCAGCCCGAGAAGCGCCCCCGCCTGCGCGTCCTGCGCCGCGACGAGCGCCACTGCCTCCTGCCACAGCTGCGCCGTCGTCGTGGGAAGGAACTGCCGTGGGCTGCCTCCCAGCAGGACGTTGAACGGCGACATGTGCATCGGGATCCCGTTCGCATCCCGCATGAACTGGTGGCCCACCTCCGTGCTACCGGTCGCCCGGATGTCATACCG
This sequence comes from Gemmatimonadota bacterium, assembly GCA_039588275.1. Lineage (GTDB taxonomy): Bacteria > Gemmatimonadota > Gemmatimonadetes > Palauibacterales > Palauibacteraceae > JBDHAC01. Next base: position 45,379 of record JBDHAC010000006.1, read on the forward strand.
GAAGGGACCGCCGAGCGGCAGTCGCTCCCCGGAGATGTCCAGGAACAGATTCAGCGTCGTCGGGGTCGAGAAGGCCCGGTTGAACGTGGCGCGGATGCTGCTTCCCGGATCCGGCTTGTAGACCAACGCGGCGCGTGGCGAGAACACCGGATCTTCCAACCGCGAGTGGTCATCCAGCCGCGCCGCGGCCACGAAGTCCAGCTTCGGGTCGAGGGCCCACTCCCACTGCAGGTAGCCGCCGATCTCGGTGACGTTGTCGTCATCGTCGTTCTTGCCGTTGATCGTGCCCTCGGTGTCGGGCGTGGTTCGAATCAGATCGGCGCCGTAGATGAAGCGGTGTGTCTCGCCGAGCCGCGCGGCGTGCTGGAGCTGGCCCACGAAGATCTGCGATTTGTCGATCAGCGGGCGACCCGAACGGAGCAGATACGTCTTGTCGTTGTCGCTCTTGTTCCAGAAGAACTGCGCGAACAGGTCCCGGTGGTTGATCCGCGCCTGTGCGTAGTTGTACGCCCAGTCAATGACCTGTGCGGCACCCAGACCGGTCAGATCGACGCTGCTTATCGCGGTCGTCCGTCCGCCGGACAGGATCACGCTGGTCTCCGGAGTGGGTCGCCAGTCGATGCGGCCGTCCAGCGTCCAGCGCTCGAGGTTGTTGTCGCGGCCCTGGCATGAGGTCCCGCCGGAGTTGGGGCGGCATACGTTGTTGACGCTGGTCTGAAGGAGTGCCTGGTCCGCGGGATCCGTGAGGTCGAGACCCTCGGAGAACGCCAGGCAGTCCGGGTTGTTGAGATTGAACCCGCTCTGGATGCACGAGAGCGCATCTTCCCTCTCCCCGGCTTCCTCGGTGTCGATGAACGTGTACTCCGTGCCCTTGAAGTACTGGCCCGACACCTTCATACCGAATTGCTCGGAGGGGGCGATGGCGATGCGGCCCTCGCCGTGAAACAGGCCCTCATCGCTACCGCTGAACGGAAGCCCCCCGGCAACCTGAGACGGGTCGTCCTCGCTCGATTGCTGCCGCAGGCCGCCGGCCACGGAGAAGCTCACCCCCGGATGGTCGATCGGCGAGCGGGTGAGCGAGTGGATCACGCCGTTGGCCGCGTTCGGCCCGTAGAGCGCCGAGCCCGGCCCGAGCACCACTTCGACCTTGTCCAGGTCCAGGTTGGTGGTCGGGGTCAGGTGCGAGATGTTGGCGCGCAGCGAAGGTACCCGGCTGATCCGGTTGTCGGTCAGCGTGAGCGACGCGCCCGAGAAGATGTTGTTGAACCCGCGCACCACCACGTAGCTGGTCTGCACCCCGGTCTGGATGACGTCCACGCCAGCTTTGCTCTTTACGTGATCGATCGTGGTGACCGATGGCCGTTCCTGAATGTCGAGCGAGCTCACGACCTCCACCGCCGCGGGCGCATCGAGCACCTTTTCCTCGGTCCTCGATGCCGTCACCGTGATCGGGTTCAGGCTGTAGCTCCCCTCGGTCATGGTGGCCGAGACGCTCGTGAGCTGCCCCGCGGTCACGGTCTGTCCGGTCAGCGTGGCCGTGTTCCAGCCCGGTGACGTGAAGCGGATCGTGTAGGTTCCGGCCGGGACGCCATTGATGCGGAACGCACCGCCCGGCCCTGATGTGCCGTTCGCCACGACGGCTCCCGACGCATCCATGACCTCCACCAGGACCGCGGCCAGCCCGGCGGCGGTCGCGTCGTCGCGCACCGTGCCGGCGACGCCACCGACCTGTCCCAAGGCCGTTTTGGGGAACAGGAGAAGCAAGAGGAGCGGGAGAGCCGCAAGCGAGAGCCGAACCGAACGCGAGCAGGTATTCATACCGCCTCCGGGGTTCCAGGCGCACACCGCCATCGGTGGAAAAAGGGACAGAAGCGTCAGAAAACTCGAAATTGGGTATGAGGGGCGCAAGTGCGGGGCTCGGATCACGATGCAAAAAGGCCCGGGCGGGCGGCCCGGGCCTCTCGTCGATCTGGGCGATCCGGGTCCTCTGAAGACCCGTTCCAGCCGTGCCTCAGCGGGCGGCGGCGCGTGCCTCGCGCTCGTGCAGAGCGTCGATCATCCGCTGCGCGCTCTCCTCCATGTCGATCACCAGGCGGTCGATCCGCGTGACGAAGTAGTTGTGCATGATGTTGATCGGGATCGCGATCGTCAGACCGGTGGCGGTCGTGATGAGGGCGACCTTGATCCCTCCGGCCACCAGCGTCGCCTCGACCTCACCCGCAATCTCGATCGCCTGGAAGGCCATGATCATCCCGATCACGGTTCCGAGGAAGCCCAACAGCGGCGCCACGTTCGCGAGCGTGGCGAGCCACACGAGGCCCCTCTCGAGACCGGCCACCTGGATCGCGCCGGCGTTCTCGATCGCCTGCATGACGCGCTCCGTGCCTTCCTCGTGACGGCGCAAGCCTGCCTTGAGGATCTCGGCGGCGGGCGATTTCGAATCCTCGCACCTGGCGAGCGCCTCATCGAGCCGCCCCTGCGCGATCATCCCGTCCACGTCGCCCAGCAGCGTTCGCGTCCGGGCTGCCTTGGCCTGCAGATCGAAGAACTTCCAGATGATGATTAGGATGCCGATCGCCAGAGCAGCGCCGAGCGGCCACATCATGAATCCACCCGAGGCCCAGATGTCTCCCAGGTTGAGGGACTGACCCTCGCCGAGTCGCGGCGATGTCTCCTGAATCGCCCAGAGTGTCGCAGCGAACAATGGTCTCTCCAACGGTAAAGTTAATTCATCGCCGGAAGCTGCCGGCGGCGCCTGAAGGCAGGCCGGACCAAGCTAGGCGGGGGCTCAGGGCGCGTCAAGTCGGGCTTTTCGCCCTCCGTGGGGTGGCTTATTCGGCTATGCGCGGCAACCTCGGCACGGCCTCGAGCAGGCTCCGCGTGTAGGTCTCGCGCGGTCGCTCGAACAGCTCCGTGGTCGTGCCGCGCTCGACGATTTTCCCCTCCTGCATGACCAGGACCCGGTCGCAGATCTGACGGACCACGGCCAAGTCGTGCGAGATGAGCAGATAGGTGAGTCCGAGCGCGCGGCGGAGCTCGGCCATGAGCTCGAGCACCTTCGCCTGAACGGAGACGTCGAGGGCCGAAACCGGCTCGTCAGCGATGATCACCCGCGGCCCGAGGCACAGGGCGCGTGCGATCCCGATGCGCTGCCGTTGTCCCCCCGAGAACTCGTGCGGATACCGGCGCTCGGAGCCGGCGTCGATTCCCACCTGCTCGAGGAGCTCCGCCACACGCCGCTCGGCCTCCTCGCCGCGCCCCAGATCGTGGACGGCGAGTATCTCGCGCAGGGCGCCGCCGACGGTGATGCGCGGGTTCAACGACGCGAACGGATCCTGGAACACGACCTGCACCGAGCGGCGGAAGCGCAGACGGTCCTCGGGTGATTGCGTCGAGAGTCCTCGACCCTCGAACAGGACCTCGCCCTCGTCCGGTTCTTCGAGACCCAGGAGAAGCCTTCCGAGCGTGCTCTTCCCGCTTCCCGACTCACCCACCAAACCCACCGCCTCGCCCGGTCGCAGCACGAGCGACGCCTGTTGCACGGCCACCAGATCCGGCGCGGGCCGACCCATCGACCGACGGACGCCGTACCGCCGGCTGACCTGGCGCGCCTCCAGGATCGGCGCGCCATCTCCCGAAACCGGGGCCGACGTCATAGCGCTCGATTCCTCACTGTTATCGGGCGTCATCTCTCACCCCTGCTGAGGAGCGGGCGCGAAGCCCACCCCTGCCCGACGGCCCGGCTCGGCCTGGAGCCAGCAGCGCGCCCGAGCGCCTCCAGCATCCAGCAGAGCGGGCTCCTCCGCCTCACACCGCTCCCATGCGTACGGACAGCGCGGGTGGAATCGGCACGCCGCCGGCCACCGCGTCGCGCTCGGGACACGGCCGGGTATCACGACCAGTCTTTCGGACGGGGCGTCGATCGAAGGCACGGCTCGAAGGAGACCCTCGGTATAGGGGTGAGCGGGGTTGCGGAACAGCTCCGCGGTGGACGCCTCCTCCACGATCTGCCCGGCATACATGACGCCCACGCGGTCCGCCACCTGCGAGACGACGGCCAGGTCATGCGAGATCAGCAGGAGGGCCATCCCGGTCTCGCGCCGCAGGGAATCGAGCAACTCGAGGATCTGGGCCTGGATCGTGACATCCAGCGCCGTGGTCGGCTCGTCCGCGATGAGGAGTGAGGGTCCGCAGGCGATCGCCATCGCGATCATGATCCGCTGACGCATCCCACCGGAAAGCTCGTGTGGATAAGCGCGCCGGGCGCGCTCGGGGTCGGGCAGGCCCACCCGCTCGAGCTGCTGCAGGACCTCGGCGCGCAGGTTGGCGCGCCCCGTCTGTCGGTGGGCGCGCACCGCCTCGGCGATCTGGTTTCCGACGCGATACACCGGGTTCAGCGAAGTCATCGGCTCCTGGAAGATCATCGCGATCTCGGCGCCGCGTACCTGTCGCAGCCTCGCGCCCGGCGCTCCGACCAGCTCCTCTCCCCGGAGCCGAATGCTCGAGCCGGGAAGCGTGCGGGAAGGCGGGGAGGGAACGAGACCGAGGATCGACAGGGCCGTGATCGACTTGCCGCACCCCGACTCGCCCACGAGCCCCAGCGTCTCGCCCGGCTGGATGTCGAGCGAGACTCCGTCCACCGCGCGCGACTCGCCCGCATCGGTGTCGAAGTACACCCGCAGATCGTCGACCCGAAGCAGGGCGTCGCTCACGAATCCGTCCCCACGATCGTTCTCGGGTCGAGCGCGTCCCGGAGGCCGTCCCCGATCAGGTTGAAGCTCATCACCGTGAGCACGATCGCGAGGCCGGGGAAGAGGGTGATCCACCACGCGTCCAGCATGACGTCCCGGCCCGCCGCCACCATGCCTCCCCAGCTCGGTGCGGGCGGCGGCACGCCCAGCCCCAGGAAGCTGAGCGCGGCTTCGGCCAGAATCGTGTTCCCGATGCCCAGCGTGGCCGCCACGATGATCGGGCTTACTACGTTGGGCATGATGTGGCGGAACAGGATGCGCGACCGCCCGAAGCCCAGTGCCCGTGCCGCCACGACGTACTCACGCTCGCGCACCGAGAGCACTTCCCCACGCACGACGCGCGAGGTACCCATCCACCCCGTCAGACCGAGAACGATCGTGATGATCAGGATGGATGGCTCGATGAGCGCCACGACGGTGATCAACAGGACGAGCCGGGGGAAGCTCAACAACATGTCCACGACCCGCATCGACGCGGCATCCACCCACCCGCGAGCGTATCCCGCCACGGAGCCGACCACGGAGCCGAGCGTGATCGCGATCGCCACCGCCAGGAACCCGATCAGCAGGCTGATACGGCCGCCGTACAGCACCCGGCTGAATACGTCGCGGCCAAAGCGGTCCGTGCCCATGGGGTGCGTCAGCGTGGGTCCCTGGAAGCGGGTGGCGACGATGTCCGTACCTTGCTGCGCCGGATCGAACGGCGCGAGGTACGGCGTGAGCAGCGCCATGGCCGCGAGCAGGGCGACGAGAGCCAATCCCAAGAGCGCCGGCCGGTGTCGGCGGAAGGCTCGCCACGCGACCGACCATTGTGACTCGCGGGCGTCTCCAGCCGGGCCGTCGCCGCCCTGACCGAGCCGCCAGGCGGCCACCAGTCCTCCCGCGAGCGTCAGGAGCGCGAGCCACTCGTCGACCGCCCCACCCCGCAGGGTGGCGACGATGCGATCGAGACGGATGGCAGCCAGGGCCAGCAGTCCCACCCAAGCCGCGAGTGCAAGCATACCGCGGACCCGGCCTCGCGCCGCCAGCCGGGCGCCGGGCAGGAACAGATCGGGTGCCGACCCGCCCCTATTCATAGCGAATGCGCGGGTCCACGACCGCGTACAGCAGGTCGGCCACCAGGTTGCCGGCGATCACCAGCGCGGCGAACAGGAAGCTCCCCGCCAGAACGACCGGGTAGTCGCGGGCCAGGATCGCGTCGTGCATCAGGCGACCCATGCCGGGCCACGAGAACACCACCTCGATCACGACCGCGCCGCCGAACAGGATCGGCAGGAAGAGTCCCAGCAGGCTAACGACCGGGATGAGCGCGTTTCGGAGCGCGTGCACGAGGACCACGCGTCTCTCGCCGAGACCCTTCGCGCGCGCCGTGCGAATGTAGTCCTGCCCGATCACCTCCAGCATCGAGCCCCGCATGTACCGGGCGACCGCCGCCGCCGACGCGATCCCGAGCGCGATCGTCGGGAGGACCAGGTGTCGGGCCCGATCCGTGATCCGGCCTCCCAAGCCCAACGCGTCGTAATCCAGGCTCTGCATGCCCGAGATCGGTAGCCTCGCTCCATCGGGCACGACGCTCGATGAGACGAGCAGGATCAGCATGAGACCGAGCCAGAAGCCGGGCATCGAGTAGATGAACAGCGCCGCGAAGGTGAGCGAATGATCCAGCGCCGAGTATTGGCGGATCGCCTGCACGATCCCCACCGCGCAGCCGAGAACGAAGATCAGCGCGAGCGACACTCCGCCGAGCAGAAGCGTGTTCGGGAGCGCATCCGCGAGCACGGCGGTCACGGGCCTGAACTGACTGAAGCTGTACCCGAAGTCCCCGGTCAGGAAGCTGCCGAGCCAGCGCACGTATTGCTCGTGCAACGGGCGATCCAGGCCGAAGTTCCGACGCATTTGCTCGATCACTTCGGGGCTGACGTTGGGGTTGAAGAACGCGGCGGTCGGATCTCCGGGGGCGAGGTGGAGGAGTACGAACAGGAGGGTCACGATCCCCCAAAGCAGCGGGATCGCGCCTATCAGCCGGCCGATGAAGTAGCGGAGCAGCGAACCCCCTCAGTTCTTCAGTTGCCTGCTAAGGCTGGCGCGATGGGGCGGGGGCGCGGTGATCCGGGTGGACCCACCAGTCCCGTACGCTCGTGAGCTCGCCCCGGGCATCCAGCGCGAGCCCCTGTAGCTCCCGCCGCACTCCCACCGCGTCGGTGGTGAAGTACAGGAAGGTGAACGGCTGATCCCCCCGCACGATGCGATTGTACTGCCGGTAGAGCCGCAATCGCGTCGGTCTGTCTCGAACGGTCGGGATCGAGTCGAGCACCGGATCGAGCTCCCGGTTGCAGTAGCTCGCGAACTGGAAGATCTCGCCCAGGTGGCTGCAAGCGAACAGCGGGCGGTCATCCACCTCGAAATCCGGGTCCCACGCCAACACGACCGCGTCGAATCGCCGTTCGGGACTCGTGAGAGCGGCGGCGAGCGCACCGGACTCCCGTGTCGTCGGGGTCGCATCCACTCCGATCGCACTCAGCTGACTCTGGACGATCACCGCGATGTCCTGGTTCACCTGCCGATCGTTCGTCGAGAGCTCGAAGCTGAGCTCGTTACCGGCGCGGTCGCGCACTCCGTCGCCGTTCGAGTCTGTCCAGCCCGAAGATTCCAGCAGCCCGGCGGCCCGCTCGGGATCGTATGGAAGAGGCGCCAGGTCGGCCTCGTGCGCCCAATGCCATGGCCCGATCGGACCGTTGGCGACGCGTCCCAGCCCGTTCCGCACAGCGCGTACGAGGGCTGGCCGATCGATCGCCATCGTGAGCGCGCGCCGCACGGCCCGGCTACGAAAGATCGGCCGCTGCCCGTTCCACACGATGAACGTGTAGGAACGGATGGGGAACGTCCTGACCTCCAGGTCGGCGTTCGCCTCGATCCGCTCTATCTGCGAGGGCGGCAGATCGCGCAGCATGTGGACCGAGCCCGTTCGCAGCTCGGCGAACAGCGTCGCCTCGTCCGGGACGGCCCGGTAGACGAGCCGGTCCAGGTAGGGTCTGCCTCCCAACGCGTTAGGGAAACCCTCGTTCGCTTCGAACACCCAGCGGTCACCGGGAAGCCGCTCGACGAACCGGAAGGGTCCGTTTCCGACGGGGGCCTCGGTCCCGAACGGGTCTCGCCCGAGCTCCTCCGGTGGAATCTCGCCCAGCAGGTGTGCCGGCATGATCGGAAGCTGCGTCCACCCGTACAGGAAACCGGCGTGCGGACGCAGCACGAAGCGAATGTTGTACGGACCGAGGATCTCGGCCCCTTCCCATTGATCGAACCACTCGCGGTTCGGGAAGGCGGTGCTGGGCTCCTTGAGGCGCTCGAAGGTGAACGCCACATCGCGGGCCGTCGTGGAAACGCCGTCGTGCCATCGTACGTCGTTTCGGAGGTGAAACACGACCTGGGTGCTGTCCTGGTTCAGCTCCCAGGACTCGGCGAGGTAGGGCTCCTCCTGCATGTCGGCGTCGTGACGGAGGAGCGTCATGAGGAGCACGTGCTTCTGGAACTCCGCGGCGAGCTGCCCGGTAGTGGCGGCGGGGTTCATGGTCACGACGTCCGCGACCCCGCCCACGACCGCCGTGCCGCCGAATCGCTCCGACTCGGCCACGGGCGGCAACGGGGGAACCTCGGGTGGTTCCGCCCGGTCACCGCACCCCGAGCCCAGCAGGGTGAGCCACACGCAGAGCGTGCAGGAACGTAGCGGCGCCCACGCGTCCCTCATCGTCCTCCTCCTCCCGACCCCAACGTCGTCGAAATGACGCCTCACGACGCCCCGCATATGCCTCATACAATATGCTCTCCCGACCGCGGCGCGTATATGCCCCGGGGAACGCGGAGCACCGGAGGGTGCACTCGCTAACCGAGCACCTGCTCAGGGAGGCGAGCTCCAGCGCCAGCGTGGGAGCGTCACCAGCTCGCCCCTCGCGTCCATCTCGACCCCGTCCAGCTCCTTCCGCACCCCTGCCAGCTCGTCGTTCCAGAACAAGAGCGTGATCGGCTGGTCCGCTTGCACGATCTCCGCGAAGCGGCGCCAGATGGAGATGGCCTCGGCGGCGTCGAGCGTGCGCGCGCCCAGATCCATGAGACTGTCCGCAGCGGGATTCGAGTACGAGCTCCGGTTCGCGCTTCCCTCCACGGCCAGCTGGCTGGAGTGGAACAGGGGGCGCGGGTCGACACGGAAGTTGTCCAGGACCCAGTTGGTGAGCACGGCGTCGAAGTCGCGGGCGCGGTGCAAACCGAGGACGGTCTGCCACTCCAGGAGGCGCGCTTCGACCTCGACGCCGATCCGGGCGAGCTGAGCCTGTACCACCTGCAGGAGATCTCCGAACACCGGGTTTCGCTGGCTCGCCAGCAACTGGAAGCGCAGCGGCCGGCCGGCGCGCTCACGCACGCCATCGCCGTCTGCATCGCGCCAGCCGAGGCCCTCGAAGATGGCCGCGGCGGAGTCTGGAGCGTACGGGAGAGGCTCCAGGGAGGGCGCGTACGGGTGCCATGGCGGGATCACGCTGCTCGCCGGCTGACCGAGCCCCCGCAGGATCGCGTCGAGTAGCTCCTCGCGGTCGATCGCCATCGCGAGCGCGCGACGTGCCTCCGGCTCGCGGAACGGCTCACGAAGCGTGTTCCATCCGATGTACGTGAACTGGCGCCACGGGAAGGAGAGGAGCTCGACACCGGAGGCTTCGCGAACGCGCTCGGCATCTTGCGGCGCCAGCGGACCATCCACGTGAATATCTCCTCGCAGGAGCTCCGCCAGCCGTGTGGTCCGCTCGGGCAGGAAGCGGTAGACCACCCGCTCGATCTCGGCGGGCCCACCCAGCGACGCCGGGAAGCGGGGGACGCGCTCCAGAGAGAGCGCCTGGCCCACATCCCAGCGCACGAAACGATACGGACCGCTCCCCAACGGGGCGCGCCCGAACGGATCGCGCGCGAGATCCTCGGGAGGGACCGACTCGAGCAGGTGCTTCGGCACGGGTGGCCAGAAGAAATCCTCCAGCGGCTCTGCGTGCGGTGCCGTGAAGGTGAAGCGGATCCGATGCGAATCGAGCACCGTCGCGGTCTCGACGTTCGACAGATACGCCGCCCCGAGCGGCGAGGCGACAGCGGGGTTCTTGGCGAGATCGAAGGTGAACTTCACGTCCTCGGCCGTGACCGGCGGGCCGTCGTGCCAGGTCAAGTCGCGGCGGAGCTCGAACGTGACGTTCGTTTCCGAGAGCGTCCACCTCTCCGCCAGCCATGGTCGCACGTTGAACGAGGCGTCGTAGGTGACGAGCGGCGTGAACAGCAGCGAATAGATGAGGTCGTTGGCGTTCTGATCCGTGCTCACGACCGGGTTCAGCGTCTGCAGCTCCGCGGCGTACCCGAGCACGAGAGATGTCGGCCGCGTCGCACCCGAGTTGCCGGCATCGCCGCAGGCGAAGAGCGCGATCGGCGCGAACAGGAACGTCGCCGCGCGCCGCGCGCGGAGTAGGGATGCTGACCGCCTGCTGGGCTCCAGGTGCCCCGAAGTGTCGCTCACCGGCCGAACGTACGGACCCCGGATCGCGGGAGAAAGCAGCGAGGTTACCGGCGCCAGGTCCACTCCGGCGTCCGGTACTTGTCCGCGACCAGCCTGCGGGCTTCCGCCTCGAGCGCGCGGTCGTGCACCGCGTCGAGCGCAGCCCGCTCCGGTCGGCAACCGAACTCTTCGCTGAAGGCGTCCGTGAGCGTCCGGACGAGATCGACGGGTGCCGGCAGCCCGCGCACCAGCTCCGAAAGCCCGATCGCGGCCCGCTCCGCGCGATCGGCATCCCGGGCGTGAAGGTCTCCCCGTCCCTGCTCGTTCAGCAGCAGGATCGACCCATGTTGGAGAAGGGCGCCTCCGTGCCTCCATTGGGCGCTCCCCACGAGCTTGCGGCCCCGCGCGGTGACCTCACCGGGTGCCGGCGCCTGGAAGCAGGGCTGCGGTCCGAGGGCTCCGTGGGACGCGTTTCCCGGGCGAGGTCCGCGGAGGGGCGAGCCGCGGGCCCGGCCCTCCGACGCGAAACCCGGCTCTACATCGAAGGCAGGGTCATCGAAACCGGGGTGTGGGTCGAGCGCTGCGCCGAGCGAGGTGAGTCCGCGGCGGAGGGCCCGGTTGATCCGCTGGTACAGCCTGCGGGGGCCGCCCCATAGCCGGTCGGGAACCGTCACGCTGTAGGTCAGCTCACGGCTGTGGTACACGGAGCGTCCACCGGTCGGGCGCCGTACCACCGTTTCCCCAGCCTGAAGCTCTTCACGCAACCTGCCCTGGACGCGGTCCGGTGTCGATTGGTTGCGGCCGAGAGACAGACAGCCCGGTTCCCACGCGTAGAAGCGCAGCGTCGCCGCACCGGCGCGCGCGCCGGCCATCAGCGCTTCATCCACCGCCATGTTCCAGGCTCCGTCGCCCGGTCCGTCGATGCGAAGGTCGAAGCGCGTGGGAACCGCGGCGGGATCGGTGAGTGTGCGGTGCGTGGGTCGACCGTGTGTCGCGGCTAGTCGCCGTCCGGGAAGCTCCACCGCACGTCCAGGTGACGGCCGGCACCCCCTTCGTCGAGACGGCGTACGGGGGTCTCGTGCGGCGCTTCGGTCACCAGCTCGGGGGTCTCGGCGGCCTCGCGCGCGATGGCCAGCAACGCGTCGGCGAACCGGTCCAGCTCTTCCTTCGTCTCGGTCTCCGTCGGCTCGGTCATGAGCGCCTCCGAGACCGTGAGCGGGAAGTAGACGGTGGGGGCATGGAAACCGTAGTCGAGGAGCCGCTTGGCCACATCCAGCGTCTTGACCCCGTATTCCTTCTTCAGGCGATCGCCCGTGTACACCGACTCGTGCATCCCGCGCCCGTAGGGCAGGGGGTAGGTGTCGACCAATCGTGCGCTCAGGTACGCGTTGTTGAGCACGGCCGCGTCGGCGGTGGCGCGGATCCCCTCGACACCCAGCATCCGGATGTAGGTGTAGGCGCGCACGAGCACGCCGAAGTTGCCGTTGAATCCGTGCACCTTCCCGATCGATTCCGGTGCGTCCCAGTCCCACGCGAAGCGGTCCTCGAGGCTCACGACTCGCGGGATCGGGAGGAACTTCGTGAGGTGATCCTTGACCGCGACCGGTCCCGAGCCGGGTCCGCCGCCGCCATGCGGCGTGCTGAAGGTCTTGTGCAGGTTGAAGTGCACGATGTCGTAGCCCGTGTCGCCCGGGCGGGTGACGCCCATCATCGCGTTCAGGTTGGCGCCGTCCATGTACATCAACCCACCCGCCTCGTGCACGCGCCGACTGATCTCCTCCACCTCCGACTCGAAGCGGCCGAGCGTGTTGGGATTGGTGAGCATCATCCCGGCGGTCTCGTCGGACAGGGCGGCCGAAAGCGATTCCAGGTCCGTTCGCCCCGCGTCGTTGGAAGCGATCTCGACGACCTCGAATCCCGCCAGCGCGCAGGTGGCCGGGTTTGTCCCGTGCGCCGAGTCGGGGACCAGGACCTTGCGCCGCCCACCCTCGCCGTTGGCGCGGTGATACGCGCGCATCAGCATGACCCCCGTCATCTCGCCCTGTGCCCCCGCCGCGGGCTGTAGCGTCACGGCATCCATGCCGGAGATCTCGCGCAGGATCTCGGCGAGCTCGTACATGAGCCGCAGGGCGCCCTGCGTGGCCTCCGAAGGCGTCAGCGGGTGGAGACCCGCGAACAGGGGCAACCGGGCCGTCGCCTCGTTCACCTTCGGGTTGTACTTCATCGTGCACGAACCGAGCGGGTAGAGCGCCCGATCCACGTGGTGGTTCTTGAGCGAGAGCTCGGTGTAATGGCGCACCACCTCGTGCTCCGGGATCTCCGGCAGGCGCGGCGGCGTCGAGCGGAGCAGCTCGGGGGGCAACAGCTCCTCCAGGGGCCGCGTCGGGACATCCGGCGTAGGCACCGACGTGCCTCGTCGTCCGGCGCGAGATCTCTCGAACACGGTGGGCGTGTGCTCGCCCTTGAACGGGAATCGGCTCATCGCCGGGTGTCCGCGTCAGTGGCAGACCGCTCGAGAGCTCGGGCGGGCCGGCGGCGCATGGAGTGGCTCAAAACTCGTACGCTCCCCCCGCTGCGAGCGGGACGACCTCTGCGGTTGATCCCACGCGGCCTCGGAACGCCTCCGGATCCTGCTCGATCATATCGAAGGTGTCGTAATGGATCGGGATGACCACCTCCGGGCGGATCATCTCGACCGCCCGCGCCGCATCCTCCGGACCCATCGTGAAGTTGTCACCGATCGGCAGCAGAGCCACATCGACCTGCCCCGCGAGCAGCTGCATGTCCGTCATCAGCGCCGTGTCGCCGGCATGGTAGATGCGCTTTCCATCCACCGACAGGAGGATGCCCGCCGGCAAAGTCGTGTAGCCCTCCGCTCCCTCCGCATCGATCTTCCCGCCGTGCAGCGCGGCGGTCAGCTTCACCCGTCCGAAGGGGAAATCGAACCCGCCACCGATGTGGAGCGGGTGGGCGTTTTCCACGCCACGCACAGATTGCGCGTAGCTCACGATCTCGAACGTGGCGATCAGCATGGCGCCCGTCGCCGAGAGCAGGTCCCACGCGTCCGCGACGTGATCGAAGTGCCCGTGCGTCAGGAGCAGATAGTCGAGTCGGTCGTGGAAGTGCTCCGGTCCGACGTCGGCTTTCGGATTCTCGCTCAGGAAGGGATCGATCAGCAGCCGCGTGCCGTCGGCGGCCGTGATCTCGGTGCATGCGTGCCCGTGGAAGATCAGTCTACCCATCTCTCATATCCTCCGGTCACCCCCCCGATGCTTCGGAGAGGAAGGCCACCAGGCGGTCGATATCCTCTTTGCGGTGCTTCTCCGTGAAGGCGAGCAGGAGCCCGTCCTCCACGCCCAGGTCGGGCATCCTCGACAGGTAAACCCCCGCGAGGAGTCCTTCTTTCAATCCGTCCCGGACCACGTCCTGCCCGGGGCGCCCGGTCTTAATCACGAACTCCCGGAAGAAGGGAGCCTCGGGGAATACGGGCTCGAGCCCGGCATCGGTGAGAGCCTCGTGCGCGTAGTGGGCGTTCTGCACCGAAACGAGCGCGACTTCGCGAAGCCCATCGCGACCGAGCAGCGCGAGGTGTATCGTCGCGGCCAGCGCGTTAAGCCCCTGGTTCGTGCAGATGTTGCTCGTCGCCTTCTCGCGGCGGATCTGCTGCTCACGGGTCTGTAGGGTCAGCACGTAGCCGCGCCGGCCCTCGACGTCGGTCGTCGCGCCCACGATGCGTCCGGGCATCTTCCGGATCAGCTTCCCGGTGGCGGCGAACAACCCCACCACCGGCCCGCCGAAGTTGGGCGCGTTCCCGAACGGCTGCCCCTCGGCCGCCACCAGGTCGGCTCCGCACTCCCCGGGGGTCCTCAACAGGGCGAGGCTGAGAGGATCGGCCACCACGACGATCACGAGGGCACCGTGCTCGTGCGCCGCGGCCGCGAGCGGCTCCACATCCTCGATCACGCCGTAGAAGTTCGGATTTTGGACGATCAGAGCGGCCGTCTCATCGTCGATCGCCTCGGCCACCGAGGCCGCGTCGACTCGCCCGTCAGAGCCGATCGGTACCCGGACGACCTCCATTTCCTGGCCGGCCAGGTAGGTGCGCAACACCCGCCGGTAGTGCTTGTGCAGCCCGCCTGCCGCCACCACGCGGTTCCGGCGAGTTGCCGACAGCGCCACGAGTACCGCTTCGGCCGCCGCCGAAGCGCCGTCGTACATGGATGCGTTCGCCACCTCCATCCCGGTGAGCTCGCACACCATGGTCTGAAACTCGTAGATCGACTGCAGCGTGCCCTGGGCCACTTCGGGCTGGTAGGGCGTGTACGCAGTGTAGAACTCGCTCCGTCGGATCAGATGGTCGACGGCGGCCGGGACGTGATGGTCGTAGATGCCGGCGCCGGCGAAGCTCAACAGGGGGTGGTTCTCGGAAGCGTACGAATCGAGCAGCCGTACCGCCTCCGCCTCGGAGAGCGCCGACGGCATGTTCAGCGGCTCGCTGAGGCGGATATCGGCCGGGATGTCCGAGTACAGATCGTCTACGCTCGAAACGCCCGCGGCAGCGAGCATCTCGGCGCGATCGGCGTCGCTGTGGGGAACGAACGACATTTACGTTTCTCTAGCAGGCCGCTGACGGCCCGCATCTGTAGGAGCCCGGGGGCTTCGCCACCGCCGGCAGCGAAACCGAGGAGGCCGGTGCGAGCGGGAGTCCGCGCCGGACGCGGGGCTCCGGTTCGCTTGGCTCAGGCCTCCTCGTCCCCGATGTGTTTGCCGTAATCTTCTGCCGAGAGGAGTTCATCCAGCTGTGTGGCATCGTCCACGCGCAGCCGGATCATCCACCCCTCGCCGTACGGGTCCGTG
This sequence comes from Gemmatimonadota bacterium, assembly GCA_039588275.1. Lineage (GTDB taxonomy): Bacteria > Gemmatimonadota > Gemmatimonadetes > Palauibacterales > Palauibacteraceae > JBDHAC01. The sequence goes on from JBDHAC010000006.1 coordinate 60,505, forward strand.
TTGACGAGGGCCGGATCGTCTTCGAGCGCGGCGTTGATCTCGACGATCTCGCCGGCCAACGGGCTGTAGAGCTCCGAGACCGCCTTGACGGCCTCGATCGTTCCGAACGAGTCCATGCGGGCGTACCGGTCACCTGACTCCGGGAGCTCGACATACACGACATCCCCGAGCTCTCCCTGCGCATAGTCGGTGATTCCGACGAGCACCACACCCTCTTCGTCGGTCTCGCGAACGTACTCGTGCTCCTCGGTATACTTCAGGCTGCTCGGGATTTCGGACATCTTCGCCTCGTTCTTTTTCCGACCCGCTTTCCGTCATTCAGGAAGGCCGGGGGGTGAGAATATCCGAGCCGTGCAGTGGAGCGTCAAGGAGCGCTGCGGGCGCGATCAGAGCCCGTGGCGGCAGGCCGCCAGGAGACCCGACACGGGCCCTCCTGGAGGCGCGGCGGCGTGAGGATTCCCGGGCAGTGGCCGACCCGTGTGCCGGCCGCCTCCGATCAGCTCTCGGTGCCCGGGTCCCCTGCCTGGAGCCGAGCGCGGGCCTGCCGCTCGGCCTTGAGCCTCTTGCGTGCCTGCCGATCGGTCTCGCCGGAGAGTCGTTCCTTGATGTCCACCCCGGCCATCATCGCGAAGCCGTTCACCTTGATGACCGGTGCGTCAGGGTTGGCGGGCCGGCTCGGCTCCTCGGCCCCGAACCCGCCCATGATCGCCACTCCGCTGGACTCGACCCGCACGCCGGGCGGGACGATGATATCGACACCGCCCATCAACGAGATCACGGTCACCCGGGTGACGGGTGAGGCAAAATCGGCGTCGCGGAAGTCGAGCTCGGCGCCACCCATGATCGCGAGCACGGTGAGCTGCTTGGGCGGCGTCCACATCCCCTTCCGCTCTACTCCCCCCATGACCGCGACGAGGAAGTCGCGCTCGCTGACGGGGAGCGTCGGATCTACGACGACCGGAGGAACGGCGGGATGCAGCTCGGACTTGGCGGGAGGCGCGCCCGGCTCGACCAGCGCGGGGAGGTCCGACTCGAGCGCCACGAGCTCCGTCTTCTCGCGCGCCGCGTAGGCGAGGTCCAGACGGCGTTCGAAGTCATCCACGCCGAGGTGATCGCGCGCGAAATGCGTGCACAGCCGCTTGACGACCCGCTCTCGCTCCTGAGGCGTGATCGGCTGGGCCGGAAGATGGTCGTCCGTCATCGTTCGTTCGTCATCGGTTGATTCTCTGCAAGCTCCCGTGGTCGGGCAAGCTGGCCCTCTCCGCGTCCGGATCGTGAGCCGAAGTCGGGACGGGGACCGACATCGCTTGCCCGGGAGGCGACCGGGCTCCAGAATACGCGTCATACTACTGGCGCCCTATCGTGAAACCTTGTGAAAGGAGGTGATCCAGTGTCTGATGGGAGTAGACCGGGTCTAACTCGACACGGGCAAGCGATCGCCTCAGCGCAGGAGTAGCACACCGGACTCGGGAAAGTTGCGTTGAGTTGACCACACGCCGACCTGATCAGGAGCGAGCCCCGGCTGGGCATCGCGTCGAGTTAGGTCCGAACTGAACACGACGGCCGCAGGCGCGACACGAGCCTGCGGCCGTCGTGTATTCGATATCCAGCGGAGCCGTGGTCGAGACCGCGGAAGGTTCAGGGTACATGCCTCGCTTCAGCAAATACACCGGCGCGGGGAACGACTTCGCCCTCGTGCGCGCGGAGGAGGTGGGTATGGGCGATCCCTCGGGCCTGTCTCGCAGGATCTGCCCCCGGGAAACCGGTGTCGGCGTCGACGGCTTGATTCTCGTCCGCAGCCTGTCCGACGACCACATTCGATTGCGCTTCTTCAACCCCGACGGGTCCGAGTTCGGGACGTGCGGCAACGGCAGTCGGTGTGCGGCCCGGTACGCCGTGGAACGAGGCCTGGTGCCGGAGCCCGAACTGACGCTCGTGACGGACGACGGTGAGATCGATGCGCGCGTCGGGGAGGAGGTCGTCGCGCTCGACTACCGCATCGAAGCCGTGCTCGAGCGTGAGGTCCGGGTAGAGGTCGCGGGCTCCGGCCGGAAAGGGTGGCTGGTGCAGATCGGCACGCCCCATCTCGTGGTCCTGCTCGACTCCGTCGAGCTCCCGGACTTCGACTCCGCCTGTCGGCCGATCCGGTCCCACGCGGAGCTGGGCTCAGAGGGGGCCAACGTCGACCTGGTCGCCGCCACCGGTACCGATTCGGTCTCGATCCGCACGTTCGAACGGGGGGTCGAGGGCGAGACCCTGGCCTGTGGTAGCGGCGCAATGGCTACCGCGCTCGCGCTCCGAGCGGCCGGTCTGTCGAACAAGCGGCTCACCCTCGAGACGCGGAGCGGGGCCGCGCTCACCGTCGAGCTGCGCGACCGCGAATCGCTCATCCGGCTCTCCGGACCCGCACGACACGTGTTCGACGGCGTCTACCCCGACACCGCCGAGTGACCTCCAGGGCTCCGCCCTCCACACATCCGCAGCGGGTGGCCTCTCACCTCCTCGATTGGTACGAGAGGCACGAGCGTGACGTGCCCTGGAGAGACGAGCGGGATCCGTACCGGATCTGGGTCGCCGAGATCATGGCGCAGCAGACCCGCATCGATACCGTCCGTCCGTTTTACCTCCGCTTTCTGAACCGCTTCCCGGACATCTACGCGCTCGCGGAGGCTCGGCTGGACGCCGTGCTCAAGTCCTGGGAAGGGTTGGGGTACTACGCGCGGGCGAGAAACCTCCACGCTGCCGCGCGGGAGATCGTGGCCGACTATGGAGGCGCGCTCCCTCGAGACCCGGATCGGCTGCGCCAACTCCCGGGGATCGGACCGTACACGGCGGGGGCGATCGCGAGCATGGCGTTCGAGCGCAGGGAACCGGCGGTCGATGGTAACGCACGCCGTGTGCTGTCTCGCCTGTTCGATCTCGAGGCGCCCACGGGCGCGGTCCTCGATGCCAGCGCCCGGGAGCTTCTGGCATGGTGTGCGCGCCGACCGGCTCGGCTCAACCAGGCGCTCATGGACCTGGGCGGCGCGATCTGCACGCCGAGGCAGCCACGATGCGGTGATTGCCCGCTCGAGAACGATTGCCTGGCGCGGGCGCGCGACACGGTCTCGGAGCGCCCCGTCCGACGGCCTCGGGAGCCGCTCCCACACTACGATGTGGCCGTCGGCGTGGTCTCGAAGGACAGTCGTCTCCTGATCGCGCGCCGACCCGAGGATGCCCTGCTGGGCGGCCTTTGGGAGTTCCCGGGTGGGAAGATCGAGCCGCACGAGACTGCTCCCGCCGCGGTGGAGCGCGAGCTACGCGAGGAACTGGAAGTGGAGGTTCGGGCTCGGGAGCTCATTGGCCGTGTGCAGCACGCGTACAGCCATTTCCGCGTCACCCTGCACACCTACCATGCGGACTGGGTGTCCGGTGAGCCGCGGCCCCACGCGGCGACGGCCTGGCTGTGGGTCGAACCGAACCGGCTGGAGGAGTTCGCGTTTCCAAAGGGAAGCCTGCGGATTATCGAGCTGGTGCGTCGACGGGCGGAGGTCATCGACCCGGCGGAATAACGCGCGGGAGGGGTGTACAACGCCGACTCCGCCTACCGACCTCCCCCGAGCTCGTCCGCGAGCCCCGCACCTAACTCTCTCACGTACTCCAGGTGTGCCCGGACCGAGAGGTCCGCGGCCTCGGCCACGCGCGGATCGGGCAGGTCGCCGTACACCGCCGCACGTATCTCCGCCACCGTGCGCGCACCCCGAACCGTGATGGCTTCCACGATCTCGCGCTGCCGTTCCAGGCGATGATCGCGGTACTCCTCGAGCTTGCCGATGGCGTCTTCCACGGGAGGGCCGTGACCGGGGAAAAGGATCATCGGAGCGAGCTCGATGAGTCGGTTCAGGCTTGCCAGGTAGTCGGCGACCGAGCCGTCGGGGTGCGCGACCATGCTGCTCCCCTCACCCAGCACCAGGTCGCCCGTGAACAGCGCCCGCGTGGGGTGCCACAGGTAGCTCAAGCCGTCGCCGGAATGGCCGGGGGTGTGGAGCGCTTCGAGCGAGGTTTTCCCGGAATCCACCTCGATCACGTCGCCGTCGGCGAGCGATCGGCCGCGAAGGCCCAGCCGCCGCAGCGTCTCGGCCGACGCGGCTACCGGGGCACCGAGCCGCGCCATCAACTCGCTCGCCGCATCTGCATGGTCCGCGTGCGCGTGTGTGAGGCAGATCGTCGTGGGACGCTCCTTCGCCGCGCGTTGGAGCAACGCCAGATGCGGGTCCAGCGCCGGGCCCGGGTCGATCAGCACGAGCTGGCTCTCTCCGAGCAGGTAAGAGCACGTGCCATCCAGCGTGAGCGGCCCGGGGTTGCTCGCCCGGATGCGCTGCAACTCCGGCCGGAGCCGATCCGACGACGGCGATTCTATGGCGCCTCCTCATAGCCCGGATCCCCGGGCATGAGGGGAAGGAAGCGGTCGCCGCGCACCTCCAGCTTGGCGAGGATGGGCTCGACCTTCCGCCTTCCCAGAGACTCCAGCGCCCCGCGGAGGGTGTCGAAGCCGGCCAGGGCCTCGAGCGTCTTCCAGGTCGGGTACAGCATCGGGAGCTCGCCCGCACGAAGCCCCTCGAGCGCCGCGCACGGAGAGGCCCAGATGTGGGCGGTATGCTCGCCGGTCAGCTCGGGTGGCCCACCCGTGCCCCGCGCCAGAAAGAAGCGCGTGTCGTAGCGGCGTGTCAGCTGGCGGGGCGTGATCCAGCGGGAGAAGTAGACCGCTTCGAGGTTGCGAAACGTGAGGACCAACTCGGTCACGAGCACGCTGAAGTCGATCTCGCCCGCCAGCAGTCGTGCGCGGGCTCGCCGCACCGCTGTATCGGCCTGTGCGGCGCTCGCGCCGAGCTGGTCCGCCGGTAGCAGGCCCGTCTCCTCGAACAGCTCCCTGAGCGCGGCCACCAGCGCGGCCCGCTCGGCGCCGGCATGGTCGGGCCGGAGCACCTGCTGCAGGGCTGTATCCCCGTCCGCCTCATCGATGACGCCTCCGGGGAATACGTAGGCGCCGGCCGCGAAACGCGCGGTGTCGGGTCGACGGAGAAGCAGCACCTCGAACCGGTCGCGGTCCGCCTCGCGCGCGAGCACGATCGTCGCGGCGGGGCGGGGGTCGACGGGCTGCTCGCCTGGCGCTATGTGGCCGCGTGCGAACTCCTGACGTTCGATTTGCTCGACGCGCGCCGCTTTGCCGCCGCCGGTCATGCGGTGGTCGCCTGCTGCGTCATCCGTGTCATCCGTCGGTCTGGCGACCCGTCACCCGGCCGTGCTCACGGAAGGTCCTGGAGAGGGAGCCCCTCCGCCATCCGCCACACCATGGCCACGATAAGCACCATCAGGGTCAGCAGGAGCCCTACGGGGATGAGGACCACGGCAGCCGCCCGGCCTCCCGTCGTCCGGTGCGCCTCTCGGATACCGATGATCTCCAGCACCATCCCCCAGACAAACCCTATGAGACCGCCGATGTACGGGACGACCGTGAAGACCGCCGGACCGGCGCTGTAGCACAGGACGCGGAGCGTGGCACCCAGACCGCGTCGCGTCGGGATGATCATGAGCACGAAGAGCTGCACGATGAGGCACCAGATGACGAGGCCCAGCAATCCGGCGAACGGGCTCATGAAGAACTGCGTGAGCGCCGAGGGGCCCCGGAGGCCGTCGGCCGCCTCGTCGAACAGCGGGACGGACTCCAGTCCGGCGGCCTGCCACCAGAGTGTGAACAACGCCGCCACGACCGTCAGGATCAGGAAATAGAGCAGCGGTCGGAGAGCGGGGGCTTCGTACGGGACGCCTCGGAAGAAACGGCCGGGTTCCAGGATGCTGTCGCGCCACGTCCGCAGGATGTTCCGCGGGAATGGAACGTCGTCCTCCCAGGCTGGGGGGCTGGGCACCGCGGTGTCGCGCTCAGCGAGGTCGGTGGCGCCTGCCTTCGGCCCCCCAGCCCCTCCGCGCAGCGGGCTGCTGCACAGGGGGCAACTGTCGAGCCCCGTGCTCTCGTACCCGCAGTGAGGGCAAGTGGTCATCGCGCGGGTCCTGCAGGCTTCCGGCCCCAGTCCATCCGCGCGCGCACGGACTCGATCAGTCCAACAACCGCAGCGGCATCACCAGGCACAGATAATCCGGCTGTCCGCTCGCGGGCGAGAAGGTGGCGGCCCGCTCCGGCGCCTTGAAGGTCATGCGGACATCCTCGTCCGGCAGGTAGCGAAGAATCTCGAGCAGGTACGTCGCGTTGAACCCGATCTCGAGCGGGTCGCCCCGATACTCCAGCTCCAGCTCGTCTTCCGCTTCGCCGAGGTCGGGGGTCTGCACTCGGAACTTCAGCACGCCCTCCTCGAAACTGAGACGTACGCGGTGCGTCTGATCGCTGGCTACGACCGCCATCCTCCGGATGGCCGCCTCGAACCCGGCCCGATTGGCGACCGCTTCCTTATCGTTATCCTTCGGGATGACCTGGTCATAGTTCGGGTACGGGCCCTCGATCAGACGCGTGTATACGACGCGGTCGGCCGACCGGAACGCCAGGTGGTTCTCCGAGCGCGCCAGCTCCAGCTCGTCCTTGGCGTCGTACAGCCGCTCCACCTGATTGAGCGCCTTCGGGGGGATGATCAGATCAGCCTCCGGGGCACCGCTACCCTCGAGCGCCTGGCGCATCTTCGCCAACCGATGGCCGTTCGTCGCCACCATCACGCTTCCGTCCGGTCCCAGCTGCCACAGCACGCCGTTCAGGATCGGCCGGCTCTCCTCGGTCGAGACCGCGAAGCTCGTGTGCGAAATGAGCTGCTGCAGGTCACCCGCCGTCATCTTCCACGCCTCCGTGAAGTCGACCTCGGGGAAGCTCGGGAATTCATCCTCCGCCAATCCGTACAGCGTGAAACGGCTACGGCCGCAAGCGAGCTGTACCTGCGTACCGTCCGCCTCGATGTGGACGGGAGCATCGTCGAGCTCGCGCGCGATCTCGACCAACTTCTTTGCCGGAACCGTAACAGCACCTTCGGCCTCGACATCCGCGGGCACCGATAGCGAGACCGAGATGTCCAGATCGGTACCGCTCAGCTGTAGGCTGCCATCGCTCGCCCGCATCAGGATGTTAGAGAGAACTGGCAGCGTCGTGCGAGTTGGAATTGCCGCGGCTACGGCGCCGAGGCCGCTCCGCAGGTTCTCGCGAGTGATGGCGAATTTCATCTGCGCTCCGGTACCGTCCTACCCGGCCTTCGACCGAGCTCCGGGACGGGCATCAAGGTTTTCAAGGTCGGTGTCTTAGAGGGCTGTATGATATATGTAACCTCGTCGTAGTAGTAGGGTGTGTGAAGATGTGGATACACCCCGGATCTCGGCCGTACACGAAGGCGGACGAGGAGATGTAGCTGTGGAAACGTTCGGGATCCGCGTCGAAGGTCCGGGGGATGCCGATACGATCCGGGGGCGAGCCCTCGAATACTCCACACCCTCCACGCGCTCTCAACAAGTTCCCCTACGAACGGTTCCGCTCAGCGCTTGAAGAGCTCCTCCTGAAGGTGACGCACGCGAGAGCGGAAGGCCGCGTCGGCCGCCATGTCCGCTTCCACCTTGTTGACCGAGTGGATGACGGTGGAGTGGTCCCGTCCCCCGAACAGGTCACCGATGTCGGAGTAGGGCAGGTCCAGGTTCGTCTTGATCAGGTACATGGCGACCTGGCGGGGAATCGTCACGGTCCGATTCCGACGCTTCGACGTTAGCGCGTCGACCGAGACACCCCACACCTCGGCCGTCCGGAGCCGCACCTGCTCGGGAGAGGCGAGCACGATGGTCAGCTCCTCCTCGCGATCCGGACCCAGCGCGTCGCGCGCCATGTCCAGCGTGATGTCACGCCGAGTCAGCGAGCTGAAAGCCAGGAGCTTGATGAGCGCTCCTTCGAGCTGGCGCACGGATGTCCGCCGATTGCGGGCCACGTACTCGATCACCTCATCGTCGATCTGCAGTCCGTCCTCGGCCGCCTTCTTGCGCAGGATGGCGGCACGCGTCTCGAGATCGGGCGGCTGGATATCCGTGACGAGACCCCACTCGAAACGAGACACCAGCCGTTCCTGGAGACCCGGGATCTCGGGCGGGGGGCGGTCGCTCGTTATGACGATCTGCTTTTGGGCGTCGTACAAGGAGTTGAAGGTGTGGAAGAACTCCTCCTGCGTCCCCTCCTTGTTGCCGATGAAATGGACATCGTCCACCAGCAGGACGTCGATGCGGCGATATCGCTCTCGGAAGTCGGCAGTGCGGCCGCTCTGGATGGCCGCGATCATCTCGTTGGTGAACTGCTCCGATGGGACGTACGCGATCTTCTTCTCCGAGAACCGCTCGCGGATCGCGTGGCCGATCGCGTGCATGAGGTGGGTCTTGCCCAGGCCGGTGCCGCCCCAGATGAACAGCGGGTTGTAGGCGGTTGCCGGTGCGCTGGCGACGCGCTGACACGCCGCCGCGGCGAGCTGGTTGTTCCCGCCGATGACGAAGCGGTCGAACTTGTAGCGCTCGTTGAGGGCGGAAGCCGCCGCCGGGGGGCTGACCTCCAGTCGTTCCCGGGCGGGCGTCGGTCCGGCGGATTCGGCCGCGGACGGCTCGCCCTCGGGTCCGATCTCGGGGAACTCCAGACGCTCGTCGGTGCCGTGGTGCTCGAAGCGGAGCTGGAGCACGCGGCCGAGCTGACGTTCCGAAAGGTCGCGCAAGAGTTGACCGTACTTATCCTCGATCCACTCGACCGCGAATTTCGTGGGTGCCGCCACGACCAGCGTGTCGTCCGATAGCGACACGGCTTCCGTGGAGGACAGCCACGTACGGAACGTCTGCTCTGGAAGGACGCTCTTGGCGTCCGCCCGTATCCTGGTCCAGACTTCGCTCGCCGTCAGTTCCATCGGCCGAGGTTGAAACGGTGGAAGATCGAGACGGGGGGAATGATCTTAGAGACCGCATCCGGCGACTGTCAAACCACGCGGACAAGCGGCTCGTCTAGATTGACACTTCACGAGGTTTCGTCTACACTAGTTGGCTCGACCCGGGTATGGGTCCGCGCGTGAGATTGGCGTGAGAAGGAAGCTCGATGGGCAAGCCTACATATCACAAGCCGACGAACCGGAAACGGATCAAGGACCACGGCTTCCGGGCCCGCATGAAGACCAAGGCGGGGCGAAAGGTTCTGTCGCGACGGCGTCGCAGGGGGCGCAGCCGTCTAACCGTCAGTGACGAGCTTCACCGCAAACGCCGGAGCCGCTAAGGCGGAGCCGTCGTCGCGGCCTACCGGGGAACGCTTACCTCGCTCGTCGCGCGTCCGTCGCTCACGTGAGATCCGACGCGTTCTCCGCGACGGACGACGCCTCCGAGGAAGCCTGGTGGATTTGTATACAGCGACTTCGGAGCGTCACGGCGCTCGCGTAGGCGTGATCGTGCCGCGCTTCGGCCGATCCGCGGTGGCCCGCAATCGAGTCCGACGTCGGTTGAAGGAAATCGCGCGGAAGGATTGGCTCCCGCTCGCTCATCGGACGGGCACCGACCTGGACCTCATCTTGAGAGCTCGTCCACCCGCCTACGAGAGCTCGTTCAAGCAGCTTCGAGGCGCGCTCCTGCCGAGTTTCGAATCGCTATGCTCCGGAGATTGATCGTCGGCCTGATCCGCGCGTACCAGGCGGGCATCTCACCGCTACTGCCTGCGACGTGCCGGTACACCCCGAGTTGTTCCGAATACGCGCGGTTGGCGGTGGAGCGCTTCGGGGCCGGCCGCGGGAGCTGGCTCGCGCTGCGACGGATCCTTCGTTGCCACCCGTTTGGCGGCGCCGGCCTGGATCCGGTCCCGGGTTCCGCCAGGGGCGATGACGGCGGCCCCGCCGGACATCGTCCCTCGAGAGCCGACGCCTGATGCAGCGGCGACTTCTTCTGGCGGTCGCGCTCATGATCGCCGTGATGGTGTTGAGCAACGTGCTGTTCCCTCCGGTGCGCCCACCACCTGCGGCCCCCGGCGACAGCGCACGTGTGGAGTCGGGGCCGGCCGCGCCGGAGACGCAGCCGCCCCGGGGGCAAATCGCCCGGCCGGAAGCGATCGATACCACCGCGGATACCACCCTTGCAGCGGTGCCCGTCGAGGTGCCCGTCGAGGTGACCGCCGCCGCACCCGCGGCCGAGAGCCCGGAGTCGCCCTCGAGCGACACGATCGTCGTTCGCTCGGACCTGTACGAATACCGGTTCGATACGAGGGGCGCCGAGCTGGTGAGTGCCCGGATGCGCAGCTACCGGAACTACGGTCCTGGTGCGGGCGAAGAGGAGTTGGTGGAGCTGATCCGCGAGGGCGACGCGATGTTCGGATATCGGCTCGCTGTCGGGGGTGACACGGTCGATCTTCGCGACACCGCCTTCGAGCCCAACGTTCCGGTTTCGGTGCTCGACATCCATTCGGGCGACGAGGAGCTGGTGTTCACGGGGCGGCTGGGCAACACGGCTCTCACCCTCGAGGTCACGTACCGGTTCGACCCCGACTCCTACCTGGTGACGGCGGAGGGCCGCTTCGGAGGCATCGGAGATGTCGGGCATACCGTACTGACCTCGCTCGGGCGTGGACTGAGGAGCAACGAGGCAAACCCGCGCGAGGACGCGGCGCAGAAGGCGCTCGTCTCGCGAGATCGACGCGGCAGAATCTCCTCCGAGCGCCTCGGCGGCGTAGCGGAGAACGACGTGCGTGCGATCGAGGGCGGACCGTTCAGCTGGGTCGCGTCCAAGTCGAAGTACTTCCTGGCCGCGCTGGTGTCCGAGGAAGCGGGTCCCGGTTTCGGCGGGTTGCTACTCCGCGGCACGCCGGAGCCCGATGCCGCGCACATGGAAGCCTCGCTTCCGGTGCCGGCCGGCGCGCCCGGGTTCCGCATTCAGGCGTTCATAGGGCCGCAGGACTTCGGGATGCTGAGCGAGGTCGGGCAGAACCTCCAGAACGTGAACCCGTTCGGGTGGCGCTGGCTCCAGTGGGCGATCAGGCCCCTGGCCGGCGTGATCGTCGCCGTCATGGTGTGGATGCACAACACGTTCAGCATGGCCTATGGCTGGGTGCTGGTCGTGTTCGGCGTGCTCACCCGCATCCTGTTCTTTCCGCTATATCAGAAGTCGATGCGGGCCCAAATGAAGCAGATGCAGGTGCAGCCGCTCCTCAAGGAGATCCAGGAGAAGTACAAGGACGAGCCCCAGAAGCTTCAGCAGGAGATGATGAAGCTGTACAGGGAGCACGGGATCAACCCCGCCGCCGGGTGCCTGCCGATGCTGGCACCGTTCCCGATCCTCATCACCCTGTTCTTCGTCTTCCAGAACACGATCGAGTTCCGGGGTGTCCCGTTCCTGTGGCTGCCGGACCTGTCACTCAAGGACCCGCTCTACATCGTTCCGTTGTTCATGGGCGGCTCGATGCTGTTCCTGAACTGGATCGGCCAACGCGGCATGGAGAGCAACGCGCAGATGAAGGTGATGACGTACGTGATCCCGGTCGTCTTCACCTTCCTGTTCGCGAACTTCGCGGCCGGCCTGAACCTGTACTACGCCACGAGCAACGTCGCATCGCTCCCCCAGCAGCTGTATCTGTCGAAGGAGCGGCGCCAAATGCGGGCCAGGGCCGCGACCAAGCCGGCGGCGTCGGATGCGCTCGGCAAGCGCGGTGCGGAGTCGCCGAAGCGCGCCGCCCGGGGGCACCCGAAGGGCGGCCGCCCGAAGAAACGCAAACGCGGCTAACGGGTTTCGGGCGCCGCGAGCGGCTCGCTGCTCGACGGCGGCTCGGCGCTACGCCGGAGCGCGGGGCGGATCGGTCACCGCCGAAAGGAGAACCCGAAGCCGATCAACGTCTCGGTCTCTCGGAGGAACTGCTCCGCGCGTGACGGCCCCGTCCCCAACATGACGCCGAGGCGGGAATGCTCGCCGAAGGCGGCCCCGGCCTCCGCAGACACCATGGGCTCCCAATCCTGTTCCGCCCACCCTGCCGCCTCCGCAGACAGGTAGAGACGGGTCCGCGATCGCGACCTCGACGTCAGCTCGACCCCGACCCGTGCGGAGGGACGCCTGACCGGATCCGAGCTGCGGACGACGACTCCGCCGCCCCCGTACACGAGCAGCCATGGGAGCGGCGCCGTTTGCAGGAGGAGCTCCAGAGCTTCGCGACTCACATCGAGGGGCTCACGCCCGCTGCTGAGCAGGAACTCATCTCCCAGGTGCGAGCTGGAGTGATAGAACTCCGCCCGCGCCGCCACACCTCGGTAGCGAGCCCGGAGCTGAAAGCCCACGCGATAGTGGATCTCGATGAACTCGTTGTCGGTGCTCTCCAGGTCGAAGCGCGAGAAGGCACCGGCCGCGAGGGCCCCGGCCAGCTCCAGGTCGTCGCGCGGGCGCCGGCGGATCCAGAAGGACAGGCGATCGCCCAGATCGGTCAGGGCCACCCAGCGCGCGCGCGAGGCACGCGAGACGTGAGTCACGGCCAGGCGGTGCACGGGTTCCAGAGGTGAGGAAGCGAGCGACCTGAACGGGTACCCACCCGGGTCCCGCAGGGGAGCGTCCGCGAGCTCGGCGGGTGCCTCCGGCTCCGGCGGCTCCGCAGGCTCTGCGACCTGTCCGAGAGCCGCCACCGGAGCCAGGAAGACCAAAGTCGTGGCCGTGTACAGCGCATGTCCGCTTCGCATGGAGCACCGATAATACGCGGGCCGCGCGTGGATCGCCCCTGTATGTTTACCGCCATGCAAGACACCATCGCCGCGATCTCGACCGCTCCAGGTCGCTCAGGGCTCGCGCTTGTCCGCGCGAGCGGCCCCGCGGTGCCGGCCGTCGCCGCCGCGGTGGGCCTCGCGGATCTGGAGCCGCGAAGCGCGACGTACCGCCAACTGACGCACCCCGAAGACGGGCGCCCCCTCGATCGCGTTCTTGCCACGAGGTTCGTCGCGCCCGCTTCGTACACGGGCGAAGATGTGCTGGAGGTCGGGTGTCATGGGGGCGCCCTCGTCCCGGCTCTGGTGCTGGATGCGCTCTGCGCGGCGGGGGCGCGCGTAGCGGAGCCCGGCGAGTTCGCGCGCCGCGCCTACCTGAACGGAAAGCTCGACCTCGTCCAGGTGGAGGCCACGCTCGACCTCATCGATGCCCGAAGCGATGCTCACCACCGCGCGGCGTTGTTTCAGCTGGACGGCGCGCTGTCACGGCGAGTGGACCGGCTGCGCGAGGAGCTGTTGCGGTTGCAGGCGATGCTCGCCTACGACATCGACTTCCCCGAGGAGGATGATGGACCTGTTCCGAGGGACCGAATCAAGACGGCCGGCAGGCGTCTGCGCCGCGCGCTGGATGAGCTGCTCGAGAACGCTCCCGAGGGAGAGCTGCTGCGAGACGGTGCACTTACGGTCATTGCGGGACGGCCCAATGTTGGTAAGTCAAGTGTTTTCAACGCGTTACTGGGTCGGCAGCGGGCAATCGTCACGGAGATTCCGGGAACGACCCGGGACGCGATCGAGGCCCTGATCTCGGTGCGCGGGTACCCCTTCCGCTTGGTGGACACGGCGGGCATGCGGGCGGAGGCGGGGCGCGTGGAAGAGATGGGGATAGAGGTGGCTCAGCGGTACGTGGAGGAAGCGCCGCTGTTGCTCCTGTGCGCCGAGGCGGGGCGCGAGCTCTCCGAGGAGGAGCTATCGATGGCGGCGGCGACCGCGGAGAAAGGGCAGCGTCTCGTCGTGGTCCGCACGAAGGCGGACCTGCTTTCGCCGCCGGGCGAGGAAGACCGACAGGTACCGGATCCGAACCGACAGGTACCGGATCCGAGCAGACCGTCGCGACTCGCGGATACCCCGGAGGTCGTCCTCTCGACCGTCACGGGGACGGGTCTGGACGCTCTGCAGGCGGCGATGGTGGAGGCGGTGTTCGCCGGGCTGAGGGACGCGGGAGAGCCTCCGCTCGTGACGCGAGGTCGACAGATCCGAGCGCTCCGCCGGGCGCGAGACGAGGCGGGAGCTTTCGCCGAGTGCATGGCGAGAGACCTGCCGCCCGAAGTTGCCGCGACGCATCTGCAGGAGGCGACACTCGCTCTGGAGGAGTTGCTGGGTGTGGTCGAGGTCGAGGAGGTCCTCGAGGTGCTGTTCTCCTCCTTCTGTGTAGGTAAGTAGCGGACCCGCATCGCGACCCGCGTCAGAAGGTGGCGGGATAAGACATGCACGAGGGCAAACGTGAAGGGCCCGCCCTCGGTGGGCGGGCCCTCGGAAGGTGAAATGGCGAGCAGGAGCCGTCTAGGTATGCCGGCCGACGGACGCCCTGTCTACGCCGCCCGCTGGCAACGGGGGCAGATGTAGGTCTTCCGCCCGAGCACCTTGAGCGACTCGAGCTCGTGGCGGCATCTGGGACAGGCACTCCCCGAGCTGCGGTAGTTGATCAGCCAGCCGGGATCCGCGTGGGCCGCCTCCCAGTGCAGCGTCGCTCGACGCAGCACCCTCTTCAGATACCGGTGCACCCGGTGGAGCTGCTCGGGGCTGATGTTCCCGACGCGCCCATCGGGGCGGAAGCCGGACTGGAAGCAAATCTCGTCCGCGTAGTCGTTGCCGATGCCCGCGATGATCTCCTGGTTCATGAGGAACCCCTTCAGAGACGCCCGGGGGTGGGCGGCGGCGAGGTCCACGAATCGTTCCGGCGTGAGGTCCTCGCTGAGCGGATCGATCCCGAGGTTCTCGAGGTTGCCGAGTCCCGAGAAATCGTCACGCTCGACGATGTGCACGATGCCGCGTACGCCGGAGGAGCTGAATCGCAGCTCCCGGCCGGCGGCGAATTGCAGGCGGATCCTGGTTCGCTCCGTCGCTGGCGCGGTCTGGGATTCGAGGCGGAGCGCGCCGTCCTCTCCCATGTCGAAGACGAGGCTGTGCTCCGATCGAAAACGGAGAACGACATACCTGCCGTGCCGCTCGACGGACTCGATGACGTGGCTCTCGAGCACCTCCTCGGCAAGGTCGATCGGAATGTCTACGAGATCCGGGTCGTCGATGATGACTGTGGAGATCGTCTTCCCGGTCGTGTAACCGGCAAAGCTGTCGATCATCCGCTCGACATCGGGAAGTTCTATCATACGCGTCGCTCCGGGATCGAGGCTCGCGGCAAGGGTACACCGATAGTTCTGAAAAGGATCCTTCTTCGGAACGCTCGGAGATCGGGGAAGGTTCCGGGCACAGCGGAGCGTGCGGCTGCGGAGCTCAGCCGGGGGCGCGGGCGCGGACGGCGTTGTAAGTTATTGTAGTATATTAAATTCCGTGGATTCGTCAGACTCTGCCGGGATCTCGGTCAAGGCGTCGACGCGCGCGGTCCGCGGTCCCCGCCCGAGTCGGGCGTACAATTCCGAAACAGCGTCGGGGTCACCCCGGACGTGCACCTCGACGGCTCCATCCGGCCGGTTCCGGACGCTTCCGGCCAGGCCCAGCGTCCGCGCCTGCCGAGCGGTCCACCAACGGAATCCCACGCCCTGAACGCGCCCCCGCACCAGAAATCCTTTGCTCGTCACGGCCGTAAGATCCCGAGCCTGCCTGAATCCGGCAAGCTGGCCCGATACCACCCCCGGTGGGTATTCTTGGGCGCCATGAAATACGATGTGATCGTGATCGGTGGCGGCCATGCGGGTTGCGAAGCGGCGAACGCCGCGGCGCGGCTCGGGGCGCGAACTGTTCTCGTGACCTCCTTCCTTGCCCGGGTCGGGCAGATGTCCTGTAACCCCGCCGTCGGCGGGATCGCGAAGGGCACGGTGGCACGGGAGGTAGACGCGTTGGGCGGCGTGATGGGGAGGGCGACCGATCGGTCGATGTTGCATTTCCGGATGCTCAACCGCTCCAAGGGCCCCGCGGTGTGGGCCCCGCGCGCACAGTGCGATCGCGGCCTGTACCCACGGGCGGTCCGATCCCTGCTGGAGCAGAGCCCACGACTCGACCTTTACCAGGGGACGGTGGAGAGTCTGATCGTCGAGGGCGGGAGGGTCACAGGCGTCTGGTGCCGCGATGGATCCCGCATGGCCGCGACCCGAGTGGTGTTGACGGCCGGAACCTTCCTGCGCGGGGCCATCCGTATCGGCGTGGACCGCGCGATCGAGGCGGGCCGGGCCGGAGACGCCCCCGTCGTCGAGTTGGCGGAGCAGCTGCTCGGACTGGGGCTGGAGGCGGATCGGTTCAAGACCGGGACACCGCCGCGGGTTGACGGCCGGACGGTGGATTTCTCGCGGCTGGAGCGCCAGGACAGCGACATTGAGGGTGGGCGGTTTTCGCACTGGGAGCGCTCTGAAGGACTGGAGCGCCGGGCATGCTGGTTGGTCAAGGCGGGATCGGAGGTTCAGGAGATCGTCGCCGAGAACCTGGGTCGCTCGGCGTTGTACGGCGGCGCGGTCGCGTCGCGGGGCCCCCGCTACTGCCCGTCGATCGAAGACAAAGTCGTGAAGTTCCCGGAGGCCCCGTCGCACCAGGTGTTTCTCGAGCCTGAAGGGCTGGAGACGGACGAGCTGTACGTCAACGGACTCTCGACGTCTCTTCCACCGGATGTGCAGCGCGCGTTCCTGGCAAAGGTCCCCGGCCTCGAGAACGCGCGCATGACGCAGCCGGGGTACGCGATAGAGTACGACTACTTTCCGCCGCAGCAACTCCGACCGACGCTCGAGCTGAAGCCGCTTCCCGGTCTTTACCTGGCGGGACAGATCAACGGCACCACGGGGTACGAGGAGGCAGCGGGTCAGGGCGTCGTCGCCGGAATCAACGCCGCCCTCGCCGCGCTCGAACGCGAACCGTGGATCCCTAAGCGGGACGAAGCGTTCCTGGGCGTGCTGGTGGACGACCTGATCACCCGGGGCGTCGATGAACCGTACCGATTGTTCACCTCCCGAGCGGAGTTTCGTCTACTGCTACGTCAGGACAACTGTCTTCCGCGGCTGGGGCCCACCGCGGAGCGCCTGGGGTTGCTGCGCGACGATGAGCGAGCGGTCCTCGAGCGCCGATTGGAGGAGCGGGAGCGAATCGGATCCTGGGCGAGCGCGGCGCGAGTGAATCCGGGGGAGGTGAACGATTTCCTGGAGTCCGTTGGGAGCTCGCCCCTGAAGCAGACCGGGCCGCTTCGACAGCTCGTGCTTCGCCCGGAAGTCCGGCTCATGGACCTGCTCGGTCCCGGTAAACCGTTGGGGGATCAGGGGTTCGACCGCGATGCCCTCGCGTCGGTCGAGATGGACCTCAAATACGCCGGCTACATCGAGCGAGACCGACTGCGCGCGCAGGCACTGTCCAGGCGTGAGGAGGTCGCGATTCCTGCCGATCTCCCGTTCATGAAGCTCGCGTCGCTCTCATACGAAGCCCGCCAGAAGCTCGACCGCGTGCGCCCGGGCACGATCGGCCAGGCGGGACGCATCCCCGGCGTCTCTCCGGCGGATCTGCAAAATCTCCTCGTGGAGATCCACAAGCGCGCCGCTGCGGGGGAGACCGCTGCGAGCCCCCTCGCGGCTGACCTGGCCTAGGCGGCGAACACCGAACGGATGCGGCGCTGGACGTCGCGTGCGGCGGCCGCAGGGTCCGGTGCGTTCCGTATGGGGCGCCCGACGACGATATAATCGGCTCCGGCTTCGAACGCCTCCTCTACATCTACGGTTCGTTTCTGGTCGTCCGCGCGGTTGAGTCCCGGGCGAATGCCCGGAACCACGATCAATAGCGCGTCCCCCAGGGCCTCCCGCAGGAGCGCCGCCTCGCGCCCGGACGCGATGACTCCGGCACACCCCAGCGCGGCCGCGCGCTGCGCGCGCGAGACGACCAGCGAGGGGATGTCGGTCTGGAAGCCGAGCGCCTTCATGTCAGCCTCATCCAGGCTCGTGAGTGCCGTTACGGCCAGGATCCCCACGTCATGTCCCGCGGCCTGGCACGCCGCATCGAGGATCGCATCGTTGCCGTGCACGGTTACGAAGGAAATCCCCCTGCCCTTCAGCTGGCGCACGGCCGAGGCGACGGTCTGCGGGACGTCGAACAGCTTGAGGTCGGCGAACACCCTCTTCTCGTGGCGCTGCAACCACTCGGAGAGCTCGAAATAGCCGCCGCTCAGGAAGAGCTCGAGCCCGATCTTGTAGAACACGACCTCGTCCCCCAGCGCTTCGACGAGATCGCGAGCCTCTGACGGATCTGCCACGTCAAGCGCGAGGATCAGACGCTCTCGCGCCGCGATTTCACCTGTCCGTGGTGTCTGCATCCTCCCCCTCCGGTGGAGTCGTGCGCTCATGCCCCGCCGTGTCGCCCAGCGCATAGCGCTGTTTCATCTCGATGAAGCGCCGGTAGCTCTTGGCGTCCAGCTCAACGGTCAGGTGTCGGTCGAGGATCGGCAGGAGCGTTTCTCGCAGGTACGGGCCGCGCGCCATCCATTGAAAGTAGTGGCGCCCGCCGTGATCATACGGTCCGTATAGGCGCCCGCCCGGAAACGTCTTCTCGATCCAACGAAAGAGCGCCTCGTGATCGGTGTGCATGCGGAGCGTAACCTGTGGCTGGCGGCCGTCTCCCCCAAAATGGCCCTCGCCCACGAGGACACCGAGCAGGAATCCGATGTCGAACGCTTCGTCGTCGTGTTTCACCGTCATGTTTCCCGTGAAACGCCAGTGTCTCTCCTCCAGCCCTTTCCCGTGCCCGCGGCGCCGGTTGTTTCACCGTCATGTTTCCCGTGAAACACTCTCGCGTCAAGGGGGCGGGGGCCCTCCGGCTCGCGTCATCGCGGGTGAGTTTCTGGTGGCGTCCGTGCGGGCCCGAACGGACCTCGAATCGCCGCCTTCCGGCGCCTTTGGGGGCACGTAAAGCGCCCGGATCCCCGCGAGTGGTCGCCCGATGTACGCGCGCACCTTATATTCGGCCGCAGCCCGGGCGGTCATCCGCTCTCGCGAACATTCCGGGCACCGGGGTCTGTCAACGTAAGTGCTTCATGTATAACAGTTTACGTTGTTTCGAGTCACTCTGTCGTTAGGGCGCCGCGTCACTCGGGCCGGGCGGGCCGGTGGCACGAGGGTCGGATACCGGTAGATCGATGAGTCGAGGGGGGATGGGCCGCGTCATCACGATCGCGAACCAGAAGGGCGGTGTGGGAAAGACCACGACCGCGATCAATCTGGGCGCCTCGCTCGCGATCGCCGAGCGCCGCACTCTCGTGATCGACTGTGATCCGCAGGGGAACGCGACGAGCGGCTTCGGACTGAGGAAGGACAGCTCCCGGCTTTCCGTATACGACTGCCTGGTCAACGGCCGATCACTCGCCGAGGCCGTACGTGACGAAGTGCACTTCCCCTTTCTGAGCGTGATCCCGGCGAGCCGCGACCTGGCGGGCGCGGAAGTCGAGCTCATCGATCGGCCCAACCGCGAGCGTATCCTCCGGCAGCGGTTGATGCAGCTAAAGGCGGGATTCGACTACATCCTGATCGATTCCCCTCCCTCTTTGGGTCTGCTGACCCTGAACGCTCTCGCGGCCGCCGACACCGTGCTGATCCCCATCCAGTGCGAGTTCTACGCCCTCGAGGGCTTGAGCCAACTGCTCAACACGGTCCGGCTCGTCCAGCGCAACATCAACACGGAGCTGGAGATCGAGGGCGTGTTGCTGACCATGTACGATTCGCGGCTCAACCTCGCCAAACAGGTGGCGGCCGAGGCGCGCGAGTACTTCGGCGGCAAGGTGTTCGACACGATGATCCCGAGAAACATCCGCCTGGCCGAGGCCCCGAGCTTCGGGCAACCGATCGCGCTGTACGATGTCCTGTCGACGGGAGCCCGCGGCTACCTCAGCCTGGCGCGCGAGTTGATCGATCGAGACGAGGGGGTTCGGAAGGTTGGCTAAGAGTGACAGACGGCTCGGCAAGGGGCTGGCGGCGCTCATGGGGGAAGAGACGTTCGACGAGTCCGCAGTGAGGATACCCGAACGAGAGGTGTCCATCGATCGGGTTCGAGCCAATCCGTTCCAGCCGCGCTCGAGTCTCGAGGGCGAGTCGCTGGACGAGTTGACCGAATCGATCCGGCACAACGGCCTGCTTCAGCCGCTGGTGGTCCGCCCTGCCGGGGACGGTTACGAGATCGTTGCGGGCGAGCGGCGTTGGCGAGCGCTCATGCGGTTGGGGTGGGAGACCGCGCCGATCGTGTCACGCGATTTGACGGATGAGCAGATGCTCGTCCTCGCGCTCGTCGAGAACCTGCAGAGAGAGAACCTCTCTCCGCTCGAAGAGGCCAGGGGGTATCAACAGCTGATCGAGGAGTTCGACCTGACGCAGGAGGACATCGGCCGCCACGTCGGTCGGGACCGCTCTACGGTCGCGAACAGCCTGAGGCTGCTGAGCCTGCCGGATGAGGTCCGAGAGCTGCTCGCTGCGGGCGGGATCTCGGCCGGCCACGCGAGGGCGATACTCGGTCTTCAGGATCCGCGGAGCCAGATCGACCTCGCTCGTGCCGTGGCGAGCGAGGGGCTGTCGGTTCGCCAGACCGAACGCCGGGTGAGGGCCAAGGGGTCCCGCAAGAAGAAGCGGAAGCGTCGAGCCGTGACCGCCTCCACCGCACGCGATCCCGTTGCCAGGAGAGCGGAGCTCGTACTCCAGCGCGCGCTCGGGACCCAGGTCCGGATCCACCAAGCCGCCGACCACACGGGCGAGATCCGCATCCCGTTCCACGATCACGAGGATCTCGCTCGTCTCCTCCACCTGCTCGGAGGCGATGAGGGCGCAGAGACGCTTTCGACGTGAACGAGAACCACGGCGGGTGGACCGTTCACCTCGTCCGGCAGGATGGAACCGAGACCCACACGCTCAGGCTGAAGCGATCCGCATGGGTCTGGTCGATCGTGGGCGTCGCGACCGCCCTGCTCTCGGTCGGGGTCCTCCTCGGACGGGCGTGGGCGAGCCGCATCGAGTCGGCGGAAGCGCGACGGCTGGATGCCACGATCGCCGAGCTGACGGACCGTCAAGCCCAGGTGGCGGAGCTCAACGCCCGCCTCGAGCGCATAGAGTCTGACTATCTCCGCATCCAGCGAGCGCTCGGCGCTGAAGCACCGGGCACGGCGGGCGGCGTCGTGCTGCCCGTGCCCACCTCGACGCCGGCGCGCGGCGTTCCCGCCGATCCCGCGGCGTCCGCCCCCGCCTGGCCCCTCGCGCAACGCGGGTTTCTCACGCGCACGTTCGGTTCGCGTACCGAGGCGTCGAGATCGGGACACCCGGGGATCGATATAGCAGTCCCGCTCGGGTCGTACGTCCGTGCCATGCTCGGGGGGATAGTGGAGGAGTCCGGGCGCGACTCCGTGTACGGCTTCTTCGTTCGGATTGCGCACGGTGACGGGATCTCATCATTGTATGGGCACAATTCGTGGTTGTTCGCGGCGATGGGGGACAGCGTAGAGAGACTGCAGGTCATCGCTCTGTCCGGGAACACAGGGCAGTCGACGGCCCCACATCTGCACTTCGAGGTCGAGCGAGAAGGTGAGCTCCTCGATCCGCTCACCTACGTGGCGGACGGTGGAAGCGTCGACGGCGGGGCACGGGGACGGAACGGTGTGGAACCGAGGTAAGGAAATGGCGAAAGAGCAACGGAGCGAGGGTCCGGTTCGAGAGATGAGCGACGTCGTCTCGGTGGTGGGACCAGGCATGGAGACCGTGGGCGACATCAAGTGCGACGGTACCGTCCGCGTCGAGGGAAAGGTCGAAGGGTCGATACGAGCCACGAAATCCGTGGTCATCGGCAAGGGTGGCACCGTGGCCGGGGATATCGAGACGCAGGATGTCGTCATCGCTGGCAGCGTGACGGGCACCGTGACGGGAGCGAGCCGCGTCGAGCTTCAAGAGACGTGCAGCGTCGAGGGCGACATCCGCAGCCGCCGCGTGAAGTTGGACGAGGGAGGCCGTGTGGAGGGCCGTCTGCTGATGGGAACCGAAGCGGCCCGCCCCGGAGCCAAGGACCGACCCGCACCGGGCGCCGAGAAACGGCCCCCTGTGGCCTCGGAGAGCGCGCCGGCGCCAAACCTGTCCGCGACCGGGAGCAAGTAGCGGTCCCGGCCTCGCCGGTCGGTTTTCCACAGTTTTCCACAACCGGCTTGGAATGCGTCTGCCTAGCGGGATCCGACGCTTTTCCACAACCGGGCCAGCGCCTGGAGCACCCTCGGTGCACATCCGACTCGCGCCCGTCGAGTCACCCATCATCGCCCCCACTGGGCTATTGTTGAACGCTGTACATTTGAATGAACACCGCCGGTGCTGAGAGAGAGCCTTCTCTTCGCAGCCGGCCTGGTCCTGCTGACGCTGGGCGCCGATTGGCTGGTGCGCGGAGCCGCCGCCCTCGCGAAGCAACTGGGAGTGAGCCCGTTGCTCGTCGGGCTGACCGTCGTGGCCTTCGGGACCTCGGCCCCGGAATTGGTGGTGAGCGGGGCGGCGGCCGTCCGGGAGCAGGCGGGCCTCGCGGTGGGCAACGTGATGGGATCGACGGTGGCAAACGTCGGCCTGATCGTAGGGGTGGGCGCGCTCCTTCGGCCGATCGCCGTGCACAGGCGGCTACTCGTGCGCGAGACGCCACTCGTCATTCTGGTACTGACCATCGTCATGCTCTTGTCGCTGAACGATGCCGTGGGGCGCCCGGACGGCCTGGCGCTCATCACGGGCTTCTTCGTCTACCTGTGGTTCCTGATGGCCTGGGCGCGCGGCGAGCGCGAGGGCCGAGGCACGCATGGGGCCGACACCCTAACGGATCTCGTCACCGTGCCGAGCGCGCCGCCTACCCCCAAGCCGCGTCGGATGGGGAAGGATACGTGGGCGGCGGTGCTGGGCATCGCCTTCGGTCTACCCGGCTTGCTCATCGGCGCCCAGTGGCTCGTCGAGTCGGCGACCGAGATCGCACGCGCCTTCGATATCCCGGAGGCGGTCATCGGAGCGACCCTCGTCGCGATCGGTACCTCGCTCCCGGAGCTGGCCTCGGTCATAGCCGCCGCGGTCCGCGGCATGGGAGATATCGCGATCGGAAACGTTATCGGATCGAACGTCTTCAACCTCGGCCTCGTGCTCGGGACCGCCGCACTCCTGAAGCCCCTCGAGCTCCCCCCGCAGATCGTGGTCCGGCAGGTCCTGCCGGCGCTGGCGTTCTGCGTGCTCCTGATCCCGTTGTCCCTCACCCGCCAGCGGGTCGGCCGCTGGGAGGGCGCGCTGCTCCTGAGCGGGTACGCCGGTTTCCTGATCTGGACCCTCTGAGCCTCATCCCGCCCTGCGGGACCCCGCGTTTCTTGTAAAGCGATATCGTAAAGCTTAGGTTGGGAGCCGACTTTTCAGGTCTCCGACAGCCGAGGACCGGGCCATGGCCGTCTCCGTCAAGATGAGCCGAAAGCACCAGATCGTCGTACCGAAGATCGCGCGGGACGCGCTGGGGCTCTCACCGGGTGACCGTCTGACCGTCATCGTGAGGGACGGCGTGATCGAGATGGAAAAGCAGCCGCCCGATCTGGAGGACAGACTCGCGGGGGCGCTCGGCGACGTCACCGCCGACGCGACTCTCTGGGCGGAGCTCGAAGGTGCCTAGCACCACCCTGCCCGCCCGCGCCGTCGCGACCTTGACCCGGGGCGTCACGCGGCGTGCCCGGATCCGTCGAACGGGGACCCGGTGAGCCAGAGGGAGGCCCTGCGCTTGCGGCTCGACGCCGCAGAGCTGGTTCACCTCGACCCGAGGGTGTTCGCCTACCACTTGATCGGCGCGACCATCTACTCCGACCTCACCGGGGTCGTGTTCGAGGGGATGCGAAAACGCTCGTTCCGCACGCAGACATCCTCCTTCGCCCTATATCAGCTCCTCGTGGAGGTGTATCGCCGTGGCGAGCAGGCGCGAGCCGCGGAGATCTCGAAGATGATCACGGTGCACGCGGGCCTCGAATTGGTCCCCGTGACGTCGGAAGTGGCCGTACAGGCCGCTCAGGTCCGCGCGCAGTTGGGGGGGCGGCCGGAGCGGGCCGTACAGATCGCGACGGCGCTGCTGGGCGGCGCGGACGTCTATCTCACCGAGGGATCCGGGCTCCGCAGGATCGTCGGGATGACGGTGGTCAACCTCGAAGATTACCTGTAGCGGCGCCCTCCAAAACCTACCGAAACGAGGTCCGAAACCGTCTCTGGCGGGCGTGGCAAACCCAGGATAGGCTATGCTGGGAGCTCGGCGCATCACGCGCGAGTTGCCGGCATGGGAGGGGGCCCTGCCGTTCCGTCTTCCGACCCGCGCCGCGTCCATGATGACGAACACAGCGGTCTTGTAGGATACTCCGAAGATGAAGTGGATACGAGACTTCTACCGGTCGTCGTTGGGCAAGAAGGCCGTGATGGCGGTGACCGGCGTGCTCCTCTTCGGCTTCGTGTTGCTCCACATGTTGGGGAACCTGAAGCTCTTCCTGGGACCCGATAAGCTCAACCATTACGCCGAGGGCTTGCGAGCCTTCGGAGAGCCGATACTGGGTCACGGCGATCTGCTGTGGATCCTGCGCGTCGGCCTGCTGGCGGCTGTCGGGCTGCACATCATCTCCGCCTGGCAGCTGCGGCGGCAGAACGTCCGGGCGCGCCCCATCGGCTACGTTCGCAAGACGCATGAGGCCGCGACCTACGCCTCGCGCAGCATGTTCTGGGGCGGTGTCCTGATCGTCGCCTTCGTCATTTACCATTTGCTGCACATGACCGTGGGCAACGTGCACGCGGAATTCGTGGTCGGCGACGTACGCCACAACATGGTGACCGCCTTCGTGAACCCGTACGTGAGCGGCTTCTACATCGTGGCCGTCCTCGCGCTCGGGCTCCACCTGTACCACGGCTTGTGGAGCTTCTTTCAATCCATGGGGTGGACGGGTCCCCGTCTCGCCGGGTTTCGCCGGAAGTTCGCCGTCGCGTTCGCCGTGCTGGTATCCGCGGGATTTATAGCGGTGCCCGTCGCGATCCTGATCCGCCTCGTGCGCTGAAGATCTGAGGAGCTGGAGATGCAGCTCAACGCGAAGATTCCCCAAGGTCCGATAGACAGGAAGTGGGACCGGCACCGCTTCGAGCTGAAGCTGGTGAATCCCGCCAACAAGCGTTCGTTCGACGTCATCGTGGTCGGGACCGGCCTCGCCGGGGGCTCGGCCGCGGCGAGCCTCGCCGAGCTCGGATACAACGTGAAGGCGTACTGCTTCCAGGACAGCCCGCGCCGTGCTCACTCGATCGCGGCACAGGGCGGGATCAACGCGGCGAAGAACTACCAGAACGACGGCGACAGCGTCTTCCGCCTCTTCTATGACACGGTCAAGGGCGGGGACTATCGCTCGAGGGAAGCGAACGTCCATCGGCTGGCGGAGCTCAGCCTCAACATCATCGACCAGTGCGCCGCTCAGGGTGTGCCGTTCGCGCGCGAGTACGGCGGCACGTTGGACAACCGATCCTTCGGCGGCGCCCAGGTCTCGCGCACCTTCTACGCACGTGGTCAGACCGGACAGCAGCTGCTCCTCGGTGCCTACCAGGCGCTGGCGCGCCAGATCGCGGCGGGGAAGGTGGAGATGTACCCGCGCTGCGAGATGCTCGACCTGGTGCTCGTGGACGGCCGGGCCCGGGGCATCATCACCCGCGACCTCGTAAGCGGTCGCATCGAGCGGCACGCCGCGGACGCGGTAGTGCTCGCCACGGGTGGGTACTCCAACGTGTTCTTCCTGTCGACGAACGCGAAGGGGTCGAACGCGACCGCTATCTGGCGCGCCTACCGGCGCGGGGCGTTGTTCGCGAACCCGTGCTTCACGCAGATCCACCCCACGTGCATTCCCGTGTCCGGCGAGCACCAATCGAAGCTGACGCTGATGTCCGAATCGCTTCGCAACGACGGCCGCATCTGGGTGCCGAAGTCCGGGGACGACCCGAGACCCCCGGGCGAGATACCGGAAGACGAGCGCGATTACTTCCTCGAGCGGAAGTATCCGAGCTTCGGCAACCTGGTGCCGCGGGACGTCGCCTCGCGCAACGCGAAAGAGGTCTGCGATGAGGGACGGGGCGTAGGTCCGGGCGGTCTTGGAGTCTATCTCGACTTCGCGGACGCGATCCAGCGTGTGGGTCGCGACACGATAGACGCGCGCTACGGCAACCTGTTCGAGATGTACGAGAAGATCACGGGCGAGGACCCCTACACCGTGCCGATGCGGATCTATCCGGCCCTTCATTACACGATGGGCGGCCTGTGGGTGGACTATAACCTGATGACCAACATCGAAGGGCTGTATGCGATCGGCGAGGCCAACTTCTCGGACCACGGCGCCAACCGCCTCGGCGCGAGCGCCCTCATGCAGGGCCTCGCCGACGGCTACTTCGTCCTCCCGTACACGATCGGGGACTACCTGGCGCAGCACATGGGTGAGCGGGCCGATACCGAGCACCCGGCGTTCGAAGCGGGCGAGTCCGAGGTCCGGGCCCGGGTCGACAGGTTGCTGGCCGTCCGTGGCTCACGCACGGTGGACTCCTTCCACCGCGAGCTCGGGGTGCTGCTCTGGGACCGGTGCGGGATGGCGCGTGAAGAGTCGGGTCTGAGGGAAGCGCTGGAGCGAATCCCGCGCATGCGGGCCGAGTTCTGGCGCGATGTGAACGTCTTGGGTGCTGGAGACAGCATCAACCAGGCGCTCGAGAAGGCGGGGCGCGTGGCCGACTTTTTGGAGCTCGCCGAGCTCATGTGCCGGGACGCGCTCCAGCGAACCGAGTCCTGCGGAGGTCATTTCAGGGTCGAGAGCCAGACGCCCGAAGGCGAAGCCCTGCGCGATGACGAGAACTTCAGCCACGTGTCCGCTTGGGAGCATCGGGGAGACGAAGCAGAGCCCGTCGAGCACCGAGAGCTGCTCGAGTTCGAATACGTGAAGCTCACTCAGAGGAGTTACAAATAATGGATCTCGTCCTCCACGTCTGGCGCCAGCCCGGCCCTGACGCCGAAGGGCGGATGGTGCCTTACGACGCCCCCGGCGTCGATCCCGACATGTCGTTCCTCGAGATGCTGGATGTCGTGAACGAGCGGCTTCAAACCGAAGGCGAGGAGCCGATCGTCTTCGACCACGATTGTAGAGAGGGTATCTGCGGCACCTGCGGCATGATGATCAACGGGGTCGCACATGGTCCCCTGGGCGGCACGACCGTATGCCAGCTCCACATGCGTCACTTCTCCGACGGCGACGAGATCTGGATCGAGCCCTGGCGCTCCGCGGCCTTCCCGGTGCTCAAGGACCTCATGGTGGATCGCTCCGCACTCGACCGGATCATCCAGGCGGGCGGCTATATCTCGGTGAACACCGGCAGCGCCCCCGATGCGAACGAGGTCCTGGTGCCCAAGTCCGACGCCGATCTGGCGTTCGAGGCGGCGGCGTGCATCGGGTGCGGCGCGTGCGTCGCGCAGTGCCCGAACGGGGCGGCGCACCTGTTCACAGCCGCCAAGGTCTCTCACCTGGGCCTCCTCCCGCAGGGCCAGCCCGAGCGCCGGATCAGGGTCGAGCGGATGGTGGCGCAGATGGAGGCCGAGGCGTTCGGCTCCTGCACGAACCACCAGGAGTGCGAGATCGTGTGCCCGCAAGAGATCTCGATCGATTACATCGCACGGATGAACCGGGACTTCCTCGGGACGCAGCTCCGCGGCCAGGCGCAGGCAAAGGCCGGCTAGCGGGTAGCCCGAGGGCTTCAGGGCATGCTCCGGCACCCCGGGCGGTCACGCCGGGGCGCGGCGGGCCACACGGGCTGGCCGGGGCCCGAGCTGGCTACCGTTCCAGCCGGATCCGATAGACCACGTTGTCGCGATCGCCCGTCACGAAGATCGTACCGGCCTCGTCGGCGACTACGTCGCTGAACACCCAGGTCGGGGGGGCGGTCGGCGGGCCTTCCAACCCCACCGCCAGTCCGGTGACGAGCGGCTGAGCCTCCGCGCTTCCGATGGGGATTCGCACGAGTTGGCGACGCCCGGTCTCGACGACCAGGAGGCTGCCGTCGGGAGCGAGCGTGATTCCCTCGGGCGCCGACAGACCTACCGCGACGGGTAGCGGAGTCCAGTTCGGCTCTCCCTCCGAGAGGATCTTCAGCACCTGTCCCGCTGCGCGATCCGTGACCCACAGGTCTCCGTCGCTCGCGGCGATGCCCGCGGGCAGACCCAGCCCCGCCGCAAGCGTATCGCGTACGGTCGGATCTCCACCGCCGAGCCGGATCACTCGCCCGTCCCCGGGCCCCGCTCCCAGCTCTGCCACCACCAGGTCCCCACCGACGCTGACCGCGTTGAGGGGCGTCGCGAAGTCGGTGTACGTGGCGAGTGGGACTCGCGCCCGCGGGTCCCACACCTGGACCGCGTTCGAGATCCACGACGCGATCACCAGGTTCCCGTCCTCGTCCCGATCGAGCGTCATGGGGGCGGTCACCCCTCCCGATGCGCCGATGACGTGTGTCTCGACGCCCGTCGCCTCTCCCGTCTGCGCGTCGAAGGCGCGCAACGAAAGGAGATCGGCTACGTACAGCGTGCCACGGGTCTGCCCCGCTCCCAGCGCGATGCCGCCGGGGGCGATCATCCCGCCGGGGGACACCAATCGCGTCGAATGGGCGTCGGTGATCTCGTAGACGGCCCCGTCGCGGGCATGGGAGACGAACAACCGATCCGCGGAGTCGATCGCCAGGTTGTCAGGAGCCGGGGGTACGCGCCCGACGACCTCGCGATCACCGCTGACGAGATCGATGCGCCAGACCTCGCCGGTTGTGTACTCCGTCGCGTGCAGTCGACCGCGCGAGTCGAACTTCACCGCCGACACGATGTCGAACCCGTCCGCCACGGTCGTCGTGGTCGCGGTGGCGGGGTCGACCCGCACGATGCTCCCCTGCGTCCAGATGGGACCGTACAGCTGACCATCGGGTCCCCAATCCATGCCGTTCATCCAGCCGGGGGCCTCCAGGATCCTACGGGGCTCCTCGAGGAGCCCCGGGTCCAGCTCGTACAGACCATCGCCCAGGAAATCGAGCGCCACGAACAGGCGTCCGTCGTCCGAAAAGGTGATGGGGTTGACGCCGGGCGCGACCATCTGACCCTGCTTCGCCCCGTCCGGCCCGATTCGGCCCACCTCGCCCGTGAAGATGGCCGTCCAGTACACGGAGCCATCCGCGCCGATCGCGACGTCGTCGGGCGTCTCGACCCCATCCTCGGGCCCGTAGCGCCGCAACACCGATCCGGTCTCGGGATCGAGCGCCAGTAGCTCCCGCCCGAAGACGCTTCCCACCCAGAGACGTCCTTCGGCGTCGAAGTGGATCCCGTTGGCGCTATGGAAAGGCGCACCGCGAGCCAGCACGCTGACCGTGCCCCCGTCCGGGGCGGCAGGACGGGATCGCGTGGGATCGGAAGACCGCCTCGTGCGGTCCCCGCACGAGGCCACGGTGAACGCGAGCAGGAACGCCGTGAGCGCGGTGCTGATCCGTCTCAGGCGGATCACCATGGACGGAAGAGGAGACCGGTCGGGATCTTGGGTGAGAAATACGTCGTCTTCGCCGGCAACCGTGTGCCGTCCGAGACGGCGTCCCGCACGGCGTCGACATCGACGGACGGCAGCAGAAAGGTGGCCCCGCCCTCGCCGCACGCGCGCGCGGCCTCCACCGCGTCGCGATGGTACGTGAGCTGGCCGTCTCGGGCGGCGTCATCGGCCGAGGTTCCGAGCGCGCCTTCCAGGATGAGGTGATCGAAGATGGCCGCCCCGATCCGGGCACGGGCCGGTGCGATCCCGGCCTCCTCCACCGCGCTCGCGCGCGGCCGGAGCAAATGAGCGCCGTCATCGGTTGCGGTGACGAGGCCGAGGGTGGCCCCGCCCGCCGTCGCGACCCGCCGCGCCGCGCCCTCGGGATCCTCACCCGGCAGCGGCTCGATCTCGAACAGGCCCGCGAGCGCGTCGATCCAGCTTCCTGCGGGCGGAGCTACCGCCAGGGCCCGGTGCGTGGGCAACACGGTCAGCCCGGGGTCCCGCTCGCTCACGACGCAACACACCGTCCGCTGCGCGCCTTCCTCGTCGGGTCGCGCC
This sequence comes from Gemmatimonadota bacterium, assembly GCA_039588275.1. Classification (GTDB taxonomy): domain Bacteria; phylum Gemmatimonadota; class Gemmatimonadetes; order Palauibacterales; family Palauibacteraceae; genus JBDHAC01. The sequence continues at coordinate 90,520 of JBDHAC010000006.1, forward strand.
GCGGCCGCGGCGAGCGCGGTCTCGTATCGGTGGTGCCCATCGGCGATCAATAACGGGCCGCGGCTGGCAAGCGCGCACAGCCCGGCGGCTGCCGTCTCGTCGGACACGCGCCACAGTGTGTGTGTAATCCCGTCGGGTGTCGCTCCATCCAACTCCGGCGTCTCGTCCGCGATCGACTCGAGCGCCTCGATCAGTCCCCCGTCGGGGTCTTCACCGATCACGAAGATGGGTGATAACTGCGCTCGACAGGCCAGAGTCAGCGCCAGGCGGTCCTCCTTCGGTCCGCGGTGCGTTCGCTCGTGCGGGAGTACTTCACCGGCCTCGAACGGGACCAGGCGAAGCGCCGCGAACAGTGCCCTGCGGTGAACCAGGGTCCCGCCGACCTCGTAGGCCTGGCGGTATACGTAGGCCGAAGGCGTGGGGTCGCGCTCGAGAACGCGATCGGTCTCCCAGTCGGCCAGCCTGCGCGCGGCGAGACCGTACCGCTCGGGCGCCTCGCCCTCGGGCAGCACGAGCCGCACGCAGTTGAACGGACTCCGCCCTCGAAGCGCCTCGGCCTCCTCAGGGTCGATCACGTCGTACGGCGGCGCGAGGAGGGCAGCGGGCTGCCCTGCCAGTCGGTCGAAGCGAAGAGCGCGAAAGGGTGCAAGATCCGGCACGCTGCCTCCCATGTCCGGAGGGGAGTTGGACGAATCGGTCAACGCAACCGCACCCACCCGTAAAGTGCCACGAGGGCCAGGATGAGGGCCAGTCCAACCAGCTGCACGAGCCGGCGCTGGCGCAGGCCCCCACCTGCGGACTCGTCGGCGAGGGCCTGCGTGCGCGTGATCGCGCCGGCCCGGATGTCGAACACCCACGCGAGGATGATCGCGACCGGGAAGCCGGCCAGTACGGTGATGACCACCGCCGGATTGATCCACGATGGGAGGTCGAAGGGCTCGGTCAGATTCTGTACGCCCTCCACGGCGATGAAGGTGGCCGCTGCGTACGCCACGGCCACCTTGTATACGTGCCGGCGCTTCAGCTCGGCGAGGAACGCGCCCAGGGCCGTGGTCGGCGGACTCTGGGGCGTCTCATCCGTCTCTGCGAGCAGCAACCGAGCGACTTCGGCCGCCGCCGGCCGGTGTTCCGGTCGTTTGGCCAGGCAACGGCCGAGGAGGTTGGCCAACGCCGGGTCGGTGCCCGGGCGCAGCGTCTCGAGCGGGGTTGGCGTCTGTCGCAGGTGGGCGGCGGCCAGCTCCGCGTTCGATGACGCTTCGTAGGGGCTCGTCAGCGTCAGGAGCTCGTAACCGAGCATGCCCAGCGAGTACACGTCCGCGAGCTCGGTCAGCGGCTCGCCCTGCAGGTGCTCCGGCGATACGTAGCGCATGTCCCCGAGGACCTCACCCTGCACGGTGAGTCGGGTCGACGTGTCCTCGTGCCCCGTATCGCGGACAGCCGCCACCCCGAAGTCAGTCAGAACGATGCGGCCTGTGTCGTTGTCGCGCAGCACGTTCGCGGGCTTTACGTCCCGGTGGATGATCTCCTTGGCGTGGGCCGCGGCCAGCGCCGCAGCGATCCCGGCCAACGTCGCTCGCGCGTCCTCCTCCGACATCGGACCTCCCGCCCGCAGCCCGTCCTCGAGGTTGCGGCCCTCGACGTACTCCATAACGAAATACGGCACGCCCGTGGAGAGCCGGCCAACCTGATACACCGACGTCACGTTGGCGTGGGAGATCTTCGCCGCCGAGCGGGCTTCGCGCTCGAACCGGCGCCGCACCTTCTCGTCCCGCGAGGGACCGGGCGACAGGACCTTGACCGCGACGGGGCGGTCGAGAGCGGCCTCACGGGCGAGGTACACGCTCGCCACCGACCCGCGACCGAGAAGGCGAATCACGCGCAGGTCGGGCGCGAGCTCCTCCCGTACCTGCTCGTCGAGGGCGTCGAAGGAGGCGGTTTCGTTCAGCGTGGACATCCCCTCTCAGAAGGCCACCAGCCGGGGGCTGAGAATAGCCGCTCGCACCGGGGTCGGCCAGAAACGCTGCACCCGGGCACACGTGGTGCGGAAGCCGACGCGGGCCAGATCCGGGTCCACTCCGCCCGGTGGATCGCGAGACCCGGGGCTGCCGGCGACCTGCTAGATTACAGACGGATCTCGACACAAGCCTCGCAGGCCTCGCAGACCGTCGCCAACGCCATGTTGGGAGAGCGATGACCCAGCCGATCCAGGGACTCCTGATCGATCTGGACGGGACCGCGTACCAGGCGCGCCGCCTGCTCTCCGGGGCCGTCCAGACCACGCAGTGGCTTCGCCGGCGAGGCGTGCCTTTTCTGTTCACGACCAACACCAGCAGGAAATCGCGGCGCGCCGTAGTCGAGTCGCTCACGAAGCTCGGCATGGAGGTGGAGCCGGATGAGATCCTGACGGCGCCGCTGGCCGCAGCCCGCTGGCTCGACGGCGCGGGCCTGAAGCGCCTGCGGTTGCTGCTCCCGCGATCCACGCACGAGGACTTCGGCGGATTCGATCTGGATACCGCCGCGCCGGAGGCGGTCGTCGTGGGCGACCTGGGCCCGGACTTCCGGTTCGATCTCCTGAACGAGGCCTTCCTGGCACTCCGGAGTGGGGCCCGCCTGGTCGCGATACACAAGAACAGATATTGGCTGCCCGATGCGGGGCCCACCCTCGACGCCGGTCCGTTCGTCGTGGCGCTCGAGTATGCGGCGCGCACCGAGGCCGTCCTGGTGGGCAAGCCGGCGCCGGAGTTCTTCACCCTCGCGGCCCGCATCCTCGGTGTCGGCGCGCAGCAGCTGGCCGTCGTGGGGGACGACATCGATTCCGACATTCGAGGCGCACGGGAGGCCGGACTGACCGCGATTCAGGTGCGCACCGGGAAGTTCGATCCGGGGCAGCTGGAAACCGTCGAACCGGCCCACGCGCCACACCACGTTATCGATTCGATCGCCGAGCTGCCCGGGGTACTGCAGCGCCAGGACTGACCGCCCCGCGCTTGCCCACGCTCCGGTCGAGAGACGGGAGACCTGGATTTGGAGGATGCGGTCCTGCTGTATCGCGCCCGCGTGCGCACGGAGGGAGTGGATGGCAACGCATACCCGGAGATGTGGGTCCAGGTGGCGGGGGTCGGGAAGCCTTCTCACGGGATCTCCAGTCCCCGCTGAGCGGATCGAACGAATGGTCGACCGAGGAGACGCTGTTCTTTCTTCAAGCGGGCCAGAGGCCGGACAACGTCAAGCTCAAGCTGGTGGTCGACGGGCAGGGAACCGTGTGGATCGACGACATTCGTCTGACGAGCGGGCCGCTGCCCTAGCGCCTCGGAACGACGGAGAGACCGAGGCGAATCGAGACCGAAGGCGAATCGAGACCGAAGGTGAATCGGTGAGCCCCATCCAAGTGGATCCTGCGGTGTCGGTTCAGGTGGCAACGATCGATTTTCACGTGACCTCCGAGTGCAGCCAGTCGTGCCCTTACTGCTGGGGACCACAGGACTTCGAGACTCCCGTCGATACCACCACCGCCATGCGAATCATCGAGCGAGTCCGACGCGTCGGAGCGACACGGATCGTGTTCACCGGGGGAGATCCGCTGACCCGCCCGGATGTCGGGCTCCTGATTCGCCACGCCTGTCAGTGTGGATTGGAGACAGCCCTGTCCACCACGGGGGATGAGCTCACCCGTGGCTTCCTGGCGGAGTACGGTGCGTACCTCGACCTCATCTCCCTTCCGTTGGATGGCCCCACCGAGGAGGTCAACGCGCGCACTAAGGAAAAAGGACACTTCGCCGCGGTAATGCGCGCCCTGGATCGGCTGCGCGCGCACCCCGGAATCGATGTGAAGGTGTGCACTCCCGTCACGAGGCAGAACCTGAACGAAGTTCCCGCCATCGTGCGGCTGGTCGAAGAGTACGCCGGCACGACGGACGCTCGAGTCTTCTACAACATCTTTCAGGCCTTCCCCCGCGCCATGTCTCCCGTTGATTGGGACGCGCTGCTTGTAAGCGACGAGGAGTTCGCTCACCTGATGCGTACGCTCCCACCGCAGCGACGCATCCGAGTCAACCTGCTCGACCACGCGACGCTGGATCGGCTCTACGTGATGATCTTCCCCGATGGCAGCCTGGTCGTGCCTAACGGCCCTGACTATCAGGCTTTCGGGCCGTTCCTGGAGATCGAGGACCTGGGGGCGGCCCTGGAGACCAGCCAGTTCGATGCGCCGAAGCACCGGCGGCACTCGCTGGGGTGGACGAGAACGGTCAGAGCGTGAGGTGCGGAGCGCCGATGGAAGCAGCTGCCGCCGCACTCGCAGCCTTCTCTACAGCCTCCCGAAGTGCTTGAGCACGGTCAGCGCGTGCAGCGTGATCCACTTGGACGGCCGTCCCACCCGCTCCACATCCGCCAGCATCTTGCCGTTCAGGGACACGTCGAGCTTCCAGCGGCCGTCCGGACCCCGCTTGGCCTCGATATGGTCGAGCGCTTCGTCCAGCACGGGCTGATACTCCACTCCCACCTCGGCGAGCGCGAGCATCGCCTCCAACAGGTCGGGATTGTAGCTGTGAGGGAACCCGAATCGCAGCCACCCCTTTTTCGGCAACCAATCCCGGGCGCCGATCGGGTGGTCTCGCAGGTACGCCGCCTTGAACTCCTTGACGGACACGCCCTTCGGCCGCCTTCCCTTGGGCTGGAGCGGTACCAGCTCCTTGTAGTAGCGGGACGCATCCGGGCGCACGTAGTGATACACGCGCATCTCGAGCAGTTGGCTGACGAGGAGGTCACTCAACCGCTCGCGCGCCTCCCTCGCCACACCGTCGGGGGCGACGGCCAGCGCTCGGAGCGCCTGTGGCAGGGTCATCCTGCACGAAGGCAACAGGCTGTGGTAGTCGATCACCATACAGGGGACGCCGCCGTATGGAAGGATACGCTCGGCCAGGCGCTCGTAGCCGCGAACGACCGTTTCGTGCCGGCCGAAACCGAAGTGCACCAGCGCCCGCAGCATGTTTCCGGTGAGACACACGATCTCCCAACGCGCCTGCCCGCTGGGACTGAAGCCGCCGCTATCCATTTGCTGCGCGAGCACGTGCTCGGCGAGCCGTCGCGCTCGCGAATCGCGCCGGTCCGCCTGCATGTCGGCCAGGAAGAGCAGCGTCCAATACGCCCCCGCGTACTTCTGGTAGGCCTTGGCCGCGATGGCCTCGTCCACGCGTTCAAGCATGCCCGCGACCGGCGGATACGCGCACAGCTGACCGCGCAACACGGTCATGTGCCTCGAGCGCGGCGACTCGCCCAGGAACCGCAGGCGGGTTAGATAGGCCACGCCGGGCGCGTCTTTCTCGAGCAGCCAATCCACGGGATCCATGAGTCCAGAATAGCGCAGCCGGCCACCAGAGACGAAGATCACGCGGCTTACAAATGAGCCGGATTCCCGCTTTCATGCGCCTTGAGAGGTGAGGAGACGACCGAACATGAGCCAGGACACGATCAGGAGGGCCTTCGAACGGAGCGAGAAGGCGCTGACGCTCAGGCCCTCGATTGGCCGCGGGACCGCGGTAACGACGGTCCGGTTGGACGAAGACCTCGCGTGCGAATCCCGGGACGGACGCTGGAGCCTGACCGTCGACATGTCGGAGCAGTCGGGCGGATCCGGAACGGCCCCGGACCCGGGTGTCTTCGGCCGAACCGCGCTCGGGAGCTGCCTGGCGATCGGGTATACGAAGTGGGCGGCCAAACGAGGCGTTCCAATCCGGGGCCTCGAGGTGGAAGTGCAGGCGGACTACGATGCGGCCCCCGAGTACGGCATCGGGGACGGACCCCCTGGTTACTCACGGGTCCGTTACGTGGTGAGGATCGAGAGCGACGCGGGCGAGGACGAGATCGAGCGGCTCCTCGACGAAGCAGATTCATGCAGCCCGTGGCTCGACATCTTCCTGCGCCCGATCGAGCTGCGGCGCGAAGTGCGCCTCCTACAACCAGAGGAGTAGCATCGTGGACCCGAGGTTACAGCGGCGCGTACAGCGCTACGGTTGGGATCGCGCGGTCGATCACTACGAGCGCCACTGGGCGCGGCAACTCGAGCCCGCGCAGCGAAAGCTCCTGGAAATGGCTGCCCTCCGTCCGGGGGAGCGGGTGCTGGACATCGCCTGCGGGACGGGATTGGTCACGCTTCCCGCAGCGGAGGACGTGGGCGACGAGGGGACGATCCTCGCTACGGACCTCGCCGGGGAGATGGTGGACGCCCTCAGGCTGGATGCGGCTCGTCGTGGGGTCACCAACATCGCCTTCGAGCGCATGGGGGCCGAGGAGCTGGATGTGGCCGACGGATCCTTCGACGCCGCGCTGAACGCGCTCGGCCTCATGTACGTGCCGGACCCGATGCAGGCGGTGCGCGAGATGCACCGGGTTCTGGTCGTCGGTGGTCGGGCCGTGGCGGCCGTGTGGGGCGCGCGCGCCAAGTGCGGCTGGGCGGAGATCTTCCCGATCGTGGACTCGCGGGTGAACACCGAGGTGTGTCCCCTGTTCTTCCAGCTCGGGACGGGGGCGTCGTTGGAAGGGGCGTTCCAGGGCGCCGGATTCGTCGACATCAGCACCGATCGATTCGCGACGGGGCTGTACTACGAGTCGGCGGAGGACGCGCTCGGTGCGGCCTTCGCCGGCGGGCCGGTCGCGCTCGCCTACTCACGCTTCGATGAGCGAACGCGCGACGAGGCGCACGCGGAGTACCTCGCCTCGATCGAGCCGTACCGAAACGGCGACGGCTATCTGATACCGGGCGAGTTCGTCGTCGTCCGTGGCACGAGGGCGGGCTAGCGAGCCGCCGAGAAACTCCAGTGGGTGGCGCCCTCGTCTTCCGGGACGACTCAGCGACCCGCTAGACGCTCTCCTCCGGGAAGTTCTCCAGCACGCCCTGAATCCTGTTCAGGAAGAACGCGGCCATCGCCCCGTCGACCACCCGGTGGTCGTAGCTGAGCCCGAAGTACGAGCGGTGTCGAATCCCGATGACGTCGGCCCCGAGCTCATCCTGCACGACGACCGGCCGCTTCTCGATCACGCCGGTTCCGAGTATCGCGACCTGCGGCTGGTTGATGATCGGGGTGCCGAACAGGTTCCCGAATACGCCGACGTTCGTGATCGTGAAGGTCCCGCCCTGAATGTCGTCGAAATCGAGCTCTCTGGATCGTGCTTTCTCCGCGAGCTCGTTGGCGCCCTGGGCCAGTCCGATCAGGCTGAGTCGATCGGCGTTCTTCAGAACTGGGACGATGAGCTCCGTCCCGTCGTTGATAGCGACCGCGATCCCGAGGTTCACGTCGGCGTGGTACACGATGCGCGCGCCGTCCACCGAAGCGTTCAGAATCGGGTACTCGCGCAGCGCCTCGATCACGGCGCGATAGATGAACGGGCCGTACGTGAGCTTCACGCCCTGTTCCGCGAATCTCCCTTTGAGCTTTTGACGCAGCCTGACCACGCGCTCGAAGTCGACTTCCGTCACCGACGTGACGTGCGCCGAGACACGCTTCGACATGAGCATGTGTTCCATCGTCCGCAGGCGGACGCGGCTCATCTCCTCGATGCGGTCATGCTCCCGGATGGGCACGTTCGGGAGCTTGATGTCGAGCGTGGCACCGTGTATGGGGACACGCATGACACCGGGCTCGGGTCCGACCGGAGCCTCCGCGGGTGCGGTGGTCGGCGTCGGGACCGCGGGTGTAGGGGCAGTCGGCGCTGCGGGTGCGGGGGCAGTCGGCGCCGCGGTCGCGGGCGCAGGCGGCGTGACCGTCGGCGCGGGGGTCGGAGCGGTCGTGCCGGGTGGGGTCGGAGCGGCCCGCACCGGCTCGATCTCGACCGCTGCCGGGCGGCTATCGATGTACGCGACGATGTCGTCCCGCGTGACGCGCCCCGCGACACCGGAGCCCGGGACCTGAGCGACGTCGACGCCGTGCTCGGCGGCGATCTTACGCACGAGCGGCGTCGAGCGCGTGCGCAGGCGCTCTTCGCGTGTCGCCGGACCCTCATCATCTCCGCTTGCCGCCGGGACCCCCGATGTGGCGGTCGGCGGCGCGGCCTGGGGGGAGGGGGTCGGTGTCTCTACCGTCGGGCCCGGTGTGGGGGCCGCAGGGGCCTCGGGAACCGGAGCCACCGCGGGTGCCGCGGCTGCATCGGGAGTCCCGGCGGGCGGCGCCGCCTCGACGGCGGTCGCTTCCGTTTCGATGCGCGCGACGACCGTGTTCACCTCGACCGTCTCGCCCTCCTGGACGAGGATCTCGGCCAGCAGGCCGCTCGACGGAGCGGGAATGTCGGCGTCGACTTTGTCCGTCGAGATCTCGAACAGATCCTCGTCGCGCTCGATCGGATCGCCTACGCTCTTGAGCCACTTCGTGAGCGTGCCTTCCGCGATCGACTCGCCCATCTGAGGCATGATCACGTCGACTTTGGCCATGTGAACCTTCCCTGGTCAGTTCCGCCGGCGGCGCTCGGCCGCCGGCTCAGTAAGCGAGCAGCCAGCGGGCGGCGGTGACGATGTCCTCCACCTGCGGCAGGTGGTAGTCCTCTAACGGAGGCGAATAGGGCACCGGCGTGTCCAGCGCCGTGACCCGCCGGATCGGAGCGTCCAGCCACTCGAATCCGCCCTCGCAGATCTGGGCGGTGACCTCGCCGGCGAATCCTCCAAAGCGCGGCGCCTCGTGCGTGATCAGGACGCGCCCCGTCTTCCGGGTGCTCCCGAGGATCGCGTCGATGTCCAGGGGCCGGAGGGTCCGCAGATCGATGATCTCGATCTCGGCTCCGTCTTCCTCGGCGATTCGCGTTGCGGCCTCCTCCGCCTTGTACACCATTGCGCCGTACGTCACGATCGTCAGGGCGTCACCGGGGCGATGTAGGCGAGCTGCCCCGAGCGGGACCATGATGTCCACTTCCTCGGGCAGGTCCTCTTTCACCCGGCGGTACAGGTACTTGTGCTCGAAATAGAGCACGGGATCCGGGTCACGGATCGCCGCTCTGAGCAGACCCTTCGCATCGTACGCGGTCGCAGGTGCCACCATCTTCAGTCCCGCCACGTTGGCGAAGTACGATTCGACGTTCTGCGAATGGAACGGGCCGGCTCTCGCCCCTCCTCCACACGGTCCGCGAATCACGAGCCCCGCGCCCATGCCGGTGCGGTAGCGGACCTTGGCGGCGAAGTTCACGATCATGTCGAACGCGGGCGCGATGAAGTCGATGAACTGCATCTCGACCACGGGCCGGAGCCCCATGTGCGCGGCTCCGATGGCGGCGCCGACGATCGCCGCCTCGCTGATCGGCGTGTCGATCACGCGACCCGCTCCGAACTCCTCCAGGAACCCTTCGGTGATCTTGAACGCGCCGCCGTAGGCGCCCACGTCCTCGCCCATGATGAAGACCGACTCATCGGCCAGCATCTCCTCCCACAGCGCCTCGCGGATCGCCTCGAGGTAGGTGGTCATCTCAGGAATCCGTCGCTTTGGTCGGCGCCGGCGGCCGCGCCCGGCGTGGGGGTAGCGGGAGGTCGTTGGGCCAGATCCGTATAGCCGATCGGGTCGGTCCTGGTCCACGGGGGAATCCCGGACTCCGGTTCCGCATACACGCGGGTGGATGCGTCGGCGGGTGCGGGCAACGGCTGAGCCAGCGCGTCCTCCAGGGCGCGATCCAGCTCCCGATTCACCTCGTCCCGGAGCGCCGTCAGACCCGTCTCGGTCTCGAAATCGTGCTCGCGCAGGTAGCGCTCGAATCCGTCGATCGGATCCCGCTTGCGCCAGCGCTCGAGCTCCGCCTCCGGCACGTAGGCTCGAGCGTCGTGCTGGGCATGCCCCAGCATGCGGAACGTCTCGGCGACGAGTATGGTCGGTCCGCCGCCGGCGCGGGCTCGGACGACCGCCTCCACCGCGGCATCGTACACGGCAAGGACGTCGTTCCCGTCCACGCTGATCGCCGGTACTCCATACGCCTTTGCCACGTCGGACCAACTCTCGACCGCTGCCTGGGCGGATGAGCGCGTGGAAAAGGACCACCGGTTGTGCTCCAGTACGACCACCATCGGGAGGCGCTGCACGGCGGCGAACGCGAACCCCTCGTGCGATGCGCCGGTTCGGGTGGCTCCCTCCCCCTGGTACGTCATGCAAACGCGCGGCTCCCCGCGCATCCGGAAGGCGAGCGCGACGCCGTTCAGGGCGCAGAGCTGAGTGCCCAGGGAGCTGACCGGCCCGAGCAGTCCGAGGTGCGGTACGGTCGGCGGGTTGGTGCCGTCCCTCCCCTCTCCCGCGTAGCCGGTCCGACCCATGTACTGGAGGAAGGCATCGCGGAGGGGGAGCCCGCGCACGAGGAGAGCCCCGAGGTCCCGAAACGAAGGTGCGAGCCAATCTCCTTCCTGCAACGCGAACGCGCTGCCGACGGGCGTGGCCTCCTGGCCGAGGCTGCGGTACAGGCTTCCGAACACCTCGCCCTGCTTCAGCAGGCGCTCGAGCCGTTCCTCGAGCCCTCGCGTGAGCAGCATGAAGCGAAGAAGGCTTCGCAGATCGTCTGCCGTCAGAGACCCGTCAGGCATCCCGTACCCGCATAGAGCTTGTACTCCGAGTGCCAACGAGAACAGGGGACCCACCGATGCCGGCCCGGCCGGCATCTTCGAACGGCAAGAATAGAGGCGGCTGGTGATCGCAGCAACTAGCGCGGCTCTATCGCTTTACGTTGATGTAAAGGGGAGCGCGCAGGGGCGGACATCCGCGGGCGCGCCCGCCTCGCGGGAGAGCGTCTGGCCGAGGTCGACCTCTCGTCGGGCGTAGCCGAGCGCGATCGGTCCGAAGCGCGGGGAGACTACGGCCGTGCAAACCTCCGCCACCTTTCGCTCGCGCAGAAACAATGGGGAGTCGGTAGCCAGGGGCGCGGCGGGGTCGTCGCTCGCGAAGCCCACGAGCCGACGGTTCACGTGCCCCCGGTAGTGTATGCGCGCCACCACCTCCTGTCCCGTGTAACAGCCCTTCTCGAAGTTGATCGCCCGCTCGGTCTGTCCGGTCTCCTGCGGGAGGGTGTCCGCCGTGATCTCCTGACCGTAAACCGGCACTCCACGTTCCACGCGCAGGATCTCCCAGGCCGGACGGCTCGCCGGACCCCCGCCGAGCGACCGAACCGCGTCCAACAGCGCCGATTGCACGGATGCCGCGCTCGAGGCGGGCGCGTACACATCGAACCCCGGGCCCTCGACGGCCTCGCGTCGTAGGAGCAACAACGGCGCGTGGGCCGATCCATCGGCGTCGGCGGATGGGTCGCTCGCCGGGCCGACGCGGGCAACCTGCAGATCTTCGAGATCCTCCGCCGGGACGCCTTCGATCCGCCATTCCGGCGCCTCCGCGAGGCGCTCTATCGCGCGCGGGGCCAGTGGCCCGACGACGCTGAGCCGAGTCACGTCCGTCGCCTCGAAGCGGGCGTACAGGGGCGGCAGGTACTTGGTCAGATGCGTGATGAGCGCGTCCGCGGACGCCACGGGAACGTCCAGCCACAGGTCACCCGTCCAGGACTCGGTGTCTGCGAGGCCCTCGGGGAGAGCAGTGGACACGGGTTTGGGGATAATCCGCATCTCGGACACGACCCGGCCCTTGGCCGTCAGCATGAACGCGTAGGCGCTCCTGCCCTCCGCGAGAGGCTCGAGCACGTTCGTGACGAGACCGTTGATCATGTCGCGGGCGCGATCTCCCGACACCTCGACGATAGCCCGATCGGAGTCATCGACCAGCGCGACGCGCTCGGTCAGCGCCTCGTACTCGGCCGCCTCGCCCCCGGTCTCGATTCGAGCTCCGCCCTGTGTCCGGTCCTCATCCAACGTGCCTCTCCTACGGCTCCGCCGCGCCTGGCACCTGCGCTCTACACCTCCAAACAATGAAAAGGCCCCCGGGGTACGCGTCCCCGGGGGCCTTCTCCGCTCGATGAAGCGGCGAGTTGGCCTGATGTCACTTCATCGACTCGCGCCCTCGCTAGCGCGAGCCGCGCTGCGCCCTAGTTGCCGGAGCCGTCGTCGATCCCGGCCCACTCGAGGACGAAGGTCACACGGCGATTCTCGATGCCGCTCTGGGCGTCCACGGCGCCGGTCTCGCCGGGCTTGACCTGACGGGCTTCACCGAAGGCCGCAACATCGATGTTGTCCTCGGTCATGCCCTGGTCGACCAGGTAGGACCTGACGTTCTGCGCGCGCCGGCGCGAGAGCCCGACGTTGTAGTCCTGGCTCCCTGCCGCGTCCGCGAACCCTTCGACCGTGACCTTGGCGTTGGGGAAGTTGCCCATCACCGAAGCCGCGAACCCGTCAAGGATTCCGTGGTCGACCGGTCGCACGGCATCGCTGTTGAAGTCGAAGTGCACCGGCAGCGACACCTCGAGACCGCAGGGGCAGTGGAGGCTCTCGTCATTGATGTGGCTGTTGACGGTTCCTCCGAGCTGACTGACGGTCTGCTCGAGCTGACCGAGCCGGCTCTGCAGGCTGGCGACATCGGACTCGAGAGTCGTGATCCGAGTGTTGTGATCCGCGAGCTCCGCGTTCACCGGGTCCAGCAGCCCGTCAAGCTCCCACTGATGGACGAGGTGCGTGCAACCTCCCATGGTGCCCGCGAGGAACGCAGTCACCACGGCCACCGACCAACATCTCGTCTTAACCATCAGGCCTCTCCTTCTCGGTTCACAGGGCGGGACAACCTCAGGGCTTTTCCCTTGTCCAGTTTTCGACCCCGGCCGGACTGTACGCCGCGAGATGAACGGCGTCGAGCGACCGGCGTCCACACCAGGAGCCTGCGGCTCCGCTCTGTCATCATCGCCCCCGTCAGCCGGAGCTCTGCCCCCGGCAACGGGACCGAAACGTTAATAGATCCAACCCACATTTGCGAGGCGCCGTCGGCCTTTCCGACCGAGGCGAAAACGGGAGAGGCGTGTGCTCACACCTCTCCCATTGCGCCCGCAAATCGATCTCGTGCGACCGCCTACGGGATGTTGAGCCGTAGGCCGCCCGTGATCGGGATCGCGTACACGGTGCCGAACCCCGCCGACTGGCCGTACAGCGCCGAGATCAGGGACGAGTCGATTTCGTCGGCGAAGATGAGCGTGATGTCGGCGCCGATGAAGATCGTCCCCATGGGCGTCCCCGTCTGGCCGTGCGGGGCAAAGTTGTATCCGACCTGTAGCCCGCCGTTCAACGCGAAGTACGTGTTATCGAAGTTCCCCGTGCTTCGCGCGCCGGTCGATGAGCTGCACCTCGGGTCGCACACCACGCCGTTGACCGAGAACACGTCGGTATCGAACGTGGCACCACCGGCCCCCAAATCGAACGTGAAGAACGTGCTCGACGTCGGATCGGTGATGTGGTATTCGAACCCGCCGGTGAACGACCACAGGCTCAGGTCCGGGTCGACTCCTCCCTGGGCTCCGTCCGCCGCCCCGAGGAAGCTGAGGCCACCCTCCACGCGCAGGGCGAAGCGGGGGTTCAGGAAGTAGGAACCGGCCAGGCCGAGCGTGAGGCCCGGGTCGGCCACGTCCCCCAAGTCACCCACCGGGAGCGTGATGCCGCCGCCGCCCTCGACAGCCCAGAAGACCGGCGAGTACCGCACGAATTGAGCATCGGCCCTCGTGGGCAGGAGAGCGAGTACCGCCACCGCCCCGAGTACCATTCCCAACTTCTTGTACCCCACCATCATCGCTTACCTCCTGGGTTTTTTCGCTGACCGCAGGGAACACCACGGTCGTGATAGGTGTCCGCAGCCCAATATGGTACTAATCGTCGCGCAAGTGAAGCCCCTGCCGCACGATCCATGCGCAGCCGTCAAGTGGGATCTTGTACACCTAACTCGAATTGCGCAAGAAGTTGCAAGAAGGATGCCCCGTACTGACCCCTGGGCCGCCCGGGCACCTGGCCGTGTCTTTGTCTAGCCGGATCCCCGCTTCGTCAGGTAGCTCGTGAGCGCCTCCTCCATCTCCCGGAGCTCGAAAGCCGGAAACCGTCGCAGGAGTTCGGAATTGTCGGCCACTGCCGACTGAACCACGAAGTCCACCGCGTCGCGAGACAGCAGCTGTCCCGGTAGCGGCTCGAGGAGGAGACCGCCGAGTCTCGCCAACTCCAGGGGCACGTGCAGGATCGGCTTTTTGCGCTCGATGACGCGCATTACGATCCGGAGGACCTCGTCCATGCTGAGGACCGCTGGCCCCCCGATCTCGAGGGTAGCGCCGTCGGCAGCCGATCCGTCAACGACCTCGGCGATGAGCCGCGCGACATCCGAGATGAACACCGGGTTGATCTTCTGGTCGCCCGCCCCGAGTTGTGGAAACGGTCCGGGCACGGTCCGCATCAGGCAGACGAAGCGATTCAAGCTGGCATCCGCCGGGCCGTAGACCCACGACGGTCGAACGATGACGTGCACCAGCCCGGACTCGACGACCGCCTGCTCGGCGAGCCCCTTCGCCCGATACCAGCTTCGCGCCGATGCGGGATCGGCTCCCACCCCCGACAGGTAGATGACCTTCCGCGCGCCGGCTGTGACGGCGGCCCGAACGAGCGCCGACGTCCCGGCCGCGTCCACGCCCAGGAACGTGCGCCCCGCGCGCGCGTCCTCGACGGGGAACCCCGGGAATTGCACGCATTGAACGAGTTGCTCGATCCCTTCCAGCGCGGGGCCGAGCGACTCGGGCCGGGTGACATCACCCACGCGGTGATCGATGACACCGGGCTCGGCCCCAGGCGGACGCGGCCGCCTGGAGAGGACTGCCACGCCCCGGCCTCTCCGGACGAGCTCGCGGGCAATGGCCGACCCGAGGAACCCCGTCCCGCCGGCGACCAGCGTGCGCGCAGGTCGCGGCTGGTCGAGGTCCGGCTCTCTGGCGTCCGCGGACATTTCGCTCGAAGATGCGTACATGACGTTCGAAATCGGGTTCGTATTCGCCGTTACGCTGCTCGCGCTCATCCTGTTCGCATGGGAACGCGTGCGGCTGGATCAGATCGCGCTCGCGGTCCCTGTGGCGCTCCTGTTGAGCGGTGTGCTCACGCCCGAAGAGGCGGTCTCGGGGCTGAGCAGCAGAGCGACGGTAACCGTGGCAGCGATGCTCGTGCTTGGACTGGGGCTCCGCAAGACGGGGGCGGTCGCGGCGATCGGACGTTGGGCACAGACGGCCCCCCTGGGGGGACCTACGCTGCGCCTGTTCGCGCTCTGCGTGGTCGTCGCGGTTCTGTCGCCGTTCCTGAACAACACCGCGGTAGTCGTGGTCTTTCTCCCGGTCTTTCTCGCGCTGGCCGAGCACGCGGAGGAGCCGGCGTCGGTGTACCTGATACCGCTCTCGTTCGTGGCGATCCTCGCCGGCACCGTCACCCTGATCGGGACGTCGACCAACCTCGTCGTCTACGGGATGGCGACCACGCGAGGACTCACCGAGCTGACCATGTTCTCGATCGCTCCGCTGGGGTTTATCTACCTCGCCGTCGGCTTCCTCTATCTGTTCACGGTCGCGCGTCCCCTGTTGCCTCGCAGGGACCGCCCGCCCGACCTGTCCGGCAAGTATGACGTCCGGCGCTTCGTGACGGAGCTGGAGGTGAGGCCGGACTCCCCCGCGACGGGCCGCACGCTCGAAGACCTGGGTTGGGGGGCGCGATACGGCCTTACGGTCCTGGGTATCGAGCGGGGTGAGCGCGTGATTCCCGCTCCAGGCGCCCGGCGCTACATTCAGCCCGGTGATGTGCTGTACGTCCAGGGGTCGGCGGACCGCTTACTCATGCTCGCGCGGCAGCAACGGCTCGTCACCCCGACAGAGAAGACCCAGCGCGAGCTGAACGTGGTGCGCCACGGCGGAAGAATGGTCGAGATGATGGTCGCGCCGGGCTCGTTGCTGGTGGGCCGCCGGCTGCGCGACATCCGCTTCCTTCAGCGCTACGACGCCACCGTGCTGGCCGTGCAACACCACGATGTGACGGTGCACGAGCGGCTGGCGGACATCCCGTTCCACGTCGGTGACCTGCTCCTGGTTCACGGCCCCGCCTCGGCCCTGGCCCGGCTCGCGGATGAGCCGGGCTTCATCCCGATGGGGGAGGTGGCGCATCCGCCTGCCGCCCGGCCCAGGGCTCCCGTCGCGATCGGGATCATGGCGGCCGTCGTGCTCGCCGCCGGGACCGGGCTGACGTCGATCCTGGCGGCCGCGTTGGCGGGCGTGGCTCTGATGGTATTCTCGCGCTGCGTTCACCTCGATGAGGTGTACGCCGAGCTCGATTGGCTGGTGATCTTTCTGCTGGCCGGTCTCATCCCGCTTGGTGTGGCGATGGACAAGACGGGGGCCGCGGCGCTGATCGGGCGGGGCGTGGCGGACCTGGCGGGCGGGCTCGGCGTGACGGGTGTCGTCGCCGTCTTCTACGTGGTGACATCGCTCCTCACATCGATCATCTCGAACACCGCCGCCGCGGTCGTGCTCACGCCCATCGCGCTCCTGGCCGCGGAGGACTTGGCCATGAATCCGTATGCGCTAATCGTGGCGGTGATGTTCGGCGCCTCTGCCTCGTTCATGACGCCCTTCGGCTATCAGACCAACGTGATGATCTACACGCCGGGCGGGTACCGATTCATGGACTTCGTGAAGGTCGGAGCGCCCCTCAACCTCTTGCTGGTGATCACGGCGGCCATCTTCATACCGATCTTCTGGCCCAGCTGATCCACGATCGCTCGCCCCCCCACCCGATCAACCGTATCATCTCGACGCCGAATCGCACCGAATCGCACCGAATCGCACCGAATCGCGCAGGAGAGCGACGGTTCATGTTAGATCGATTGCTCGAGCAGAAAGTCCGCAAGCGTCCACCGACGGTCCGGCTGAAAGGTCGGATCCTGTTTCTTACCGAGGACCCGGAGCTCATCCGGCGTCAGCTGGCGGGCGAAGACCTCGAATGGGATCCCTCGATCCCGCTGCGGGATGACATCAGCACCGACGAGATCACCCCCGGCTGGGTGTGTTATCACTACGACGAGACGCTGGGCCAGTATCCGTACGTGGGGCTCCAGTGCGCTGGAGAGCGCCCGATCGGGAAGGGCGACGTCGCCGAGGGTGGCTTCGTGGCGTCCGTGTCCGGTTTGCGCCGCGGAAAGGGCTCCAGCCGGGAGGCCGCGCCGTACGCGGAGCGGGCGGCCGGGATCCGCGTCGTGATCGCGGAGAACATCGAGCGAATCTACGGCGAGAACTGCGCGAACCTCGGCCTCCTGGCTTGCACGGACTTCTCCCTCATCGACGCGATCCGAAGCGGGGACGAGATCCCCCTCGAGGCGTTCATCGGTGACGCCAGCCCGATTCAGAGGGACATCATCGAGTACGGCGGTCTGCTCGAATACGCCGTCGCCCGGATGCAGGGTCTGGTTCGCGAGCCCGAGATCGCGACGTCGGCGGATCGCCCACAGACGATCGCCGAGAAGATCCTCGCGAAGCATTGGGTACGGAAGCTGGCCGGAGACGAGATCGGTGTCTCCGCCGTCGCGCCGGGGGACAGCGGCTTCGTGAGGACGGACCTGCGCTTCTCGCACGAGTACGTCACCCCGATGGCCTCCACCTTCTGGGAAGAGTTCGCCGGCGACGCGGGTCTCAACGACCCGGACAGCATCCTCTTCTTCCGCGACCACCTCGCGTTTCTGGATCAGGTGATCACGGAGGAGCGCGTCCGCCTCGGGTTGCTGGATGCGGCCCACGCGCTGGACGACCGGCAGCGGGAGTTCGCGGGGGCCAAGGGGATCACCCTGCACGGCGAGCTGGCCGACCGGGTCGGCAGCGAGGCGATCTGCCACGTGATGATGCAGGACC
The DNA here is from genome assembly GCA_039588275.1 of Gemmatimonadota bacterium. Classification (GTDB taxonomy): domain Bacteria; phylum Gemmatimonadota; class Gemmatimonadetes; order Palauibacterales; family Palauibacteraceae; genus JBDHAC01. The sequence continues at coordinate 108,307 of JBDHAC010000006.1, forward strand.
GTTACGCGTTGCCCGGCCAGGTCATCGTTGGGAGCGACTCACACACGCCGCACTCCGGCTCGCTCGGGTGCATGGCGTTCGGCGTGGGCACCTCCGCGATCGTGAACGCGTGGGCCACCAAGGACGTGCGGCTCGAGGTACCGCAGTCGATCCTCGTCCACGTGACGGGGCGTCTGCGCGAGAGCGTTACGGCCAAGGACCTAATGCTGGACGTGCTGCGGCACCCCGTGGTGAAGAGCGGAGAGGCGATCGCCCGTATCATCGAGTACGCCGGTGAAGGCGTGAGGGCGCTGGGGATAGACGAGCGCGCGACGCTGACGAACATGGCGGCCGAGGTGGGAGGGTTCACGGGGATCGTCGCCCCCGACGAAACGACGGTCGCGTGGCTGGCGGCGCGCAGGGACCTGGACCCGGACGGGCTCCGGGCCATGATCGAAGGCCTGGAGAGCGACGAGGGGGCGCAATACGCCGCCAGGCTCGAGATCGATGCTTCCGAGATCGAGCCGATGGTCGCGACGCCCGGTGATCCGGGCAACGGCATCCGGATCTCGCAGCTCGAGGGCGACGTTCCGCTCGACATCGTGTTTATCGGATCGTGTACCGGAGCCAAGCGCACCGATTTCGATCTGTACGCGCGCGTCGCCGCCGAGGCCGTCGCTCAGGGGAGGCGCGTTGCCGAGGGGGTACGGTGCATCGCCCAATACGGCTCGATAGACGTGGAGGCGTACTGCCGGGAGCGCGGGTACGAGCGGCTGCTCGAGGATGCAGGGTTCGAGGTCCTTGCGCCCGGCTGCGGCGCTTGCATCAACGCGGGACCCGGGGTCAGCACCTCACCCGATCAGGTGACCATCAGCTCGATCAACCGGAATTTCCCCGGTCGGAGCGGTCCCGGGAAGGTGTACCTGGCGAGCCCGCTGACGTGCATGGCGTCGGCGTTCGCGGGGCGAATCGTCGAGTATCGCGCGGCCACCCCGGTGACGGCGTAGGACGGGCGGCGCCAGTACGCTACGACGGCGCGTAGCCGGCGGCCATCCTGACTACGCCTCCGCGCCGTGGCGTTTGCGGCGCTCGAAGTGGCGGGGACTGGAGAAACCGTGTCTCTGCATCTCGCCCCAGTGGGTGAGCCCGCGAAACGCGTTCAGGAAGCCGCGCAACCGCCAGAAGACCGTGAGCTGCCGATACCCGAACGGCTCGGCGAAGGCGTACAGAAGCAGGCGCGCGAAGTCGCGGGGCCGCTCGTAGACGCGGAACGTCGCCTCCTCGAGTATCACCGCCCATATGCTCAGCATCATCTGGTAACCGAGAGCCACGGCCAGAAACAGCAGCGCGAACCGCGAGTCCAGCGTCCCCGCCCACAGCCCGGCCGCCGTAAAGACGTACCCGAAGACCTCCACGACGGGCGCGAGCATCTCTCCGAAGAAGAAGAATGGGAGAGTGACGAGGCCGATCCGGCCGTATCGCGGGTTGAGCAGCATCCTCCAGTGCGTGAGCATGGTGCGCACCAGGCCTCGGTGCCACCGCTCACGCTGGCGTCCCAGCGTCCGAAGGTCCGACGGCACCTCGGTCCATGCAAGAGGGTCGGGTATGAAGACCACCCGGTACCCCTTGCCGCTTTCGCGCATGTGCTTGTGCAGCCTGACCACCAGGTCGAGGTCTTCGACGACGTTGCCGGTCGAGTAGCCGCCGACCCGAAGCAGGTACTTGCGCTGGAACAAGCCGAAAGCGCCCGAGACGATCAGGTTGCCGCCGAGTCGGTTCCACCCCAGGCGTCCGAACATGAAGGCCCGCAGGTACTCCGGCACCTGGACGGCGGCGAGGAACCTCTTGGAAAGCCCCGGTCGAGTCACGCGAGCGTGCTCGATCTCGCACCCGTTTGCGACCCGAATCGTGCCCCCGGCGGCGACGATGGTCTCATCCAGCACGAACGTCCGGGCCAGACGGATCAACGCATCCGGCATCATGATGGTGTCCGCGTCTACCGCCACGACGAGGGGATAACGGGCCGCGTTGATGGCGGCGTTCAGGGCGTCGGCCTTCCCGCCGTTTTCCTTGTCGACCACCAGCAGGGTCGGAGCTCTCCGCGAGCGGTAGTACGCGTGCACCGGTTTGGTGTGGATCCGACGGGGAATCGCAGGGGGCACCTCGTACAGCTCGAACGCCTCGTGCAGTCGCGCGAGCGTGCCGTCGGTCGATCCGTCGTTGACGACGATGACCTCGTGCACCGGATACTTGAGGGTCAGCTGAGCCCAAATGCTGTCCGCGATGCCGGCATGCATGTTGTAGGCGGGAACCAGGACGGAGATGGGTGGCAAGGCCTCCGACGACAGATAGCGACCGATGTTGTCGCTGTGAGTGATCTTCCAGTGGTTCCACAACTCGGGAATTGATAACAGGATGAGCAGCGCGTAGAAGGAATTGAGGATGAGGAAGTACCAGATGATCAGATCATCGCCCGCACCAATGATCCACGTGAGCGGGTCCATGTCCACTTTCCCCCCTACGCCGCCAGCGGGGTGAGGGCGACCTCGGTGAAGTCGACCACGCTCGGGCCGCTGTACTCGGCAATCGCCGCGTCATCCAGTCCGAGGACATACTGCGCCATCTCGTACGCATACCGGTCATCTTCCGCCTGCGCGCCGCGCAACGCCCGCAGCCCGGGCTCGCCCAGCCGCCGGAGCGAAAGCGCGGCGCGCAACCTCACCCACCAGCTCGGATCGCGCAGCGCAGCCCCCAACACGGCCGCCGCATCGCGGTCCCCGATCGCCCCGATGCCGGCCGCCGCCTGCGCTCGTACCTGCCAATCCGGGTCGGCGAGGAAGGACAACAGGGCCGCGTTGCTGCTCGGGTGCGGGAAGTGACCCAGCGTGCGAGCAACGGCGATCCTCACCTCGAGGTCCGAGCTCCCCGCGTGCGGGAGCACGTAGTCCAGAAAACCGGGCACGGCCAGCTCGCCGACCAGGTCAAGGAGCATCCGGAGCTCGACCGGCCCGCGCGGTGACGTGAGCCGTTCGGAGAGGATGCGGAGATCGAGACCCGGGGCGGTGGCGAGAACTTCGAGTGGACAGCGGCGGGCGACGGAGCGGGAGGTCTCCGCGATCTCGAGCGTGTGTTCCACCAGCCGTGCGCTTTGCAGGCGTCTGAGCACCCCCACGGTGGCCAGCCGGACCATTCGGTTCGGATCGGTGATCAGCAGCTCCAGGGCCGGCAGATCCTCAGGCACGGCCACGATGACGAGCGCGTTGGCAGCCGCGAGCCTTCGCCACCAAAATGATGATGTCGCCCGTGCCATCACGCCGCGGAACCACGACGTGTCGCGCAGGTCGCTCAGGAGGAACTCCCACCGGTCGCCGGCCACCTGAGAGCTCAGTCTCTGAAGCGTCTCGACGACCACGCCGAATTCCGACGCGTCGACGGCGTCGGGGAAGCCGTGCCCGTCGTCCTCGCGCACCAACCACCGGTGGGCGGCGCGAATCAGGTCGTCGCTGTCTCTTCGCGCCCTCTCGCGGTGCCAGGCGCGAAACGCCCGTCCCAGCATCAGCGTCACGAGCAGGAGCGCGATGAAGACGGCTTGCCCGATGGCCAGGAGGCCGAGCGCGACGAGGCTCATGCGCTCGACTCGATCAGGCGCTGGACTCGCGCGAGTAGAATCGGCATGCGGACGGGCTTCACCACGTAGTCGACCGCGCCACTCTGGAAGGCCAGGACCTGCGCCGCTTCGGAGGCGTCCACGCTGAGAAACACGAATTGAAGGTCGTCCGCTCCGTACCGCCCCCGCTCGCGCACGAGATGGATCCCGTCCAACCCGGGGAGCTGGGGCTCCAGGAGGACGACAGGCCGCTGGTCACCCGTCTGTAGCGCCGAAAGGCGGGCCGACGCCTCCCATCCATCCGCATAACCGAGCACCCGCATGCCCTGGTTGGTCAGCGCGTATGCCAGCATCTCCAGAAACAACGGATCGTCCTGGAGGATGATCACGTTTGGCACCTCGCCGACGACCGCTCGCGGGCCCGCCGTCGGCCCGCGAGAGGCGCCACGCTCACTCATTTCGCGTGGTCCGTTTCCGCGAGCCAGCAGACCGGGGAGTCGCGCGCGCAGCGGCTCGCCGAACTCGCTCTTCAACAGGACGGCATCGGCCCCGGCGTGGAGCGCCTCGAGCTCGAAGGGCTCATCCTTGCGGCCCACGAAGAGGAGCACCGGGAGCGTGCTCCAGCGCTCGGAGGCGCGCAGCGCACGCACCAACGGCAACGGCCCGGAACCCGGCAGGTTACGGCCCAACAGCAGCACCCGGGGAGAGAGCTCATCCAGCTTGTCGAACAGGCTGGCGGGGTTCGACAGGGAGTACACGTCGCACCCCACCTGCAGCAGCACCGTCCGGATCTCATCGCGGAACGCCATGTCCCGCTCGACGACAAGGACGCGTGGATCGTCGGCGAGCGAGCGGCTCCGCGCGTCGCCCCAGAGCTCGATGAGCTCGGTGGCCCCGGGTCGACCTGTCACGTACAGCGTGGCCCCTGCGCGCGCCGCCCCCACGCGACCGGCCGTCGAACCGCTGGCTGAGAACACCACCAGCGGGACTCCCGGCGCCAGCTCCGCAAAGCGGCTCACCATCTCCGACGTGCGCGCGGCGGTCCCAAGGCCCTCGAGCGAGATCAGCTCGAACGGGTGGGAGGCGAGACGCTCGAGCGCCTCGTTCGGCGTATCGAACGTCTCCACTTCCCAGTGCTCCAACCGCGCACGGGTCGCCACACGTTGGGCGAACTCCGAATCGCGATCGACCATGAGGGTGCGCACGTGTCCCGATCCAGTTCCGCTTCCACGGCCGATATCGTTCGGCCGACCCAGGTTCCGTTTGTGGTGCTCCTCACCGTTGGAGCAAGGGCGGGGCCGGGGTGGTGTGGGACGGCTGACGACTCCCCGTAAGGTGTAATCACCTACCCTACAACGAGTTGACCCCGATGCATCGCTCTGGCGCGTCCCACCCGAGATGCGACGGGGGTTGGGTGACCTTGCAAATCGCGGAAAGCGGGACGGTACAGGGGGCTGACGGGATTATTGGGTGACGCGCGCGCTACCCGTGAATATCCAGGCACGGATCGCCCAGCACGTCCGGGCGGGGCTCGATTCCGAGGCCGGGCTGGGCAGAGGCCGACATGCGCCCGTTCCGCCTTCGAGGGGCACCTTCGGCCGTGCTCACGCTCACGTAGCTGTTGAAGTCGGTGGCCGTGAACAGAAACTCCACCGGCGTGCTGTGCGCGAGGTGCGCGATGGCGGCCGTCGTTACGTCGCCGCCCCAGGAGTCCTCAAGAGTCATCGCGATTCCGAGCGAGACGCACAGATCACGCGCCTGCCGCGCCTTCGTGAGCCCGCCGAACTTGCTGATCTTGATGTTGACGACGTCCATGGCCAGGTCGGCGTGGGCCCGCAGAAGGGAGCGTACGTCGACGATGGTCTCATCGAGTACGAACGGGTGGTCAGAATGGTGCCGGCGGATGGACAGGCATTCCTCGTAGCTCGAGCAAGGCTGCTCGATGTAAACGTCGAGGTCTCGTATCGCGCGCACGACACGCGCCGCCTCGTGCCGTAGCCACCCGGTGTTGGCGTCCGCCACGAGAACATCACCCGGCTTCAGCACCCGTGAGGCCGCCCGAACCCGCTCGACGTCCTCAGCCGGGTCCGACCCGACCTTGAGCTGGAACCGGCCGTAGCCCTCCTCCCGGTAGGCGGCGACCCTGGCCGCCATGTCGTCCGGCGACTCCTGTGAGATAGCGCGATAGAGGACGAAGTCATCGCCGAATCGTCCGCCCATCAGGGTGCAAACGGGGAGCCCCGCCACCTTCCCGAGGATGTCCCAGGCAGCCATGTCGAGGGGCGACTTCACGTACGGGTGGCCCTTGAGGGCCGCATCCATCCGCCGGTTCAGTCGTGAGAGGTGCGTGGGGTCTGCGCCGATAAGGTGCGGGGCGAGCTCCTGCAGGCCGGCACGCACGCCCCCGCCGTACGCCGGCAGATAGAATGGCCCGAGGGGACAGACCTCGCCCCAGCCCTCGATGCCCGCGTCCGTCTGGACCCGCACGATCGTGCTGTCGAATACGGACACGGACTTGCCGCCGGACCAGTTGTAGCTGCCCTCGTGCAAGGGCAGGTCGACCTGATAAGCGGTAATGCGCGAGATCTTCATCCGGTCGCCAGTCGACGCACCCTCACTGCCCGGACATTCGCGTCCGACGTGTGCTCAGCGGCCTGCTAACGGTGCGGCTCCACGCTTACTGGGCAGACCTTGAGCTCGGCCGTGTGCGTGATCGGGTCGTATCCGCCCCCCGTGAGGACGTTCACCGGCACATCCGCGAAGCTGAAGCTGGCGAACACGGTCCCCCGGGGTGAGCGGTCGGTGGACAGGACTCGAATTCGCACCGCGCCGCGCGGGCTCTTCACGGTCGCCAGCCCGCCATCTTCGAGCCCCCATGCGTCGACGTCCGCCGGGTTCACCTCGAGGTGTTCTTCGGACAGCAGGTAGTCGATCCCTTTCGCGCGACCGGTCTGCGTGCGCGTGTGGTAGGACGCCAGGCGGCGCCCGGTCGTGAGCCACACGGGAAACTCGTCGCTGATCGTCTCTGCGGGATCCCGGTAGCGGATCAGCTTGAACAGCCCGCGGCCGTTCGGGAAGTCCTCTTCGTGCAGCCGGGGGGTTCCCGGGTGATCCGCGGTCGGCACCGGCCACTGGTACTCGCTGCCCTCGATGCGGTCCCAGTCCAGCCCGTGATAGATGGGCGAAAGCTCGCACAGTTCGTTGAACACGCCCTCGGCGGACCCGAACTCGAAGCCCTCGAAGCCCATCCGCTGCGCGATCTCGGACACGATCCACCAGTCGGGCTTGGCCAGTCCCGCTGGTGGGACCGCGGCGCGGAGGCGCTGTACCCGGCGCTCGGTGTTGGTGCACACGCCGTCCGTCTCGCCCCAGGCGGTCGCGGGAAGGACCACGTCCGCGAGCTCCGCCGTCTCGGTCAGGAAGATGTCGATCACGACGAGGTGGTCGAGGGCCTCGAGCGCGCGCTCGCAGTGCTCGCGGTCGGGATCCGAGACGACCGTATTCTCGCCGTTGATGACCATGGCACGGATACGATCGCCGCACATCTCGAGCGCCTGGACCTTGGTGGGTCCTTTCTCGAGATCGGTCTTACGGCCGTACGCCGCCTCGAACTTGGCCTGGTGCGTCGGATCTTCGACCGACTGGAAGCCGGGGTAGTTGTTGGGGAGCGCGCCACAGTCGCCGGCCCCCTGGATGTTGTTCTGACCGCGCATCGGATTGATGCCGGTGCCCTCGCGGCCGATGTTGCCCGTCAGCAGTGCCAGGTTGCACAGACCCTGCACGTTCTCCACACCGCATATGTGCTCGGTCACGCCCAGCGTGTAGTAGATCGCCCCGCGATCCGCCCCCCCGTACCATAGCGCCGCCTGCTCGATCAGCCGCGCGTCCACGCCGGTGATTGACTCCGCCCACTCCGGGGGGTACTCGCGCACGTGCTCGAGGAAGTCCTCGCCCTCGGCGGTGCGCTCGAGCATGAACGACTCATCCACCAGCCCCTCGCGCTCGATGACGTGCGCCATGGCCAGAAGCAGCGCGGAATCGGATCCCACTCGTATCGGGAGGTAGACATCGGCGATGTCGGCTAGCGGGATGCGGCGCGGATCCGCCACGATCAGCTTCGACCCGCGCGCGAGCGCCCGCTTGATGCGGGTCGCGGCGACCGGGTGGCACTCGGTCATGTTGGTCCCGATGCAAAAGATCACATCGGGCTTGTCCATGTCCGCCAGTGGATTCGACATCGCTCCCCGTCCGATAGAGGCCGCCAGACCGGCGACCGTGGGGGCGTGTCAGGCACGGCTACAGTTGTCGATGTGGTTCGTCCCCAGCCCGGCGCGCATGAGCCGCTGCATCATGTACGCGGCCTCGTGCGGCGCGCGCCCCGAAGCCACCCCGTAGACGCTGTGCCTGCCGTGATCGTCCACCACCTTCTTGAGGCCGTCGGCCGCTCGGTTGAGGGCGGTATCCCAATCCGTCTCGTGGAAGTGCCCATCCTCCCCGCGCACCAGCGGGGCCGCGAGCCGGTCGGGGTGCTGCACGAAGTCGAACGCGAACTGTCCTTTCACGCACAGAGCGCCGTGGTTCGCGGGTCCGTCCATCGCGGGGAGGACCCCGATCATGCGGTCGCCCCTGGTCATCACGTCGACGGAGCACCCGACACCGCAGTACGGGCAGATCGTGCGCGTGGTCTCGGTCTCGCCTGGCACGTCGGCGTTGGCGAGCGCCTTCAGGTCACCGAGCGCACCCGTCGGACACGTCTGGATGCACTGGCCGCAGAACGTGCACGCCGAATCCTTCAGAAGCCCGTTGAACTCCGTCGTGATCTGGGTGTGAAACCCCCGATTCATGATCGAGATCGCGTAGTCGCCTTCCTGCTCCGCGCACACGCGGACGCACCGGTAGCAGGAGATGCAGTTCTCGTAGTCGCGCAGGATGAACGGGTTGTCGTCGTCCGGGCGGCTCGTCCCCGATCGCGCCCCCTCGAATCGACCGCTTCGCGCTCCGTACTCGTCGACCAGCTCGCGCATCTGTTGCGAGGCGTAGCCGGACAGCGGGTCCACATCGACCTCGCGGTTCTCGGACACGACCATCTCGAGCAGCACGCGGCGGTGCATCTCGAGCCTCGTGCTCCTGGTGGTGACGGCCATGCCAGGCTCCGCCCGCGTCGTGCACGAAGCGACCGGTACCCGGCTCCCTTCCAGCTCGACGATGCACAACCGGCAGCCGCCGAACGGCTCGAGCCGCGGATCGTAGCACAGGTTGGGGATCTCCTTCTTGTGACGCTCCGCGACCTCGAAGACCGTCTCGCCCCGGTTGACCGCGACCGTCTCCCCATCGAGCCTGATCGTGAAGTCCATCGAGTCGTTCCCCTTCGGACTCATGGTCAATTCTCTACGTGCCGAGCGACCTGCTCCGAGAAGTGCTCGAGCAGGCTCTCGGTGATGAGCGGTGCGGCCATTCCCAGGCCGCAGGCGCTCGTCTCCTTCATCGTCCGGGACAGGTCCGCGACCTCCTCGGTCCAGCCGGCCAGATCGTCGGGTCCGCCGCTTTCGAGCCGCTCGACGAGGCGACGGGTGCCGATTCGACACGGGAAGCACTTTCCACACGATTCCTCGGCGAAGAACTCCATCGCCGTGCGCGCGACCTCGATCATGTCCCGCGAGTCATCGAACACCATTATCCCCCCGGCACCGAGGAACGATCCGTGCGCGCGGATACCGGGCTCGTCGAGGGTCACCTCGAGCCCGTCACCGGCGAGAAACCCGCCCGACAGACCCGCCATCGTCACCGCCTGGATCGCCCGCCCCTCCGTCGGCCCGCCCGCCCAGTCGTACAGCAGGGTCCCGAGGGGGAGCCCCATCGGCACCTCGTAGTTGCCCGGACGCCGGATATCTCCGGAGAGGCTGATCACCTTTGTCCCGGCGTGCTCGCCGACGCCCAGCGCCCGGTACCATTCCGCTCCGTGACCCAGGATTGGAGGCACGGACACGAGCGTTTCCACGTTGTTGACCACGGTCGGGAGGTTCTCGTACCCGTGCGTGACGGGGAACGGCGGGCGATTGCGCGGGAAGGGGTGCGCGCCCTCGAGGCTGTTGAGGAGCGACGTCTCCTCGCCGCAGATGTACGCCCCCGCTCCGCGACGGAGGTAAACGCGGAACGACAGGCCGCGTCCGAGGATGTCGTCCCCCAGGAAGCCGGCCGCCTCTGCCTCGTCGATAGCCCGCTGCAGCGTGCGCGCCGTGTCGGGGTACTCGTACCGAAGGTAGATGAACCCTCGCGTCGCGCCCGTGGCGTATGCTGCCAGGATCATCCCTTCCAGCACCGCGTGCGGGTCGTAGTCCATGATCGCCCGGTCCTTGAAGCAACCGGGCTCCCCTTCATCCGCGTTGCACACGATGGTCTTCGGACCACCCACGGCATCCGCCACCGCGCTCCATTTCCGCCCGGTCGGGAACCCGGCGCCGCCGCGGCCGGCCAAGCCGCTCTCGGATACGAGCTCGACGACCCGGGCCGGGGTCAGCTCGCCGAATGCGCGCTCGACGGCGTCGTAGCCGCCGGTCACCCGGTAACCGGCGATGCCGGCACGCCCCCGCGCGCGAATGTGACGGAATACGCACTCCTCGATGCCTGCGGGGGGATCGGGCGGTAAAGGCGATCGGCCCGCAGCGGGCGCCGATCCGGGTCGCGCGATCAGGACCCGGTCCTTCTCGAGAACGGGCACGGGCTCATCGCAACGTCCCGGGCAGGGCATCGGTCGGGCGCCGTCCAACTCGGCCAGCAGCGCCGAGGCACCGCGAAAATGGCAGACCGGCCCCGTGCAGACGCGCGGTGCGCCGCGCCCACCGGGCTCGCGCGACAGGTGGTGATAGAACGTCACCGTCCCGAACAAATCGGCGATGGGGATGCGCAACTCTCGCGAGATCTCGTTGAGCGCGGGCTCGGAAAGATATCCATCGCGCTCGTGGAAGGCGTGCAGGAGGGGGAGCAGGGGAGCCGGCTCTCCACGCCACGCGTCGAAAAGCTCCTGATCCGACGGAGCGCTCATCCGGGTTCCTCCACGGCTTAGCAGGCCGTTTGTCAGCGGCCTGCTTGACCGGCCTGCCGGGGCGGGATCATCGGGTGCCCCGGCGCTCTATCTCGCGAGGTTGAACACTAACCCGCCTTCGCTCGGAGCGGCAACGATGTAAGTTGCGCACATGCCGGCTCCTATTCGCGCCCTGCCACGCTGAAAGCGGGATGATCTCTCCAAGGCGAAACATCGCGTCCGTCGACATCCGCCGGGTACGCGAGGGGCGGGACCAGTCCCGTCGTGACACGGTGGCCGTCGAGGAGCCAATGGAGATCCGAGTCGCCCTGCCCGAGGGGACGGATGTCGTCGAGCATTCGGTCTCGGTGACGATGCGGACGCCCGGCGACGACTTCGAGCTCGCGGCGGGCTTCCTGTTCACCGAAGGAATCCTGTCGGACAGGAGTGAGGTGGCGGAGCTGCGCTACTGCACCGATGTCGAGCCGCAGGAATACAACATCGTGACCGTCCGCCTGCGCGATCCCGAGTCGTTCGATCCCGCTCTCCTCACCCGGAACTTCTATACGACCTCGAGCTGCGGCGTGTGCGGGAAGGCCTCGTTGGAGGCCGTGGAGGTGCGAGGGTGCTCACCCTTGCCCGACGGGCGGCTGCGCGTCGAGCCCGAGACCCTGCGCGCCGTTCCCGAGGCGCTGCTGACGCGGCAGTCGGTGTTCGAACGAACCGGGGGAATCCACGCCGCCGGGCTGTTCGACGGGGACGGCGAGCTGGCTCTGCTGCGCGAAGACGTGGGGCGGCACAATGCAGTGGACAAAGTGATCGGGCACGCGTTCCTGGAGGAAGCCCTCCCGCTCGGCGCCCGCTTCCTCGCCGTGAGCGGTCGCTCCTCGTTCGAGATCATGCAAAAGGCGCTCGCGGCGGGGATCGCGATCGTGGTAGCCGTGGGCGCGCCATCCAGCCTCGCCGTGGATGTGGCGAAGCGGTTCAACATGACCCTCGTCGGCTTCTCGAAGGCGAGCGGGTTCAACGTCTATGCAGGCGGTCAGCGGATCGCCGGCGGAGCCACCTGACGCCCTTGCAGGGGCGCCGGCCAGACCGGCGCCCCTCCGCGACGCATTGCTAGTCGAGCTGTGCCAGCTGCCTGCTAGAAGAGCTGCTGCTGCGGCACGGGCACGCCGTGCGCGTGGAAGTAAGGTACGAGCTGTCCACGCGTCCACATCGCGTGCTCGAGCGCGAACGTGCACACCCGCCACCGGGGCCGGGTGCCGCCGAAGAACGTCACCTCTTCAGCCAGCGACTCGGCGGAAAGCCCCTTCATACGCTCGATGATCCAATCGTACGCGCCGGCCACGGCGTCGGCCAAAGCCTGTTTGTCGGCCAGGATCACCTCCGGGTCGCCGAACGTTGGCGGTTGCTCGCCGAACATCGCGGTCGCCGCGAACAAGTTGTTGGCGGCGTGCACCACCTGTTCCCCGAAGTCGCGCACGTCCGGGTTGGGGGCCCACCGGAGGGCCGAGTCGGGGATCGCCAGGGCGATCGACACGTCCCAGGTCTTGAAACGCTCGAACGCGTTGACGAGGTACTCCTGCATCGCGCCCAACTGTGCCTCGTCAGCGGCGTCCTGAGCGACGGTCGGCCGAGGAGCCGTGCCGATCGTGGCGATCAGGGCAAGGAGACCGATACGTCCGAGTGTGCGGGAAAACGACATCATTCGTGCCTCCGTTCTCGTTGTGATCACTGTGTCCCGTCCGCTGCAGTCACGACGCGTCGTCGTCGCGCGTGCGCCGGAACCTCTTCGACTACCTTTGAGCGCCGCCCGCCGCACTGACGGCGGGCCGTTCAGACTCGAGCCCGAGCTCCAGGCCGATCAGGCTGGCGGGATCCACGTTGTGCCCGCCCACATATGCCGACCAATGGAGGTGGGGGGCCGTGGAGCGACCCGTGGACCCGACCTGGCCGAGTAGTTGGCCGGGCTCGACCACGTCTCCCTCTCGCACCTCGAGCCGCGACAGGTGGAAGTACGCGGTCACGAGCCCGAGCCCGTGGTCCAGATACACCGCGTTGCCCTGATAGAAAAAATCACCTACCAGGGCGACGCGCGCGGCGGCCGGCGCTCGAACGGGCGTCCCCCTGCTCCCCCTCAGATCAAGTCCGAGGTGCCGGCTGCGGGTCGCGCCGTTGAACACTCGGCGCTGACCGAAGGGGCTCGTGAACTCGGGTGGTCGCGGCCATTGGAACGACTCGCGCGGCAGCCACTCCGGGCTCGTGGCGTTGAGCGCCGCCCGTATTCGCTCCTGGTCGTCGCGGATGCGCGCCTGCACTTCGGGCCGGTCCTCGCCACGGGGCGCGACCCTCAGCTGCGTGGATGCATACCGCCGGCCGCGAGCGAGGACGACGAGCTCGTGAGGAGCGCCCCGCCTCCCGCCGCTGTACCGCGCCACCAGCTCGAGCGGGCCGGAGCTGTCGAGCGGGAGCGCCACGAGGCCGATCCAGCCGTCCTCGGTGCGGGCGAGGTTCACCTCGCGCCCCGCCAGCTGGATGCGCAACGACCCCGGCTCGTGCCCGCCGCCCCCTCGGACCCGGATCGCGAGTGCGGTTCCCTGTAGCGGTCTGAGCGGGCTCCACGTGATCCGGGGTCCGCTGAGGGGAAGTGGCGGCGGGGTGAGGGCGCGGGCGTGGAATGGTAGGGTCGCGACCGCCGAATGGGGCGAGCGCGCGGCGGCGACGCTCGAAGCCAGGTCGAGGGTGATAAGTGGAGGAGGGTCGGGGATCGCGAGCGCGCACCCGCCCAGCATCGTGACCATGGCCATCGTCACCGCAGCCGAGCAGGCGAGTGAAGCAACACGCCCGTTGTCCCACCGTGGACACCCCCTCAACCCGACGACCTCCTCTTTGCGGTTTGCTGCGGGTCCCAGCCGGACCCAGCTTCAGGCGCCATGAACGAGCCTCGCTTGATTGCGCCCTTACCCCGGGAAGCCTCGGGAGATTCGCACCCGGAACGCGCCGTCGCACCCCCCTCCGACCGAATCTCCGGGCGTCGCGGATCATCGACCCTACCGATGCTGGCCGCCTGTCTTCTGGTGGTGGCGTGCGCAGGCCGAGCCCCGGAATCCGGTGCGGCGGAGCAAGCGTTTCCGGAGCTCATCACCGCCCTCTCCGAGCCCGGCGGGTACTTCGACACGGACAATCTGATCTCGAACGAGCGCTCGTATCTTCACGTCGTAACGGACCTCCGGGACGCCGGGGTCACCGGGGGAGCGTACGTTGGGGTCGGGCCCGAACAGAACTTCTCCTACATCGCGGCGATCGACCCCGAGGTCGCGTTCATCGTAGACATCCGGCGCGACAACGCACTGGAACATCTGATCTTCAAGGCGCTGTTCGCGGAGTCGACCAACCGTTTCGAGTACGCGTGCCTCCTGTTCGGACGCCCGCTGCCGGCTGACCTCGAGGCCCGGACCGTCGCCACGATCGACGAGCTGGTCGCCTTCCTGGACGGGACCCCCGCTTCCCCGGCGTCGCGCCAGACTGCACGCGAGCGGGTGGATCGCGCGATCCGCGGCTTCGGACTCCAGCTGAATGATTCGGACTTCGACACGATCGACCGTTTCCACGGCGAGTTCATCGACGCCGGGCTGGACCTGCAGTTCCGCAGCTACGGGCGCTCTCCCCGCTTCTATTATCCGACGTACCGGGACCTGATGCTGGAGCGCGATCGGACCGGCCGACGAGTCAATTACCTTGCCTCCGAGACGCGATTCCAGAGACTTCGGGCCCTCCAGCGCGAGGACCGCATCATCCCGGTGATCGGGGATCTTGCCGGCGATCACGCGCTCCGGGCCATCGGCGAATACCTCTCGCGCCGTGGCTCGAGAGTGTCCGCTATCTACACG
>JBDHAC010000007.1:0-82412 GCA_039588275.1 Gemmatimonadota bacterium
CCGGAATGGGTACCAGGCCGCTCCAGCTCCTCCGGATCGGCGCGATTCCCACAGCCTGCCACCCGATGTTCCCATCACGGTCGGCCCACACCATGTTCTCGCCCGGGATGTGGCTGTAGTTGCACGCGTCCCGGAACTCCTCCCACGTCCGGGACTGGTCCATGCGAAGGCTGGCCAGGTATGGCGCGCCGCCGATTTCCATCCACGCCGCGCGTACCGCGTACGCCACCCGGTGCTCCGGGTCCTCGTATACCACCGGACCGTGTCTCGTGTACTTGAGCTCGGCGACGTGGGGCGCCTGCCCTTTCACCCTGATCGTGTCCCGGATCACGGTCATGCGCTCCCAGCCGTCACCGTACCGGAAGCGGTCCGGGTCGGCCGCGTCGGTCTCGTATACGTACAGGTCCTCGCCGTCGGTCTGGAACACCGTCAGGCCCCAGGCGCCGTACTCGTTGTGACCGATGGACACGCCCGGCAGGCTCGGCTCGCCACCGCCGATCACGTTCCAGCCAGGCCCGATGAGGTGCACCCAGTAGCGCAGCGAGGGCGCGGCCTGCGCCCGGTGGGGGTCGTTGGCCATGAGCGGATAACCGCTCTCGGTGAGCCGGCCGCTCACGACCCAGTTGTTGCTGCCGATGTCCTGCTGCAGATCCCAGGCGGGAGCGGCCGACACGAGGGCCGCGGCCGCCTCGAGCCGCTCGAACGCATCGCGGGAGGCGCGGTGCTCCTGGGCGATGTCTTCCGGGAGGAAGCGCACGGGACCCCGAAAGGCGTCGTAGACGGCCAGGACGTCATCGAACAGCAGCGACCCGTCGACATCCGGATCCAGCTGCAGGTCGGGGTCGGCGGGGCCGAAGCTTGAGAGCGCCTCGAGCCGTTCCTCTCCGATCAGGGTCACGACGCGGCCGTAGTCGAGCTCGGCGCCGATGTTGCCGAGGAGCCCCTGGTGCCGGGAGATCACCACCTCCGGCGTCCACCGGCCCGGCCGGATGTCCAGAAGCTCGAACTCGACCGACAGGAGCGACGGGTCCCGCTCGGTCTCGGCGATGTACGCGTTGATCCCCCGCACGAAGGCTTCGACGATCTCTCGTCCCCGGGGGTGGTAGTACGCGAGCTCCTCGTCCAGGTCGCGGCGAAACATGAACAGGCGCGTCCCCACGTCGCGCTGCAGCTCTCGCAGTCCCAGGATCTCGGCCACCGTGCCCGTTGCCTGACGTCGCCACAACTCGAGCTGAAACAGCCTGTCCCGGGCGGCGTTCCAGCCCTGTGCGAAGAACAGATCGGCTTCGGTCTCGGCATAGATGTGGGAGATGCCCCAGCGGTCGACGATGACCTCGACCGGCTCGACGAGCCCGGGGACCGTGAGCTCGGTCGTCTGGCCGACCGCACCCGCCGACAGCGCGAGGGCGAGGGGTGCACCGAGCAGGACAGGACGAAGCGCTCTGAACGGTCTCATTCTCTCTCTCTTTTCATGCCTTCCCATCCTGGCCCACCAGTGCCTGTCGCATCGTCGCGATCTCTTCGGGACTCACGCGGCAGCAGCCACCCACCCCCGTCGCACCCTCCTGGGTCCACTGCCGGCACGCCCGCCCCCAGTCGATAGCCCTGGCGGCACCCACCCAGGACTTGGCCGCCGCGTCATATCCCTCGCCGGAGTTGGGGTAGACGAGCACAGGCTTGTCCGTCGCTTCACACGCTTCGTGGATCAGCGAGGTGACCAAATCGGGCGAGGTGCAGTTGATGCCGACGCCCACGACCCGTTGTTCCGCGTCGCAGTCCCGCGCCGCATCGGCCAGGTCGCCCCCATCGCTCACATGGGTCTCGTCGCGGCAGCTAAAGCTGATCCAGGCCCACCTGCCCGGCGTTTCTTTCAGGAGCCGCAACAGCACACGAGCTTCCGAGCGCGAGGGGATGGTTTCGCAGGCGATCAGATCCGCCTCGCTCTCGGCGAGTGCGAGCCAGCGGTCCCGGTGAAACTCGTACAGCTCGCCCATGCCCAGGTCGTAGTCGCCCGTGTACTCGGATCCATCGGCCAGGTACGCGCCGTACGGTCCGATGCTCGCCGCGACCAGAGGTCGGAGCCGACCGACCCGGTTCCCGGACTCGCTCCAGAACTCGTCCCGGGCTTCGACCGCCAATCGGACCGCTTCGGGGAACAGCTCCCGACTATCACTCTCCGACAACCCGCGCTCACGGAAGCCCGGGATGGTGGCCTGGTACGTAACCGTGGCGATGCAATCGGCGCCGGCATCCAGGAAATCACGGTGTACCTGTCGAATCACGTCAGGCGCTTCGAGGAGGACCTTGGCCGACCACAGGTCGTCCTTCAGGTCGCAACCACGGGCCTCCAGTGCGGTGGCCAGACCACCATCCAGCAGCATGAACCCCTGGTGGGCGATGAAGCGCGCGATGGGGTTTTGGATCTCTGACTCCACGAAATGGGTCCTCCAACGTGCCGGGCACCACCTTGCCGAGCACCACCCTGCCGAGCACCACCGTGCCGGGCACCACCGTGCCGGGCACTGGCCCGAACCAGCTCCGCGAATCCGGCCGGTGATCCACAAACTAGAAGCGTGACGCGGCGGGAAACGAGACCCTACCGCCGTCGGCGTCGCCGCTTCACCTTCACGCTGATGCAGGACGCTCCTCCACACCCAACGATTTCGAGAGGAACCCCATGTCGATGGTCCGACGCGACTTCCTAAAGAACGCGGCCGCCGCGGGTGGCGCGCTCACACTCGCGTTGCCGGCGCGGGGGGCCGCGTCATCCCGGGCCGAACCGTCGCTTGACGGGACCTACGCACCGGCTGCGGCCGCTCACCCGCTAGACATCCTGATCCTGGGCGGGACGACGTTCCTGGGCCCGCACCAGATCCGATACGCGCTCGAGCGCGGGCATTCCATCAGCATCTTCACGCGTGGGCAGACCCGGCCCACCGTGCACCGGGAGCTGTTCGGCGAGGTCGAGCACCTGATCGGCGACCGCAACGACGATCTGACGGCCCTCGAAGACAGATCGTGGGACGCGGTGATCGACAACTCGGGCAGGCGGGTGGAGTGGACTCGGGACACGGCCCAGTTACTCGAGGATCGCGTAGAGATCTACGTCTATACGTCCTCAACCGGCGTGTATTTGCCGTATCTGGGCGATGACCTGACGGAGGACACCCAACTCGTCCTCGAGGACCCGCCCGAGGTGCCGGAGGAACGGAGACCGACGTACGGCGTGATGAAGTCGCTCTCCGAGATCGAGGCGCGCACGGCCTTCGGGGACGACCGCGCCATCATCGTACGACCCACGTATATCATCGGACCGGCCGACCCGACGAACCGATTCCCGTATTGGCCCGTGCGCCTCCAGCGGGGAGGCGAGGTACTCGTCCCCGGCAAAGGACACGACCGCGTCCAGTTCGTAGACGTGCGAGATCTTACCGAGTGGATGATCCGCTTGATCGAGAATCGGACCGCCGGGACCTTCAACGCGGCGGGGCCCGCGTCTCCCATGGGGATGCACGCGTTCGTGCACGGCGTGCACGCCGCCACCTCGTCCGCTGTTTCGTGGGTGATGGTCCCCGACTACGACTTCCTCGAGGCTCACGAGGTCCAGTACGCGATCCCGTGGCTCATGCCGGTGGGAGACTACGTCGGCTCGGCCCGCATCAACCACGATAGGGCCGTTGCGAGCGGGCTGACGTTCCGGCCTCTGGCCCTCACGTCGATGGATACGCTGGAGTGGTGGTTCTCGGACGCGGTGACCGCTGAGCGGCGTCAGGGTCTCCTCGAAGATCCGCGCTCTCTCATGCAGCGTGAGGCCCAGATCATCGCGGACTGGAAGGCACGACAGCCCTAGGACGGAGTGAGACCGACCGATGTCGCGAGCGTTCGTCAACGAGGACGCCTTCGAGGAGGAAGAGCCTCGATATAGCCTGCCGGAGCGGGACTCCCCTCACTTCGACGAGGCGGCGGCCTGGGCGCTGATCGAGGGTGCAAACCTCGGCAACACGAGGAGCGCGGAGCTCGCCACGGGCTGCAAGTGGGGCGAGCCGAGGCTCATCTCACACGTGCGCACCATCCTGAATGAGGCGCTCGCGCAGGGGGACGACCGCATGGCGAAGCTGGCCCGGAGGTTCCTGCGGAAAGCCGGGGGCGCCCAGGGTCCTTCGATGGACGGAGCTCTCTGAGGTTTGCTCAGCTCAGCCCACGCAGCCCATCTCCTGCATTCGCTCCCCGAGCTCCTGTAACTCTTCCGCGCGGTCAAGGACCGTCTCCGGGTTCGCCTCTATCTCGCGCCCAATCTCTTCGAATTCCTCCTGCAGACTCTCGCAAGAATCGCCACCACAGGCGAGGAGCGACACACTCAGACCGAGTACGAGAAAGAGCGAAGGCAAGCGCGACATTCGAACCTCCTTTGTGACCTTGTCGGAACGTGGGACTTGAGGGTGCACTCGATATCCTGCTGCTCGAGGTGATGTGAACCTCAGCCACCTAACGAACGGGCGATTCTGCAGCGAACGAGAATGCTGATGGGTCGCTTGGCAGGCAAGCAGAACCCGAGGAGGGGCGTCACCTGTCGCCGTTCGGCCGATCGGCGATGGCCAGGGGCACCGGTTCGAGGGCCGAGAGCTCGCGCATCAAGTCCGCGAACGGTCCGCGCACCCGGAGCCGCGCGAGAACGGCGTGCAGACCCCACTGTAGCCGCTGCAGCCATACCCACTCCGGCGCAATGGCGATCTTCCGCAGGTTGGGGTTCGTGGGACCCGAGAACTCCATGGCCTCCCGAACGTAGTCGAGCGTGAACTCGAACTCGTCGCTCCGATACGGGGCATATTGATGACACAGCATGCGCCAATGCAGGTCGAAGTCGTAGCCCCGAGTCTGCGCGACCATCCCCGTGGCCATCAGCGCATCGTAGAAGTCGCTGGTCCGATTCTCGATCACGACCCTCATCAGCTCCCTCTCCGCCTCAAGAAAGGAGGGGCTGAATCGGCGGGTACACCCGAAGTCGATGAAGATCACGGGCCCGTTCTCGGGGAACATGTAGTTGCCCGGGTGCGGATCCGCGTTCACGGTCCCGAGCTCGAACAGAGACCGATACGCGAACCGTAACAGGACGAGGCCCGCCTCGTTCCGCTCCGCTGCGCTCGCCCGGCTCGCGAACTCGTAGAAGTCGCGCCCCTCGGCCCACCCTGTCGTGATCACGTTCGTACACGTCCGCTCGCCTATGACCGGCGGGATTTCCACCCGCCCGTCCAGGGCGAACGCACGGCGGAATGCTTCCTGAGCCGCGGCCTCGAGCAGATAATCGCACTCCAGACGAACCCGCCCCCTCATCTCATCCGCGATGGCCCGGCCGTCCACCGCCGTGCCGATCGAGACCAGCCGCGAGATTCCCCCTCCCAGTCTGGCGAAATCCCCGTCGATGCTCTCGACGATCCCCGGATACTGGATCTTCACGGCGACCGGGTCACCCTGGTACCACGCCCGGTGAACCTGACCGATCGACGCACCGGCCACCGGCTCTCGCTCGAAGCGGTCGAACAGGTCGTCGACGGGCTCGCCGAAGGCCTCCTGCAGGATCTTCTGCACGCGCTCGTACGGCAGGGTCGTCACCCCCTGCTGGAGGACCCGCAGGGCGGCGTGGGTCTCTTGGGGGAGGATGCCTTCGAAATAGGAGAGGATCTGCCCGACCTTCATGGCCATCCCCTTCATGCGGTCCAGCTCGCCGGCCAGGGCCTCGCCGATCAGACCATCCGCGGGTCCTTCTCGCCGCAGGAGTCGGCGGGCCGCGAGGCGGATGCCCGACCCGGCGACTCGACCGGTCGCGAGCAGGCGTTTCGCCTTCCTCGCACCGATGAGGAGGTCGTCTTTCTCGCTCACGGCCGGCCGTCCCTCATCGAACCGGCCCGCGGGCCGTGGGCTTAATGAGGGTGAGCCTCGTAGTGCTGCCGCAGAAGGTCCTTCCCGTAGTCGTTGCCGTTCGGGGTGCGGACCACCGCGTGGATGTGCTGTCGGTTGGGTGACCGGTCCGGGAACAGATGGCGCATGCCGACGGGTCGCTGGTGGTCGAACTCGATGAGGATGACCGGGCTGTGGACGCGGTAATAGAAGACGGCATCCGGCCCGGTGCCCCCGATCCAGGCGAACCACGTCTCGTCCAGGTGCCGCTCGACCTCCTCCATGCGCACCCGCGCGTGCCCTTCCCCCATGTTGCCCACGAACAACCCGATCAGCTCGAGCAGCTGTTCTCTTTGCGCCGCTGAGAACGATGAAACGGGTGCGCCGGCGTAGTCGAGGACGATGTTGTCCTTGAACGCTTCCCCGAGGGTGTTGTTGGCGGTCTTCGAGACCTGGAGGATCGCCCGCTCCCGCTGTGCCTCGGTCAGGGCCCCGATCAGGGCCAGCCCCGCGGCCTGCTCCTCCTGCAGGATCGCGACACCCTCGTACTTCCCGGTCTCGGCGATCACGGGCTCGGAGCCTACGAACACGGGCGACATCACCACCTGGTCGCCGAGGACGAAGTAGTTGATGATCGCGTGGTGGCCATCCAGCTGCCATCCCCACGGTGCGTCATCCGACGGCTCGCCCATGACCGTGATCCAATAGAGCCACTCGCCGTACTCCACGAAGTTGTCGTCGTTCAGCTCGCCGAGTGTGTGATTCAGCCGCATGATGTCGCGCGTGAGCCGGAGTCCCTTCGCGCTCAGCGACGCTCGTAGCAGACCGAAGGCGGCCTCGCGCTGCGCCTCGCTCATCTCGTTGAAGCCGACTCCCTGCCGGACGTAGAAGTGCTGGTTCATCCACTTGCGCCACTCCGGATCGTCTACGGAAAAAGTCGTTCGATCCCGCTGTTCGTCCGTCAGTGCCGACAGGAAGGTCGTCGCTGCCCGGCGTAGGGGCTCGGTGGAGACGCCCGTGGAGCGGATCCCGAACAGCCCCGGAACGACCTCGCCATTCGTCGTCACGCCCAAGAAGGGCTCGGCCAGACCGCGCTCTTCCGCTTCACTCGACATGCGGCGGAAGCGTTCCATGACGTCCTGCCCGGCGCTCCCGAGCGCGCCGGACCCGAGGGCCGCGAACGCGAGGAGCAGGATCAGGGGGAGCGTGATGAACGGGAGTACGCGCGGGATCAGACGACGTTTCATGTTTCCTGTCCCCTGCACCTCGGGCCTTTCGGTCGTTCGTGCGTGGATCGAGTCGAATCGATCGTGGCGAGATGAGCCGCCGGGAGAGGGGAGCACCGCGTTCGCCGGCTCGCGGCAGCGCGGCGGCGTCCCCAATCCCGGTCGTTGGCGTGGACTACTTCGCCCGGTTCATGTTGACGCTGAAGATCTCGTCTCTGTGGCCACCCGCGAGGAAGTACTTGACCCACGCGGCCGCCTGCTCGTCGAACTCTTCCCGCTCCGGCGTCCCCTCTTCGGGGATGTTCTCCGCGGCCCACGTCTGGCACGGCTCGCCGCAGGGCGCCTCCACGGACTCCCAATCGGGATACTCCGTGATCAGCTTGATGTCCGTCGAGTTGGCGCCGTAGTAATGCGTCGCGACGCGATACGAGAGCACGTTGGGGTTGTTCCTCGCCTGCGGCGCGATCACCCGGTCGATGAACTGCATCATCTTCTGGCGTTCGTCGCCCTGAGGCGCGCGGAACGTGGTGATCTGGAGCACCCGGATCTCGGGCGCTTGCTCGGCGTCCTGGCCTACGGCGACGGTCGGTGCCAGCAGGACCAGTGCAACGGCGCTGGCGAGGAGTAGGCGTGCCGCTTTCATACGGACCTCCTTCAGGGGGTGGCAAGGGGCGGATAGCCGTTGAGGCTACGTCCGAGCCGGCTGCACGGAAAGAGCGCGTGGAGAGGCCCTACGCCCCGGGCGCGGGGGCTCCGGGCCGGCGGGGGAGCAACAGCGGCGTACGGCGCGCGTACTCGACAAAGCCAGGTTTGCTCGCGAGGCGGCGCTCCATCAGTGGGAGACTCACGGCGGCGAAGAGCGCGCTGATCGCCACCGCCCCGGCCACGGACCAGGCGAAGCTCCCGGGCGAAGCGGCCAGCCCGGCGAGCGCCAACCCCCACCAGAACAGAAGCTCGCCCAGGTAGTTCGGGTGGCGACACCAGGCCCACGGGCCCGTCGTGAGGAGACCTCCTTTCGCGGCGTCGCGGTTCAAGAAGCGCCGCAATTCCCGGTCAGCCGCCCACTCGAGCCAGATCCCGCCGCCGGCCACGGCGAGCGCGAGCGCCTCCAGGATCACTAGCGGCCCCGCGCCGGAAACGAGGACCAGGTACACAGGCACGCAGCCGAGGAAGACGAGGATGGTGGGCAGGAGATGAAACCCGCCCAGGCTTACGAGCCAGTACGCGCGCCCCGCGCTCACCCGATACTCCGCGTATCGCCAATCCTCCTCGGCGAGGCCTCTCCAACGCCGCGCCCAGTTCGCGGTCAGGCGCATCCCCCACGCGAGCACGAGGGTCATGATCGCCGCGTCTAGGACACTGGGGGCAGCAGCGTCAGCGAGCGCCCAGTAGAGGACGATCGGGATCGGAGCCAGACTCCAGTACGGGTCGTACACGCTGGAGTTGTTCAGCGCGAAGCTGAATCCGAACACCACCAGCGTGGCCGTGACATCGGCCGTAGCTGCCACGACGATCGGGTGCGTCGTCCAGCCTGCCGAGCCATCGGCCGCGACCAGGGTGCCGCGGGCGACGAGCCACCCCGCCAGCAGCGCCATCAGGAACGCGACCGCATACGCCGCCGCTACGCGCACGCGATCGACGCCCAGTCGTCCGGCCTCGCTCATGGGCTCCCTAACCTCATAACAACCCGGGTATGAGCGCCTTCCGGCGGGCCGGATAATCGGGGAACCGCTCGAGATACCAGCGATGGTGCGCGAGGGCGCGCGGGATGAGGTTGGCGGCCGTCCACACGGCGAACGAGACCGCGGGGAGCGACCACGTCAGCAGCGCGAATCCCATCCACTCGACGATCTCGCCCAGGTAGTTGGGGCAAGACACCCAGCGGTACAGCCCACCCTCGGGAATCCGGTAGCTCGTCTCGCCCGGGCGACGAAGCCCGAGCAGCACCTGGTCCGCGTGCACGTTGACGAGGGCCCCTGCCATGAAGGTGACCAGGCCCGTGAGAAACCGGGGGTCCGTGAGCCACGCTACCTCGTATGGAGCCGCGATCGCGCCGAAATAGTGGCCGTTCAGGTAACCGTTCATGCCGTTGAACAGCATCGCCGATCCCATGATCGCGACCGGCATGCGCTTGCCCAGCGTCTTCTGCCGGAGCGGGTAGATCAGGGCACGATTCAGGTAGTGCGCCCACCACAGCGCCGCGAACAGCCACATCGCCCCGGTCTTGGGCCCGTCGCCCGCCAGAAAGAAGAGGATGAACGCGATCGGGGACACCACCTCCATCGCGATCCAGCCCACTCGGTGCGGAACCGAAGGGCCCCGGCCCTCGGTCGAGTAGCGGCCGTACGGAGCGCGTACCCCAAGAAGAACGATGAACGAGAGGACCGCGACGAGGATCCAGCCGTATACCAGCGTCGTGAAGGACATGCGCCGCGATCAGGCCAGCCGACCGGCGGCTTCGAACCAGGCGTAGGCATCCTCCAGCGTGGCCCTCAAAGGCCGGGGGGCGAAGCCCAGGTCTCGGGCCGCTTTCGCGTGGCTCACACAACGGCTCGACCGGACGAGACGGTCAAGCGACTCAATCGTGTAGAGTGGACGCCTTCCGCTCAAACGGCTGTGAAGCCTGGCGAACGGAACGCCGGCTCGCGCCAGCCACAGGGGCGTGGTGAAGCGCGGCCCCTTCCTCCCGGTGATCGATTCCACCAGCGTAGCGAGCTCGCGCACCGTGGTCCACCCGCCGCCGAGCAGGTAGCGCTCGCCTGGCGTCCCCCGCTCGACGCCGGCGACCGCCGCGTCGCACACGTCTCGCACGTCGACCCAGTCCGAGCCACCGGGAACCAGGCTGGGCAAGCGCCCATGATACAGGTCGAGCAGCACTTCGCCCATCAACGACGGTCGATGGTCGTGTGGGCCGATGATCGCGGTCGGGTTGAGGATCACCGCGGGCAAGCCTCGCTCGACCCCGGCCAGCACCTCCCGTTCGCCGGCGGCCTTCGACCGGTCGTACGCGAACGCCGTCGGACCGACCGGCGACCGGTCTTCGGTAAGCTCCTCATCGAACGGCGCCTGGGTAAAGGCATGGAACGAGCTGAAGTGGATGAACCGCCGGACACCCGCATCCAGGCAGGCCGCAACCACGTTCCGGGTGCCTTCGACGTTGACGGCGTGGACCTGGCCGTCCGGGTCGCCGTCTATGGAGATTCGCGCGGCTAGGTGAAAGACGACCTCGACGCCGTCCAATGCATCTCGAAGCGTCTCGATCTGTAGCACGTCGCCCGTCACCCGCTCGACGTCCACGCCATCCAGGGCGTCGCTCGGCTTATGGCAAAGCGCAAAGACCGTGTCGCCACGCCCTGCCAGTGAACGGCAAAGGTTCGCCCCCACGTGGCCGGTGGCCCCGGTCACCAGAGCCCTCAAGCGCTTTCGAGCCCTCCGGTCGAAATCACGGCATCTCCCCGAATTAGACGGCTCCGCGCTCGCTCGAATGGCCGCTTCTTGCCCGAACGGCCTGCCCGAACGGCGTCCGGAGACACGCGTACCCCACGAATATGGGACGGCTGGGGAACGGAGTTTGCGCCCGGACCCCGCAACTCCGGTGGAACCCGAGCCCCCCGAAGTGAGTATCCGGGGGCTTTGTACGTCAAGCCGAACGCACGGGGGAGAACCATCCGAAAGCGCATACTCGAGTTCGGGGGGTGGGGTCAACGCTCCATGGGAGCGTTGCCTGAATCGACATGGCAGGAGGAGCTGGTCAACACCTTCACGGGGGGCGTCGGCCTCGTGGGCGCCGTGCTGGCGCTCGGGATCCTCGTGCAGGCAGCCCTTCAGGCCGGTTACTTCGAATACCTGTTCGGGGCGGTGGTGTACGGCTTTACGCTGGTGTTCTCCTACGCGGCGACGACGCTGTACCACGGCGTGCGCGACGAGCCCCGGAAAGAACGGCTGCGCATCCTCGACCACTGCGCCGTGTACACGTTGATCGCCGGGTCGTATACGCCCGTGGCGATCGCGGGGCTCGGCGGACGCATCGGTTGGCTGCTGCTCGGCGCGGTGTGGGCGTTGGCGGGGATCGGCATCCTGTTCAAGCTCCGGTACCGATTCCGCTTCCCGGGTACCTCCGTGCTCATCTACCTCCTGATGGGGTGGCTCGGTGCCGTCACCATCCGCCCGGTTGTCGAGGCGATGGGATCGCAGGGCTTCATGCTCCTGGCGGCCGGCGGGCTGGCGTACACGATCGGCACGATCTTTTTCGGGGCGAAGCGCCTGCCGTATCACCACGCGGTGTGGCACGTGCTCGTGATTCTCGGAAGCGGGTTCCACTTCCTCGCCATCTCCGGCTACATACTCACACCCGTCGCCTGACGCGCGAGCGTATGAGGTGGCGGCCGTGTGTGGCGCGCCGGCGCAGTCGGGAAGCCCGACTGGTCACACCGTGACGCACGGCTGATATTGCGCGCCATGCGAGCCTCCCGCGCCGTCTTGCTCGTCGCGTTCTTCCTGTCTGGGGCCGCGGGTCTCATCTACGAAGGCGTCTGGAGCCGATACCTCGCACTGTTCGTCGGGCACAGCGCCGAGGCTCAGGTGCTCGTCATCGCGATGTTCCTGGGGGGGATGTCGCTTGGGGCGGCCGCCACGGGAGCGCGCGCCCGGCGGCTATCGCGTCCGCTGCTGGTGTACGCCGCGGCCGAGGTCCTGCTGGGAGGGTTCGGGCTCACGTTCCATTTCGCGTTCGAGCTCCTGACACAGAACGCGTACGCGTCGCTGTTCCCATCCCTGCCCGGAGCGACGGCGATCTCCATCTACAAGTGGCTGGTCGCCAGCCTGTTGATCTTCGTTCCGTCGCTGGTGCTGGGCACGACCTTCCCGCTCCTGGCGTCGGGGGCGCTGCGCAGGTTTCCCAGACGCCCGGGCGAGACCATCGCGACCCTGTACTTCGCGAACAGCTTCGGCGGCGCAGTCGCGATCCTGGTCGCCGGCTTCCTGTTGATCGGTCTACTGGGGCTCGTGGGCACGCTGGTGAGCGCGGCGGCCTTGAACTTCGCCGCAGCCGCTGGTGCGTTCGCGGTCCACCGCACGACGCCAGTGCACGCGCCGGCAGCGCAGGCCGAGGCGCAGCTGACACGAGCCGAGACACCGGATGACCTGGCGGAAGCCGCGGGGACGGCGGCGGGGACGGCGGCGGAGGCGGCGGCGGCAGGGGCGCCCGGTTCGGGGAAAGCACGGCAGCGGCTGTGGCGGTGGCTGCTCGGGGTGAGCGCGTTGACGGCGGTGGCTTCCTTTATCTACGAGATCGGCTGGATCCGCATGCTCTCGCTGGTCATGGGGAGCGCGACCCACTCCTTCGAGCTCATGCTGTCCGCCTTCATCCTCGGACTGGCGATCGGGGCGCTTGCCATCCGCCGGGCGGCCGACCGCTCGCCTCGACCCCTCATCCTCCTGGGGAGGATCCAGTGGCTGATGGGCCTGTTCGCGCTCGCCACCCTGCCGGTGTACGTGGCGTCCTTCGGCTGGCTGGGCGACCTGGTCACGCGGCTCTCGGCGACCGATGGCGGCTACCAGACGTTCAACCTCGCGCGCTACGGGGTGGCGCTCGCCGTCATGCTCCCCTCCACGGTCCTGGCCGGCATGACGCTCCCGGTCATCACCAACACGCTGCTTCGTGCGGGGGCGGGGGAGCGCTCGATCGGGTGGGTCTACGCGAGCAACACGGCCGGTGCGATCGCGGGCGTCATGCTGGCGGGGCTGATTCTGCTACCGGCGCTGGGGCTGAAGTGGATGCTGATCGCGGGAGCGGCGCTGGACATGGCGCTCGGCGCCTTCCTGTTGTGGCCGGGGCGGTCCGCCGTCTTTCGCGAGGCGACGGGCGGCGAGCGCGACGCGCGCCCGGGCCCGCGGCCTCGGGTGGCGGTCGCGGCGCTGGGTCTCACAGCGGTCGCCTGCCTCCTGGCGGGACTGGGTCTGCCGTTCGATCGGGTCCTGCTCACGAGCGGCGCGTTCCGATACGGCCGGGTGGATCCCGACGCGCAGTCGATCCTCTACTATGCGGATGGGCGGACCGCCACGGTGGGAGTCCACCTGACCGAGCCGGACAGCGTGATCGCGCTCACCTCGAACGGGAAGCCTGACGCGTCGCTCACCGCGCGCTGGGTACGGGCGGCCAGCCAGCCCCTCCCCCCAAAGCCGATCCTGCAATTGGACGAGTCGACGCAGATGCTTTCGGCGCTGGTGGCGCTTGCGCACGCCCCGGGCGCGGCCTCCGCCGCCGTGATCGGACACGGGTCGGGCATCTCCGGCCACTTCCTGCTCGCCGATCCTGAGCTGGGCTCGCTCACGACGATCGAGATCGAGCCGCGGATGATCGAGGCGTCCAACATCTACTACCCTGCGAATCGCCGCGTCTTCGATGACGAACGCTCCGAATTCGTGATTGCGGACGCCAAGTCGTATTTCGCGCACGAGCAGGCCCGGTACGACCTCATCGTCTCTGAACCGTCGAACCCGTGGGTGAGTGGGGTCGCCGGGCTGTTCAGCCAGGAGTTCTACGGCCACCTTCGCCGGTATCTGTCGGATCGCGGCGTGTTCGCGCAGTGGATTCATCTGTACGAGTTCACCGACGAGCTGGTCCTCAGCATCCTGTCGGCGTTCCACAAGAACTTCCCGGACTATCGTGGCTTCCTCGTCGGGGACGCCGACCTGCTGCTGGTCGCCACGGTCGGCGCGGAGCTGCGCGAGCCCGATTGGAGCCTCTTCCAGAGCGAGGCGTTGCGCGAGGAGCTGTCGCATGTGGTCCCGATCCGGCCCGACCACATGGAGGGGCTGAAGG
The DNA here is from genome assembly GCA_039588275.1 of Gemmatimonadota bacterium. Classification (GTDB taxonomy): domain Bacteria; phylum Gemmatimonadota; class Gemmatimonadetes; order Palauibacterales; family Palauibacteraceae; genus JBDHAC01. Next base: position 13,945 of record JBDHAC010000007.1, read on the forward strand.
TGTTCGAGCGGCGCGAGCTGAGTCCCTTGCTGGATGATTGGCCGTCGCCCCACTCGGACTATCGGCCCGTGCTGGACGTGGGGGCCGAAAAGGCCCGCTTTCTCGACGCTTTCGCGCTCGGTACGTACTCTCTCGCGACGTCACGCTTTCGTCTCGCAGCGGCGCTCGGTGGTTGGCGCCTCGATCCGGGCCTCAGTGGAGAGGCGCCCATCCCCGGGATCGCCCCGCTCCGAGGTCGTGCGATCGCGGCCGAGATCGCGCGGGGGCTCGTGGATCCCGGAGCGGCGCTGGCTCGCTACGCGGAGGTGCCTGCCAGCGACGCCCGCGCTAGGTGGGCCCGAATCCTTCAACCACCCGATGCCCCGGATGCGGCCGATGCATGGGACGCCTGGCTGGATGACTTCCTGACCGTGGAGCGCGGGCTGCACATGGCCACCGCGGGATTCGCCGACTCCACCTTCTTCGGGACGGTTCGTCAAGTTATCGACGCTGCCCTGGCGCCGGGGCGAGTACACGCGGTGCTTGCGTTTGCCGAGGGACTCGCGGGTTGGGACTTCCAGATGGCGGCCGAGGGCGCCCGTGGCATCCTCGAGCGTTCTGCCGAGACCGGAGCGGCCGGCGCGGCCCAGCGCGGGCTCGTGTCGGAGCTGGGCCCGCTGGATCCGGAGTACCTACTGGACGGGGCCGTCGTGGCGTTTCTGGAGACGGGCGACGCCGAGGCTGCGGCCGAAGCGTACCGAGCGCTGGCTCCGGTGACGGGGCGGGGGCACGACGACCTGCGCATGCGACTGCTTCGGGCTCACATCGGGTCGGCAGGGGGGACGATCACCGACTAGGCGGGTGCCAAAAGGGTTGGAAACTGGCCCGCATCGATCGCCGTACATATCGTCGTACGGGGCCTCTATCGGTCCGTTCGCCCGGGCCGGGCCCGATAACGGGTCAATCCTGTGCATGACCCAAGACGCGCGGAGCGACACGATGCCTGTCGAAATCCTCGAGATGATCGGACCCGTGATCGTCCTCTTCCTCATCGGATGCGTCATCCTCCTCTTCCCCATCAGTCGGCGTTTGGGCGGAGTGATGGAGGAGTGGATGAAGCTCAAGCGGGAGACGTCGCCGGACCGCACGAAGCTCACGAACCTGGAACAGACGGTGTACGAGGTGCGGCATCTGGTCGAGAACTTGAATCAGCGGGTCACGCTTCTCTCGGAGCGCCAGGACTTCATGGAGTCGCTCATCGAGTCGAGGAAGCCCGAGGAGCTCCCCGCGGGGCAAGTCGCCGGGGATTGAACCAGCTACCGCGGGAGCCAACCGCCGTTGCCGACTGGCGGGCTCCCGCAATGGCGAACCGCCCGGCGAAGTCTAGCCGGCTCCCACCACGAACTCCCGCGCCTCGGTGACCTCGGGCCGTTCAGATTCCGCTTCGCCGATCACTTCGAGAAGTCGCGCGTAGAAGCCGCGCGCCTTCCCGTCCTCACCTATCGCTCGCGAAGCGCGGGCCGCCCCGACGAGCGTCTGGAAGCGCCTCGGCCACGCCTCGAGCGAAGCCTCGTACGCGGCCAGCGCTTCGGCAGGACGACCGAGCTCCATCAACAGATCGCCGAGCGCCTCGTTGGCTGGAAGGAGCGAGCCGGGGGACACGGGATGCTTCTGGATGCCTTCCTCCCACTCCACGGCCGTCCGAGCCAGCGCGACGGCTCCCTCGCTCTTGCCGCGTGCGTGCGCAATGCGTGAAGCAAGGACGATCCGGTCGATCTCGATATAGGTCGCGAAACCTCGTTCACCCGCCTCAGCCGCTTGGTCCCGGAGCGCTCGCATCCGCTCTTCCGCCCTGACCGCCTCCTCGAGATCGCCTGTCTGTGCGGCCCCGAGGCCGCGTGCGAACCAGCTGAGGGCCTCCGGCCACGGGTACCGGTCCCAATCGACCGAGGCCCGTGCGCGCGGGGTCACTCGGGCCGCCTCCCCCCACGCACGACGCTCGAGAGCGTAGCGGGCCGGCATCGCCGCGACGTGGAACGCGCTCGAGAACTCCTGCTGGTATGCCTGTTCGCGGTGGATGACCTCGCGCAGGGCGGCCAGGGCCCGTCCGTCCTCACCGCGCTGCAGGTACGCGTACAGCAGGTAGTCCATCGCGTGCGGGTAGTGGTTCGACACGCGGTCACCGGCCGGCAGCTCGAGCGCGGCATCGGCCGAGCGGCGGTTCCAGGTGATCACTTCGGGCCATGCGCCCAGGCGGACGAAGATGTGCGTGGGCATGTGCAACGCGTGAGGCACGCTGGGGGCGATGTCGTCGTAGCTCCGAACGATATCCAGCGACTCGTCGGCTCGACCCGTTACGTCGTTCGCGTGGATCGTGTAGTGGAGCGCGCCGGGGTGCATCGGCTCCCGCGCGTATACGCCGAGGAGCACTTCGGCGGCCCTCTCCTGATGAACCATCCGGTTCTCCGCCACCAGCCCGGCCGCCATGTGCGAGAGGGCGTAGAAGGCGGCTGTCTCGAGGTCGTCGGGGTGTGCGGCGTACGCTTCCTCCATGGCCGCGGCCCAGCGACGGATCCTCGTCCACCAGTCGGCGGTCTCGGGCCCCGCGTAGAACGCCTCGGCCGCCGCGACGAACGCCCGCTCGCGATCCGTGCCTGCTCCCAACTCGACCGCCTTTTGCACCTCCTCCCACCCGCGCATCAGGTGCTCGGGGGTCGGTCGCGCCGGCCAAAGGGGCTGAAACAGGGTCACGGCGACGCCCCAGTGCGCCATCGCGCAGGAAGGATCAGCCTTCGCGATTGCCTCGAACGCCGCGCGCGACTCCACGTACTGCATGTGGTGCAACAGGGCCACGGCCCGGTTGAAGTCCGTCTGTATGCCCGAGTCGCACGACACGGGGAAATCGACGACTCCAAGGGCTGCGTCGTGGAGCTGGTCGGGCTCCTGGGCCACGCTGGCCGCGGGCGCCAGCGCGCTCAGCACGACGATCGAGAGAAGCTGTGTGCGGGACGGATCGAACGAACGGTGCATCTTTGACGACCTCCGGCGAAGCCTGTGGTGAACGATGCCGAATAGAGTAGGGGGTCATCGTCCACGCTGCACGTCCGGAGGGTCCTCTCGCACCGCACCCCGGAACTCCCGCCGCTTGCGGCAGATGTGCTACATAGCTAGCATTACTATACACGTGCGCCGTCGCACGCGAAAACGGTATCGGCCCAGGCAAGGTGATCCATGGTTCGAAAGACGCTGGGACTCACGACGATTCAAGTCCTGTATGCGGTAGCCGCCGGCTCGCGGTATGGCTTCGACATCATGGACCGAACCGCTCTGGCGAGCGGGACGGTCTACCCGGCTTTGAGCCGCCTGGAGCGACAGGGTCTGCTGAGAGCCAAATGGGAGGACCAGCGGGTCGCGCAGCGGGAGAAGCGCCCACCACGCAAGTACTACCAGATCACGAAAGACGGACAGCGACGCTTGCTCGAGGAAGCGGAGCGGATTCGCGCCGTCGAACGGGCTCTGCCAAGAGACCTGCGAGGTCTCGAGACGGCGTCGAGCTGACGCGTCAGGATCCATGACCCAACCTCCGAGCTCCACGGCCAACGCGGTGCTCTCCATCTGCCTCGGATTGGTGCGAGCCGCCGGCCACGTGGCCCCTGGCTCGGAGCGTCGAACCTGGGGCGCGGAGTGGGAGGCCGAGGTCCTCCATCGGTGGGCGGAACTGGAGAAGAGGAGAGAGGCGACGGGCAGAGGGCCGGGCGCGTTCGAGTCCCTGGATCTGCTCGGGAGAAGCGCGGGAGCGTTGGCTCACGCCATATGGCTACGTCGGGAAGAGTGGAGGTTCGACGTGTTGATGCAGGACATCCGGTACGCCCTCAGGGGCCTCATCAAACGCCCCGTCTTCTCCGCGGTCGTGATTGGAACGATCATGCTCGCGATCGGAGCGAACGCGGCGATCTTCAGCGTCCTCAACGGCGTCCTCCTCCAGCCCCTCCCCTTCGAGAACCCCGAGGGCCTCGTGATGGTGTGGGAGCACAACATCCCGCGGGCCAATCCGACCAACGTCGTCTCGGGCGCCAACTTCGTGACGTGGCGCGAGGAGAGCAGCTCGTTCGAAGATCTCGCTGCGATCACGTGGTTCAGCCAGAATCTGGTCGAGGGAGAGGACGCCGAGCGCGTGGGTGTGGTGTCCGTGAACGCGAGCTTTTTCCCCCTGCTCGGGGTGAATGCCGCGCACGGGCGCGTGTTTCTGCCGGAGGACGATCGGGCGGGGGACGGACCGAGACCGATCCTGTTGAGCCACGGTTTCTGGCAGCGCCGGTTCGGGGGGAGCTCCAATGTGATCGGGCGTACCCTGAACCTGAACGGGTTCGAGCTCCCCGTGATCGGCGTGCTTCCGGAGGGCTTCCGGTTCGATTTCCTGCCGTACTCCTTCAACGCCACCGGGACGCAGGACATCTGGATGCCGCAACAGTTCCCGGACGAGATTCGGGACGCGAGCGGGCGCTGGCTCCAGGTCCTCGGGCGGCTCGAGCCAGGTACGTCGATCGAACGCGCTCAGACCGAGATGAGCACGCTCGCCAGCCGGCTGGAGATGGAGTACCCGGACCGCCAGTCGGGGTGGACGGTGAACGTGGTGTCCCTTCAGGAGCAGGTGGTCGGGGAGGCGCGAACACCGCTCCTGATTCTGTTCGGCGCGGTCGCGTTCGTCCTGCTCATCGCGTGTGCCAACGTGGCCAATCTCCTGCTCTCGCGCTCGGTTGGGCGGCAACAGGAGGTCGCCTTGCGGACTGCCCTGGGTGCGAGCCGTTTGCGACTGGTCCGGCAGCTCCTGACGGAGAGCTCGATCCTGGCACTGGCTGGTGGAGCCCTGGGCCTGGGCCTGGCGTTCGTGCTGGTGGATGCCCTTCTGAGATTGGGCCCTGATATCCCCAGGCTTGCGGACGTTTCCGTCAGCGGACCGGTGATCGCGTTCACGCTGGGCATATCCGCCCTTACCGGTCTCGTATTCGGGCTCGCGCCCGCTCTCAGGGCCTCTCGGCCAGATCTGGCCGGGTCGCTCAAGGAAGGAGGAGCTCGAGCCGGGAGAAGCGGAGGTCTGCTGCGCGCCCGGAGCGCCCTCGTCGTCGCCGAGGTGGCGCTCGCCCTCATTCTTCTCGTGGGGAGCGGGCTTCTGCTGCGCAGCTTCGCGAACCTCTTGGACCTCGGCGTGGGGTTCGAAACCGACGGGCTGATCACCGCCGAGGTCGCGCTCCCGGGGCGCGTATACGAGGAGGAGGCCGACCGCGTTCAGTTCTTCGAGGAGCTGGTCGGCCGGGTACGAAGCATCCCGGGCGTGAGCGCCGCGAGCGCGATCACCTTCCTCCCTCTGGCCGGGAGCGGGTCGGCGACCTCGTTCTGGGCCAACGATCGACCGGTGCCTGAGCCGGGCGAGCTTCCGGTCGCCGACCTCCGCTGGGTGCACCAGGACTACCACCGCACGCTCGGCATTCCCGTCATCCGCGGCCGTCTGTTCGACGGGCGAGATACGCGCGATGTGCCGCTCCGGATCGTGATCAGCGAGGCGTTGGCGCGCGACCTGTGGCCGTCTGAGGATCCGATCGGCCGCACGATTTCCATGCCGTGGGGCGATACGCTGGTGGCCGAAGTGATCGGGGTCGTGGGCGACGTGCGGCACCAGGGCCCCGAGACGGAGGCGCGCGACAAGATCTACTGGCACCATTTGCAGTGGCAGGACTGGTCCGGCATGACCATCGTCGCTCGCACGTCGGGCGACCCCTCCATGCATGTCGGCTCGATCCGGGCCGAGCTCAGGGCGATGGACTCCAACCTCCCCCTGTTCAACGTGAGCACGATGACCGATCTGCTCGGCGAGGCGCTCGCGGCTCGGCGGTTCACGATGCTGGTGCTGGGGCTGTTCGCGCTCGTGGCGTTGCTCCTGGCGAGCGTGGGCGTGTACGGCGTCATGTCGTACGGCGTGAGCCAGCGCACGCAGGAGTTCGGAGTACGCATGGCGCTCGGGGCCAGCGCAAGGGCCGTCGCGATGCAGGTCGTGAAGGGCGGGCTGCGTCTCGTGCTGATCGCCGTCGCGATCGGTGGGCTCGGGGCGCTGGCGCTCTCCAGGCTCATGCAGAGCCTCGTGTTCGAGATCAGCACCAGCGATCCCGTGACGTTCGCGCTCGCGGCCCTGTTCCTGGCGGCCGTGGCCGCGGCGGCGTGCTATTGGCCGACGCACCGGGCCGGCCGCGTGGACCCGATCGAGGCGCTCCGCTTCGAGTAGGAACGGGCGGCTCAGCGCGAGCCGCCCGTGGAGTTCAGTTCAGGCGCTAAGCTGGTCGATCGCCGTCTGGGCGGTATTGACGAGGGGCTGACCTTGCTCGAGCGTCAGCGTTCCGCCCGTGACCATGGCCTGTACCTCGTTTTGGAACGCGACCAGCAGGTTGATGGCCGCCGTCACGTCTCCGCGATCGATCGCTCAGGTGCTCTCTCTGGTCAGCGAACTGAGCGGCCAACCATTGGAACGCGAAGCTAGGGACGGGCTCGAGTTCCAGATGGCGGTCGAGCTTCTCTGGCACGACCAGACTCGAGCGGGCCGAGAGATCCTCGACGAGCTCGCCCGTCGGTTGACTGAGCGTCGGCGGGAAGAGGGCGAAGGTGGAGCGTGGCCGATTGTCGGGGTTCTGCTTCACCTGGATCGGGCGGAGGAAGCCTGGAGGGTCCTCGGCGGATCCGGGTTTGAAGCTTCGACAGTGATCCGCCCCGACAGCGTGCCCGAAGGCCAGTGGCGGCGGACGAGGACAGCGGAACTGAGCATCCGGGGCGTCGTGGCCGCGCGTGCGGGACGCCGCGAGGAGGCCGAGCGAATGGACCGGGAACTGGTGGCGTTCGGCAATCGCCCCGGCGAGATGCTCGAACGGGCTGGCATCGCCGCCGCCCTAGGAGACTGCGCGCGAGCGGGCAGATTCCTGGAAAGGTCCTGGGAGGGCCGACACCAGTGGATCCACAGGCACGCCGGCTTGTTTTACTGCCGCCACGACCCCGCCTTTCAGGAAGTCGCCAAGCCGCGAGGTTAGCTGCAATCGCGTGCTGGCCCGCTAGAGGTGTAGCAGCCTTCCCTGCGCGTCGATCAGCAGGCTCCGCTCCCCCGTGCGGGTCATCACGGTGATCAAGCCGGGAGGCAGCTGACAGTCTCCGCCCGTCACGAGTCGGCCGCGCGGATCGAAGCAGAGCATCGTGCGGTCGCTCACGATCTCCACGGCCGGCGGCTGGACCACACGTGCTACCGTGGGGGTACCGCTCGCACCCTGGGTCGTGTCCACCTCGACCCACAGGCGGTCCGCATCCGAGTCGATGTGCAGGACGGCCACCTGACCGTGGCGAATGGCCAGCGTACGCGCCTCGGCGTACGCGATCTCGATCAGCTCGATCGCGTTGCGGGTCGCGTCCTCCTCCGTCGCACGCAGCATCGGCCAAGCGGTCGCGAGGACGGTAACGGCGGCGAGGGCGCCGACCGCAAGCCCTTCGAGCCCTTTCGGCGCAGGTCGCTTCAGGTCGCCAGGCAATCTTGTCGGTGACATGATCTAATCCGTCTGCTGTGAAACCGGTCTTCCGCAGTGCTTCGGGTCGCCGGGACCCCGGCGCAAGACCCAGACGGCGCAAGACCCAGACGGCGTACTCTCGCATCATCAACTACAACAACGTCTTACACGGCCACACATGGGCACTATCGGCCTGCGGTGCGGTGCGATCGCGACAGGCTGACACTGGCATTCTGCCTGGAACCCTGGTGATCTGCGCTCCCTAAGGCGAGGTGGCCGTCTCCCTCCGGGGACCGACCCCCCGTTGCGCCGCAGGCCCCCCCGTCTAATCGTGCCCGAGCCCGACTGCGCGATGACTTCCCCCACACGAGGACGCGCGTTGCGATACCGAAGCGGACGACACTTCCTCCAGCTCCCCGGTCCGACCCCCGTCCCCGATCGTGTCCTGCGGGCGATGAATCGGGCCCTGATCGATCATCGGGGTCCCGAGTTCGCCGACCTGGGACGGCGGATTCTCCAAGATCTCCGGCCGGTCTTCAAGACGGACTCGCCGGTGCTGGTCTTCCCCTCATCGGGCAGTGGCGCCTGGGAGGCCGCCCTCCAGAACACTCTGTCTCCCGGCGATCGTGTGCTTGGCATCGACCAGGGGTTCTTCGCCGGGAAATGGCAGGATGTAGCCCGGCGACTGGGACTCGAGGTGCAGGAGGTCGCCAGCGACTGGCGCCGGCCTGTCGATCCGGGTGCCGTCGAGGAGGCGCTGTCCGATGACCCGGATCGTACGGTCGCGGCCGTGCTCCTTGTGCACAATGAGACATCCACGGGCGTCACCAGTGACATAGCTGCCATCCGAGCGGCTATCGATCGGACCCGACACCCCGCGCTGCTGATGGTGGACGCGGTGTCATCATTGGGGGCGACCGACTACCGGCACGACGAGTGGGGCGTCGACGTGACGGTGAGCGGATCGCAGAAAGGGCTCATGCTGCCGCCCGGGCTCGGTTTCACGGCGGTGAGCGGCAAGGCCCTCGATGCGCACGAGCGGGCGCGCCTCCCACGCGCGTACTGGGATTGGGGCGACATGCTCCGGTTCAACGAGGAAGGGTTCTTCCCGTACACGCCCGCCACCGGTCTCCTGTACGGACTCGAGGAAGCCCTGACGATGCTGCGCGAGGAAGGATTGGATCGCGTCTTCGCCCGCCACGCGCGCTTCGCCGAGGCGACGCGTCGGGCGGTAGCCGCCTGGGGGTTGGAGAACTACTCCGTGGATCCGACCGCGTACTCCAACTCGGGCACCACGGTTCTGATGCCCGAGGGCCCGGATGCGGACGAGCTGCGTCGTGTAATCCTGGAGCGCTTCGACATGTCGCTGGGCACCGGGCTCGGGAGGCTCCAGGGCGACGTGTTCCGCATCGGTCACCTGGGCGATCTCAACGAGCTGACGCTGGCCGGGGCGTTGTGCGGTGTGGAGATGGGCCTCGGTCTGGCCGGCGTGCCGCACGCAAAGGGGGGCGTGGACGCGGCGCTGGAGTTCCTGGCGGCCCCGGCGGATGGGCCGTGACGCTCCGGCGCGGACGCGGTCGATCGGTGCCCGGCACCGTTCCGGAGCGTAGCCGGCCCGCGGGTGCCCTCGCCCTCCTCGCTCCTGTCCTCCTGGCGCTCGCGCTTCCGGCTCTCGCGTGCGGGGGCGGATCCTCGGACGACGGCGTGATCGAGCTCAAGTTCGGGCACGTCGGCGGGCCGAGCTCGCTTTATGACCTGGCGGTGAACGAGTTCGCGCGGCGAGTCAACGAGCGCCTGGCCGGGCGGGTCGAGATGACGGTGTTCGGAGCGAGCCAACTCGGCGGCGATGAGATCCTGCTCCAGAAGCTCAAGCTCGGGACCGTAGACCTGTCCCTGCCCGCGACGATCATGTCCTCGACCATCGAGCAATTCGGTCTGTTCGAGATGCCTTATCTGGTGAGGGACCGCGAGCACATGAAGCGCATCGAGGAGGAAGTCGTGTGGCCCGATCTGGCCCCGCTCGCGGAGGCGCAGGGGTACCGGCTGCTCGCGGTGTGGGAGAACGGATTCCGGCACGTCACGAACAACCGGCGCCCGATCGTGGCGCCTGAGGATCTGCGCGGCATCAAGCTCCGCACACCCCGTGGCGTCTGGCGAGTAAAGCTGTTTCAGGCCCTTGGGGCGAACCCCACGCCCATGCCCTACTCAGAGGTGTTCATCGCGCTGCAGACCGGGGTGATGGACGGTCAAGAGAACCCGTTCACGCAGATTCGCGGCGGCCGGCTACACGAAGTGCAGAAGTACCTTTCGCTGACCGAGCACGTCTACTCGCCCGCGTTCGTCATGGTCGGTACGGCTCGGTGGGATCGGCTTCCCGAGGACATTCAGGTGGCGGTGGCGGAGATCGCGCGCGAAGTCCAGGCGTTCGTTCACGAAACCGCCGAGCGCCTTGACGACGAGCTCTTGCAGGAGATGCGCGAGGCGGGGATCGAGGTGAACGACGTGGACCGCGGCGCTTTCCTGCGGGCCAGCGGTGCGGTGTACGAGGAATTCGCGGCAGCCGTCGAGGGCGGTCAGGAGCTGATCGAGAAGGCCACCTCCGTTGCCGGCGGCTGACTCGCGCAGCTCCGAGACGCCTGAGCCGCCCGTGTCGCGCGCTCGCGAGCCATCCACGAGTACGCGCGGCAGCACCCACCTGAGAACGGTCGTGGAGCGATTCCTGGAAGCGGCCGTCCTGATCCTGATGGCCCTCCTGGCTGGTGTCGTCGTCGTGGGCGTCGTGTTCCGAAAGCTGGGTGCGGCGTTGGTCTGGTATGACGAGATCGCGTCCATACTCCTCGCCTGGCTCACCTACTATGGCGCGGCGCTGGCCGCCTTGAAGCGAGCGCACATCGGAGTTCCGACCGCCGTTCAGCGACTCCGCGGGCGCTGGAGGTTGCTGGCCGTGGCTCTCGCGGAGACCGCCGTGATCGGGTTCTTCGTCGTCGTGGCGTGGGCGGGCTGGCGGGTCCTCCGGGTCCTCGGCGGGACTACGCTGGTCAGTCTCCCGTGGGTTCCCGCCATTCTCGCGCAGTCGGTGATCCCGATCGCGGCGCTCCTCTTCATCGTGGCCGAGTTGCTGAGCGTGCCCGATGCGCTGGCGCCGCACCGCCGGCGCGAAGCTCCCGGGGCCGAGCCGTGACGCTCTTCCTGATGTTCCTGGGGCTGGTCGTGCTCGTGACCCTCAACGTGCCAATCGCGGTCGCGTTGGGGATCGTCGCGATTCTCGCGATGGTCCTCACCTCCGGCGCGGCGGTGCTCCCCAACGCGGGTTTGGTCCTGTTCGACGGCGCCACGTCGTTCCCCCTCATCGCTATCCCGCTGTTCATCCTCGCGGGAGCGATCATGAACGCGACGGGGATCTCGCGTCGATTGATCGCGTTCGCGTCGGCGCTGGTGGGCTTCATCCGGGGCGGACTAGCGATGGTGAGCATCAGCGCGTCCCTGTTTTTCGCGGAGATCTCGGGCTCGGCGGTTGCCGATGTAGCCGCGCTCGGTTCGCTGTTGATCCCGGCGATGGAGAGACGGGGGTATTCGAAGCCCTTCGCTGCGGCGGTCATGTCATCGGCCGCGACGCTCGCGGTGATCATCCCGCCTTCCATCCCGATGATCATCTACGGCGTCATGTCCGAGAGCTCGATCGTCGAGCTGTTCGTGGCGGGCATCATCCCGGGCGTGATCGGCGGGTGCTCACTCATGTTCGTGGCGTATATGCTCGCGCGGCGTCACGGTTTCCCGGTCGAAGAATCGTTTCAGGTGCGCCGCGTGTGGCGGACGTTCAGGGAAGCGGGCTGGGCGCTGCTGCTCCCGTTGATCATCCTGGGCGGGATCTTCAGCGGGTGGGTGACCGCGACCGAGGGCGCGGGGCTGGCGGTGGTGGCCGCGCTCGCGATCGGAGGCCTGGTTTACCGCGAGCTCGATCTGGCCCACCTGCGGGAGGCGATGCTCGAGGGGGGCGTGCAGACGGCGGTGGTGATGCTGCTCGTCGCCACCTCCGCCCTGCTCGGCGATTTCCTGACCGAGCAGCAGCTCCCGCAGCGCGTCGCGTCCGGCATCATGTCCGTCACGGAGAGCAGGTGGCTGATCCTCGCGCTTCTGAACGTCTTCTTCCTAATCATCGGGCTCTTCCTCCACTCGGCCGCAGCCATCATCCTGGTGGTGCCGATCGTGATGCCGCTCGTGCACGCCGCGGGGATCGACCCGATCCACTTCGGGCTCATCGTGACGCTCAACCTGGGGATCGGCCAGCAGACTCCACCCGTGGCCAGCGTCCTCGTGACGGCGTGCTCGGTGGCCAAGGCGGACATCTGGGAGGTGAGCAAGGTCAACGTCCGGTTCATCGCGGTGTTATTCGCGGTGTTGGTGCTCGTGACCTACCTCCCGGCCATCCCGATGAGCCTGGTGAATTGGTTCTACCGCTGAAGCACGAGCGCCCCGCCGATCGAGCGGGGCGCTGATTCAAGTGGTGGGGCGAGCGCGCCTCGGCGCGGTACCGAGTGCACCTGCGCTTTCGTTCAGCCCTCCGTCCACATCGCCACGGTCTCGGCGACGAAGTCCTCGAAGCGGCGCGGCGGGTGACCGAGCACGCGATCCTGGAGAGCCAGATCCTCATCCGTGGCTGTCAGACCACGCGCCAGGAAGTGCTCGAACATGATGCGGACATCCTCGACCATCCATTCCGGCATCATCCCGCGGGCGGCCTCCTCCCAGGCGTCGAGGTCATCGCCCACGTAGTGGATCTCGCGTCCCAGCCCCCGGCTCCAGGCAGCGGCCGTGTCCTCTCCCGTGAGCACCTCGGGGCCGACGAGTGGATACCGTACCCCCTCGTGGCCTTCGTCGAGGAGGGCGTTCACGGTCGCGTCGGCGATGTCTCGGACGTCGACGCGACTGAGACCCACGGAGCCAACGGGCGACGGGTAGATTCCCATCTGAAGGATCGGGTCCTTGAGCCAGTAGTCGTTCTGGTAGTAGTTGTTGGGTTCGACCGTCACCCACGGAATCCCCGACGTCTCGATCGCTTCCAGTATGCGGATCTTGCTGGCGAAGTGGGGGATCTGGGGTGCGTCGTCGACCCGGTGAACCGAATGGAGCACGATGCGCCCGACACCCGTGTTCTGCGCGGCATCGATGGCGGCGGCCCCGAGCGCGGCCTCGTTCGGGTGCACCGGGGTCAGGAGGTGCAGGCGGTCGATCCCACCGAAGACGGGCCCGAGGCTGGCCGGGTCCTCCAGGTCACCCTTCACGTACGAGACACCGTCCACGGTCGAGCCCGCTACTTCCTCCGAGCGCGTCATGCAACGCACGGAGGCGCCGCGCTCCACCAGGCGAGCGACGACCTGGCTGCCCACCGTGCCCGTGCCCCCGAGACAAAGAACGTTCATCGAGAGTCCTCCGATCGGCTTCGTGAATGCTGCGCGGTTGGAACCGTGTAAGCGGCTGCGATCTCGGACACCGCTGTCTCCAGAGTGCTCAGGTAGTCCTCCAGGCCGGCGGCCGCGATCGGGTTCCCATGGATGGGTGCCACGAAGGTCACAGGGTGCTCGTCCAACATGCGCCGAAGCGTACCGCTCAGGCGGGGCGGGTCCACGTAGCGCAGCCACTTGAGGGCACCCCGGTGAAAGTCCGCAACCCCGAGCTCGCGACCTTCCTCGGGCAACTCGGAAGACATCAGCCGACAGGCGCCCGGCTCGTGGTAGTTACCGAACCCATCCGCGACGAACATGACGCGCGACTCTCGATCATAGATCCACGTCGTGTGCGACCGATCGGCCAGAGGTGGATCCAGGAAGGTGAACTCGCGTCCCAGGACATCGAGCGTCTCTCCGATCCTGGACCGCCGCGCGTAGGGCAAACCCTGCACCCCGGCATCGGCACACGACGCGACGATCTCGAAGTCGCCCCACTCCCCGCGGAACGTGGGGATGTTGCCCGAATGAGGGTAATCCGAATGCGAAAGGATGAGGGCCTGGATGCCCTGGCCGCGCGTAGCGGCGGTCAGCCGCGACTCGATGCTCTCCCTGTGGTAGAACGATCCGGAATCGACCACGATGTTGCCGCCCGTTGCCCGGATCAGATATAGAGACACGTGCAGGTGACGATCCCCGATCGGATAGCACTCGCTGATCCACTCCACGTCATCCGTCAGCCGCACGGTCGTGCTCGCGTCCGGGGCTGCCGCCGACCCCGTGCTGCTCGCCGAGTCAGTCATTCACAGCACCCCGACGCGACCGGTCTCCGCCACGCGGCTCACCACGTCCTTCATGAGCTCGAAGTAGCGCTCGACGTCGCGTCGGATCACCAGCCCGTGTGCGGGAGCGATTCGGCGCGGGCGAAACTCTCGAGCGAGACGGTCGACCTCCGCGCGTGTCTTGCCGACGTCGACGTATTGGAACCAGAACAGGACCCTGCTGTGGAACTCGGTCAGCCGCTCGATGCCGATCTTCACGTCGAGCTCGTCTGCGAAGCGCATGCATTCCCCGTCCAGGTGAGGGAAGCCCAACCAGTCGACCGGGAAGAGCGTCGCTGTGTGCACCTCGGTCATCCACACGTGCAACGCCGCGTCCAGGAACGTGGCTTCGTGGAAGCGCACGATCGGGCCGCCGAGGTCGATCTCGTCGCCGGGTCGGACCTTGAGTGCCTGATCCAGCCGGTAGAGCGCGTGCGTATCTCCTTCGCCCGGGGCCACGAGCTGGACCTCGGGATAGCGGCGCATAATCCGGGCGGTGTTCCCGGCGTGCGGAACATCCGGGTGTGAGATGACCAGATAGTCGAGATCCGCACCGTCAAGGACCCGGTCGAGCTCATCAATGATCAGCTCGCCACCCGCGGGCGAGAGGGTGTCGAACAGCAGACTTCGCTCGCCTCGGAGTAGATATGCGTTCTGCGGCACGTGGAGCTCGCGGCCCGATGGACACCAGGTGCCGCCGCGGGCGCGAACGGCCTCAGCGATCCCCTCACGGTGGGGGCCGCATTCCTGGATCCAGTAGAAACCCGGTTCGATCTCCCGATGCATCGGCTCCTACCCGAAGAGATCTGCCTGCAGGGGCTCCGGCGGGCGCCCACGGTGCTCGGCTCGGGCGCGCGGCCCTCGGTGCGAGCAGCCACACTACCCGGTCCGAAGATCGAGGGCCAGAGAGCTGCGAGCGCGGCGCACTGCGAGACCCCGCGCGGCCCGGCGATACGCGGTTCCGGGGTTTTGGCCACTCCGCGCAACCGGAGGTGTAACATGTTGCCACATTGACGCTTACGCCCATCGACGCGGGTTCAGCGAACGCGGCTCGGTTCCTGCGGGCCTGAACCGCCTGACGTGGGGATGGCGCAGCCGATCCGGGGCGCCGCAATGGGGACTGTTCCTCAAGCTCGAAAAGCGCCTGTGCTACAACAGATCCTCCCGATATTAGCGGTCCTGCTGGTCGGCCTGCTCGTCGCCTGGCGTGCCCAGGTGCGGCGAGACAGCCGGCGCCATCGACGCACGCAGAAGCGGTACCAATCCCTGTTCGTGAACAACGTGGATGCGGTCGTGTCCCTGGATCCAGGAGGCGCGGTGGAGCGCGTGAACCCCACCTTCACGCGCCTCACCGGTTGGAACGAGGAAGAGACCCGCGGGACGGCCTTCGCGGGGTACGTGAGCTCCGAGGACCGGAACCGGGTGCTCAAGACCCTGAAAGGAGCGACCAGGGGTGCGCCCCAGACGATGGAGACCGCACTCCAGCACCGGGACGGGCAGCTGGTCGAGGTCGAGCTGACCACGGTTCCGATCGTCGTCGATGATGACGTCCTGGGCGCCTATCAGATCGCCCGAGACATCGGGCAGCGGAAGGAGACCGAGCGCAAGCTCGAGACGCAGGCGCTGCACGATTATCTCACCGGCCTCCCGAATCGATCCCTGTTTCAGGATCGACTCGAGCACGCGATCGAGCGCGGAGCGCGGACGGGCGCGCAGGTCGCGCTCCTGTATCTCGACCTCGATCGCTTCAAGGCGGTGAACGACAGCGCCGGCCACGCGGCCGGCGATCTGCTGCTCCAGCAGGTGGCGTCGAGGCTCAGCTGTTTCCTGCGAGGAGGCGACACGGTAGCCCGGCTGGGCGGAGACGAGTTCGCGATCCTGTTGGAGGACATCTCCGACGTCAACGCGGCCCTGGGCGCGGGAAAGAGAATCGCGGACCTTCTGAGCGAGCCGATCCGGCTCCCGATGGGTGACTTCGAGACCGGAGCCAGCATCGGCGTGGCGCTCAGCTCGTCCGATACGGAGTCGCCGGAAGATCTCGTGCGACAGGCCGACGTCGCCATGTACGAGGCCAAGCGGTTAGGTGGGCACCGATTCCAGCTCTACGGCGCCGAGCTCGAGGAGAAGCGCGACAGCGTGCCCGTGCACCTCGAGGGGGACCTGCGTCGCGCGATCCAGCGGGACGAATTGACCCTTCACTACCAGCCGATCGTCGACCTCGCCGGCACTCGCATCGTGGGAGTGGAAGCTCTCGTGCGCTGGCCGCACCCGGAGTTGGGCATGCTCGCCCCGACGACCTTCATCCCGCTGGCCGAGGAGTCCGGGATCATCGTCGCGCTGGATCACTGGGTGTTGAGGCGTGCATGTCTGGAGATCAAGGGACTGATCGAACAGAGAGTCGTGACCTCGGACTCCTTCTACATCAGCGTGAACTTCTCGAAGCGCCACCTGGAAGAGCAGGATCCCGCGGAGGCCGTGGAACGGATCGTCGGCGAGGTGGGGTTCGATATCGCCAGGCTCCAGCTCGAGATCACCGAGAGCATCGCCGGGGTCGACCGGGAGAAGGTCAACCGTCTGAAGGCGCTCGGGCTCACCGTGGCCATCGATGATTTCGGTACGGGCTATTCCTCGCTCGGCTACCTCAAAGACCTGGACGTCGACATCCTCAAGGTCGATCGGTCGTTCGTTCACGCGCTGTCGGGAGACAAGGCCTCACTGGCGATCGTGCGAACGATTCTGACCCTGGCGGAGATGCTGGGAATGGACGTCATCATCGAAGGCATCGAGGAGCCGGTACAGCTCAGGCGGCTACAGGAGCTGGGCGGGCGCTTCGTACAGGGGTTCTACTTCAGCGCGCCGGTCAATCTAGAAGGCCTCGAGGATTTGTTGCGACGCGGCCTGCCCCCCGAGTGGGTGCTCAACCTGAACGTCAAACCCGAAGCCAAAGCCGCACCCGTCCACACGGGAGTCTGATCCCGAACGGTTGCGGTCCTGCGTAGCCATCCCGGCCAGCGCCGGGTAGGTTCATCCGTCATCCAAATCGACGAGCCGCGGCGGAGGGGGCCGGCTCTCGCCCCAGGCGCCGTAGGAACTGCCCGATTCCCGACCGAGGATGTCCATGACTTCATCCGCGTCCATTCTCCTCGCCGCTTTGGCTCCGCTGAGCTGTGGTTCTCCGGTCGAGTCGGCCGCTCCGACGACGATGCTCTCGACCTCGCTCTTCTCGGGCGCGCACGCGCACGAAGTGCTCGCCAGCCCAGCCAACGCGCTCGCGACCCTGGAGGAGCTGTACCGCTCGGGGCTCACGTTCGACGAGTTCTTCGCGCAGGCGGATCGCCGCAAGGCCATGTGGGCGGATCACTACGGGAACGGGGTCGTCTCGGAGGCGCTGCTCGACCGCGCGCGCCGCATCACGGGAACGTGGCGTATCCTGGCCGTCGCCGAGGACTGGTGCAGCGATTCCGTGAACACGGCCCCTTACCTGGCTTTGCTCACGGAGCAAGCCGATGGGATCGAGATGCGGATCATCGACTCCGAGGCAGGACGCGAGATCATGGAGACGCACCGCACACCCGATGGCCGCGCGGCGACCCCCACGATCCTGATCCTCGACGAGGAGTTCACGCAGGTCGGCTGCTGGGTCGAGCGTCCGGCAGACCTGCAGACATGGGCCCTCGAGAATCGCTCGAAGCTCGAGGATGAGGAGTTCCTCGACCGGAAGATGGCCTGGTATCGGGAGGACGGCGGCGAGGCCACGGTGTCCGAGATCCTCGGCCTGATCGAGGCTGCCGCGTCTGGAACGCCAATCTGCGGAGCCCGGTCGATCGAGCCAGGCTAGCCGAACGCGGACAACCCCGTGACGTCGTGTCCGAGGATCAACCCGTGGATGTCGTGCGTCCCCTCGTACGTGTATACGGACTCGAGGTTGGCCATGTGGCGCATCGACTGATACTCGACCAGGATCCCGTTCGCCCCCAGTAGTCGCCGCGCTTCACGGGCAATGTCGCAGGCCATGTTCACGTTGTTGCGCTTGGCGAGCGAGACCTGTTGCGGCCGCATCTTCCCGACGTCCTTCAAGCGTCCGAGTTGTAGCGCCAGAAGCTGTGCCTTGGTGATCTCCGTCAGCATCTCGGCAAGCCGCACCTGCTGGATCTGATACGCCGCGATCACCTGCTCGAACTGAACGCGATTCTTCGCGTATTCCAGCGCCTCACGGTAGCACGCCATCGCCGATCCGATCGCCCCCCAGGCGATCCCGTAACGCGCCTGCGTGAGGCAGCTGAGCGGGCTCTTCAGACCGCCGCTGTCGGGCAGGAGGTTGGCGTCGGGCACGCGTACGTCCTGGAGGACTAGCTCGCTCGTATCGGATGCGAGCAGGGAGAGCTTTCCTTCCTGATCCTTCGCGGAGAACCCCTCGCGGGAGGTCTCCACGATGAACCCGCGAATCGAGCTCACGTCATCCAGGTCGCCCGTCTTCGCCCAGATGATCGCCACGTCCGCCATCGACCCGTTCGTGATCCACATCTTGGCGCCGTTCACGACCCACTCCTCTCCATCCTTCACGGCTCGCGTGATCATCCCGCCCGGGTTGGAGCCGAAATCGGGCTCGGTGAGACCGAAGCACCCAATCGCCTCACCGGTAGCCAGCTTCGGGAGCCACTCGACCCGCTGCTCCTCGCTTCCGAAGGCGTAGATCGGATACATGACGAGCGATCCCTGGACCGACGCGAAAGAGCGGAGGCCCGAGTCGCCGCGCTCGAGCTCCTGCATGATCAGCCCGTATGCCACGTTATTCAGCTCGGCGCACCCGTACTTCTCGGGGAGGTTCGCGCCCAGGAATCCGAGCTCACCCATCTTCGGGATCAGATCGGTGGGGAACGTGTGCTCGACATAGTGCCGATTGATGATCGGGATCACCTCGCTCTCCACCCAATCCCGCACCATGTCTCGCACGGCTCGTTCCTCCTCGCCGAGGAGCGAGTCCATGTCATAGTAGTCGACGCCCTCGAAGCTCATACCTCGATCTCTCCCTCGGTTTCTTGGATGCGGGTCGGATCGGCCCCGCGTCGAGTGCTCTCGCCCGGTCTGCGGACCTCGGCGGCTCGAAACAGGCGTACCGTCAGGGCGATGCCCAGTAGCGCCGTCAACGAGCCGACGACGATCGCGGCGCTCCCGTAATGTCCCGGGTTGGCCGCGAGCACGAGGCCACCCATGACCGCCAATACGGTCAGCGGCAGCGCGTACAGAGCGGCAGGCCGGCTCCGCCTGTCGCTCACCGAACGCGTCGCCAGCGCAGGTAGCCCTTGACGGCTTCGCGACCGATGCGAAATCCCAGGTAGTAGGCGGCTCCGAGCGGAATCAGCCACGCGTAGGCCGGAAGGAACTCGGCCTTGTCCAGCTGCCACACCCAGATCGCGAACGGAACCACGATGAGGGTGGCGATCACGTGCGGGCTGATGCGCATCCGGCGCTGCATTCGGGGGCGACAATCCGCACACCACCCGTCCTCGTCCAGCGCCTTCTTCGGGTGCAGCTTCCCGCAGCCGTCGCACTGCGTGCCTTTGAAGTGCAGCTCGTCGCTTTGCTCCGTCATCCCTCGTCCCGAAGTCAGGTGGCGTTCAAGGAGGCCGCTGCAGCCTCTCACCGGCCTGCCAGGTTCTCGATCACCGCGTCGCCGAACTCGACGGTGGTGGCCGACCCGCCGAGGTCCGGCGTGAGCGCGTCGCCCCGGAGCGTCCCTCGGAGTGCGGTCCGTACGCGCTTGGCGGTCCCGGTCTCGCCCAAATGGTCCAGCATCAAGCACCCGGCCAGCAAGATCGAACACGGGTTCGCGATCCCTTTGCCCGCGATATCCGGCGCGGAGCCGTGGACCGCCTCGAAGATCGCCGCACGCTCGCCCAGGTTGGCGCCGGGTGCGAACCCGAGACCGCCCACCAGCCCGGCGGCCTCATCCGAGAGGATGTCGCCGAACATGTTCTCGGTGACGATCACGTCGAACTGGTACGGATCCAGGACCAACTGCAACGCGGTGTTGTCGACGATCCGTTCGTTGAACTCGACCCGGCCCTCGTAGTCCCGGGCCACATCACGACCGACCTCGAGAAAAAGCCCCTGCGTGTACTTGAGGATGTTCGCCTTGTGGACCAGAGTCACCTTCCGGCGCCCGTGCGACAGGGCGTACTCGAACGCGAAGCGGACGATACGCTCCGACCCGAAGCGCGTAATCAGCATCACGGACTCGGCCACGGCCCGCGGGTCGTTCTCCATCCCGATGAAGTGCTCGATCCCCGCGTACAACCCTTCGGTGTTCTCGCGCACGATGACGAGATCGATGTCGGGGTATCTGGGCTCGGGCAGCCAGGTGACCGCCGGGCGCACGTTGGCGAACAGATCAAAATGCTTTCGCAGGGCCACGTTCACCGAACGGAAGCCGGACCCGATCGGAGTCGTGAGCGGTCCCTTGAGCGCCACTCTCGTACGCTCGATCGACTCCAGGGTCGGCTCGGGCAAAGGGTCGTGCTGGCTCTCCATGGCCGTCATCCCGGCCTCGTGCTCGTCCCAGTCGATCGGCGCCCCCGCCGCCTCCAGGATGTGCACGGCGGTCTCCGCGATGGAGGGTCCGATCCCGTCCCCTGGAATCAACGTGACCTGGTGCATCGATGCCATCTACCTGTCCGCTGGAGGTTCAGGATGGGGCGAGCTGTCGCGCCGCCTCGAGCGCCAGCGACGTGAGCAACATGCGCGAGGTGGGCTCGGCGGGCTTGCCCTCGATGAACCCGTGCCACAGCACGGCGCTCCTGCGGATATCGATCACCGCCGCGAGCATGACCGCCCGACCCCACGCCTGCTCTCCCTCCGCACCGCGGGCCGCGACCACCTCGCGCTCTTCCTCGGTCGGCCCCCGGTACCAGACGAGCAGCGGGAGGACCACGATGCGCGCGTCGAACAGCGCTGCGAGCTGGCGCAGCTGAGTGTGGAGCGGCTCGTATATCTGGGCGTTCCGCTCCGGCTTGTTCAGGAGACCGTGGTACGCGAGACGTCGCGGGTCCACGCGGATCATCGGGTTCCGCTCCAGCCGGGCGGTGATGTCGTCGGGCATCGCCCAGCTTTCCGCGCCTTCCTCCTCGCCGAACGCGAACGCGAGCTCGGCGCCGAGCAGATCGCGCACTTCCCGATCGGTGCGCAGGCCGCCCAGCCAGGCGCCCCCTGCCGTCGGGCGAGTGGCCTGCACGGGAAGAAACACCGCCGGCACGCCGGCCGGGATGGTCGGAACGGACTCGTCCTGTGCGGCGGCGGGTGTAGTGTGAGCCAGCCCTGGCAACGTCGCGACGATGGCGGCGGCGAGTATACGGTGCGTCATCATCCTCTTCTTCCTCCCATCAGCTTCTTCCTCCCATCAGCCCGAACTACGCATGCGGGCGATCTCCGCCTCGATCTCGTCCCGCGTCAGCGTGTGGTCACACCGCTTCGCGAGTCCGAAGACCGCTTCGCACAGATCCTCATCGTGTGGGTCGTAGCCATGTTCCCCCAGCCAGTACTTCACGTTGCTCAGGCCCGAGACCGGGGAAATCTCGATTTGCTGGCGGCAACCCACCACCGATGCCGGAACCCCGCTATAGACGCAGTCCTCGAGCCACGGGTCACCCTTACGCATCGCTTTGATGATCGCCGCTGCGTGCACGCCTGTCCCGGTGCGGAACGCGTCGGCCCCCACCACGGGATAGTTGTGCGGCACCTCCAACCCGCACATGTCGGCCGCGAGCCGGCAATAGTCGGGAAGCCGGGTGAGATCCGCTTCGTGCACGCCCAGGAGCTTCAGGTTGACGAGGAGCAGGTCCATCTCCGTGTTGCCGACGCGCTCCCCGATCCCAAGCGCCGTCCCGTGCACCCGATCCACGCCTTCCTCGATAGCGGTCATCGCGTTCGCGAGCCCGTAGCCACGGTCGCGGTGGCCGTGCCAATCGATCTTTGCCCGGGCACCGCTGTCCGCCACGATCTCCTTCGCGAAACGCACCAGCTGCCGCACGCCATCCGGTGTGGCGTGGCCCACGGTGTCGGCCAGGCAAATGCGGGCCGCGCCGGCCTCGATCGCCGCGGTGTACAGGGCGCGGAGGGCCTCCGGCCGTGACCGAGTCGTGTCCTCGGTTACGTACATGACGTCGAGACCCTCGCCGACCGCGAATCCTATCGCCTCGCGGGTCGACTCGAGGATGTGCTCCACGTCCCAACCCTCCGCGTACTGCCGGATGGGGGAGCTCCCGATGAACGCTCCGACCTCGAGCCTCAGACCGGTCGCTTGCGAGACACGAGCGATCGGCTCGATGTCCGCTCGCACGGTGCGCGCCGCACAGTTGGCGGAGATCGGGAGCCCTCCGTCGGCGATCTCACGCGCGAGCACCAGCACGGCATCGTACGCCCGGGGACCGGCCCCGGGCAGGCCGATATCGGCGGCGTGGATCCCGAGCTCCACCATCATGTGCAGAAGCTCGAGCTTCCTCTCCACGGGCGGGTCGGTCACGGAGGGGTTCTGTAGCCCGTCCCGAAGGGTCTCGTCATCCAGCTCTACCGAGGTCGAATCGTATTCGAAGCTCCCCGGGAGCTCGTTCCAGTCGTATATCAGGTCGTCGCGGTTCACGATCCCAGCCGGCTCGATTCGGCGCGCTGCGGAGACGGACGGCCACTCACCTCGGAGTGATCCCCGACGTTCACGCGTCCCTGTACGCCGTGGAGCCGCGCGTGGTCCCCGACGAGAGAATCGTGCAGATCGCAGTCCTCGATCACGGTTCCCTCTCCCACGATACAGTCGCGGAGCCGGCTGCGGCGGACCGTGCAACCGGCCGCCAGGCTCACGTTCGGCCCCAGCCGTACCTCTTCGAGCTTCACATCGGTCGCTACGGCGATCGGATCCCGTACCTCGATGCCCGAGAGCTCTCCGCCCGGAGGCGCGGCGTGACCCCGCTCGAGCATGGCTCGGTTCGTCTCGAGCACGGTCTCCGGCTTCCCGCAGTCGAACCACCCGCCGACTTCGGCCGTGTACAGGCGCGCCTCGCGGTCGATCATGTACTGAAACGCATCGGTGAGAAAGAACTCCCCCAGCTGCGGATCCTGGCCCATGACTTCGTGAATCCCTTCGAACATGAGCTCATGATCGCGCACGTAGTAGACGCCGATGTTGGCGAGCTTGGAGATCGGCTCGCTCGGCTTCTCCACGATCCGGAGCATGTAGCCGTCCTCGTCGGTCACCACGACGCCGAATCGCTGGTAGTCCTCGACCTCTTTGGCCCAGATGATCCCGGCATCGTCCGGACGCTCGCCGATCACCCTGAAGTCCGCCTCGAACAGCGTGTCCACGAACAGGATGAGGATCGGCCCTGACACGAATGGCTCGGCCAGTCGGATCGCGTCCGCCGTACCGAGCTGCTTCACCTGCTCGACGTAGCGCACCGGCATCGACGGATATTCCCGCGCCAGGAACTCCTCGATCTGACCGGCCAGATGGCCGGTGATGCAGATCATCTCATCGACGCCGATGTCTTGCAGCTGCTCCACCACGTAGCTGAGCACGGGTCGATTCGCCACTCGCAGAAGCGGCTTGGGGCGCGTGTGGGTGTGGGGCCGGACTCTTGTACCCTTCCCCGCCAGCGGTATTATGGCCTGCATGTTTGCTGGAATCCTTCGACCACCCGCGGGTGCTCGTGCATGGGTTCGGGAATCGCCGGGCGCGGGAGCCGTGGATCATCCCCGCATTGGCCGAGCGATGGCGTCCGGCAACGTACCGTGGGGCGGTCGAGACGGTCAACCGGATTCGTTCGGAATCCCCAACACGCTGTCACACCGTGAGTTCTGCGCGCGACGACAACGTTCTGAGTGAGACGCTGCGGCGGTGGTTGAGCGAGAACGTCGCGGATACCCGGGCGGAGGGCGGGCCCGAAGGCCGGGTGTATGCGGCGCCCTTCGCTCAGGTGTGGGACGCGATTCTGGACCAGGTCGAGTCGCGCCGGGGCTGGGTCCTCGCGCACAAGGACGAAGAGCTGGGGATCATCACGGTACGCTGCCGCACACCGGTCTTTCGGTTCATCGACGATCTGACGATCTGGGTCGGTCTGGACGAGAATGGACTGACCTGGGTAGACGTTCTGTCGCGCTCTCGAGTCGGCAAGGGCGACCTGGGAGGCAACCGGCGCCGGATCGTGCGCACTCTCTCGACGCTCGATCGGGCGTTGGGCCCGAATACGCGGCTGCGACAGGATCGGGCGCGCGCGGAGGCGAGCGCGTAGTAGCAGGCCGCTGCAGGACGTGAGTACGTCGCGCGCATGGGTCTTGTGAGTCGAAGACAAGGAACGAGGAGGAAGGCGATGCTCGAGCATCGTCGACGACGAGTGACGCCGTATTCGGCCACAACCCCATGCGCCCTGCGGGTTACGGCGGCGTGGGGGCATCTCCTGTGTTGTCGCTCCTCCCCGATGGCTCACGACATCGCGTCGTCGCGCCGCCTTGGATCTGCCCCCACGGCGCTCGTAACGCGATCCCCTCACGTCCTGCAGCGGCCTGCTTAGGCCGTTGACGACCGCGACACTCTTACCTGCCAGACGCATGTACGGTCTCGAGCTCTCGCGCGCGGCATTCGCTGCGGTCGCCGTCGGCCTGGGGCTCGCGTGCGCCGCGTGCGGTGACCCGCCCCCGATTCCCGAGGCCAGCGACACACCCGAGCTGACCGCCGCGAGCGCCGGCGCCCCCGCCGCCGCCCGCTACCTGACCACCTACGCGTTCACCTCCGCCGGGGGCGATGAGGCGCTCTATTCGACGTTCCGCAACGAGACAGGTGGGTCCCGGCTCGTCCGCAACTACGCCGCCTGGCTGTCGCGGGAAGGATCGTGGACGCGGGTGCTCGGGGTGCAGGATTCGCTCCCCGTGCCCCGAGCAGGGTGGCGGCTTCTCCCCACCGACGCGCTCGGGATTCTGGTAGGGGACGGCGCACAGGTCGTGGGTCTACGCTTCCGGCGCGGCGAGACGGACGTACATCTGCGATTGGGGGACGAGATCGCGGCGTGGACCGGCGCCACGGGCCAGGTGCAGGCCCTTTATCTAGCAGGCCTCGAAACGGGAGAGGACCTGAGCGCGGGTTTCGTGTTCTTCCACAGAGCCGCGAGATCGCTCGACTCACCACCTGAGCCGACAGCGGACCGGGTATTTCTGCTCGCGGACACGCTCGGCAACGCACTCCTGATCGAAGCATCGGTCCAGCCCGACGAGCCAGCGGTGGCTCGCACGTGGCTGCACGGGACCCCGGGAAGCTGGTCGGATGTAACGCTCGTGCCCACGTACTCGGACTCGAGCGAGGCGACCCCGGCCCAAGCCTCCGGCGACCCCGCCGCTCCCACGGATTCCGCGGATTCCGCGCGCGGGCCCACGGGCTGGCTGTTCGTCATCCCGCAGGCGGACCTGAGCGGCGAGCTGCGGATCACGCCGGAGGAGGACATGCCGGGACCCGCTTCACCGACGGCGCGCCGCGCCATCCGCATCTCCGGTGAGCTGGTCGCTGACGGGGAGTCGTTTCGCTTCCAGGGTCTGACCGTGGAGCTCCCCCTCCCGTGATGGCGTTCTCGGTCGACTGGCTTCGCGCGGCACTCACGATCTTCTTCGGCGCTCTGGCTGGAGGCGTCACGAACCGAATCGCGGTGTGGATGCTGTTCCACCCGTACG
Organism: Gemmatimonadota bacterium; assembly: GCA_039588275.1. Classification (GTDB taxonomy): domain Bacteria; phylum Gemmatimonadota; class Gemmatimonadetes; order Palauibacterales; family Palauibacteraceae; genus JBDHAC01. The sequence goes on from JBDHAC010000007.1 coordinate 39,427, forward strand.
AGCCGCCGAGCGTGGCGGGCCGGCGAGTGCGCTGGCTCCAGGGTGCCGTCCCCAAGAACCAGAAGCGGCTCGCCAGCTCGATCGGCCGAGTGGTCGGCGGGCAGTTGCTCACCTCCGAGGACATTGCCGCGGAGCTGCGGGACGAGGAGCTGAGGGACGCCTTTCAGACCCGGTTGCGGGAGCTGATCGTCGCCCTCGTAGAGGGCGATCAGCCCGCCCTCGCGGACCTGCTCCCCCCGTCCGCCCTCGAGGAGCTGCGGGCGCTCGCCGAGCACGTGCTGGACGAGGGTCGCGAGCAGATTCAGAAGGCGGTGGAATCACCGGAGTTTCAGACCGAGGCGGAGCGCCTCCTGGACCACGTTCGACAAACGCTCAGCGATGAGCCGCTGTCGACGGCCCTCGACGAGGAGCGGCTCGACGCGGTACGCGACAGCCTGGACGAGTGGCTGGCGCGGTTGGCGAATTCGGAGGCGTTCGAGCAGACGGTCAACCGCCACCTGGAGGGGGCGGCGAATCACGTCCTGGCCCCCGGCCGGACGCTCGAGGAGCTGATTCCGCAGGGCCTGGTCGCCGCCGTCGAGCACGCGATCAACGATTACCTCCCCCTCGCGATGGAGCGGCTAGGGCGGCTGCTCGAGGATCCCGAGGCACGCCACCGCGTGGAGCGCCTCATCCACGACCTGCTCGACCGGTTCATGCGAGACCTCCGCTTTCACCAGCGTGTGGTGGCCAAGCTGATCATCACCGAAGAGACCGTGACGAAGGTCCTCGAAACGCTGGAGGCGGAGGGCGCGGACCGGCTCGGCGACCTGCTCAAGGAGGAAGAGGTGCAGGGGGCGATGGCCCGCAACGTGAACGAGGCCATCTCGGAGTTCCTCCGCCGCCCCACCACCAGCGTGCTGGGTGAGGTCGACGCTCCGCAGGTGCTGAGCGCGCTCGCCGCCATCCAGGGCTGGATCCTCCAGAGCGCCCGAGACGAGAAGGCGCGCAGGTTCTTCCTCGAGCAGCTCGAGGATGCGGTAGCCCGCCTGGGTGAGCGCAGCTGGGCGGATCTGCTGCGTCTGGTGCCGGCGTCGCGGATCGGTCCGTGGCTCGCGGCGGGGTTGCGATCGGAGCCCGGCCAGGAGGTGTTCGACTCGATCACCGCGACGCTGGTCGAACGTTTGCTTCACCGACCAATCGGACGCCTGAACCGGTTTCTGCGCGAAGATGCCGCGGTGCGGCTTTCGGACAGCCTCGCTCCTCCCGCGTGGGAGTGGGTGACGGGCCAGGTCCCGGAGGTCGCCGAGCGAATCCGCATCGCCGAACGCATCGAGGAGAAGATCGAGGGCTTCCCACTGGTGGAGGTGGAACGCCTCGTGCGCGAGATCAGTCAGCGCGAGCTGGATCTCATCATTCGCCTCGGGTACATCCTCGGGGCGTTCATCGGGACGATTCTGGTCATCATCACGACTATTCTGGGTTGAGTCATGCGATCGATACATACCGCGCGGGCCGGAGCGTCGGCCAGGCTCTCGGCTGGGCTGTCGGCCGGGCTCGGCGCCGCCGTGCGCCTCGCGAGCTCCGTGTTGATCGGAACGCTCTTGCTGACCGCGTGTGGCGAGCGGAGCGGGAGCGCACGGATCGATTCTGAATTCCGAGGCTCCGCGCTGCCCGAGCCGTTTCCCGCGCCGGACTTCACGCTGCTCGATACGGACGGGGCCGAGTTCCGCTTCCGCGAGGAGACGGCCGGTTACCTGACGATGTTGTTCTTTGGGTATACACACTGTCCCGACATCTGTCCGGTACATATGGCGAACCTCGCGGCGGTGCTCGGCGACCTCCTGTACGAGCAGCGGAGCCGGGTGAAGGTCGTGTTCGTCACCACCGACCCCGAGCGCGACACGCCGGCGGTCGTGCGCGAATGGCTGGATCGTTTCGACCGGAGCTTCATCGGGCTGATCGGAGATCTCGAATCGGTGAACGAGATTCAGGCGAGCTTCCGACTGCCGCCGGCCGTGCGTCAGGAGATGCAGAGCGGTGAGCACCTCGTTGGACACGCCTCGCAGGTGGTCGCGATCACGAGCGACGGTCTCGTCCGCGTCTTCTACCCCTCGGGAGTCCGGCAAGCCGACTGGGCCGAGGACCTACCCCGTCTTCTCGAAGTCGGCCGCTGAGCGCAGATGAACTGGTGGTGCGCCGCACAGGGGGTCCCCTGGGCGTGGACGTGGCGACCGTATCCCGGCGTATGGCTGTTCATCGCCCTGGTGGCCGTCCTCCACTGGACCGTGGGCGGCGGGCGATCCGTCGAGGCCCGCCGGCGACCCTGGTTCTGGGTCGGGCTCGCGCTTCTGTGGGTCTCGTTGGACTGGCCGCTGGGCGCGTTGGGAGCGGGCTATCTGGCGTCGATCCACATGGTTCAGTTCGTGCTCATCGCCCTCATCGTGCCACCGCTCCTGTTGAGCGGGGTTCCGCGTGAGACGTTCGAGCGTCTGGACGCCAGCCCGGCTGGGCGAGGTGTGATTCGCCCCCTGACGCACCCCCTGGTGGCGCTCCTCCTGTTCGCGCTCGTGGTCGTGGTGACGCACTGGCCCGCGGTCGTCGACGGGCTGATGGCCACGCAGCTCGGATCGTTCGCTCTCGATATGGCCTGGCTGGGCGCGGCGATGCTGTTCTGGTGGCCGGTCGTCGTGCCCGTGCCCGCGCGTCCCCGATTCACGTATCCCGCCAAGGTGGCGTACCTGATCCTCACCACCGTCGTGATGACGGCGCCCTACATCTTCCTGACGTTTGCGGAGCTGCCCTTCTACGCCACGTACGAGCTCGCGCCACCGGTTGGCGGACTCAGCGCGCGGGTGGATCAGCGCATCGCGGGTCTGGTGATGCGAATCGGAGGAGGGGCGGTGCTTTGGACCGCGGCGGGCATCGTCTTCTACCGGTGGTATCGGAGCGAGAACGCCCCGGTCGGCTAGGCGGTTTCCCCCACGATCCACGCCAGGTAGGCGTTCGAGCCACCGACGACGGGCAGCGCGATCACTTCCGGAACATCGTAGGGGTGCAACTCGACGATACGGCGCTCGAGCGGGTCGAGGCGCTCGGCGGTAGTCTTGAAGATGGCCAGGGCCTCGCCCTCATCCTCGATCGCGCCTTCCCACCGGTAAATGGAGCGAACGCCGTCCAACAGGTTCACGCACGCGGCGAGCTTCTCATCGACGATGGTGCGGCCCAAGCGGGCCAGCGATTCGATGTCCGGGCCGGTCACCAGCACCACGACGACGTTCGCGCTCGAGCCTCGAACCCCGTCGCTCACCCCCCGAGCTCCTCGCGCTCGTCGGCGTCGGCCGCTTCCTGGTCGCGTTCCGCGGCCTCGTACAGCTCGTCGATCTCGTTCGCGTAACGCTTCACGACCACGCGCCGCTTCACCTTCAGGGTGGGCGTCAGCTCCCCTCCCTCGACCGTGAACTCGTCGGCTACGGGCAGGATGCGCCTGGGCCGCTCGTAACGGGCGAAGTCCGAGCAGCGGGAGAGAACGGATCGTTCCAGCTCGTCCCGCAGCCGTGGCTCGCGCAGAAGCGCCTCAGCGGTCTCGGCCGAGATCCCCAGCTCGAGCGCGCGGGCCTGAAGGAGCTCGAGGTTCGGAACGATGAGGGCGACCGGGAACTTCCTGCGATCGCCGAGCATCACGGCCTCGATCACCAGGGGATCGGTCTTCATGGCCCGCTCGAGGGGCTGGGGTGCGATGTTCTTCCCGTACGCCGTGACGATCAGCTCTTTCTTGCGGTCGGTGATCCGCAGGTAGCCGTCCGCATCCAGCTCGCCGATGTCTCCCGTGTGAAACCACCCGTCCTCGTCGATGACCTGACGGGTGGCCTCCGGATCGTTGTAGTACCCCAGCATGATCTGGGGGCCGCGCGCCAGGATCTCGCCGTCGCCGGCGATTCGAATCTCCGTGCCGGGCAACGGGCGTCCCACCGTTCCGAGGCGTACGGCGTCGACGGGATTGAACGTGAGGATGGGCGAGGTCTCGGTGAGTCCGTATCCCTCGAAGATCGGGAGGCCGGCCGCGAAGAAGAATTGGGCGATCTCGCGTGACAGCGGCGCACCTCCGCTGAGGAAGTAGCGGATACGGCCGCCCGTCCGCGCGCGCAGCTTGCTGAACACCAGCCGGTCCGCCAGCGTGCCCCGGAGCGTCAGCCAGACCCCGGCTCGGCCGCCCTCGAGCCGGCGGGTGGCGCGTTCCTCCCCCACCCGCCTGGCCCACGAGAAGATGGCGGCCTTCAACGCCCCTCCCTCACGCGCCGTCTCTTCAACGCGCTCGAGCACCTTCTCGTACACCCTCGGCACCGCGGCCATCACCGTCGGACGCACCTCGCCCAGGTCCCGCGCTACGGTCAGCGTCGATTCGGCGTACGCAACGGTGACCCCGGCCAGCCACATGATGTATTGGCCGACCACGCGCTCGAAGATGTGGGCCAGCGGAAGGAGTGAGAGCGCGATGTCGTCGGTCGCGATCGGAAAGACCTCGGTGGCGAGCTTCGCGTTGCTCTGCACGTTGAAGTGGCTGAGCATCACCCCCTTGGGCGACCCGGTCGTTCCGGACGTGTAGATGAGCGTCGCGAGATCTTCGGGCTGCGTCTGGAGCGCGTACGATTCGTAACTCTCCCCCAGCGTCGTCTCCGCCCGTGCACCGCGCTCGAGCAGATCGTCCAGGGATATGGTGGACAAGCGGCGCGACAGGGTCTCGCGAGAGGTCCTGTCGTCCTCCGGGACCGTAACGGGATCGAAAACGACCAGCATCTCGAGCTCGGGCAGCTCGTCGAGGACCTCGAGCACCTTGTCGAGCTGTTCCTGGTCGGAAACGAAGAGGGCGCGGGCCCCCGCGTTTTCCAGCACGTAGTGGACCTGGTCGGAGGGGAGGACGGGGTACACCGGTACGCTTACGAGGCGCGCCATCACGAGCGCGAAGTCGGTCAGCGTCCATTCGAGCCGGGTGTGGGAGAGGATTCCGACCCGGTCGCCGGGCACGAGACCGAGGTCGCGCAGCGCGAGCGCGAGCCGCCGGATACGCCCGGCCACGTCGTCCGTCGACAGGCTCTCCCATCTGCCATCGGGTAGCCGACGTCGGAGCGCGTCGGCTTTCCCCACACCTGCCCCATCGAGGAACAGCTCCGCCAGGGTCCCGGGTTCCATCGTCATCGAGGCGCCGGAGGCCTGAGTCATTCGGGCAGTATCAGATCTCGGGTTTGGCGTCTGCGCCGGGCGCGTCTGCGTCGGGCGCGTCCGCGGCTGAGGCGTCGGCGTCGGGCTCGTCCGCGGCGGGCGCGTCTGCGTCTACCTCGTCCTTGGGAGGCGCGTCGGCGTCTGCCTCGGCTACCCCGAGATCATCTGTACCTCGCTCTTCGGAGGCGGACGGCGCGTGGCCCGTCACACGCCCCAGCGTTCTCCGCGCGTGAGTGATCTGCCGCGCGTCGTCTCTTCCGGGCTTGGCCCGTCGGAGAAACGCCTCGAGGTGGACCACGGCGGCTTCTACGTGCCCGGCCTTGAGCAGCAGGAACGCGAGACCGTAATGCGCAGAAGTGCTGGTGGGGCGAAGCTCGAGCGCCCGTTGATACGACTTGATCGCGTTATCGGCTAGCCCGATATGGGTGTACGCAACGGCCATCTGCTCGAGCGTGGCCGCGTCGTCGGGGCGCTGTCTCAGGGCCAGCCGGAAGGAGGTGAGCGCATCGTGGTGAAGCTCCTGGCGTAGCAAGGCGACACCCTCTTCATAGTAATCCGGAGCGCGTCTCCCGCTGGAATCGCGTTCCCAGAACTTCCACCAGACCATGGCTACCGTTTCTCGTTCACGCGAGCGGCGGCGGCTCGGGCGGTGACGCCGCCAGGTTATGCACGAAGGCGAATACTGCTCCGCCGAAGAATCCGTAAATGTACGCCCACATCGCTCCGATGAACGCGCCCGCCGGGCTCACCGAGTACCCGAACAACACGCTCCTGAGGAGCGGCGGCGTAGCGACTTCACCGACGCCGAGGAGCATCGCGAGCGTACCGATGAACACTGCCCCGGCGGCCACCGCGCCGCCGGCGATTCCAAACGCTCTCGTGTTCAGTCGCATACCTCGATCGGGGGTGGCCGGAATCCCGGCGGAATCGGCGCGAAAACGGCCGAACCGAAGTTAGACGGGGCATCGAGGCCGGGCAATCGACCTCGGAAGGGCGCTGAAGGGTGCGAGGCCCGCTACAGACGCGTGGCGACGAGCGCGAGGGCCTCGGCCGCGTGGACCTCGAAGCCCCCCTCCCGTATGGCTTCGAGCACGTCCTCCGCCGGGTCGAACACGGCCAGGCGGCCACCGGGTGCCAGGACGCGCTCGGCTTCGGCGAGGCGCTCCGCCGATCCGCCGAGGAGCGCGATGCCGTGCAGCGCACGCGGCCGGAAAGGCCACGGGAGGCCGGACGCGCCGGCCATCGGTGTCACGCCGGCGAGGGGCTCGTGCGGTCGGGGCCGGGAGTCGCCTGGCGAATCCGCCGGCAGAAAGGACTCCGGCGCCAGAAACAGGATCTCGAGCCGTTCTCCCCAGCCCGCCACGGGCTCCGCGCACGCGGCCAGTCCCTCGTCGAGGAGCAACCGCGCGCCGGCGCGTTCCTGGACCCCCAGAAGCGCTGCCACCTGCATCGCACGCTCGGGTGGACACGGGTGGGCGGAGGTCGCGGCGGATGCGGAGGGGCCCGGCTCGGCGGAATCGCTCGCTTCGCGGCGGAGATCGATGGCACCCCCGACGATGGGGTACTCCACCCCACACTGCGGGCACCCGAGGTGACCCTCGACTACGCGCCGGTCCTGCAGGTCGCCGACGAAGGCAACCAAACCCAGGGCGGCCTGGCAATCGGGACAGTCGAGCGCTTCGGCTAGCTCGATGAACACGCGCCTCGCTCGAGGCTGGGCTAGGAGATGAACTGCGGAGAGAGCACGAGCTGCATGAACTCCTCGCGCGTGCGTGGATCACTGCGGAACAGCCCGCGGACCGCGCTCGTGATGGTCTTGCTGTTCTGCTTCTGGACGCCGCGCATCATCATGCACAGGTGGTAGGCTTCGACGACGACGCCCACACCCTGTGGCTGGAGCACATCCTCGAGCGCCTGCGCGATCTCCTCCGTGAGGCGTTCCTGCACCTGCAGCCGGCGCGCGAACACTTCCACGACCCGCGGCAGCTTGCTGAGCCCGACGATCTTCCCATCCGGGATATATGCGACGTGCGCCTTTCCGAAGAAGGGAAGCATGTGGTGCTCGCACAGCGAGTACAGCTCGATGTCCTTGACGATCACCATGCTGTCGTGCGCCTCGTCGTACACGGCGTCGCCGATCGCATCCTCCACCGACAGCCCGTAGCCGCGCGTGAGAAAGCCGAGCGAGCGGGAGACTCGCCCCGGCGTTTCGCGCAACCCTGCCCGGTTCGGGTCCTCGCCCAGGGCTTCGAGCTGCGCGCGCACGAGCTCCTCGAAAGGGACGTCCCGTTCTTCACTCACCTCGATACTCCGCCATGTGGCGTGCCGCGTCGTGCGACTTCACCGACGCCGACTTGCCCACGTCCAGAGAAAAAAAAGGGGCGACCCTCTCGGGTCACCCCTATGATTGAGACAGATGCGAGGGGTTTTTTGAAGCCCTTTTCCTAATAATCCCTAAGGAATTCGCCCCTCCTCCCCGTCGTACGCCGTCCCACTCGGGGCCTGACGCCGGCCGGAAGATCGGGAGCGTTATGGCGTCTGTTGGTTCAAAAATACGCCTCACATCCGCTGCTCTGAACCTTACGCAGGGGGGCTGCCGCCGTCAATCCTCGCGCCATCCGGACCCGTCCGCGGACCACGCACATCGACCCCGGAGGTCGAACCCGGTGGCCGACTTAGTGACCGCCGGCCGGAACCAGCATCAGACCGAGGATCATCACCGCGACGCCCAGCAGGAACGCGAGGGTATTGCGCCGGCGACCGCTCGCCTGGCCCTCGGGGAGGAGATCGGCGGCCCCCACGTACAGGAACGTCCCGCCCGACGCCGCCAGGAAGATCCCCAGGAGCATCGTGCTCGCGTCACGCAACAGCGCGTAGCTCACGACGACGGCGAGCGGCGTGATCAGAGCGACCCAGGTCGCGTAACGCGCGGCCTCCCGCCGCTCCAGGCCGCCGTGGTACAGCACGCTCATGGTGGCGATCCCCACCGGCAGCTTGTGCGATACGACGAGCGACAGGATCACCGCCCCTGTGAGGAAGCTCGCCGAAAAGCCCGCCCCCACCGCGAGCCCGTCCAGAAGCGAGTGGAGCGCGAGTCCGAGGATCGCGGCCCAGCCGACTTGGTCCGGGTGGTCGTGGTGGGCCTCGTCCTCCCCTTCCTCGGCGCGGGCGTGCGGGTGTGGGAGGAAATGGTTCTCGGCGATGTACAACAGGATGAACGCGCCCAGACCCCATGCCATCGACGCACTCGATCCGATCATTTCGCCGGCACGCGTCAGGAGGTGGAGCAACGAGCCCGCTACCAGCAGCCCGCTGGCAAACGTGATCAGCTCGGGGGTGTGCCGACGGGCCCATGCCTCGTGACCCCACATCAGCCACACGCCGACCAGGCCGGCGACGCCCGCGATCGCGGCGAAAAGGACTACGGCGGGCCAGGTGGGCATCGGGCTCCTCGTCTGCTCCAGGCGGGGGGAAGCGCCGCGTCGGGCGAGTGCCAGCGCGACTTGATTGCACGTAATCGCCTACAAACCCTACATTTCGCGCGATGTTAGGGCAATATCCTTCCCTTTGGCCGGTGCTGTTGCGGAGGCCGGGCGTGGCGCTTCTGGCGCTCCTCTCGGTGGGCGTACCCGTCAGTCTCCCCCTCGTGGACGCGGGTGAGCGCGTCGATGGGGCGTTTGTCGAGTCCAGCCACGACCCGGCGACGTGTCTTCGGGTGCACGACCACGCGGCCTGCTCGCAGTTGCTCAAGTCGTTCGCGGGGCTGTGGCCCGCGTGGCTCACCCCGCTCCGCCCTGCTCGGGCTAGAGGACCACTGTCTACTTCCGGGAAGGCTCCGCCACTCCGACTCTGGCCCGTCTCCCACGCACCTCGCGCCCCTCCGGAGATCGCTCTCTGATTCGAAGGGTCCTATGACGGACCTGCGCATGGAGGAGCCTTCGCTTGATCCGTGCGTGACGCGCGCCCGTTGAAGCGCGTCTGACAGGAGCCAGACATCCTCGGAGGACCACACATGAAAGCCGATTATGCCAGGGCTGTGCGAGGCTCGCGCCGGGCCATCCTGGGTGTCGTCCTCGGCACCCTGGTGCCGGGCGTCCCGCTGGCCGCACAGGAGACCCGCGCCGATTCACTCGAGGCGCGTGTACGTCGCCTCGAAACGCTGGTCGATAGCCTGCTCGTCGAGTTGCGGCGCCAGCGAGCGGCGGAGGCGGGGCAAGCCGAGGCGGGGCAGGCGGAGGCGGCTCGACCGGAGGCGGATGAGCTCGCCGCCCTGCGAGCGGCGGCAGCAGCCGCGGCGGCGGAGGCGGCGCCCGCGGCCGCTATGGACACGGCAGGCGAAGCGGGTAGCCGCACGCGGAACCTGAACGTCCTCAACCCGGAGATCAGCGTCTCCGGCGACGTGGTCGGCGGCTTCCTGTCGCCATCCGAGGAGGACGACCGTGGGACCGCGTTGCCGCGCGAGTTCGAGTTCTCGTTCCAGGCCGCGCTGGACCCCTTCACGCGGACCAAGATCTTCCTCAGCAGAGAGGAGGAGCTGGAGATCGCCGGGCTCGAAGCCGTCATCGAGGGGGGCGGCCTCGGCGACGGCGAAGGAGGAGAGGGTGGAGGAGGACACGGCTCCGGGCTCGATCTGGAGGAGGGATACCTGTACTGGGTGGGTCTTCCGGGCGCGATCGGACTGAAGGCCGGTCGGTTTCGTCAGGAGATGGGGCTGTACAACCGCTGGCATACCCACGCGCTTCTCGAGGTCGAGCGGCCATTGCCGATCGGCGCCTTTCTCGGCGATGACGGCCTGATCCAGACAGGCGCGTCCCTCACGCTCCCCAGCTTCCAGGTCGGGCCATCCACCCAGACCGTCACGTTCGAGACGGCGCTGGCCGACAACAAGCTGTTCGAAGGCGGCACGGACTTCTCGTACTCGGGGCGGGCTCAAAGCTTCGTTGACGTCTCGCCGAGCATGTATCTGCAGGTGGGAGCGAACGGAGTATACGGCCGAAACGACGACCTCGACCTCGATGCCACGTTGTTCGGGCTGGACGTGGCGTTTCGATGGGCGCCGCCGTCGCAGGCACGCTACCGTGAGCTGAGGCTGAAGGGCGAGTGGTACTGGGCGGATCGCAACATCGGTCCCGAGAGCTTTTCGGGCAACGGGGGGTACGCCCAGGCCAGCTATCGTTGGGATCAGCGCTGGATCACCGGCTTCCGGGCCGATTGGCTGGACCACTTCGGAGACGACCCGACGGCCATTCAGCTGGTCCCGTCCGTTACCTGGTGGCAAAGCGAGTGGGTGCGACTGCGCCTCCAGTACCACTATTTGAAGCGCGCCGGCCTCGACGCCGACCATACGCTCCTGTTCCAGACCGTGTGGGCCGTCGGGCCGCACAAGCACGAGACCTACTAAGGCAGGTCGCTGACAGACCTGCCACCAGGAGAGACGCGGAGCATGAGAGACACGATGACGAGACGGTTCACCGCTACGCGTTGGGCCGCCCTCGCAGTCCTCCTGACCTCGATCGAGCCCACTCCGCTCGGCGCCCAAGACAGACTCAACGTGGTCGCCACGCTCCCGACGTACGCGGCGATCGCGCGCGAGATCGCGCGAGACCGGGCCGACGTGCGGGCCATAGCCCGAGGTGACGAGGATGCTCACTTCGTGAACCCGCGTCCGTCATTCGCGCGTCTGCTGCAATCCGCCGACCTGTTCATCTCGACGGGTCTGGACCTCGAGCTGTGGGTGCCGGGCCTGCTCGACCGCGCCAACAATCCGGACGTGTCCGAGGGAGGCCCCGGGCACGTCGTCGTCTACTCGGGGATCGAGCTGCTCGACATCCCCGCCTCCGTCTCACGATCGGGGGGCGACGTGCACGTGTTCGGCAACCCGCACATCCATACGGACCCGATCAACGGGATCCTCATCGGCCGGAATATCCTCGCGGGTCTGAAGCGGGTCGACCCGGACGGCTCCGCGACGTACGAGGCGAACGCGCGCGAATTCGAGGAGCGCGTCCTTCGCCGGCTGTTCGGCGATGAGCTGGTCGACATGCTGGGTGCCGGTGCCCTGTTCGGTCTAGCTCGCGCAGGCCAGTTTTGGAAGTTCGCGGAGGGCCAGGAGTTCGAGGGTCGACCTCTCGCGGAATACGTTGGCGGGTGGCTGGCGGAAGCCGAGCCCTTCCGCGGCGAGCGGATGGTGTGCTATCACAAGAACTGGGCATACTTCAGCGCGCGATTCCAGATCGAGTGCGCCATGTACGTAGAGCCCAAGCCGGGCATCCCGGCATCGCCGGGGCACGTGCGGGACGTGATCGCCTTCATGGAGGCCAACTCGATTCCGGTGCTGTTCGCCGCCAATTACTTCAGCCAGCGTCAGGTCGAGCTCGTGGCCGATCGAAGTGGCGCGCTGCCGCTGCGGATCCCGGAGCACGTGGACGGAGAGGAAGACGTGGATGATTACTTCGATCTGTTCGACGCGTGGATCCCCTGTCTGGCGGTGGCCTTCCAGCAGGGAGAGGGTGTGGCTCACCGCTGCCCGCGTCACCACCCATAGCATGCCTGACGCTCTCCCTGCGGCCAGCGGCGCACTGCGCGTGACTGACGCGGCCTCCTGACGTCATGCTCGAGTTCATGCTCGTGCCGCTCGTGGCGGCGCTCGTACTGGTCGGTATCCACGCGTACCTGGGCGTACACGTCATCGCGCGCGGCGTGATCTTCGTGGATCTGGCGCTGGCGCAGATGGCCGCTCTCGGGTACACGGGCGCGACGCTGGCCGGGATCGAGCCCGGATCCACGGGCGGGTACGTGATCGGCGTCGCCGCGACGCTCCTCGGAGCCTTGATCCTGAGCTTCACGCGCCTCGAGCACGAGTTCATCACCCAGGAGGCGCTCATCGGCGTCATGTACGTGACGGCGTCGGCCGCGACCATACTGCTCGCCGCGCAAGCGCCGCGCGGATCGGAGCACGTGGAAGAGCTGCTCACGGGCACGCTTCTGTGGGTCACGTGGTCCGACGTGCTCCGGATCGGCGCGATCTACCTCGTCCTGGGTCTGATCTACTGGGCGCTGCGGCGACGGTTCTTGACGATTTCGCTACGGCCCGCGGAGGCGCTAAGCCACGGGTGGAAGCTCAGGTGGTGGGACTTCGTGTTCTACGGGCTGTTCGGCGCCGTGGTGACCGTCTCGGTCGCCGTCGCGGGCGTTCTGGTGGTGTTCACCTTCCTGGTGATGCCGGCGGTGATCGCATTCCTGTTCACGCGCCGCCCGGGTCCGTTACTCGGCATCGCGTGGGCGAGCGGGACCGCCGCGACGGTGGCGGGGTTGGCCTTATCGTTCCGCTACGACCTCCCGACCGGGCCCATGGTGGTGTGCGCATTCGCGCTCGCGCTCGTGCTCGCGTTCGTCGCCCGCGCGGTGACGGGCCGCTCGGGAAGTCCCGGACCCTCGTAGCCAGATCGCCGCAGGCTATCCGGCGATCGCCTGGTTACACAGCTATCCCGTGGGCTACCATGCGATGCCGTAGTCGTCGCCGTGGTGGCTCGAGCCACCCCAGAACGACCCGTGCTCCCAGTCGAAGAAGATCGCGTTGATGGGACCCGACGTCCGCTCGCGGAACGTGAGCGAGTAGCCCATCTCGCGGAGCGCCGACCGTACCCAGGGGGGGGTCGCCTCCTGCAGGAGCAACCGCCCGGGCTGCGTCTCGTGATCTCCGAAAGAGCCTCGTAGCTGGTAGCTGTTGATGTTCGGGGCCTCCACGGCCTGCTGCACGTTCATCCCCCATTCGACCACGTTGAGGAAGAACTGGAGCAGGTTCTGATCCTGCGAGTCGCCCCCCTGCACGGCGAAGGAGAGGAACGGCTTGCCGTCCTTGAGCGCCATGCCGGGGGTGAGCGTCGCGCGCGGGCGCTTGCCCGGCTCGACCACGTTGTAGGGGTTCTCGGCCGCGTCCAGCACGAAGCTCTGCGCTCGCTGCGAGAGCCCGATCCCGGTGCCGCCGGCGATCACCGCCGGGATCCAGCCTCCCGATGGCGTGATCGACACGACCCAACCCTCTTCATCGGCGGCCTGGATGGACGTCGTCCCGAGGTAGAAGTCCTCCTCGAGCTTACGGATGCGGGCCTCGTCGAGCATCGCCATCCCGGCGCCTTGCTCGGTCGTGACCGCGTCGCCCGTCCTACCCCATTGATCCAGGTACTGTTTGAACGGATTCTCTTCGCCCTGGAACGGGTACGGATCTCCCGGGGCCGCGTCCGGATCGTTCTTCTCCCAATCGATCCCGTCCAGACGCGCCTTCGCGTAGTCCTTCGAGAGGAGCCCGACGATGGGCTCTGCCGGCGGGTAGTAGGGGTCGCCGTAGTAGAAGTCACGATCGGCGAACGCCAGGTTCATGACTTGGTACAGCGCATGAATGTAGTTGGCGCTGTTGTACCCCATGGCTTCGAGGTCGAGCTGCTCGACCATGTTGAGCGCCTGCAGCATCACGGGACCCTGCACCCAGGTCGTGAGCTTGTAGACCTCGATCCCCTTGTAATCGGTGCTGACGGGCTCCTCGAGGTGGACCTGCCAGTTCCCCAGGTCTTCCATCGTGATCAGGGCAGCGGCCTCGCGCGCGCCGCGAACGAAGTCCTCGCCGATGTCGCCACGGTAAAACGCATCGTAGGCCGCGTAGATCGCTTCCTCACGGGATTGTCCGGCCTCGAGCGCCCCGGCCTCGGCGGCGACCAGCCTCTCGAGCGTTCGCTTGAGATCCGGCTGCCGGAAGATCTCGCCCACGCGCGGGGCCGGATCTTCCTCGTCGTCGGGGTGCGTCAGGTAAACCTCAATGGACGAGGGCCACTGTCGAATCTCGTCCAACGCACCGCGGATTCGACGCACGGGATCGGCCTCGATCGGGTAACCTTCCGCCATCTCGATGGCGGGCTGCAGCACGTCGGCGAGGCTCAGGGTGCCCCACTCGGCGAGCATGGTCATCAGCCCGCCGGGCGTGCCGGGTGTTACCGCCGACAACGGACCATACTGAGGCGGATACCGCTCATGGCCCTCGGACCGGTAGCGCTCCGGCGTCGCGCCGCTGGGGGCCACGCCAAGCGCGTTCACCCCGATCACCTTGCCGGTGTTCGGGTTGTAGACCAGCGCCTGCGTCTCGCCGCCCCAACTGAGCACGTCCCACATCGTGGCTGTGGCCGCGAGCATGGCCGCCGCCGCGTCCACAGCGTTCCCACCCTGGTGGAACATGCGAGCCCCCGCCGTAGCCCCCAGGGGCTTGCCGGTTATCGCCACCCAATGAGATCCGTGCAGGACAGGCTTTGCCGTTTGCTGCGCGGTCAGTGGCAGTGCGGTTACCGTCGCGAGGGACGCTGCCAGGACGACGGACGCTCCGAGCCGCCCGGGGCTCCCCGAAGTCGGCCGAGTGTGGATGCGTCGTGAACCGAGGGATCGTGGCGCGCGGGTCATGGGTCACTCCTGTGGCTACGGCGGGTGAGGGCGAAATGTCGTGGCCGCCCGATGTCTCGGCAACCGTCGGCTGTCTGGCTCAACCGAGGTCGCACGCCCGCAGGTCGTCCAACGTCTCCCGACGTACGACTTCGCGCGCCTGCCCATCGCGTACGAAGACGACAGGCGAGCGTCCGACTCCGTTGTACCGGCTGGACATCGAGTAACCGTACGCTCCCGTGGCCGGCACCACGAGGAGCTCGCCCGGTGTCGTGTCCGAAGGCAGGAGCGCCTCTTCCGACACCACATCGCCGGTTTCGCAATGGCGACCGACGACGCGGAACGGCTGGTCGTGGAGGGCGCCGGGTCGCTCCGCGCACAGGACTTCGTATCGCGCCCCATATAGCGCGGGCCGCGGGTTGTCGGACATGCCCCCGTCGACCGCGATGAGCTCTCGACCTTCCGGCAGCCGTTTTCGGGCCTCGGTCCGGTACAACGTCACCCCGGCGTTCGCGATCACCGAGCGGCCGGGCTCCACCAGCAGCCGGTGCGTACCGAGGCGATCGCCGGCGCGCGCTTCTTCGAGGCCCTCGAATAGCGCGTCTGCAAGCGCCGCCGGGGTGAGCGTGGGGTCGGTCCGCAGGTACGGCACCGCGAGCCCGCCACCCAGGTCGAGCTCCACCGGGTCACCGAAATGGCCACGAAGCGGCTCGATGAAGTCGACGGCCGCCTTCGCCGTCCGTTTGTACGTGTCCAGATCGCGAATCTGGCTTCCCACGTGGATGTGAATGCCTGCCAACCGGAGTGACGGCCAGCGATTCATGTCGGCCACGGCGCCGGCCGCCGTCCGTGCATCCATGCCGAACTGCGCGCCAAGGCCGGTGGTCTTCACCTTCGGGTGTGTGATCGCGGCTACATCGGCGTTCAGGCGCAGCAGGAGGCGCACCTCTTTGCCGCTCGCCACGGCGCCGTCGGCCAGCGTATCCAACTCTCCGGGGTGATCCACGACGACTCGCCCGATGCCCACCTCGATCGCTCGGGCGAGCTCGGCCGCCGGCTTCGCGTTCCCGTGCATCAGGATGCGGGAAGTCGCCATGCCTCCGCGTCGAGCGATCTCCAACTCGCCGGCGGAGACCACGTCTATCCACCAATCCGTTTCGTTCAGCAGCCCGACGAGGGCGCGGCAGAGGAATGCTTTGCCAGCGTAGACGAGCGTGGTCACCGGTCCGAACGCGTCGCGATACGCGGCGAGTCGGGCGCGAACATGCGCTTCGTCGACGATATACGCGGGGGTCCCGAATCTCTTGGCGAGCGCCTGCAGCTCGACTCCGGCGAGGCTGGCGCCCCCGTTCTCCGCATGCCACGAGTCCGGCAGGACGTTCGAGAGCGCCACGCTGCGCGTGATCTCGCTTGCCGAGGCGCTAGGCGGCCGCGACGCGGCGCGCGGTGCGGCGGCGTGGCGTCAAAGCAGGACGCCCAGGACGCCGAACCCCACGATCGCCGCTCCCCCCGCGGTCAGCGCGAATGGGAGCTGCGTGCGGACGTGCTCGATGTGATCGGTTGCCGATGCCAACGACGAGATGATCGTCGTGTCGCTGATCGGGCTGCAGTGATCTCCGAAGATCCCTCCCGACAGCACGGCTGCCACGAACGGCGCCGCCGGCAGCGAGAGCGCCTCGGCGAGCGGGACGGCCACGGGGAGCATGATCGCGAATGTGCCCCAGCTGCTCCCGGTCGCGAACGCGATTCCGCTGCCCACGACGAACACCAGCGGCAGGAGGACTGCGACCGGGACTCGCCCACCGACCACTCCGGCGACGTACTCCCCGGTCCCCAGGGCGTCGGTCACGGAGCCCAGGGTGATCGCCAGCCACAGGACGAGCGCCATCCCCGTGAGCGCCGCGGATCCCTTGAGGCTCACCTGGCTGAGCCCTTCCAGGTCCAGCGTCCCCTGCGCCAGCGTCAGGATCCAGGCGACGCCGAGACCTGCGAGGACGGCCCATACCACGCTCGTGGATCCCGAGCCCTGTGAAATGTCTCCGGCGCCCGTGATGTACATGAAGGCCGGCATGCAGGCGACCATGACGACGATCGGGATCACCATGTTGCGGGGGCGAAGGTCGGTGCCTGCTGGCGGCTCGGGCGCGATCTCGCCCGGGTCCGCGAGCGCCACCGCATGATCCCATTGGAGCTTACCGCCGCGCGTGCGTTCTTCCGCCTTTCCCATCGGACCCCACTCCAGCCCGAAGAAGGCCACGATGCCCGCCAGGGTGAGCGCCCCCATCGCGTACATGTTGAGCGGAATCGCGATCAGGAACGTCTTGAGCGGCTCGTCGACTCCCAGGCCGGCGAGGATGCCGAGGATGTAGGCACCCCACGCGTTGAACGGGATCAGGATGCACACGGGGGCGGACGTGGAGTCGACCAGATACGCGAGCTTCTCTCGTGACACGCGGAAGCGGTCGAACAGGGGGCGGCAGATCGAGCCGGCGACCAGGATCGTGAGGTTGGATTCGATGAAGATCACGAGTCCGATGACCCAGGCGAGGATCTGTGCGCGTCTCCCGCTCGTGACGAAGCGTCGGCGTTCGACCCAGCTCACGAAGCCGCGCACGCCACCGTTCGCTTCCACGACCGCGATCAAGGCCCCTATCAGGAACGTGAACACGATCACCTGGGCGCTGCCCAGATCGGCCAGGATGCGGATGGTGCCCTCGATGGCATCCGCCATGCCCGCGGCCGGATTCCAGCCGGCCATGATCGTGAACCCGAGCCAGATGCCGGCCGCCAGCGACAGGTAGACCTGGCGGGTGTACACCGCCAGGCCGATCGCCAGCAGAGGCGGCAGCAGCGAAAGCAGGCCGTACGTCGTCGAGCTCTCCATACGCGCTGACTAACCGGCCACTAGCGCCGGGAGACCCAGCTGCTGTGCGCGTCGTAATAGCGCAGCCGGCGCTCGGTCCCTCTCGTGATGCCGATGCGGGTGGTGACGATGACGCGGTCCTCTGGAACCCGCTCGCCGCGCTCTATCCATAGGGGCGGGCGGTCTAGCGGATGACGCTGAAGCTCGGGCCCGACCGCCAACGCCTCCGCGAGGCGCGCGGGTCCGTTGGTGAGCTCCGATCGGCCTCGGCGCTGGCGCATCACCTCTATCCCCTCGACGGGCTCCAACGCACGAATCAGTACGCCGGCAGGCTCTTCCTCGAGACCCGTAACCGCGTTCAGGAGCCAGTGGATCCCGTAGTTCATGTGGATGTAGGCGGTGCCCGGCGGGCCGAACAGTGGATCGTTTCGAGAAGTGCGGCCGATCGATTCGGCCGCGTGACACGCCGGGTCTTCGGGGCCCGTGTACGCTTCCGTCTCGACGATGCGTCCGGACACACGCGCCCCGCAGCACTCGGAAACCAGCGTGCAACCCAGCAGCTCTCGGGCTACGGCGTCGGCCGTACGGGCGAAGAACTCCGGTGAAAGCGGATCGGGACGCGAGGAAGTGCCGCCCGGAGCTCTCCCGTGGCGTCCCGCGCGACGCGTGGCGCTCGGGCCTCCGGGCGGCGAAGCGGTCACGAAGGCGGTCAGCCCCCGCCGTTCGACCGCTCCGACGCTCGTGCGGCGATCACCGCACGAGCGCGCGCTGCCGAGAGCACCTCCGTGAGGCGCTCCGGCTCACGATCGATCACTTGAAAGACTTCGGCGCCAAAGCGGTCGACCAGAGCCTCGGCCGTCCGACGACCCACGCCGCTGTAGTTACGGATCATGTGCGCGATCGGGTCGGAGGTCGACTCCGACGGCTTCTTCGAGGCCGATGTCGTCGGCTCACTGCGTCGCTTCTCTTCCGATGCACCGTCAGGGGAGGCGGGTTCCCACGCCTGGCCGGGAGACTCGGCTTTCGCCGGGCCGGAAGACGCGGCACCACCAACTGGGCCCGATGCCCCGATGACGGGGCCTTTGCGCCCGACCGAGCCGGTGCGGTACCGGCCCATGCCGCGTCGCTCGGGAGGCCGATCGGCCGGCCCGTGGGCGGTGGGCTCTGGAGTTGGCGGTCTCGTAGGTTCGGGAGACGGCTGCGAGTGCGCCTTCGGCGATTGCCGTGCCGGCTCGGAAGACTGCGGCCGGGACCGGGATCGCTCGGCACGGGGCTTCCTCGACGGCTCTTCACGTGGCTTCTGCGATCGCTCGGCCCGCTCCTTCGGCGGCCGCTCGGGGCGCCGCTTCTGGGACCGGTCCTCACGCGGCTTCTGGGACCGGTCAGCGCGCGGTTTCGGCGGCTGTTCTCCCCGCGGCTTCCGGGATCGGTCGGCGCCCTGTTTGCGAGACCGTTCCGCACCTTGCTTCCGAGAGCGGTCCGCAGGTCGCTTCCCCGACCGCTCGCCTCGTGGGGTGGCGGGCCGCTTCGTGGGCTCTCCCGCCTTCTCACCGGACCGTGTCGACTGCCCGTCGTCCGCCGGGGTATCCGGTCCGGGCTCGGCGGCCTTCGCGCCCGCGGGCGCGGATGGGGCACCCGGGCCTCCCCGGATTCGGCCGAGCGTCCGACGAGCCACCTTCTTTGCCGCGGCAAACGCGGAGCCGCCACCGGACTGCGGGGTCTCGGCTGCTGCTGCACCCGCAGCGGGTCGCCCCTTTTCACCTTCGTCCGCCGGCTCGGACCCGACGCCCTGACGCGCACGATCCGAGCGGCCTCCTCCCCCACGATCGCCGCCCCCACCCCGCCGACCCCGGCGGGACGATCCCTTCCCGGCCTTCGCGGGAGTGAGGTAGAAATTGCCGTCGTCCCCCTGCCTTAGACTCACGATGCCGTCGTCGTCCGCCTGCTTCAGAAAGCGGTTGAACTTGTTGAATCCGAGGGCACCTTCGTCGAACGTCGCGTCACGTTCGAGCAGACGCCGCTTCACCATCGAGTCACGCACCGCGTCGGACCCGTCGAAGAGCTCGGTCACGACGGTCGCCAACTCATCGTACGCCCGGCCGAGAGCCACCTCGGGTACGTCGGGACCGCTTGCCTCGCGGCCAGTGGCGGCGGCCGCGGTCGCGGCTTCCGAATCGGGCGCCGTCTTCACGCCAGCCGCCTCGGTCGGGGCTTCGGTATCCTCTCGTCGGGCCGCTCCATGGCCCCGTGATACCTCGTATTGCCCGCTCTCGCCTTTGCGGAGGCGGATGAGGTCTCGGTGGGCCGCCTCGGTCAGGAAGCGATTGAATTTGGTGAAGCCGGCCGTTTTCTCGTCGAAGGTCGGATCGATCTCGAGCATGACCTGCTTGAGCCGATCCGAGCGCATGACGTCCTTGCGCTTGACCATTCGTTCTATCGCATGCACGACGAGCTCCCACGGATCCAGCCGTTCCGTGGGCATATCCGCGGCGGACGTGAGCCCGCCCAGCGTGTTGTAGCTGTAGTACTCGTCGCAATTCTGGACCAGGATATCCGAGGTGGATTCCTGCAGCCCGACCCCGATCACGTACTTCCCGTACTCCTTCAGCTTCAGGACGAGACTCGAGAAATCCGAATCACCCGAGAGCAGGATGAACGTGCCGATCTCGGGTCGGGTGAAGACGAGCTCGAGCGCGTCGATCGCGAGGCGGATGTCCGTCGCGTTCTTGCGGGATGATCCGTACGCCGGAGCGAAGATCAGGTCGATCGACGCCTCGGAGAGCGAGACGATGTACTGGGGATAGCGCCGCCAGTCCGCGTACGCGCGCTGTACGGCCACCTTCCCTTTGATGAGCTGGGAATCCAGCAGTTTGCGGAGCTCCTGACCCAGGTTGGATCGGATCCCCATGGTGACGTTGTCGAAATCGATCAGTAAGGCCGCGTTATGAGACGGCCGCTCGGAGGGTTGGGCGCCCATGTGGGGGGCGCGCACGAATTCGTTATTCATGTCCTCTCTTCAGTTGCTGTGGGGGCAGCCGATCCGCCGAAGCGGGCGAGAGGCCCCCCGTCCTCGCCTCCGACCGACCGGCCGAAGGGGATGGCACGAGGGGTCTCACACCGACCGCTTCCCCGTTTCCTTTTGCTTCTCTCTACGAAGTTCTCTTTTGCGTCCGGCCTTTTGGCACCCCGGCTCGGATCCGCGATCTGGTCGCGGGCTCGGCCTGGCGCCCCCTCAGCCTCGATCCGCGGAATCGGACGCGACTTCCGCACGGACGATGCGGGCCAGCTCGACGCGGCGCGCACGTTGCTCCGAGGCCTCCGGAAACTCATCCATGAATAGGACGATATCCGGCACTTTGTATTTCGTGACCGAGCCGCGGCAGTAGCCGCGTAGCTCGTCGGCCGTGATCAGCGCCCCCTCTACGGGGACGACGCAGGCGCATACGAGCTCGCCAAGCACTTCGTTCGGCACCCCGAGCACGACGGCGTCGGTCACCGCCGGGTGAGAGCGCAGCAGATCCTCGAGCTCGCGAGGATGCACGTTGTACCCCCCGCGAATGATCACGTCGCTCAACCGACCGACGATGTGCAGGTAGCCCTCTGCGTCGATCATGGCAAGGTCACCCGTTCGCAGGAAGCCGTCGGGAGTCATTGCCGACGCCGTCACCGACGGTTGGCGGAAGTAGCCCTGCATGACGTTGAACCCGCGCACTCCTAGCTCGCCCACGGACTCGGCGGGCAGCGCTTCCCCTTCCTCGTCGAGAATGACGACCTCGACGCCGGGGAGTGGCCGGCCCACCGTCTGAACCCGCTTCGCGGGTGCGTCATCCGGTCGGGTGATCGACACCGTCGGAGACGTCTCCGTGAGCCCGTACGCGATCTCGATCCCGGCCGTGAAGCGGTCACGCACATCCCGCGCCAACTCCTCACGCACGGGCGCGCCGGCGACGATCCCACCCCGCAGCGACGAGAGGTCGCGCTTCGACCCCTCGGCCTCCCGGAGCTGCATGACGAACATCGTCGGAACGCCGTGATCGATGGACACTCGGTGGCGCTCGATCAGCTCGAGGGATTCCTCCGCCTCGAATTTCTCCTGGAGCACGAGGGCCGACTCGGACACGAGCGCGGTGAGCAGGGCGGCCGACAGCCCGAAGATGTGGTAGAGCGGTACGGCACACAGCGTTACGTCGGCCGGAGTCAGGCTCAAGGCTTCCGCCGTCGCGCCGGCGGTCCGCAGCAGGTTTTCGTGCGTCAGCACGACCCCTTTCGGCGTGCCCGTGGTTCCCGGCGTGTACAGGATCGCGTACGGATCCTCCTCCGGGTTGACCTCCGCCGGCTCGAACTCGCGCCCTCGGCCGCTCGCCACCAGGTCCTCGAACTGGTAGATCCGGTCGTCGTACCAGAGATCCTCTTCGCCGACCGTGACGAGATACTGCAGGTCGGGCAGGTCGACGAGGAGCGTCTCGAACACCTGAAGATAGTCCACGCCATCGAAGTGTTCGGCCGTGATCGCGACCGACGCCTCGGAGTTCCGGAGCATGTACTGCAACTCGCGGGGGGTGTGGCCCGGGTTCAGCGGTACGATCGTCGCTCCCAATTCAGCCGCCGCGAGCGTGGAAATGACGAACTCCGGCCAGTTCGGCATGTCGATCGCGATCCGATCGCCCCGCTCGATGCCGAGGTTGTGTAGCCCCACGGCCAGCGCCCGGGCTTGCGTGGCGGCGTGGGCATAGCTCCAGGTGCGCTCCCCGAAGATGAGGAACGGCGCCTCGGGGCGGCCCTCGGCCGCAACTCTCAGGGCTTCCGCGACGGTCAACGTCTCTGTCCTGGCCGGCTCTGCGACTGGCACAACCCTCTCGCTTGGCAATCCGGGCTCGTCGTCCCTTGCAGGCCGCGGAGGAACTCGCGCGCCGCGGGCCTCATAGCCTGCAATCGTCTTAATCTAGGCCTGGGCCGGCGGACGTAAAGCGGCGGCCACCCACTCCTCACCCGATTCGGGCGAGATCTCGAACGTATGGCTCCCCTCGGGCGAGGTCGCTACCTCGCCCAGCCGATGGAGCAGCACGCAGCGTACCCGGCCACCCCTGGCCTTCTTGTCACGCACGAGGGCGTGCCAGACGTGCGACGGGGATCGCTCCTCCTCCCAAAGCCGATCCAGCTCACAGGCCTCGAGCAGATGCTCGATTCGAGGCGAAGTTTCCGGCTCGGTCACGCCGATTTGCTCACCGAGGCGTGCCTCGACGCGCATGCCGGACGCGACGGCCTCGCCGTGCAGCACGGCGTATCCCCCGAGAAGCTCGAGCGCATGCCCGATCGTGTGACCGAAGTTCAGGATGGCGCGCCTGTCGGTCTCGGTCGGGTCCGCGCTCACCACATCGATCTTGTGGCTCACCACCCGGCGGATGAGCGCCTCCAGGCAATCCTCGTCACCATCCAGGAGCGACCCCGCGTTCCCTTCGATCCACTCCCACAGATCGAGGTCGAGGATCGCCGCGGTCTTGATCGCTTCGGCCAGACCGGCGGCCCGCTGGTGGCGTGGCAGCGAGTGCAGCAGGTGCGGGTCGATCAGCACGAACGACGGGTGATGGAAGGCGCCCACCAGGTTCTTTCCAGCCTCGGTATCCACGCCCGTCTTGCCCCCCACCGAGCTGTCCAGCATCGCGAGCAGGGTGGTCGGGACCTGGACGACGGGAACGCCCCGCATGTAGGTGGCCGCCAGGAAGCCCGCCAGATCGCCCGTGACGCCCCCGCCGAGCGCGATCACGGCCGTATCCCGGCCAAACCCGCCGAGCAGCATGCGGTCCGAGAGCTCCGCCCACGTCTCCCGCGTCTTGTTCCACTCGCCGGCCGGGAACGGTACCAGCTCCACTTCCGCCCCAGCCGCCTTCATCGAGGCCAGCGCCGCATCGCCATAAAGGCGAGCGACCTGGGAGTCGGCGATCAGGGCGTACCGGTGAGCGTCGAGCGACCGAGTGCACAGCTCGCCCAGTCGCTCCAGGCCCCCGATTTCCAGATGGACCTCGTACGCGGATGCTTCGGTGTCGGGCTGCTCGATCAGCAACGGTTCGAGATCGACGTTCACGGTGACGCTATTGTTCCGAGAGCTCCACGCGCGCCAGCGCTTCGAGGAGCTGCGGAGACGTTCCGCGTGGAACGTCCTGGATCACCACGCCGGACCGCCCTCCCAGCGAAACCCGTTCAACCCGCACCTGGCGCGCACTTTCGGGCGGGGACGAGGAGCCGATCTCCAACCCGTACCGCGCACGGTACGCAGCCCGGGCCGCCTCCGCGAACTCGTCAGCCTCGGCGTCCGCATCCCATACGCTCACCCAGACCAGCACCTCTCCCTCGGGTCCCCGCAGCAATCGATACGCATCTCCGTCCCAGCCGCCAGCCGCAGTCTCCCCCAGGGCGTCGTCCCCGAGGTGCTGCGCCAAGAAGACGCGGGTTTCCAGCTCGCCGAGGCCGTTCGCGTAGACCTCCTCCCAACCGGGCGGGGCGGGCCGGCTGAAGACGACTTCGGTCGGGTGATCCCCGTCGATGTACCGGTCCAGGTGCAGGACCTGCTCGGTCGACCTGGGCAGACCATCGCCGAAGGGGAGCGGGCGCCCGTCCCGGGTACTCCAGGCGCGTTGCAGGAACACGAGCCCGCCCACGTAGGGGAAGATCAACTCCTCCTGGATGACCTGGGGGGCCGATCGCAGGACCGCCACCGATGCCACATCGCCCAACGCCTCGAGGTCGAGGTTCGCGAGTTGAGCCCCGAGGTCGGGCAGTTGGGTCAGATCGACCGTGCCTCCGGACATCTGCCCCAGCTGCCACTCCATCATCGCGAAGGTGGCGTGGCCCTCGATCGCCGCCTGCGCAGCCAGGGTGCGATCGTTGGCATCGATGATCTCGCGTCGCAGCGAGTCCAGATCGACGCGCTGATCCTGGAGCGCGTGCACCAGCTCGTGTGCGAGCACCACCTCGAGTTGTGCGGGCGGAACGTGCTCCAGCACGAACAGCGTGTCAGAGGCCGGATCGTAATAGCCCACGACCTGCTCGCGTAGCAGGGCCTCGAGCAGCCCGCGTAGATCCAACGTGTCGGGAACCAATCCGAGCCGCGCGTACGTGGCCGTGACCGCCCGCGCGGTCGCCGGTGGAAGCTGCGATTCCAGCTGCTCCTGCACGTACGTCAAGAGCCGCGCCGAGTCCGCACGCGCCACTTGAAGCGGCCGAACGGCGGCAATTCCGCTCGCGAGCTCCACCGCGGGCAGGATCTCGTTCAGGAGCCGTGTGAGCGTCGAGTCGCTCGCCGTTTGGGCATGCGCGGGTTCCTGCGCCGACGTGGACGCCTGGGCCTGCGCGGATGCCTGCCCGTCCCTGCACCCGGCGTGCGCGACGAACGCGGCTGCCAGAAGCACCGCCTTACGGCACGTCAGCAGCGTGCGTGCGAAATCCCGGCCGATCGCGTGGATAGCCCCGATTCTCACCAGCCCGTCCTCCTTCCCTTCAGCCCTCTCGGCCCTGTCGTTTCGCCAACAGGTCGCGTTTTCCAGCGACCCGCGGGCGGATAGCCGAGGCCTCGTGTCCCGTCGGCATTTGACCGGCAAGAGACACGCCGGAGCGGTCGACACGGTCCGCCAGCTCGGCGATGGTCACCCCGCTCACCGGCTCCACCCAGCTCCCCGCGATCTCCGCCAGCGGGACGAGCACGAAGGCCCGTTCGGTGAGCCGTGGGTGCGGAATCCTGAGCGCCGGCTCGGCGACAATCTCCTCGTCATACAAGAGGATGTCGAGGTCGAGCTCCCGCGGGCCGTACCTGACCTCCCCGGGTCTCCGACCGGCTTCCTGCTCGATTCGCTTCAACTCCAGCAGGAGATCCTCGGGGGAGTGCCCCGTGACTCCCACGCAGCACGCGTTCAGGAACCGCGGCTGGTCGCGCACGCCCTCGGGATCGGTCTCGTACACCGAGGAGAACCGCACCCCGCTGACCAGCTCTTCGATCCGCTGCCGGGCCAGCCCGAAGTGAGCCAACCTTTCCCCCACGTTCGACCCCAGGCCCAGTGCGACGCGGGAGCCTGCGTGAGGAAAGTCCCCATCACCCTTGTGGGGAAACCTTTGCCGGCCGGATCGTGTAGGTGCAGGTGGCACTGGAGCCAATCTACCGCGGAAGGGGCTCTTGCACGCCAGACTCCCTGCACGCCGCCGGCGATCCGGCGGCGGTCTTCGACGTTCCCGACCGACCGCTTCGGCAGGTCCGAGATGTAGTGCGCTCTGGGGCCTCGTTCTCCTGTTGTCGACGGCTCTGTTCGCGGCGGCCACGTCGCTCGCCGCCCAGGACCTGAACCCGCAGTTGATCCGCGCGCGTTGCGAGGCAATCCACCAGATCGAGAACCAGTCGGTTCTTTACGGCTTCGTCGTGGACGGAGCCACGGAGACGCCGCTGCCGGGCAGCAAGGTACGCCTGAGCTGGGTGACGGTGGACGGTGTGAGCGATTCGACGTTTCATCAGGCGGAGGCCGACGCGGCGGACGGCGCCTACATCTTCTGCGATGTGCCGCAACAGACGCGCATGATCGCCCAGGCCGACGCTCTCGGGCAACTGGGCCGGCCCGTTGACCTCTGGTTCGAGGGTGGGGAGCTGGAGCGCCGTGACCTGATGCTGGCGTTCTGGGGCGCGAGGGGTGGGCTCGCGGGCCGCCTGATCGACGCGAGCACCGGCGAACCGATACGGGACGCCACGATCGACATCACCAACGCGGAGGTTCAGGCGCTGAGCGACTCGGACGGGAACTTCCGCATCGACGACCTGGCTACCGGGTCGTTCGAGGCGACCGTCCATCACATCGCGTACGGCGATCCCACCTTTCGGGTAGAGATCCAGGACCGGCGCACGGCGTTCGTCGAGCTCCGGCTCACTCCGGCCCCGGTCGCGGTGGAGCCGATCGCGGTCATGATCGAGTACCGGCCTCAGTGGCTGGAGAGCACCGGATTCTACGACCGGGTCGCGAGCCATCTGGGAGAGTTCGTGACGCCCGAAGAGATGGAGACCCATCGCTGGCGACGGTTCAGCGAGATCCTGCGCAACGTGCCCGGCGTCGAGATCACGCAAGTATGCACACCGCACTGTTCCCAGATCCTTCGCATGAGCACGACGACCCAGTCGCGCTGCATCCCCACCTTCTATGTGGATGGACGCAGGATGCTGTTTCGCGAGGCCCTGATCGATCTGGACGCGATAGCCCCGGCCAGCGATCTGGAAGCCATGGAAGTGTACCGTGGGATCGCGCAGACGCCGCCCCAGTTCTACGGACGCTGCGGATCGGTCGTGATCTGGACGCGGCGCGGCGGCGGCTGAGTCGGCCAGCCCGGTCGCCCCTGCGGTTCCCGCGTCGCAGCGCGCAGAGGCGTCAGTGGTCCGCGTCGAGCTGCTTCAGGAAGTCCGGGTTCGAAAGCTCCTCCTCCGTCGCAGGCGCGATTTGCTCCTTGAGGGGAATGGTGTCTTCGGGGTCATCATCGATGCCGATAGCGCCGCCGGACCCCAGGTCGCAGCCGGTGGCCCAGGAACCAAGGACTCCGATGCCGATCCCCAACAGCGCCAGAATACCGACACTTCTTTTCGTCATATGCCCTCCTGCACATCGCCCTGCACATCGCCCCTTCAGACCTTAACATAGGGGCCCGGGCGCGTCCGTAGTATACCGGGACCGGTCTGAGTTCGTTCCATGCCGCAAGCTGCAGTTCCATGCCGCTGGCTGCACCTTCGGCACGCGAATCTCGGCTCTCGGCCGCGAGTCCTCGCACGTTGGACGAGGCGCAAACGGCCGGACCACACGTAAGGAACGTCCGGCGGACCCCTTACATGACACCCCGAGGGCGAGAATCGTCACGCCCCGAGAATCAGAGCGGAAGACCCAAGGATGAAAGAAGGCCGCCGCGACGGGGAACCGCGGCGGCCTTCACAGTTGTCAGGAGACGGGGCGCCGAAGCGCCCACGCCTCACCAGCACACAGAGCCTAGTGAACCTGACTGGGATCGTCGTCACTCCGCTCCATCGCTTGCCGCTGCCGGACCCTCTCGAGGAAGTCCAGCATCCAGGCGGCTCGCTCCAGGGCGGCGTTCAAGTCACCCGGAACGATGTTCGGGGCCGACCCCGAGCCTCCGCCACCGAAGGTGTAGACGTTTCCGCCACCCAACGGCGGGAAGATCGCCTCCACCTCGGAAGCGGGCATCGGATAGTGGACGCCCGTGCCGCTGGGGAGCACCCCCTGCCGGCGCGAAAAGAAGTACTCCAGACCGGCCGACAGGGAGAAGATTTCCGTGAAGTGCTCCCAGATGAGCGCGTCGCGCCCATCCCCGCAAGTGCCTGCGACGTCGAAGCGCTTGCGGGGCACGCAGTCGGCTCCACCCGGCACCGTACCGAAGTCGATCACGGCCGGCAGACCACCGTTACCGACGCGGGTTTTGTTGATCATCGCCACGAAGGTCGCGACGTCGTTCATCTCGAGCGCGGCCTCGGCCTGATAGAGGTCATGCTCGACCTCCCACAGCTCCGGCAGCGGGCCGTTCTGTGTGGCAACATAGTCGTCCCAGAACATGGCGTGGTATCCCGACTGCCGGTACGTGCCACGCTCCGCGCGGCCGTTGACGTTGTCCACGTAGCCGTAGTAGGGCGTCCCCATGATGGCGTGCGTCGTCGCGCTCACGTCACCGTCGGCCGGGGCCGCACCGCCGCCCGGATAACGGTCGTCCGGGATGATCATGCAGCCACCGTTGCACCCCGCATCGGGTGCGGTGCGCTGCACGACCGGGATCGCCAGCCACGTCTGGTAGCTGCCATCCGTGTTGCCCATCCCAACGAAGTCGATGTGGGCGCGGGTCCAGGTGGCTTCCTCGGAGCCCTGGCGGCGCTTGAGGTCACCCCGCCAGGGGGCGTTCTCGGACCCGGCGATCGTCAGATCCTGAATGCCCGTCGCCGCGTCAGAGGCGACCTGGCCCCAATTCGTCAGGTTCGTTTCCGAAGGGAAGCGCGCCACGTTGGCCGCACACCGCGCGCGGTACGAGCGGACCAGGGCCGCAAAGTCCGCCGGATCGAGCACGTTCCCCTTGATCCAGGTCTCTTCGGTGGGCATACCCATCGCCGACGCCAGGGGCTCGGCCTCGGAGAGCTTACCCAGCGCCCAGGTCATCATCTGATCGTAGGGGACGCGGTCCTCCCACGTTACCTCCGCGATGACCGTGCTCTCGTCGATGATGAACGCCTGGTCGATGATCATGGCCAGATAGCAGCCGGCCAGACCTTGCGCGAACTTGGCGAACGCGATCGCCCGCGCGTTGCGCTCGCCGCCCGGTCCGATCTCGAGACCGGCCGCGATCGCGCGCAAGCCGTCGTTCGCCGCCCCGAGAGCGTTGTACGAGAACTGCCACGGGTCCTCGAACATATACGCGTACGCGTACGAGCTCGTGTTCTTCATCGCCTCGCGAGGCTCACGGCCGTGGTCGTTCATGCCGTAGTTGCCCCAGGCCGAGCTTCCGTGGCTGGACATCACGTGGGCCGAGGGGCCGAAGTTGCTGTCGTCCTGCAGGATGTCCCACATGGATGCGTACGTGGAGGCGATGAGCGACTCCACGTCGTCCGGGGACGCGAGCGCCCGCGCGCGGTCGGCGTCGTTCAGGTTGGTCACGCCCAGCTCGCAACCCGAGACACCCACCGCGAGCGCGAAGGCGACCGCCGGTAGTATCAATCTCCTAATCATGATCCGATCTTTCTCCCGTTCTCGGTTCCTGTAATCCACTCGCATCTCCACACCGAGCGCGACGCCGGAGCCAGCCCGTCCGGGCGGCTCCGGCATCCTGCCGAGCGTCAGAAGACGATCTCGATCGCTCCGGTGAAGGTGCGGAAGTTCGGATATCGGAAACGGTCCGTACGACCGAGGGCCGTCGAACCCAGGTCGCTGCCCGAAAACCCGACTTCGGGATCGTAGCCGGTGTAGTCCGTGATCGTGAGCAGATTCCGGCCGATGAAGCTGATCGTGACGCGATCGACCGCGCCCTTGAACAGGCTCGCCACGGTCGACTGCGGGAGCGAGTAGCCCACCGCCAGCTCACGGATCTTCAGCCAGTCTCCCTTTTCGATGAAGCGGGAGTTTTCGTCGTTCACGTTGTAGAACTCGGACGTGTAGCCGATGGGCTTTTTGCTGCCCTCGGCTTTCCCGAGCTGGGAAACCTCCGACCCGCGCAGCTCGCGCAGCGGCCACTGGCGGGTGTTGTTGTAGATGTCCATCCCCACCGAGGCGTCCACGAGCGCGTTGATCGTCAGACCCTTGTAACGGAAGTTCGTCGCGAAGCTCCCGTTCCAGTCGGGGGTCGTGTTTCCGAGCGGGAGATACTCGACGAGGCCACATTCCTCGTCCGGGTCCCGGCCCTCTTTCAGCGTCTGGGCTATACAGACGGGATTCTGGTCCTGCACGGCGATCGGGAAGCCCCACGTGAAGGACTCGCCCGCCACATCACCGCTGGTGCCCCACAATCCCTTCGAGATTCCGTCCGTCCAGGCGTTGCCGGAACCCACGAAGACCAGGTGATTGTCATCGTTGGTCTGGAAGTTGGACGCGCAGTCGGACGCGCTGATGCCCTGGGGCGCCAGATCGGCGCACGTCGTTGCCCACTTCTTGCCCCACAGCTCGCCGAGAGTACGTCCTTCGGCGATGAAGAAAGCGCCGTCCGGGTTGCGGTACGGGGCCACGTTGAGCTTGGTGATCTCGTTCCGCGTGCGATCCCAGTTCGCCCGGAAGTTGAGCCCGACGTCCTGGTTGTCGATCGCGGCCCAGCGCAAGCTGACCTCGTGCGTCGTCGCGGTGATC
Source organism: Gemmatimonadota bacterium (assembly GCA_039588275.1). Lineage (GTDB taxonomy): Bacteria > Gemmatimonadota > Gemmatimonadetes > Palauibacterales > Palauibacteraceae > JBDHAC01. The sequence goes on from JBDHAC010000007.1 coordinate 69,760, forward strand.
GTGCCGGCGTTCTGCCACTGGCTCTGGAAGCCGGCAAACGAGGCCTGCGGGACCGGCAGCAGCTGGTCCTCCGTGTCCTGCCAGGCGTAGGTGTAGTCGATCCCGAGGCGCTCGAACAGCACGATGTTGATGCCGGCTTCGCGCTCGGTCGAGAACTCGGGCTTGAGGGCCTTGTTCCCCAGGTTGGTCGGCGTGATCCGCCCCGAGCCCACATCGAAGGTCTCGTACTGGGCCGAGAAGCGCGGACGGCCGCCCGCGGTCCCCAACGAGAACCGCAGCTTCAGCTCATCCACGAAGCCCACGTTGAACCAGTCTTCCTGCGCCACGCGCCACGCGGCGCTACCGCGGTAGTAGGTGTTCCACCGCGAGTCGGGGCCGAACAGCGAGGAGCCGTCACGGCGGATCAGACCGTCGATGATGTACTTGCCCCGATAGTCCAGGCTCGCGATTCCGAAGTAGCCCTGGCCCTTGATCTCTCGGACGGTTCGGTTCCCCTCCGTGGTCTGCTGCTCGAGGGCGCCGAACGTCGGCACGCCGTCGACAATGAAGTTGTCGGCCTCAACGCCGTTCTCGTTGTACTCCTGGCTCTCCCCGACGTAGCGGGCCTTCGCCCGAACCGTCAGGTTATCGTCCAGGAAGGAGTTGTTGTAGCTGGCCGTAACCGAGGCCCCGACGGATTCGTCCACCCAGTTGTTGGTGTCGAGGCTACCGCCGGTGAACGTGTTCACGCCGCCCTCGGAGGTCTTCTCGTTCTTGACCCGCAGGTCGATCGATTCGAAGTCCGTGCGGTCGAAGTTCGCGTTGGCCTCGAGGCTGAACCAATCGGCCGGCGACCAGGTGGCGTCGAAGCTCGCCATGGTCCGGGTGCGGTAGTCGAAGCTGTCCCGGACGCCCAACTGGTAGAGCGGGTTCTCTTCTGCGGACAGCGGATCGATGTCGATGCGGGGCAGTCCATCCGCTGGATCCGCCAAGGTGAGGTCGATCCCCGGCGACATGAAGGTGAGGCCGAAGAACGGGTTGGCCCCCCCCGTCGGTCCGGCCGCGTCATCCTGCTCCGAGCGCGAGTAGAAGCCGCTCGCGGCGATGTCGACGTTGCCGAACCGGGTGTCCACGTTGAGCCGCGCATTCTGCCGCTCGTACCCTTCACTCTCGATCTTCTGCGGGCTGAGCGGATCCAGGCCCTGGGCGGCCCGTTCCGAATTGAGCGTCTGGACATTCGCGTCGCATCGCGAGCACGAGATGACGCCCGATTCCTTGAACTCCTCGAAGGAGACGCGGAAGCTGGACTCGCCGAAGCGGCCCGTTAACGCGCCGTAGAGCGAGAACGTCTCGCCCGGATCGAAGAACTCGTCGATGTGGTCGAAGGCGACGGGCCACGGGTTGTCCGCGAACACCGTCTCGGTCGTCCCGCTCTCGCCATCGATGTTCGTGAAGTCGTCATCGAACTGCGCCGCCGGGAAGCCCGGCCGGCCCAGGTTGGTGAAGTCGGAGACCTCGACGTCCGCGCCGGACACGCTGCCCAGGAACGCCGTCTGGCCGGAGTTCATCTTGTACTGGTGCGCGTTCGTGAGCGCGATGCTGCCCTCGAGCTGATTGATCCCGTACTCGCCGCGCGCCGTCACCTGGAACGTGTTCGTCGCCAGGGTGGTCCCGCGCTTGGTGGTGATCTGGATCACGCCCTGCCCCGCGCGCGCTCCGTACAGCGAGGCGGCCGCGGCACCCTTCACGATCTCGACGTGGTCGATGTCGAGCGCACCGATGTCGGCGAGCGTCGCGTTCGCCGATTGTGCCACGCCGTCGATGACGATCAGTGGGCCCTGCGTACGACCCGATGCGTCGATCGACGTCGGACCCCGCAGGGTGACGTTGGCCGCTGACCCCGGCTGCCCGCTACCGCTAACCACCCGCACGCCGGCGGCCTTCCCCGTGAGGAGGCTCGAGACGTTGGACGTCGGGACCGGGATGTCCTGCGAGTCCAGTCGTTCCACCGTGAACGGGAGCTTGACGCGCGGCGTCTCGGCCACGACGCCCGTGACGATGATGTCCTGGAGCCTGAGTGCGGTCTGCTCGACCACGAAGTCGGCCGTCGCTACCTGGCCGCCGGCTACGGTCACCGTCTGAGAAGATTCCCGGTAGCCGATCAGGCGGACGGTGACGGTCACCTCACCAGCGGGGACGCCTTCCAGACGGTACGTGCCGCGCTCGCCGGTTAGCGTGCCGACCACCGTTCCCGGGATAAACACCTGAGCGCCGGCCACGGGCCGGAGCGTCTCCGAGTCGCTCACCGTCCCGGCGACAGCGCCCTGCTGCGCGTACGCCGATCCGGCTCCGACGAGGAGCCAGGCTCCCAGGACAGCAGTCAGCAGCGCAACGGCCTTGCTGCTGTACCTTGCTGACCAGTCAGCAAACATGGATCACCCTCCTGTGGCAAGTGGGATCCTTAGACCCGCCTATGTATCGGAGAGAGCGAACCTCCCTCCGCCCATCGCGACCGGGTCAGCGCCGCGACGGGGCGAATAGTCCCTTCCGTCTGCTGTCGTTGTACGTCGTCTATCTCGATCGCGCGATGCGAAGCGCGATGTCGGTCAGCCTCGGAGATGCACTTCTATGAGAAACGTCCGTGACCGATGGTCCCGGACGGGTGTTGCGGATCTTCGCTGGCGCGGACCAACGGATATCTGGCCGCGAGGTCCCACTCAGAAGTGTAGCGCGGGTCTTGGGCAATGAACCCACCCCTGAACCGGTTTCAGTTTCCCTCACCGCGTAACCGACTATGCGGCAATCGGTTATGGCGCACCGACCTGTCTAACGGTCGGTGGCACTCACCCGTCCCCGTTGGATAGTCTTTGAATATGGGGCTGATGCGAGGGGTGGTCAAGCGATTCGCACCCGTACGAAGCGGCGTTTGCCACGCTGGAGCAAGTACTCCCCCGGGGCGAGGCGGTGATCGCGGTCCGACACGACCTCTCCCTCGACGCGCACGGCCCCCTGCTCGATGAGGCGCCCGGCCTCCGACGTCGACGTGGCCAGCCCGGCGCGCTTGAGTGCGTGGGCGATCCATACCGTGCCGGATTCCTCGTCGGCCTCCATCTCCTCGAGCGCTACCTCCGAAGGCGCCTCGCGACGACGGTGCACCCGATCGAACTCCTCGATGGCCCGTCGAGCGGCCTCCCCACCGTGGTATATCTCGACGAGATCCCGCGCCAGCCACCGTTTGCACGCCAGCGGATCCCTGTCGGCCTGCTCCAGCCTCTTCCTCAGGTCCGGTCCCCGTGCGCTGGACACGAGGCGCAGCCACTCGCCCAACAGCGCATCCGGAATGGACATCGTGCGCCCGAAGACCTCGACGGGCGGCATCGCGATCCCGATGTAGTTGTCGAACGACTTGGACATCTTCCGCTCGCCATCGGTCCCGCGTAGCAGCGGCATGATGAGACAGATCTGCGGTTGCTGCCCGCTCCGTTCCTGCAGCGTGCGACCCAAGAGGAGGTTGAACTTCTGATCGGTGCCTCCCACCTCCACGTCGGCTTCGAGCGCTACCGAATCGTACGCCTGCATCATCGGATACATGAACTCGACCAGGCTGATGGGACGGCCGTCTGCCTGACGGGTCGCAAAATCGTCGCGCTCCAGCATGCGGGCGACCGTGTATTGCGAGGTCAGCCGCAACACGTCCACCAGGGTCAAGGGCGAGAGCCATTCGCTGTTCCGCCGGATCTCGGTCACCTCGGGGTCCAGGACTCGATCCACCTGCTCGTGGTAGGTGTGCAGGTTGGCCTCGATCTCCTCCTCCGACAGCATGGGGCGCGTCTCGTCCCGGCCGCTCGGGTCGCCCACGCGCGCCGTGAAGTCGCCCATCACGAACACCACCCGGTGTCCGAGCTCCTGGAAGGTCCGAAGCTTGTGCAGCGAGACGCCGTGGCCGATGTGCAGGTCGGGACGCGTGGGATCGAACCCCTGCTTGATCAGCAGCGGGCGATCCTCCGCGCGAGAGCGTTCGAGCTTGGAAACGAGCTCGGCCTCGGGGATGATCTCGACTGCCCCGTCGCGGATTCTCTTCAGCTGTTCGTCGACCGGGAGAAACATCACCATCCACCGGTGGTATATGAGCGGCGTGCCGCGTGAACATCGCGCACACCCGCAGCCGCCAGGGCGTCGTCCCTGAAGCGGCGGTTAGGTTAGGATCAGGGACTGCGGCGATCAAGCATTGGCGGCCGTAGCCGGGTCGGATCGAGGATATCGAGGGCGAGCGCGTTGAGACTGAGACAGCGAATCCTGAGACTCTACGATCGCACGTACGGGCGGCTCGGACCGCAGGGGCGCTGGCGCACGAAACTCGCGGCCCTGGCGGTCGTCGGGTTGGGAACCGGCCTCGGGTGGGGGTCCTGGGCACACCTGTGCGACGCGTGTCCCTCCATCGCCCAGATCTACGCGTTCGAGCCGAAGGAGGCGACGCGCCTGTACACGGCCGACGGCAACATCCTCGCCGAGCTGGCCGTCGAGCGCCGCACGCCTATCGACATCCAGAATCTGCCCCGCCACGTGTACGAAGCGTTCATCGCGGTCGAGGACAAGCGTTTCTGGAAGCACGGAGGTATCGATCCGCGCGGGACCTTCCGGGCCTTCGTGGGCTACGTGCTCCCCGGGTATAGCGGGGGTGGCGGCAGCACGATCACGCAGCAGCTCGCCGGCAACATGTTCCCCGGCTCCGTGGACCGGCGCGAGATCTCGGTGCGTCGCAAGCTGCGCGAGATGCGCGTGTCGATCGCGCTCGAAGGAGCCTACGAGAAGCAGGAGATCCTCGAGGCCTACCTCAACCAGATCAACTTCGACGGCATCTTCGGGGTCCAGGCGGCAGCGCTCCACTACTTCGCCAAGGACGCGTCTCAGCTGAACCTCCCCGAGGCGGCGACCCTTGCGGCTCTCCCGGTCTCTCCGGCGACCTACAATCCGGTTCGTCACCCGGAGCGGGCGGTCCGGCGTCGGAACCTGATCCTGGAGCTGATGACCGATCAGGACATGATCACGCGCGCGGAGGCGGAGGCGGCCAAGTCCTATCCGCTCGAGCTGAGCGTGGGGGCGGATCGCGGCCAGCTTGCCCCCTACTTCGTGGAGTGGGTCAGGCAGATCCTGTATTCCCGGTACGGGACGGACGTATACGAGAAGGGGTATCGCGTCTATACGACCCTGGACCCGGAGCTTCAGCTCGTGGCCGATTCCGCGCTGCAGGCTCAGCTGACCTGGGTCGAGGGTCAACCGGAGTTCCGCGCCCCCACGTACGAGGAAACGCGCGACTGGCCGAGGGACAGCCTGACGCAGGTGGCGGGTGGCGGCGGGCTGATGCCGTACGTGCAGGGGATGTTCATCGCGCTCGACCCGGCGACCGGGGATGTGCGGGCGTTGATCGGGGGTCGGGATTTTCGGGATTCGGAATTCAACCGGGCCACGCAGGCGATCCGCCAGCCGGGCTCCGTATTCAAGCCGTTCGTGTACACGGCCGCGATCGCCGCCGGGATCCCCGCGTCCGAGATCATCTTCGACACGCCGATCTTGATCGAGAACCCGGGCTCCGATCCGTACTCCCCCAAGAACTTCGGCGACGACTTCAAGGGTCCGATGACCTTGCGGGCAGCGCTCCGCAACTCGATCAACGTGGTGGCCGTCAAGCTCGGGCAGCGGGTGGGCGAAGAGTCCATGGCGCAGATCGCCAACAGCATGGGGATCGAGTCGGAGGTCCCGCGCGTGCCGTCGGCGGCCATCGGGGCGGCTTCCGTGAAGCCGATCGAGATCGCGACGGCCTATACGACGTTCGCGAACATGGGCGTGCGCGTCGCGCCGCGGGCGATCCTACGGATCGAGAGCAACGACGGCCGCGTGTTGTGGGAGAGTCGGGTTAGCCGCGAGCAGGTGCTCGAGCCACGCGTCTCGTGGGTGATGTTGTCCATGTTGCGAGATGCCGTGGACCGCGGGACCGGGCGGTGGGCGATACGGACGCAGGCCGGCATCCCCTTCGAGGTCCCGATCGCCGGCAAGACGGGCACGACGAACTCGGCGACGGACACGTGGTTCGTGGCGTTCACGCCCGAAATCGTGACCACCAGCTGGGTCGGCTTCGACCTTCCGGCCCGGCTGTACCGGAACGCCCAGGGCGGGATCACCGCAGCGCCCGTCGGGGCGGCAGTCCTCGACTGGTACTACGCCGATCGCCCCGCACCCGAGGCCTGGCCACGTCCGCAGGGTCTCGTCAATCGGTCCGTGGATCAGTCGACGGGGCTCCTGGCCACCGCCTGGTGTCCCGCCGATCTCGTGTACCAGGAAGTGTATCTTCCTGGCACCGAGCCCACGGAGACCTGCGACGTGCATGGACCGTGGGGGATACGCGAGCGGCCGGACAGCCTGCGGTTCGACGACGGCGGTTAGTCCGCCGTTATGCGCCCCAGTATGAGCGGGCGCTCGAGGCCCTCGTCGGGTGCCGCGTCGGTGATTTGAATCGCATCCTGCAGCCGCTCCACCGCCCGGCGCGCCCCTGCCTCGTCGCGGGCGTGGATCGCGACCAGCGGCTCGCCGCCCTCCACGATGGCGCCCACCCGCGTCTCGACGATGAACCCGACGGCCAGGTCCACGCTGTCTTCGACGCGTCTTCTGCCCGCGCCGAGCTCGAGCGCGGTAAGACCGATGCGCCTCGCGTCCACGCGCGCGACCCGGCCGGAGCGCGGGGCTTCGTAGACGGCCTGAACGGGGGCGGACGGGAGCGATGACGGATCTTCGACGATGCCCGGGTCTCCACCCTGTCTCTCGACCAGCCGCGCGAAGCGCTGCGCGGCGCGTCCGCTGGCGAGGATGTCCTCCAGGGCGCGGCGGGCGGCGGGCGTCGTGTCGGCGATGCCGGCGCTCACCAGCAGCTCGGCGGACAGGGCGAGGGTGACCTCGCGGAGGTCGGCCGGGCCCCCGTCCGCCAGGGCGTCCAGAGCCTCGCGCACCTCGAGCGAGTGGCCCACCGCCTCACCCAGCGGCTCGTCCATCGCGGTCAGCAGCGCCGTGGCGCGCAGGCCTTCGGCAGCGGCCAACCCGACCATCACACGGGCCAGTGCTTCGGCGTCCTCCCGGCTTTGCATGAACGCACCGCGGCCGCACTTGACGTCCAGCACCAGGGCGGAGATTCCCTCCGCCACCTTCTTCGAGATGATGCTCGAGGCGATGAGCGGGATGGACTGGACCGTCCCGCTCACGTCTCGCAGCGCGTACAGCCTCCCATCGAGCGGCGCGATCTCGGGGGTCTGACCGATCATCGCGCAACCGACGTCGGCGAGAACGGCCCGGAATTCCTCCAGATCGATCCGTGTCTGGAAGCCTGGGATCGACTCGAGCTTGTCGAGGGTGCCCCCGGTATGGCCGAGGCCGCGGCCCGACATCATCGGGACGCGCAGGCCGGCCTCGGCCACGAGCGGCGCCAGAATCAACGACACCTTGTCGCCGACTCCACCGGTCGAGTGCTTGTCGACGGCCGGCGGACCGCCGTCGTCGAAGTCGAGTCGCGCACCGGACCCGATGATCGCGCGCGTGAGGGCGGTGAGCTCCGTGGCACTCAGTCCGCGGAAGAAGACGGCCATCAGGAAGGAGGCCATCTGGTACTCGGCGATGTCCCCGCTCAGGTAGCCGGCGAGGAACTCGTCGAGCTCGGCGGCCGAGAGCTCTTCCCCGTCCCGCTTTCGTTCGATCAGCTCAGCGACGAGCATGTCCGTCGATCTGCCAGCCCGCCGAAGAGGCCGAAGAGGTCGAGGTCAGTTCCTGGATGCGCGGCCTCCGCGTCGCACGGTGTCGCGCAGCCTGCCCCCGGATTTCTCTGCAACCTTGATCGCGTCCTCGGCCACGCGGCGTACTTCGTCCGTGGCGTCCTGCAACCGCTCGCTGGCAGTTTCCCCCCAGTCCTCTGCCGTGCGTGCGATATGTCTGCGCGTACGGCGGCCGGACTGAGGTGCCATCAGTAGCGCGGCCCCCGCGCCCAGCAGCGCACCAAGGGCCAAACCGGTGACGAAGCTGAATGCCGCTCGCTCGTCCTCGTTGTACATCGTCTCATCTCCTGCTCGATCCCATCACCGCGCGTTCCGAGCCGCCCGCGCCGGACCCCACACCTCGGGAAGGTACCTGCTCCGGTTCGTCTCGGTTGAGCGCTCTCGCCCGGCGCGTACGAAAGCTTGTACCCGCGGAGGCCCGTGTCTAGGTTTCAGCTGATGAGCGCTCGATCCGGAAAGCCCCAGGTCTCCTTCCCCTCTTCGGCCCTCACCCTACTCTCGAGACGGTGCTCCGAGCTCGGGAGTGACGGCGTGCGAGCCATGCGCGAGGCCGGCTACAGAGCCGGTGCCGATCTCTACACGGAGCTCGGTGAGAACCCCGACCGACTGTCCGCGCCCGCGTTCTGGAGAGCGGTCGACGGCGCCATCGGCCGGCTGGGGTGGGGCTCGATCTCGTTCGAGACGGTGGGCCCCGGGGTCGGAACGGTGGTTTGGGAGGGATCGCCCGAGGCGGACGGCCCGGGCTCCTCCTCGCCCCGCGCGCGATGTCACCTGGCGGCAGGTCTGCTGGGTGGATTGCTCAGCCGGGCCGCGGGCCGCACGGTGGCGGTGTACGAAGCCCGGTGTCGCGCGGGCGAAAGTGGGCCGTGCTGGTTCCTGCTCGGGGGGAGGGACCACCTCAGAGAGGTGCACAAATCGGCGGTCGCCGGCTCATTGCGCGAGGTGCTGGCCCCCTGAACGAACCCCCGGGCCGCGTCGTGGGCCTCGATTATGGCCGGCGGCGGATCGGAGTCGCCGTCTCGGACCCTACCCGTACGATCGCCTCTCCACATGCCGTGATCGACCGTCCGCCGGGAGGCGGCGAGGCGCCGGATGCCCTGGTCCGGCTGATCGACGGACTGCGACCCTCGACCGTCGTAGTGGGTATTCCCTTTCAACTCGACGGGGATGAGGGCGAGATGGCCCGCGAGGCCCGGGCGTTCGCGACGGCGTTGCGATCTCGGATCGATATGCCCGTGGTCGAGTGGGACGAGCGCTTGAGCACGGTACGTGCGGAGCGGGAGATTCGGGCCATGGAGCTGCCGCGAAAGCGCCGGCGCGAGAAGGGAATCGCCGACAAGGTGGCGGCGGCGCTCATCCTGGACGGATACCTGCGGAGTCGAGCGGAGTCGTGAGTGCCACTGGTTCGAGGTAGCTGGCGCCGGGGAGCTCTCGTCGCCCTGGGCATGGCGTGGGCCGGTGCCGCGCTCGCGTGCGGGAGGGGCGAGGGGCCGCCGGCCGGGACCGAGGTCGACGTGCGCATTCCCTCGGGGGCGACGACCCGGACGATCGGAACGGAGCTCCAGCGCGTCGGTCTGATCGCCTACCCCAGGGCCTTTGCCCTGTACGTGCGCATCAAGGGCGCGCAGCGCGAGCTGAAGGCGGGGCACTACCGGTTTCGGGTGGGCCAGAGTTGGGGCGAGCTCCTGGCGGCCATACGCGCCGGCGATCTCGTCACCGTCCCGCTCACGATCCCGGAGGGCTTCACGCTGCGAGAGATGGCACCGCGGATCGCGGACCTCAGCGGGCTTCCGGAGGATTCGGTCCGCGGGCTGCTCGAGGACCCCGCGCTTGCCGAGCAGATGGGCGTCCCCGGGCCGACCCTCGAGGGCTACCTGTTCCCGGAAACGTACAGGTTCTCCGAGGGACTCGGCGTCGAGACCATGGTCGGGGAGTTGGTCGCCAGGTATCGGTCCTTCTGGGGGCCCCGCGAGCGGGCGCTCGCGAACTCGCTCGAGCTCACCGAGCGCGAGGTCGTGACTCTGGCCAGCATCGTCGAAGAGGAGGCCCGGCGGGGCGACGAGCGCCCCCGGATCGCGGGAGTGTACCTCAACCGGTTGCGGATCGGGATGCTCCTCCAGGCGGATCCGACGGTCCAATACGCGCTGGGAGAGCCGAAGCCGCGTCTCCTGTTCCAGGACATCGACAGCGTCGCCGACAACCCTTACAACACGTACACGCAGCCGGGGTTGCCACCCGGTCCGATCGCATCGCCGGGTGAGGCGTCGCTGCGCGCCGTCCTCGAGCCGGAGGAGCACGATTTCCTGTTCTTCGTGGCGCGGCCCGACGGTTCGCACGTATTCAGCCGCACCTCCCGGGAGCATGTGAACGCGATCAACCGCATCCGCCGCGGTCAGGGGTGATGAGCCTGCGGGCCGACCGTCTGCGGGCCGACCGCCTGCAGCTCATGGTCATCACGCACCCGCGCCCGGCATGTGGGCGCCCGCTCGAAGATGTCGTGGCCGAGTGCTGCGACGCCGGGGCCACCTCGATCGAGCTGCGGGACAAGGAGGCCACCGGCGAGGAGCTGCTCCGGCATACCGAGGCGCTGCTGGCGGTCACTCGCGCTCGCGATGCCTTGTTGATCATCAACGATCGGATGGATGTGGCGTTGGCGGCCGGTGCCGATGGGGTGCACCTCGGCCCCGACGATCTCCCTGTCGAGGCCGCCCGTCGCATCGCGCCCCGCGGATTCCTGCTCGGCTACTCGACGGACGATCCCGACGAGGCCCGGACCGCCGCGCGGGCGGGGGCCGACTACCTGGGGGTCGGCGCCGTGTACGGCACCCGCTCCAAGCCCGGGCTGGAGGACGAGGCGATAGGCCCGGAGCGCGTCCGCGCGGTGCTCGAGGCCGCTGCGCTCCCTGGCGTCGGCATCGGGGGAATCACGGCGGAGAATGCCGGCGCCGTGGCGCGGGCGGGGGCCGGCGTAGCGGTCCTCAGTGCGGTGATGGGCGCCGACGAGCCCGGACGCGCCGTGCGGGCGATCGTGGAGGCGCTCGGCTAGACTCGGATCGGAGCTGGTCAGCGGCCGGTCTGGAGCCGGTCTTGAGCGGGCCTCGGCCGGGTCTACGGACCGTCTGGCTTGCGTCGGCCGGACGCGCGCTTGATGCCGCTCGTTCCCTTGCCTCCGCCGGACGACCCTGTGGCATTGGGTGCGGTCCTGTTGGTCCCGCGCGTCGGTTGCACGCCCCGCACACCGGTCGGGCGCGTCCGTGTGGAGGGTAGCGCACGCGGGGAGTGAGGACCGCTCCGCGAGCTACCCACACGCCGGACCTCGACGACCGATCCACTGGTCGAACCGAAGCCCCGGGAGGGCAGCGAGCGCGCACCGCCAAGCGTCGGGAAGCCGCGATCCCGCCCGCTCAGCCGGGTGGCATCTCTGGGCGTGTACGTGCCCCCTCTCAGCCAGGTCGCACCACCCGCACCCCCAAGGGGCCCGGCGTACCGGTCATCCGGCAACCTTACCGGGCTCCGGCACGTATCCGAGGCGCGGTAGGGTTCAGGGCTCCTGAAAGCGGTTGGCGCGTGGTACACCCCTTCGACCTCGTACGGCTTCTCCACGGCCACCCTCGGACCGACCCCCGTTTCTTCGAGAGCGGGGAGCGACTTCGGCACGAGCGGCGGCTCCGGTGCGATCGGGCTTGCCTCCTCATCGGTCTCCTCACCGGTCGTCCCGCGGGTCGGCTCGCCCATGCGAAGCACCTCCCGGGACTGCAGGAGCGCGATCGCCCGCGCGCCAAGCAGGGCGTCCACTGGGCCGGGCCGCTGGCATAGGCCCCGGTCGAAGAGCTGGGTCTCCCAGTACGTCGCCCACTCGGGTCCGGGTCCCGCCGGATACTCGGGCACGAGGTCTTCCACCAGTCGATCGACGGTTCCGCCGAAGCCCGCCGAGGCGAAGAAGAAGTTGCTGGGCGCGGGCCGGAGCGCGAAGGAGACTTCCCCCCGAAGCCGATCCAGTCGAAGCGGATGTTCGGAGGCGATGATCAGGCGGTAGTTGAGCGGTGCCGCGCAGCTTACGAAGACGCCGGTCTCGCCGGTAAAACGAGCGATGGCGTAGAGACCGGGGCCGACCCGGCGCTGGGTGGAGCGCACGTCGTACGGGTAGACGGCCCGCACGTGCCCTGCGGGGCGACCTCGAAGATCGCCACGTACGCCGGCCGCGTCACATAGAACGAGACGAATGCCGAGGCTTCGTTGGGTCCCGAGAACCACACCTCGAGCGGCTCATCGTACCACGGGTCGCCGGGCCTGCCCGACCCGGGGCCCCAGCACCCGGACACTCCGAGCAGCAGCGCGACAAAGGCGGATAGGAGCGCCGAGCTAGTAGCCTTGTCTTGGCGGTTCGGCCCGCTGCGACGTGCGTGGGTCGGGCCGGGGCTCGAATCGGTGGGCGGTGCGAACTCGCCTGTCATCACGACCTCCTCGGGGACTCCCGAGCGCGCGTCCTGATCGTGCGTCATGTGGGGGTCAACGCCAAGACGACGCATGAGGTCGAAACGTCACATCCAGGTGCGATGGCAAAAGCCCCGAGATCCGTTGGACCTCGGGGCTTCGCGACAAAGGGCCGGCAGCGACCTACTCTCCCAGAGCGTCTCCGCCCAAGTACCATCGGCGCTGAGGGGCTTAACTGCTGGGTTCGGGATGGGACCAGGTGTGTCCCCCTCGCGAAAGCCACCGGCCAGACCTGACGCCCGTCCTCACGCATGGAGTCGGGCGCATCTATAGCAATCAGAAGTGGTGTGAGCGTAAAGACACGAGTGTATTGAGATCGCGTATCGAAAAAGAGGGATCAAGCCTCACGGCCGATTAGTACGGCTC
>JBDHAC010000008.1:0-117470 GCA_039588275.1 Gemmatimonadota bacterium
TCGCTTCACTCCCACGAGCTCGAAGTGCCCGGGCAGGCCCAGCATGTCGTGGAGTGCCTGCAAGGTCGCTTCAGCGGCACGGCGCAGCACGACCATCTCTTCGCCGACGGCCTCGGTCTCCGCAGCCGTGGCGATGTCTCCTCTCTGGAGACCCACTCGAATGATCGCGCTCGAACGCTGGTCGACATCGAGCTCGGCAGCCACGATCTTCGGACGTCCGGCTCCCCCCGGAGGCGGAGTCTCCCGCGGTGGGGTCGGTACGTCAGACTGCTCGTCGGTCGAGCCGGCGGGAGGGGAAGGATCCGGGCGCCCGTCGGGCGCGCCATCCTCGCGTGTCGTTTTCTCTTCGGGCGTCGTCATCCCCTCGCCAGACGCGGTCGCCATCGGATGTATCATGGATCTCGCGGCGTCAGCTGTGCGTGTGACGCCGAAGCGGGGCGTGAGAGCGAACATATGGACACACAAAGCCGAGGAAAACCCTGTGCGCCCTGGGATGGGATCGGGCCCCGAACAGGTGGCGACGAGTATTGGGCCCGACGTACGTTTCCGACGCGGAGGGACGCGCGAATGCCCTCGCAGAGACAGCCTGACGACCCTGCATGCCCCGCGTATCTTCGCCCGCCCCGTGACGCCCTGGAGGAGGAGATGACCGACTGTCTGTTTTGCCGAATCGTGGAGGGTGCCATCGACGCGGACCGCGTCGAGGATGAGGCCGATTGGATCGCCATCCGCGACATCAACGCACAAGCGCCTACGCACGTGCTCGTCATCCCGCGACGGCACGTGGAGAGCCTGGAGGCCCTGAACGCCGAGAGCCGAGCGCTGGCGGGGGAACTGCTCCTGGCCTGCCGGAAGATCGCCAGACGCGAGGGACTCTCGGAGCCGGGGTACCGGGTGGTGATCAACACCAACGATGACGGGGGTCAAACCGTACCTCATCTGCATCTGCACGTCCTCGGGGGCCGTTTCATGCGCTGGCCGCCCGGCTGAGCCCGTAAGGCCAGTGGACCCTTCTACTATGCATACGCCCCAAACGCGGGGTGCCGACGAGACGGCCCTCGCGTCTCACGCGCGCGTCGTCCTCGAGGTCGACCGCGTGCTGGATCGCATCGCTGCGCACGCGGGAAGTGACCTCGGGGCGGAGCACGTTCGCCGCCTGAAGCCGCTCCCAACCCCCGAGCGAGCCCGTGCCACTCTCCAGTCCGTCGCGGAGATGCGCGGGGTGCTCCAGAGGGATCCGGGGTGGTCTCTCGGGCCGATCCCCGACGTGCACGAGGCGCTGGCGAAGCTCGGGATCGAAGGCTCGGTATTGGAGATCGAGAGCCTCGTCGCGTGCTCGGTCCTGCTTCGCACGTCCCGCCTGGCACGCCGCGATCTCGAGGCGACCTCCGTCGATCTCCCGCGATTGCAGGGGCCGCTCGAGCGCCTCGTCTCGAAGCGCCGGCTCGAGAAGCGCCTCGGAGCCACGTTCGATGAAGCCGCGAACGTCGTCGATACGGCTTCTCGCGAGCTCGGCCGAATCCGACGGTCCCTTCGGGGGCGGCGTTCGGAGCTCGTCGAGCAACTGGAGGCATACGCGCGCGCGCTCCCCGATCGGGTTCGGGTCTCCGATGGCTCGGTCACGGTTCGTGCCGGCCGGTATTGTCTTCCGATCCGCCGGGAGGGGCGAGGGGCCGTCGGCGGCATCGTTCATGATGAATCGGCCACTCGCCGCACGCTCTTCGTCGAGCCCCCGGTCGCCATCGAGCCGATGAACGAGATTCGTGAGCTGGAGATCGACGAAGCACGCGAGGTTCACCGGATACTGCGTGCGCTCTCAGACGAACTGCGTCCGTTGAGCGAGCCGCTCTTGAACGCGCTCGATGCGCTCTGCGAGCTGGACAGCATCAAGGCACGGGCTCACTTCGCCATCTCGCACGGAGGAACCGCACCCGCCTTGGAGGACGAAGGTTCAGGGCATTATCGGGTCGTCGAAGGTCGACACCCGTTGCTGGTCGCCACCGGGGAAGATGTGGTCCCTTTCGACCTCGAGTTGGGCGAGCGGGAGTCCGTATTGTTGGTCAGCGGGCCTAACGCCGGAGGCAAGACCGTACTCCTCAAGGCGATCGGTCTCATCAGCATCCTCGGTCAGAGCGGCGTAATACCGCCCATCGGTCCCGGCACGCGTCTGCCCTTCTTCCGATCCATCTTCGCCGTCATCGGGGATGAACAGTCGATCGAGGCGTCCCTGTCCACGTTCAGTGCCCAGGTGAGGAACCTGGCGATGATCCTGCGTGATGCGGACGAAGCGTCGCTGGTCTTGATCGATGAAATCGGGGCCGCGACGGACCCGTCGGAAGGAGGGGCACTCGCGGGCGCCGCCCTGCAGCGACTCGCGCCGCAAGCCCGGCTGACGGTCGTGACCACCCACCTCGGCTCGCTGAAGGGGTTGGCAGCGGAGAACGATCGGATCGTCAACGCCTCTCTCGAGTTCGACTCCGTGGTCCTGGAGCCCACGTTCCATCTGGTCCGGGATCGCCCGGGACGCAGCTATGCGCTGGAGATCGCCGCGCGGCTCGGCCTTCCCCCCTCGCTCATCGAAGAAGCGCGGGACAGGGTCGGTACCGAGGTTCGAGCGGTGGACGACCTGCTCCGAGATCTGGAGAACGCTCAGGCCGAGTTGGACGTCACCCGCGACTCGATCGAGAGCCGCAACGCCGAGCTGGCCGAACGCGAAGCCCAATGGACCCGGCGCTGGGCGGAGCTCGAACGACGCGAGGCGGAAGTGGAAGCGGCGGCTCGGGACGCGACAGAGCGTTACCTGCTTGACGCGCGCCGGGACGTGGAGCGGGCGATCGCGCGTCTGGAGGATCGCTACGCCGCGGCCGCATCGGGTGACGATGACGCTACGACCGCGGGTGCGGCTCGAGAGGCTCGTGATGCCGTCGAGCGGGCGATCCGTGAGTCACGAGATGGGAGGCCGATTCCGGGCCACGCCCCTGATTCGCCACCGCTACGGCCAGGGATGTGGGTGAGGCTGCGCGGTACTCAGCGTACGGGTCGGGTGATCGAGCTGCGTGGTCGACGCGCGATCATCGAAGCCAAGGGGCTGCGGCTTACGGCGAAGAATTCCGACCTCGAGCCGGTCGAGCCGGGCGTGGCCAACGCAGGGGAGTCCGACGCGTCGGGTCACGCTGCCGAGGAACGCGACTCCGTGCGGCAACCCGAGATTCCAGTGCAAATGGAGATCGATCTTCGCGGCCTTCGAGTCGATGAGATCGAATCGGCCTTGCTCCCCGCGCTCGACGCTGCGGTCGTCGCCGACCTGCCGTGGCTCCGGATCATCCACGGGAAGGGAACCGGCGCGTTGCGTTCTCGAGTGCGGGAGGTCCTGTCATCTGACCGGCGCGTTCCCGGGTTCCGGTCGGGGTCGACCGAGGAGGGTGGGACGGGGGTGACAGTCGTGGAGTTCCAGGGTTCCTGATGGTGACCGATAGCCTCGTCGACGAGATTCGCGAGCGAGCCGACATCGTGGAAATCTGCGGCGAGCATGTATCCCTGAAGCGGGTCGGCAAGAGTTACCGCGGACCATGTCCGTTGCATGGTGGGGAAGGGCGAAACTTCTCCGTCGATCCAGAGCGTGGGATCTTCAAGTGCTTCGTGTGCGGCGAGGGGGGCGACGTGTTCGGCTTCCTCATGAAGCACTTGGGGCTGGACTTCCCGTCTGCGGTTCGCCAGGTGGCGGCGCGGGTCGGTGTCGAAGTCCCGGAGCGCGATACCCCCCGCGAGGATCCGTTCGCGCACCTGCGGGAGGTGGTAGCGTTCGCGGAAGAATGGTTTGCGGAGCAGCTGCGCAGCTCGTCGGGCCGTGGGGCGCGCGCCTATCTCGAGCGACGCGGGATCGGGATGGAGGCGGCGGAGCGATATGCGGTCGGGTTCGCACCCAATGAATGGCGAGGCCTGCGGGAGGCCGCGCGCACGACGGGGATCGGCCAACGGCACCTCATGGAGCTAGGCCTGGTCGCGACGAGCGATCGGGCAGAAGAGCCGTACGACCGCTTCCGCAATCGATTGACGTTCGCCATCCGCGACTTGCGCGACCGGCCCATCGGGTTCGGCGGCAGATTGCTCGAGGAGCCACGCGAAGACGTTCCCAAGTACATCAATTCCCCCGACTCGCCGATCTTCCACAAGGGTGAGGAATTGTACGGCCTCAACTGGGCCCGTCATTCGATCCGACGCGAAGGCTTTGCGGCGATCGTGGAGGGCTATACGGACGTGCTCTCGCTGCATCTGGCGGACCTGCCCGTCGCCGTTGCCGGGCTCGGGACTGCGTTCACGACCCAACAAGCCGAGCGGCTAGGCCGGTACACCCAGCGTGCATACCTGCTCTACGATAGCGACTCACCGGGCCTCAGGGCGACGTTTCGGGCCGCCGATATCCTGCTCGCGGTCGGTGTTCATCCGCTCGTCGTTACTCTGCCGCCTGGTGAGGATCCCGATTCGCTCGTTCGTGCGCGAGGTGCGGAGGAACTTCGGAGATACCTCGACGACGCGGTCGATGTACTGGAGCGCAAGCTCCAGATCCTCGAAAGACAGGGTTATCTGGAGACGGTCGAGGGGCGTCGTCGCGCGGTCGACGGGCTGTTGAGCACACTCCGCGCCGTTCGAGACCCAGCGCTCAGGGACATCTACCTGGATCGCACGGCCGAGCGCACCGGCGTCAGGCGTGAGACGCTGGTTCACGAGATAGCTCGCGCCGACCGGGCGCGCACTCGCCCCCGCGAGGCGCCGACGACCGGGCGTACAAGGCGCGACGAAGCCCGGGAGCCATCATCCGGCACGCGAGCGGAGAGGGATCTGGTGCTCTTACTCCTTCGAGATCCGCCACTAGCCCGGCGCGCCTCGCAGGGCGGGGTGCGTCCTGAGCACTTCTCGGTCGGGGCTCACCGTGAGATCTTTACATATCTGGTGGAGCGGACAACGGAGACGAGCGAAGAGGAGACCGACGACTGGCTCCCGGGGCTCACCGAGCCAGCGCGCGTGACAGCCGAGGCCTTGCTGCGGGACGAGACGGAGTTGACGAGCCCGAGCGAGATCTTTGATGCATCGGTGCGCCGGCTCCTGTATCGTCGGCAACGAGAGCGGCTGGTCGAGATCGACCGTGAGCTGGAACTTGCCGATCCGGACCAGCAGCGAGAGCTTCTGGTCGAGAAGCAGCGGATTGCTGATCGGCTGCGAGAGGTGGGCGAGGCGACAGGCTTCATGCCCCGTAGAGGCCGCGGGCGGCGATGAACCCGGAGTCGGGTACGGCAATGACCACACGCAAGGAATGAGCATGGAAGCGAGCGGTACAGTCCAACAGCTCCTCACCCTCCAAGAGATCGACCTCGAGATCCACCAGATCACCAGACAGCTAGGAGAGCTCACCCGCGAGCTGGAGGCGCTGCGAGGCGCCGGAAAGGAGCTGGAAGATCGCGTCGGTTCGCTTCAGGCTGAGAGGGACGCCGCCGACGAACGGCTGCGCCGGTATCAGCGATCGGTGCAGGCTGGTCGTGCGACGCTCAAGCGGCTTGAGGGCCGAGCCGGCGAAGTCTCGAACATGCAGCAGCATTTTGCAGTCCGCACCGAGACCGAGACGGCGCGGCGGAATCTCCGGATCGCGGAGGATGAGACGCTCGATGCGATGCAAGATGTCGAGCAACTGGATGCGGAGGTGAAGCAGCTCGAATCGGACCTGGAGGAGTCACGCTCGACACTGGAGGAGCGCGAGAGCGAAGTCGCGAGCCTCCGCGCTACCCTGAACGATCAACTGGCGGGGCACCAGGAAGAAAAGAGAGTCCAGGAAGAGAAGTTGGACCGGAAGACCTTGCGAATCTACGAGACCGTGCGGAACGGGCGCACCGACAGCGTCCTCGCCCCCCTGACGGGCGACGGCGTGTGCGGACACTGTTTCACCTCCGTGCCGCTTCAACAGCAGGCGGATATCCGAGCGGGGCGCGACCTCGCCGTTTGTGAAGGATGCGGCGTGATCCTCTTCACACCGAACGCGAGGGACTGAGCGGCATCTCCTCCGAACCTCGCATGACCCGGCTCCCCGCTACGACCCGTCGGTGGCGCGAGCCCGAGCCAGTGCCCCCCGACCAAGTCGAAGCCCTCCAAGCCGCCGTAGGCCTACCAGGGCCGCTCTGCGAGCTCCTGATTCGGCGCGGCTATCACGACCCGGCTCGCGCACGACGATTCTTGCGCCCACGTCTCGACCAGCTTCACCCGCCCGGTGAGCTGCCCGACATGGGCCGGGCCGTCGAGCGCATCGAGAGGGCGATCGGGATCGGGGAGGGGATCCTCGTCCACGGTGACTACGACGTGGATGGGATGTCTGCCACGGCGGTGCTCGTGGGTGGCCTCCGCCTGCTGGGCGCGAACGTCACGGGTTTCGTGCCGCACCGGACGCGGGATGGGTACGACCTGGGGGCGTCCGGCGTAGCTCAAGCACGGGCGGTCGGGGCGCGGCTGATCATCACAGCGGATTGCGGGGTCTCCGCCGTGGAAGGGGTCCGAGCGGCCGGTGCGGGCGGCGTCGACGTGATCGTGACCGACCATCACCGCCCGGGCCCGATTCTCCCGGAGGCGGTGGCGGTGATCAACCCCAACCGTGCAGACAGCCGCTATCCGTTCGGTGGTCTGGCAGGTGTCGGTGTGGCGTTCAAGCTCATATCGCAACTCTATAACCGTCAGTCGCTTGCAGACGGGCATCTCAATCAACATCTGGATCTCGTAGCGCTCGGCACGGTGGCGGACCAGGCGCCGCTGGTAGACGAGAACCGCGTTCTGGTCCAGTTCGGGCTGCGCGCCTGGGAGTACTCGAGGAAACCGGGCGCGCGGGCGCTGAGGTGGATCTCTGGGTGCGGGGGCCGGGCGCTCGACGCCAGCGACGTCGCGTACCGCCTGGCTCCACGCCTGAACGCCGCCGGTCGAGTCGGTGACGCGGCGGTGGGGCTCCGGCTGCTCCTGACCGAGGATGCGGACGAGGCGGATTTGCTGGCGCGACAGGTGGATGGGTTGAACGCGCTCCGCCGCACCACGGACCAGGAGGTGTTGGTGCAGGCTCGAGCTCAGCTGCGAACGGGCTTCGATCCGCTGCAGGACCGCGTCGTGGTACTGTGGCACGAGGACTGGCACCCCGGGGTGCTCGGGATCACGGCGTCCAGGCTCGTGGACCGGCTCCACCGACCCGTCATCCTGGTCGGGTTCTCGGGCGAGTCCGGTCGGGGCTCCGCCCGTTCCATCGAAGGCTTTCACGTCTTTCGAGCGCTGGAGGCCTGTGCCGGATCATTGGATCGATTCGGAGGCCACGAGATGGCCGCCGGCTTCGACATTCGTCGATCCCGGCTCGACGAGTTCCTCGCATCGATCCGCACGTATGCGCAACGAGAGCTGCCTCGGGATCGGCTCAGACGAGATTTGACGATCGACCTCCAACTCGCACTCGGTGCGATCACGCCCGAGTTCCACCGGCGACTGTCATACCTGGGGCCGTTCGGCAACTCCAACCCACGCCCGCGCATCGTGACGCGGCGAGTCCGGATCCGAGGGGCTCGATCGACCCGTGGCGACGGTGCGCATCTGAAGGCGACGCTGGACTCCGGCGATGCCCGTCTGGACGCGATCGGTTTCGGTCTAGGGGCGCGGACCGCCGAGGCGAACGGCGTAGACGCCCACGACGTGGTCTTCGAGCTACATCGCGATCGTCGACCCGGGCCTGCGGGACTCCAGGCCCACCTCGTCGATTTTCGACCCAGCGATTGATGCCGCGAATCACCGCGGGCCGATTCGGAGGACGACGGCTCCGAGCCCCACGAGGTCGAGGGACGCGCCCCACGGCCAGTCGAATCCGAGAGGCGTGGTTCAGCGCGCTGGGCGACTCGATCGACGGTGCCCGCGTCGTAGACTTGTTCGCGGGCTCGGGCGCCCTCGGGCTCGAGGCGCTGTCGCGGGGCGCACAACACGCCCATTTTGTGGAGTCAAACCGTCGGGCGGCGGCGGCGATTCGCGAGAACATCCGGCGCTTGGACGTAAAGGATCGAGCTACGGTCGTCGTGCGCGATGTCTTCGCCTTCATCGGAGCACCAGGACACCGTGCGGGCCACTTCGATATTGCGCTTGCCGATCCCCCGTACGCTTCCGACGCGGCCGCACGTCTCGTCGCGCGATTCCAGGCAGAGCCGTTCGCGGAACTGCTCTGCGTGGAGCATGCGAGCGGTCTGACGAATCTCGGTGAGGGTGTCGTGTGGACTCGTACGTACGGCGACGCCCAGCTGACGTTCCTCGAGAGCGACTCGTTCCACCCACCCAGGGAGCCCTGAGACGATGACCGAAACGACCGCCGTGTATCCTGGTTCGTTCGACCCGCTCACGCTGGGACACGACGACATCATCTGCCGGAGCCTCCAACTCGTGGACCGGTTGATCGTCGCCATCGCCGAGACGGCCACGCAACCGAAGTCCAGCCTGTTCTCGATACCCGAGCGCGTGGACCTGATCAGCACGGTTTACCGTGACAAGCCGCGCGTGGAGGTGGTCGCGTTCCCCGGGTTGCTGGTGGACTTCGCGCGGGATCGTGGAGCGCGGCTCATCGTGCGCGGGCTGCGCGCAGTCAGCGACTTCGAGTACGAGTTCCAGATGGCGCTGATGAATCGCGCGCTGTGGCCGGAAGTCGAAGTCATCTTCATGGCCCCGGACACCCGCCACACCTTTCTCAGCGCGTCGTTGGTGCGTGAGGTCAGAAGACTGGGCGGGGACGTGAGCCGCTTCGTCCACCCCGAGATCTTGCGCGGCATGGAGTCGAAGCTGGGGCCCCCCGAAGCCGGTTGATGGATCGCTTCCACGAGCGCTGCGCCCTCGCGCGCCTCCATCGGGCCACGGTGTGAGCGAGTTCCTTCAGAACCTTCGAGCCCGAGCCCGGTGCAGGGCGGCGAGGATCGGATTCCCGGAAGCGGCCGAGCCGAGAACGATCCAGGCACTCCGGGAGCTGATCGGCGAGAACCTGGTCCGCCCCGTTGCCGTTGGGCGGCAGAGCGAGCTCGCGCCAGCGCTCGGTGATCTCGCGGTCGAGCGACTGGTAGCCCCCGAGGGAGAGGGCGAAGAGGACGCGCTCGCGTTTGCGGCCTCGCTCCTGGGGGCGGGAGAGTTGGATGGCGTCGTCGCAGGGGCCGAGCGAACGACTGCGGATGTGATCCGAGCCGGGCTTCGGTTCGTGGGAAGGGCCCCCGGGATCGAGACGATCTCGAGCTCGTTCTACATGGTCCTCCGTGAGCCGACGGGGGGTGGTGAGGACGTTTTGACGTTCACCGATCCGGCGGTCGTGCCGAGCCCGTCAGCTGAACAGATGGCGGAGAGCGCCGAGGTCGCGTGCCGCGCGCGCCGGGCGATCGTCGGAGACCAGCCACGGGCGGCGTTCCTTTCCTTCTCTACGGCCGGATCCGCGACGAGCACGGAGGTTGAGCACGTCCGGGCGGCGGTAGCGCGGTTCAGAGAACGCTGCCCGGGAGTGCCTGTCGATGGCGAGTTGCAGGGAGACGCGGCGCTGGAGCCTCATATCGCCCGCCGGAAGGCCCCGGACTCGCAGCTCTCCGGCCGGGCCAACGTGCTGGTCTTCCCGAATCTCGACGCGGCCAACATCGCCTACAAGCTGGTCGAGCGGTTGGCGCGGGCTCGGGCGCTCGGCCCGATCCTACAGGGATTCCGGCGACCCCTGAACGACCTCTCCCGCGGGGCGAGCGTGGCGGATATCGTGGAGGTAGCTTGCATCACGGCACTCATGGCTGATGGAGATGATGGAGGATGACCTTCTCGATCGAGCAGCTTAACGGGGTCACGATCGTCGATGTCGACGGCGAGCTGACCGTCACCAACCGGAGCGAGCTGAAAGAGCGGGTGCTCGGACGGCTGGACGGTGGCGACCGCCGCTTCATCATCGATTTCAGCAAGACCGGGTACATCGACTCGTCGGGCCTCGGGGTTCTCGTCAGCCTCTCCAAGCGCATCCGGGAGCAGAGCGGCCGCTTGCGCCTGGCAGGGCTCAACGAGGATCTCAGAACGCTGTTCGAGTTGACGAAGCTCGACACGCTTTTCCAGATCACGGAGACCCGGGCGGCCGCGTTGCGCGAGCTGTGACTACCTCGGAAGGTCGCTGAAAGGCTGGTAGGCTGGGGCGGATGACGGAGACAGCTGCGCCCCGGATCCTCATCTGCTCCCGGCGGCCTGACCTCGTTGCCGAAGTCACGGGGTTCGCCGAGAGCCTCGACCCGCCGCCCGAGGTGCTACACACAGCGAACCCTCCCCCCGATCACCCGCCCTGCCTGGCTATCATCGACATTGCGGATCCGACGATCTCACCTGTGCACCTCCAGACCTGCCTCGGCCCCCAGATCCGAACCGTCGCGCTCATCGAGAGCGCATGGGTGGATCGGTTGGGCAGGGCCCTGAGTGGAGAGTGGTTCGACTATCTGTTCTTCCCGATCAATCGATCCGAGCTCGGACTCGTTTGGCGCCGTCACCTGGCCGATGTCGAGGAGCCGAGCCTCGATCTGGACGTACGCGCGGACGGCACGATCCGACTCATCTGTCCATCTCGCGTGGTGTACCAACGACCTGCTGTAGAGCGAGTCGTCGAAGCCTGTCGCCACCTCGGCGGACTGGACGCCGACGCCGCGTTTCGTCTTCAGGTCGCGATGGGCGAAGCGGTCGCCAACGCCATCCTGTACGGGAACGGGGAGGACCCGAGCCGGTTCGTCACGATCGAAGCCGAGGCACGCCCGGAGTTCGTGAAGGTTCGGGTGGCGGATGAGGGCACCGGGTTCGATCCGGGCTCGATTCCGGATCCCACCGGGACGCAGGGCGTTCAGCGGAGCAGGGGGCGCGGCTTGTTCCTGCTCCGGAGCCTGATGGACGAGGTAAGCTTTAACGAGATCGGCAACCAGGTCACGCTCGTCCTGCGAGCCACGGCGGACTTCGCCCGCAGGCTGGGGCCCCTGATGGGGGCGTATGAGCGGCTGACCGGCCTCGAATTCCGACTTATCCATCGGGAGGACGACGGAACCGAGGAACTATACGCTTCAGCGGCCTTGCAGAGCGAAGCGGTCCCCGGCAGCCGGACGCGAAGCCGTCTGCAACCCATCCCCGAGCAGGGCACCCTGGAGCTCCACTACGTACCGGGTGACCCCGGGAGAGAGGCGGCCGGCACACCGGACCGGGACAGCGCCGCCAGGTTCCTGCTCTCATGGGTGACCGAGGTTCTGGCCGCGGACGCCTCGCGCGAGGATACGCAGGAGAAGCGGCTCAACCGGCAGCGGGTGCTCGCCGAGCTGGAGGTCGCCCGAGATCTGCAGTTGCGCCTTCTCCCCGAAGTCGTGGGGTTCTCGGATCTCGCCGAGATCGCCGCGAGGTGCGAGCCGGCGCTCTCCCTGGGAGGCGACTTCTACTATCTGACCCGCGTCGGGACCGATCGACTGGGCGTAATGCTCGGCGACGTCAGTTCTCACGGCCCTTCCGCCGCCCTGATCATGGCCCTCACGCTGAGCGCTGCGGCAGTGGTTACCGGCCAGCACGAGGAGCCCGGCGACGTGCTGATCCAGATGCAGCGACAGCTCCTGGCCACGCTCGAATCGACCGAGATGTACATGACGTTGTTCTACGGCGTGCTCGATCGCCGGAACGGCCGCCTGCGGTATGCCAACGCCGGACACGGCTTCGCCTTCCGGGTCGGCGGCGAGGGCCTGACCCGGCTCGAGGCCCTGGACCCACCGATCGGCATGACCGCACCGGAACGTTATCTCGAGACCGAGGTGGACTGGGTGATCGGGATGGATACCCTGCTTCTGTTCACCGACGGCCTGGCAGAAGGACTCGACGATCCTACGATCGGACCACGGGAGAGACTGGCCCCGCTCGTGGGGCGGGGCGCCACGGGCCCCGCGGATCTGGTGAACGCGCTGTTCGGAGACCGGGAGCCCACGCCGGCGGATGACCGCACGGCGGTCGCGGTGCGCCTGTGAGCGACCGGCCGAAGAGTCGCTCCGGTCGTGAGCGGCGACCGACCGGCTACGCGAAACGGTCTCTGTCGCAGAACTTCCTGCTCGATCCGAATTTGCAGAGGAAGACCGTCTCCGAGCTCGGGGCAGGCCCGGATGATACGGTTCTGGAAATCGGCCCCGGACACGGAGAATTGACCCAACACCTGATCGGGCGGGTGGGCAGCATCGTGGTGGTGGAAAAAGACGACGCGCTCGCCCGAGAGCTGACGGAGAGGTGGAAGGACCGGACGGAGCTCCTCGTACACTCGGGGGACGCCCTCGAGATACCGCTCGCCGATCTCGCGGATCCCGCGCGACCGCTCCGCATCCTCTCTAATGTACCCTACGGCATCACCTCACCTCTGCTGTTCGCCACCCTGGCCATCCGTCCGCCAGCGGCTCGCATCGTAGTGACTGTTCAGAAGGAGGTCGCGGAGCGCATCGTCGCGCCTCCCGGAACGCGCGCGTACGGGGCGCTGTCGGTCGGGGTTCAAGCCATCGCGGACGCCCGGATCGCGTTTCGCGTCGCCCGGACGGCGTTTCGTCCGGTTCCCGAGGTCGACTCGGCGGTTGTCCGGATCGAACCGGACCCGCGCCGGTCTGAGGAGGTGGATACCGAGAGCCTCAGGGCGCTCACGCGGATCACCTTCGGTCGTCGCCGCAAACAGCTGCAGAAGATCCTCCGCTCCAGTCCCGACCTGCAGCTAGGGGCCCCTGAGGTGGCCGAGGTGTGCGAGACCCTCGGAATCGACCCTCGCAGCCGGCCGGAGCAGCTGCAGCCCGCCACGTTCGTGCGCCTGGCCGAGATTCTGTTCACGCCCCGCGAGTCAGGGGAGCGGCTTTGTTGAGATGACCGGCGGCCGTGGCTATCTTCGCTTGTGAAATGATTCACAAGCTAGTCAGATGACGCGGCCACGCATCTCCGACTCCGCCGTTCGTCGCCTGGCCCTCTACCTGCGGCTTCTCCGAGAGCTGCGGGGCCAGGGTGTGGAGCTGGTCTCGAGTCGGGAGCTGGCGGAGCGTAGCGGCGCGACTTCGGCCCAGGTCCGGAAAGACCTCAGCCTGTTCGGCTCGTTCGGCAAGCGGGGGCGGGGGTACGCCGTCGATGCGCTCGCCCACACGCTCGAGAACATCCTCGGCCTCGGCCAATCCTGGCGTGTGTGTCTGGTCGGGGTCGGCAAGATCGGCACCGCGCTCCTCGGGTACCGCGATTTGGCACACCGGGGCTTCCACGTCGTCGCCGCGTTCGACACCGAGCCGAAGGTGGTGGGGACGGAGGTGTTCGGGATCCGCGTTCGTCCGTTGTCGGAGCTCCCGCACGTGGTGCAGCAGGACGGGGTCGAGATCGGGATCATCGCGACGCCCCCCGAGTCGGCGCAGGAGGTCGCACGGTGCTTGGCGGAGGCTGGCATCGGGGCGATCCTGAACTTCGCGCCGGTCGAGCTCACGGCAACCGATCACGTACCGGTCCGTACGATGGATGTCGTCCTTGAGCTCGAAGGGTTGAGTTACCTTCTCGCCACGGCGTCGCGGGGAGATCAGGGAACCACGGCGTCCTAGGTCAGGGAGGGGGGGATGGGTTCGTACTTTGCGGGTCCGACCCGACTGCCGGTCGTTCACCTCACGAGGGGTAGAGATTCGGTGCGGGAGATGCCGAGCCTGTACCCGGCGCTGGAGGAAGTGGACCTTCGACTGTCTCCGATCCCGTGCGGTGGTCTCAATCCGACTCAGCAGGAACGAGAGCAGTGGGGGAGCGGCTGTAACATGTTCGCGGTCGGACCGGGGCAGCTGCTGGCGTACGGGCGGAACGAGCACACGCTCGAAGCGGCGGAGCGGGAGGGGGGCTTCAAGGTCGTCGAGGCAGTGGACTTCCTGACCGGGGACGAGCCCCTCCGGGACGATGACCGATTCGTCATCGCCTTCCGGGGCGCCGAGCTGGTCCGAGGGGGTGGCGGACCCCGGTGCATGACGCTACCCGTGCTTCGAGACGGCGTCTCGTGACCGGCGCGACACCTCACACGACGCCCGGGATCAGATTCGGGCATGCAGCCCGTCTAGTGGACGAGGCGGTGGCTCTGCTCGAAAGTGAGCCCCGCTCCTCCGAGCTCCTGGCACAGAAGGTCCTCGGAGTCGCCGCGGGGCCGAGCGAGCTCGCTTCCGAGCTCGTGCGGACGCTGTTTCGTGATCACCCGGGAATCCGACAGCGCGACGGCCTTTGGTACCTGGAGGATGCGCTTGCCGCGGCACCGGTTCCTATCGAAGCGGTTCCGTTCACGGTCGTGGATGTCGAGACCACTGGCGGGCTCGCCGAGCGCGGCGGGAAGATCGTGGAGATCGCGGCGGTCCGAGTCCAGGGCGGAGAGTTGATCGATTCCTTCGCGAGCCTCGTCGATCCGGGCGTCCGGATCACTCCGTGGGTCGTCCGACTCACCGGGATCGCCGACAGGATGGTGCAGGGGGCCCCTCGCTTCGACGAGATCTGCGACGAGCTACGCGAGCGCCTCGAAGGACGGGTTTTCGTGGCTCACAACGTCTCCTACGATTGGCGGTTCCTCGGGGCTGAGATGCGGCGCGCGCGCTCGGTGCTGCCCCGCGGTCCGCGGCTGTGCACGATGCAGCTGGCCCGCAGGCTCATCCCCGGGCTGGCACGCAGGGGCCTCGACGCGCTGGCCGACTACTACGGCATCGAGATCGTGGAACGGCACAGGGCACGCGGCGATGCGATCGCGACGTCGCGGATCCTGATTCAGTTGCTCGCAGAGGCGGATCGCCGCGGGCTTTCGACGTGGCCAGCCCTCCGCGCGTGGCTCTCCCGACCTCAGAACGCCAAGTCCGGCAAGGATGATGGCGATACGGGCGTCCTGCCCGGTGAGTGGAACCTGCCATGCTGATCGGAGAAGGGAACGGGATTCGGGTCTTCGCCGTCGATGGAGGTCGTCTCCGTCTGGACGGAGGTGCCATGTTCGGCGTCGTGCCGAAAACGCTGTGGAGCCGTCGAATCGAGCCGGACGAGCGGAACCGCATACCCCTGGCGATGCGATGCCTGCTCCTCGACACGCCCGACGGCTGGGTCCTCGTCGATAGCGGCGTCGGGAAGGTGGACGACGACAAGTTTCGCGACATCTACGCCATCGAGAACACAGGTACGCCCACGAGACTCGAGGATTCGCTCCGCGAGCTCGGAGTGGAGCCGGGCGACATCGCGTGCGTGGTCAGCACCCACCTGCACTTCGACCACGCGGGAGGGAACACCGTACGTCGGGACGATGGGGAGATCGTGCCCGCGTTTCCGGCCGCGCGTTACCTCATTCGAGCCGGAGAGTGGGAGGCGGCGCATTCGGACAATCGACGGATCCGTGCATCGTATCTTCCCGCCAACTTCGACCCGCTGGCCAAACACGCCGCGGTCGACTTCGTGAGCGAGGATGTAGAGGCCGTCCCCGGAGTGAGGTTGGTCAGGATGTCGGGACACACGGCGCACCATCAGGGTGTCCTGGTGGATCTCGGGCGCGAGACCGTGTGTTACCTTGCCGACCTCGTGCCGACGTCCGCGCACGTGCGCTTGCCGTGGATCATGGCGTACGACCTCGAGCCGCTGGTCACGTTGGCGGAGAAGGAACGTATCCTGACCCGCGCCGGTGAGGAGGGTTGGCGATTGGTGTTCGAGCACGATCCCGTGGTGGCCAGTGCCCGCGCCGTCCCAGCCGAAGGCGGCGTCGGCTGCCGGCTCGAGGAGATCGTGGAACAGCCCCTGGCGGCTGTGGATTAGGGCCGCTGCCAGGCTGGGGAAGGAAACACAGGGGGGGAGTGAGGCGGAACCCGGAATCTCGTAATCGAGAATGCACATAGAAGAAGGGAAGCGAAGATGAGCGACAAAGAGCGCACACCCGTGATCGTGGCGGCGGCCAGGTTGCCGACCGGCCGCTTCTTGGGCGGACTGGCATCGCTGTCGGCTCCCGAGTTGGGGGCTCGCGCGATCTCCGCTGCATTGGATCGGGCCGGCGTGGCCGGCGAGGATATCGACGACGTCATCATGGGGAACGTGGTGCAGGCGGGCGTTGGCCAGGCACCGGCCCGCCAGGCCGCGATACAGGGAGGCGTACCCGAGACGGTGCCGGCGCTCACCATCAACAAGGTGTGCGGATCGGGCCTCAAGGCCGTCATGCTTGGGGCACAGGCCATCCGAGCCGGGGACAGCCAGGTCATCGTCGCGGGCGGCATGGAGTCGATGTCGAACGTGCCATACCTCCTGCGCGGATATCGAGACGGCGTGAAGTTCGGAGACCGTCAAGTCGTCGACGGCCTGATCCATGATGGATTGTGGTGCTCGTTCGGTGAGTGCCACATGGGCGGCCACGCAGAGTACACGGCGCACGTCGCCGGCATCGGACGGGAGGAGCAGGACCAGTTCGCGCTCGAGAGCCACCAGAAGGCGATCCGAGCGATAGACGCGGGCGAGTTCGCCACAGAGATCGTGCCCGTCGAGATCCGAACCAGGAAGGGGACCCAAGTCATCGAGGTGGATGAACCGCCCCGCCGCGACACGACCCTGGAAGCGCTCGGGCGTCTGAGACCCGCCTTCACCTCGGATGCCCCACCTGAGGTCACGGAGCCATCGGTGACTGCCGGGAACGCGCCAGGGCTCAATGACGGCGCGGCGGCGACCGTGGTCACGTCTGAAGCGTTCGCGGCGGGGAACGGGCTGGACATCCTCGCGCGAATCTCGGCATATTCCGTCGGCGCCACAGCACCACGCGACCTCTTTTTCGCGCCCGTCGTCGCCGTTCGGCAGCTAATGGAGAAAGAGGGCACATCGGCCGGTGACTACGGGCTGTACGAGATGAACGAGGCCTTCGCCGTCCAAGCTCTGGCCGATGCGCGCGAGCTGGGCGTCGAGCCCGAGCGGATCAACGTGCGTGGCGGAGCGATCGCGCTCGGCCACCCGATCGGCGCCTCTGGGGCTCGCATCCTGACCACGCTGTTGCATGCAATGCACGACCGGGACGTCGAAAAGGGGCTGGCCACGTTGTGTCTCGGTGGAGGCAACGCGGTGGCCATGAGCGTTGAGCGAGTGTGACCACATGACGATCGATTCCGGAGAGTCCGCCTCTTACGAGGCCGGACGAGTAGCGCGGGTCTCGCGAACAGAACGGCGAGTTGTCGCGGTTGTCGCGTGCGCGGCGCTGACCGCCGTCGCGGCCCGCATCGCGGTGCCGCTGCCGGGCACGGCGGTCCCGTTCACGCTGCAAGTCGTGGCCGTGATGCTGTCGGGAATCGCCCTCGGCCCGAGCCTCGGCGCCGGAAGCCAACTCCTGTACCTGGGAGCCGGTCTCGCGGGCGCCCCCGTGTTCTTCGCCGGAGGGGGGGCGGCGTATCTGCTCGGGCCCACGGGTGGGTATCTGATCGCCTTCCCACTGGCGGCGGCGGTTACCGGTTTCTTCGCGTGGCGCGTCTCCGGTGTCGCCTGGATGACGATAGGGTGCGCCCTCGCCGTGCTCACGGTCCACCTGGGCGGTGTCAGCTGGATCGCGATCACGCTCGGCCGTGACGCGGCGGTGGGGGCGTTTGAACCGTTCCTCGCAGGCGACGTGCTCAAGATCGCGCTCGTCCTGCTCATCGGATCGCGTTTACGAAACTGGAGCAAGCGGCTGCTTGGATGACGGCATCGGAGCGGCGCGTCGAGGGGGCGCCCGCTCTGGGACTCGGGTGGGGGTGGCGCATCACGATCTTCGTCCTCCTCTTCCTGCTACTCGCGCTCGTCCTTACGCAACTTGCCGTTCTCCTCGGCGCTCCACTTGCACCCACCCTCACGCCGTGGAGCGTAACGCCCATGCTCCTGGCGGCCCTCGGCGCCAGCTGGATCGCAATGCGTCGCGTCGAGGGATTCCCGCTCCGCGCGCTCGGTCTTCCACTCGCTTCAGGCGCAGCCAGGCAGTTCGTCGGTGGCACCGCCCTAGGCGTGTGCCTGATCGGCGGCGTGGTCCTGTCGTTCATCCTGTTGGGCTGGCTGCGGTGGGTACCGGCGGGTGGTGGGTGGCCGGTCGCGGCTTGGGTCGGGTTGGCCGCCGTGCTGACGGCGGCGGCGTTCACGGAAGAGTTGCTCTTCCGAGGGTACGCGTTTCGACTGTTGGCTGGACGGTACGGCGGGAGCGTCGCGATCGCGGTGACCGCACCGGTGTTCGCTGCGTTGCACCTGGCGAATCCGAACGCGGCCCTGCTCCCGATCCTGAACATCTGCCTCGCGGGGGTGCTGCTGGGGCTCGCCTATTGGCGGACCCTCAGCCTGTGGTATGCGACCGGCGTGCACTTCGGGTGGAACGTAACCATGGGGTTCGCAGACCTGTCGGTGAGCGGGCTGGATATGGGGATTCCCACCTACGATCCGGCGCTAACGGGCCCGGCGCTGTGGACGGGCGGACGTTTCGGACCCGAGGGGGGATTGTGTGTGACCTTGGCTGCCGCGGCAGGGATCCTGTGGCTGTGGCGAACGAAACGATTGACGAGAAGCTTGGATACAACAGGCTGGCTGACCGAATTCCAGCCATGAGAGGTGCCTTGTGATCGACTCGGATGCCGTCGGGAAGGTCGGCGTTATCGGAGCGGGCACGATGGGCAACGGGATCGCTCACGTGTTCGCGCTCGCCGATATGGAGGTCCAACTCGTAGACATAGACGGCGATGCGCTGGACCATGCAACTGCAACCATCGAAAAAAACCTGGGACGACAGCAAAAGAAGGGGATCGTGAGCGACGCGGAGGCGAAAGAAGCGCTCACCCGCTTGAGCACATCGACCGATCTCGCTTCGATCGGGGCGGCCCAGGTCGTGATCGAAGCCGCCACCGAGCATCCAGAGCTCAAGTTCGAACTCTTCGAGCGTGTGAGCGGTATGGTGGACGACGAAGCCCTCATCGCGTCCAACACCAGCTCGATCTCGATCACCGAGATCGCCGCCCATGCCGCCGCTCCGGAGCGGGTCATCGGGATGCACTTCATGAACCCGGTTCCCATGATGCAGCTGGTCGAGGTGATCCGCGGATTGGAGACGAGCGACTCCACCGCGGAGCTGACCGTGGGCTTGTGCGAGCGGGTCGGGAAGACGCCCGTCCTGGTGAACGATTATCCGGGCTTCGTATCGAACCGCATCCTGATGCCGATGATCAACGAGGCGGTTTACTGCCTGATGGAAGATGTCGCCGGGCCCGACGCTATCGATACCGTGATGAAGCTCGGGATGAATCACCCCATGGGCCCGCTCGCGCTGGCGGATCTGATCGGGTTGGACACGTGCCTGGCGATCTGCGAGGTGCTCCACCGGGATTTGGGAGACGACAAGTACCGGCCGTGTCCCCTCCTGCGAAAGTACGTCGCCGCCGGCCGCCTCGGACGAAAATCGGGCCGGGGCTTCTACGACTACGAGAACGCATGAGCCGTCGCAGCTTCACCGGACTGGACCTCGCTGAAGAGCAGCTCCTGATCCTTCAGCTGGCTCGCGACTTCGCGGAGGAGCGACTACGGCCGACGGCCGAGGGGCGCGACGTGAACGAGCACAGCTTCGATACGGACGTGCACCGCGAGCTGGGGGAGCTGGGGTTCCTGGGCATGCTCGTGCCCGAGGAGTACGACGGGCTCGGGTTGGACCTTCTGACGTACCTGTATGTCCTCGAGGAGCTCGCCTGGGGAGACCCGAGCGTCGCCGTTTCGGTCAGCGTCCACAACTCGCTCCCGGTGTCGGTCCTGGCACGCCATGGCACCGAGGAGCAGCGTGAGCGCTGGCTTCGCCCCATGGGTCGAGGCGAGATGCTGGGCGCTTTCTCGCTCTCGGAGGCCAACGCGGGGACCGACGCGGCAAACCTCCAGGCCCAGGCGGTGCGAGAAGGTGATGAGTGGGTGCTGAACGGTTCAAAGCTGTGGGTGACGAACGGGGCTTCCGCAGATCTCGTGCTGACCTTCGTACGGACCGACACGCCCGAGGACCGGCGTGGCGGCAGGGGCATCGGAGGTTTCTTCATCCCGCAGGAGACGCCGGGATTCAATCCCGGCAAGAAAGAGCGGAAGATGGGGCTGCGCGGGTCGGAGACGGTCGAGATCTCGCTGGACGATGTGCGCCTGGGGGACGAATATCTGATCGGGGATCCGGGCTCCGGGCTCGGCTACGCCCTCGGCTCGCTCGAGGGTGGCCGGCTGGGGATCGCGGCGCAGGCGGTCGGAATCGGGGCCGCGGCGCTCGAGCACGGGCTCGACTACGCGTCCGAGCGCTCGCAGTTCGGGAGCGCGCTCAAGGGTTTCCAGGGGATGCAGTTCAAGCTTGCCGACATGTCCCTCCGGCTGGAAGCCGCCCGTGCCCTGTTGGAGCGCGCAGCGCTCGCCTGCATGGTGGATGACCCACGCCACCAGCGCCTGTCCAGCTGCGCGAAGCTGTATGCAAGTGAGATGGCCATGCACGTGACCCGGGAGGCGGTCCAGATCTTCGGCGGTTACGGCTACGCACGCGAGTACCCCGTCGAACGCCTGTTCCGAGACGCGAAAGTGACCGAAATTTACGAAGGAGTGAGCGAGATCCACCGCGTGATCATCGCTCAGCAACTATACAGAGAAAGGGGCGAGAAACCTTGATACAACCGGACATAGAGGTTGTCGACGCGTTCGCCGAAGAGATGAGCGCATCCCCGTCGGAGATCTTCGAGCTCCTGTCCCACTACAATCACGAGCAGGTACTCTTCAGCAATGAGCCCTCGTGCGGATACCGTGGGATCATCGCCCTGCACGACACTACGCTGGGGCCGGCCCTGGGGGGTACCCGCTTCTGGGACTACACTACCGATCGAGATGCATTGATCGATGTGCTGCGCCTGTCGCGCGGGATGACGTACAAGGCAGCCCTGGCCGGGTTGAATCTGGGCGGCGGCAAGGCGGTGATCATCGGTGACAACAAGACGCGCGACCGCGAGATGACCATGCGCGCGCACGGTCGTGCCGTGGATAGCCTCGGAGGTCGTTACATCACCGCCGAGGATGTGGGGACGTCCGTCGAGGACATGGACTTCGTCCACATGGAGACCGAGTGGGTGGTCGGGATGCAAGGCCGGTCCGGGGATCCATCGCCGGTCACCGCCTACGGCACGTATCGCGGCATCAAAGCATGTGCCCTGAAGAAGTTCGGAACCGAGGACCTCGGCGATCGGGCGATCGCGGTTCAGGGAGTCGGCCACGTCGGGTATCACCTGTGCCGCTATCTGTCAGAGGAGGGTGCGAAGCTGTTCGTGACGGACATTGACGATGCGCGGGCGGCGCAGGCCGCGGACGAGCTGGGCGCGGAAGTCGTGGATCCGGCGGACATCTACGAGGTGGAGGCGGACGTGTTCGCCCCATGCGCGCTGGGCGCCGTGCTGAACGACGGCACCATCCCGCAGCTGCGCGTGCAGATCGTGGCGGGCGCCGCCAACAACCAACTCGAGCGGGCTGAGCACGATAACGATCTTCAGGATCGCGGTATCCTGTATGCGCCGGATTACGTGATCAACGCTGGCGGCTTGATCAACGTGTATTCCGAGCTGGCCGGCTGGACCCTGGAACGTTCGAAGCGAAAGGCCGGCGAGATCCACAACGTCCTGCTCGCCATCTTCGAGCTGGCCGAGTCGGAAGGCGTGACGAGCGCCGAAGCGGCTGACCGGCTGGCAGAACGGCGGCTGCTGAGAGTCGCGCAGCTGCACCGCTCCCAGTTCTGAGCAGTCCTGAGCGGCACCGCCGGTCGAAACTATAGGCTCAACCGTGACGCGACATATCATGAACGACTCGACATACTCTACCTCTACACTCGAGTGCACTGACTCGGAGGTCGCAGGCGCGATACAACGCGAGCTTCGGCGGCAGCGCCGCGGACTGGAGTTGATCGCCAGCGAGAACTTCGTCTCGCGCTCCGTCCTCGAAGCGGCCAGCTGCGTGATGACCAACAAGTATGCAGAGGGCTATCCCGGTAAGCGGTACTACGGCGGTTGCGAACACGTGGACGAAGTAGAGGAGCTGGCAAGGGTACGGGCCTGCCGACTGTTCGGAGCGGATCACGCAAACGTCCAGCCACACGCCGGGTCCCAGGCGAACATGGCAGCCTACTTCGCGCTGCTCGAGCCCGGAGACACGATCCTCGGGATGGACCTCTCGCACGGGGGACATCTCACGCACGGGTCGCCGGTGAATTTCAGCGGCCGGCTTTACCACGTCGTCCCGTACGGCGTACGCGAATCCGACCGGACGGTCGATCTGGACGCGCTCGCGGAGTTGGCGCGGACGGAGAGTCCCGCGATGATCGTCGCGGGTGCGAGCGCGTATCCGCGGGCTCTCGATTTCGCGCCCTTCGCGGAGATCGCCGAGGCGTGTGGTGCTCACCTGATGGTCGACATGGCGCATATCGCCGGGCTCATAGCCGCCGGGATTCACCCTTCTCCGGTGCCGTACTCCGCGGTCGTCACCACCACGACCCACAAGACGCTGCGGGGACCCCGAGGTGGATTGATCCTGTGCCGTGAGGAGCACGCGAAGGCAATCGACAAGTCGGTGTTTCCGGGAATGCAGGGTGGGCCCCTCATGCACATCATCGCGGCGAAGGCCGTAGCGTTGGGCGAGGCCATGACGGAGGGGTTCAGGGATTACGCACGCCAGGTCGTCGACAACGCTCGGACGCTGGCTGCCGAACTTCTCTCCGCCGGTTACGATCTTGTGGGGGGTGGCACGGATACGCACCTCATTCTCGTGGACCTCCGGACCACGGACCTCACCGGCAAGGAGGCGGAGGAGCTGCTCGGACGCGCCGAGATCACGGTGAACAAGAACACGGTGCCGTTCGAGACCCGGTCGCCCTTCGTCGCCTCCGGAATCCGAATCGGTACCTCGGCCGTTACCACGCGCGGGATGGGTCCGGACGAACTGCGGGTAATCGGGAGGCTCATGCACCGAGTCCTGTCTTCCGGGGGGGACGAAAGCGTAGTGGGCGAGGTGGGCGCGGAAGTAAGCGAGCTGTGTGCTGCGTTCCCGCTGTATCCGGACCTCGACCAGGGGTACGGCGCGGGATGGGAGCCGGGCGGGCTCGCCCGGTCCCCGCCCGAGGAAGCGCCGGCCGTCTGAGGTGCGACGAATGGATCGACGGAGGCTCGACTCGCGCGGCCTTGTCGAAGCGACTCCACCGGCCGCGCGAAGGGAGCGACATGGGAACGGGAATTGCGACCCGGCGGATGTCTACTTGACGCCAAGTTCTTGTGGCATCTAATTATTCGCGCCGGCTAAGGGAGTCAGGGTAGTCGGCGCAGGCAAAAGGGTCGCGAACGGTGTGGACCGTACGCGACGGTTGTTGGGGCGGAAGAGCGGCGTTGGGATGAACGAAACGGCCATAGAGAGCGTGTTGGCGGAGCTACAGCGGCGGAACCCCAGGTACGCCGAGTCGGCCTACCTGTTCGTCCTGACCGCGCTCCATGGTCGTCTGGCGCAACTCGATGTTCCCCGCCATATCTCCGGTGCCGAGGTGGCGGATGCCGTCCGGAGTCTCGCCCTCGAGCGGTTTGGGCCCATGGCCCGCACCGTGCTGGAGCACTGGGGCGTCCACTCCACGGCGGATATGGGAGAAATCGTGTTCGCCCTCGTCGAGTGCGGCGTGTTGATCAAACAGCCGCACGACAGTCGGGAGGACTTCGAGGGCCTGTTCACGTTCGAAGAAGCGTTTGAAGACAGCTACCCCTGGGGGAGATAGAGGACCATTGGTCCGCCACGCGACCGGAGTGGCGCGGGCGGCGGCTGCTTGATCGGACACCGAAGGCCTGGCAAAGGCTCGACGAACTGGCCGTTCATACTTGGGGAGGGGTGACCGCGTGGATGATTCTAGCCGCTTTACACAGTGTCTGAGCTGCCGGGAGGGGGTGCTGCTTCCGCTCTCGGACTATGGGCGTGACGGAGCGCCGATTCGATACAAGGCATGGGTTTGCTCGAAACCCGATTGCGGGTTCAACATCCGAATCGACAACGGCGAGATCAGCTTCGGTCGAACCATCCAGCAGTCTTACAAGTAGCCGCGGCGGGCGGCGCGGCGTCCGCACAGTGACATGAACGTCCTCCCCACCCGCCAGGAGTGGTGGCGGGCGGCAGCCCGCCAGGTCTGGCTCCCCACCGCAGAGGAAATGGCAGCGCTCGACCGCGCGGCCACCGGCTCCGGTTCGATTCCCGAGCGCGCACTCATCGAGAATGCCGGACGCGAAGTCGCCCGGATCATCCAGCACCGATGGCCCGAAGGGCGCGTGGTTGCCCTGGCAGGAAGCGGCCACAATGGAGCGGACGCACTGGTCGCGTTGCGAACGCTCCATGCGTGGGGACGGGATGTGACCGCCGTTCGCTGCGGAAGCCAGGCGCCGGAGCCGGACGTGCTCCGGGGCTGGAGAATCGAGCTCGTGGACCCGGAAAAGCTGTCGGAGCACACGACCGGCGCCGCGGTCCTCCTGGACGGCATCTTGGGGACGGGACTCGCCGCGGCGCCGCGAGAGCCACAGGCGTCGATCATTGAGTCGGCCAACACCTCCGGGATCCCCATTGCGGCCGTGGATGGTCCGAGCGGCGCGAACTTCAGCACGGGCGCGGTTCCGGGAGCCTGTATCCGTGCAACGCTCACCGTTTCCTTCGGCTGGCCGAAGCTCGGCCTCCTCCGCTTTCCCGCACGCACGCGATGCGGCGACCTGTTCGCGGTAGAGATCGGCTTTCCACCACCGGTCGAGAACCCTCGCGCTCGCGCGATCACGGCTGCCTGGGTAGCGGAGGACATGTTGCGTTCCCGAGCCGCCGACGCGCACAAGGGAAGCGCCGGCTACCTCACTCTCGTAGCCGGTCAGCCGGGGATGGCGGGTGCCGCCGTACTCGCGGCACGTACGGCGGTCAGGGGCGGGGTCGGCATAGTTCGGGTGGTGAGCGATCCGCAGAACAGGGAGATCGTGCAGACGGCCGTCCCGGAAGCGGTCTTCGTTCCCTGGGATTCGCCGGAGAGGGTGGCCGAGTCGGCGGCCTGGGC
Organism: Gemmatimonadota bacterium; assembly: GCA_039588275.1. Taxonomy (GTDB): domain Bacteria; phylum Gemmatimonadota; class Gemmatimonadetes; order Palauibacterales; family Palauibacteraceae; genus JBDHAC01. The sequence continues at coordinate 25,094 of JBDHAC010000008.1, forward strand.
GGACGCGATCGCGCTGGGACCCGGCCTCGGGCGCGACCCGACCCGAGTGACGCTGGTCGACCGCATCCTGGGAGCGCGAGGCGCCAAGCCCATCCTGCTGGATGCCGATGGACTGAACCTCTGGGAAGGACGAGCCGATGCTCTCGCCGTGGCACTGCGTGGCGCGGCCCTTTTGACTCCCCACCCGGGGGAGATGGCCCGGTTGCTCGGGCGCCCGTTGAGCGAGGTCCTCGCCGATCCTCCCGCTGCGGCTCGGGACGCGGCGGATCGCTTCGGGGCAACCGTCCTGCTGAAGGGTGCCCCCTCCTGGGTGGCGCACCCGGGTGAGCCGCTGCGCGTCACGACGATCGCGACGCCCGCGCTGGCCACGGGCGGCATGGGGGATGTCCTCACGGGCCTGGCCGGCGCCTACCTGGCTGCCGGGCTTCCCCCACTGGATGCGGCGAGCGCGGCGTTGATGGTCACCGGGATCTCGGTGGGCAGCGCGCCCCATTCGATCGGACATTCGGCCGCCGACGTGCCCGAGCGCCTGGTCGGGGCGAGGGCGGCGCTGGATGAAGAACGACTCCCTCAATGGCAGAGCGTACTCATCGCCCTCCCGTCGGTCGAGGAGGAGGTAGACGCGTGAGCGAGGACGGCGGCGATCGAAACGCCTGGTCCGGGCTCAGCCTCGCGGCCGGTCCGGAAGCGGATCTGATCCGAGCGCTGGTGGACAACGCACGTGCGAGCGGCTCCCCACCCGGGTGGCTTCACGTGCCCCTCGGAGATGACGCCGCTTCCCTGAGCTTGCCGTCGGCCGCCCGGCTAGTGCTCAGTTCCGACGCCTGTGTGGAGGACATCCATTTCCGGAGGGCATGGGCGACCTGGGAGACCGTCGGGTACCGGGCAGTCGCCGCCGCCCTCAGCGATCTGGCGGCCATGGCGGCCCAACCCCTGGGGGTGCTCGTCGCTCTTGCCCTCCCGCCCGAGCTGGGGGAGCCGGTGGCCGCCGCGATCGGAAGAGGCATCGGTGAGTGCCTCGTAGAGCACGGGGGTGAGTTGCTGGGGGGCGACGTAGGTGGGTCGCCGGGTCCCGTCATGCTCGATGTCACTGCGGTCGGGCACGCCGCGGCACCCGTGACTCGAGACGGCGGCGAGCCGGGCGACGAGCTCTGGCTCACGGGTCATGTCGGCGGCGCGGCGGCAGCCGTCGCAGACCTCCAACGCGGACTCGAGCCGACTCCTGAAGCCCGCCGCGCGTTCGAGCGGCCCACTGCGCGGTTGAAGGAGGCTCAGTGGTTGGCGGAGCGCGCTTCGCTACATGCGCTGATCGACCTGTCGGACGGGCTTGCGCGCGACGCGCGTCACCTTGCCGCAGCGTCCCGTGTGGGTGCCGTGATCGAGTTGGCCGCGATCCCGGCGGCCCCTTCGCTGCGGAGCTTCGCCGAGAGCGATGCGGTGCTGCACCTCAAGCTTGCCGGGGGTGAGGATTACGAGTTGTTGGTCGCTGCCGCGCCCGGCGTGTTGAGCGCGCTGGCCGCTCCGTTCGCCGCGACCTTCGGTCTACCGCTGACGCGGGTCGGCGAACTGGTTCCGATCGAGCGCGGCGTGCGATGGCGTGGCCCCGACGGGACTGCTCATGACCTGGACATGCAAGGGTTCGATCATTTCGATGAAGCGAGCCGGTCGTGATCCGCATCGCGTGGTTCGCCGTGGTCACGTTCTTATCGACGCTGTTCTTCTCCCTCGTGGGAGTCGTGGGTGGGATCGTCCGAGGCGGGAGAGGCTGGTACGACTGGATTCATCGTCACTGGTCGCGATCGCTCCTCCACGCGGCGGGCGTGCGGGTGGAAGCGGAGGGGTTGGAGCACGTGCGACCGGGCGAGGCCCACCTCTTCGTCTCGAATCACCAATCGCTGTTCGACGTCTGGGCGATGATGGCCGTGCTGCCCGTTTCACTCCGCTTCGTGGCCAAACAAGAATTGCGGCAGATTCCGATCTTCGGCGCCGCCTGCCGCTCCGCGGGGCACGTGTTCATCGACCGAAGCGACGCGGCGCGCGCCAGCGACGCGATCCGAGTCGCTGGGAAGCGAATGGAGCGCGATGGGCTGTCCCTCGTCATGTTCCCGGAGGGGACGCGGTCCCCAGACGGAAGACTCAGGCGCTTCAAGAAAGGGGCGTTCGCGCTCGCCATCGAAACACAGGCGGACCTCGTGCCGGTGGCGATCGATGGCGGTGGGCGTGTCCTGCCGAGAGGCGCCCGGAGTGTACGTCCCGGCGTCATCCGACTGCGGTGCGCAGCCCGAGTCCCACTGAGGGGGTTGACCGTCGCTGACCGCGACGCCCTCGTCGCGGGCACACGGGACACCGTCGAGCGACTGCTGGAACAGCTTCGCGAGTCCGAAATCCAGGAGCCCGCCCCGATCGCCTGATCGACTGCCCGGCCAGGGCGAAACCGAACCCGCGAACCCCTTGATCCGGTCCGTCCTACGGCGCACTATAAACATGTGAGGGGTGGGGTCGGAGCGGCATATGCCGCCGGGTGGGGCCTCCCGGAATTGACCACACGAACATGGCAAGAACCGCGAACCGCACGAGGTGACGTATGTCGGCGATCGTCGACGTTCGTGCCCGCGAGATCTTGGACTCGCGAGGCAACCCAACGGTCGAGGCGGAAATAGAACTGGCGAGCGGCGTGATCGGTCGCGCCGCTGTCCCCAGCGGTGCGTCCACCGGCGAGCATGAAGCGGTCGAGCTCCGCGATGGAGATGGAAGCCGGTACGGCGGCAAAGGCGTTTGCGACGCGGTTGATCACGTACGAGGTGAGATTCGAAGCGCCGTCGTCGGGCACGAGCCCGCGGATCAAGCCGCACTCGACGGTGCCCTGATCGAGCTGGACGGAACGCCGAACAAGGGTCGGCTGGGAGCCAACGCGTTGTTGGCGGTGTCGATGGCGGCGGCGCGGGCCGCAGCGCTCGAGGAGGGCGTCCCGCTGTATCGGCGGTTGGGCAGCGACGAGAGCCGGGTTCTTCCGGTACCCATGCTCAACATCCTGAACGGCGGTGCCCACGCCGACAACAACGTGGACATCCAGGAGTTCATGGTGGTTCCCGTCGGGGCGGCGACGTTCTCGGAGGGGCTGAGAGCGGGGGTCGAGGTGTTCCACACCCTGCGCGCTCGCCTGGCGCGCGACGGTTACACGACCTCCGTCGGCGATGAGGGGGGCGTAGCGCCGGATCTCGACTCGAATCGACAAGCGCTCGATTTGATCCTGGCATCCATCGAGGGGGCAGGGTACCGGCCGGGCGACGATATCGCGCTCGCGCTCGACTGCGCGGCCTCCGAGCTGTACGAGGGCGATGCGGGTATCTACCGCCTCGGGAGCGCGGGCGAAGCCGGCGACCACACCGCATCCGACATGATCGAGCTGTACGCCGACTGGATCGATGGCTACCCGATCGTCTCGATAGAAGACGGGCTGGCCGAGGACGACTGGGCGGGCTGGGCCGCCCTCACCGAGGAGCTCGGATCTCGGGTCCAGCTCGTCGGAGACGACATCTTCGTGACGAACGTGGACCGTCTTCGGCGAGGCTTCGATGAAGGAGTCGGCAACGCGATCCTGATCAAGCTCAACCAGATCGGGACGGTGACCGAGACGCTCGACGCGATTCACCTGGCAGCGGGGCAGGGGTGGGGCGTCGTGATCTCGCACCGGTCCGGGGAAACGGAGGACACGTTCATCGCGGACCTCGCGGTGGGGACCGAGGCCGGGCAGATAAAGACCGGCTCGGCGTGTCGCTCGGAACGCGTGGCGAAGTACAACCAGCTGCTGCGCATCGAGGAGGCGCTCGGGGCGAGCGCCTCCTATCCCGGGAAGTCGGCGTATGGCTGAACGGGTCGCGCGCCGCTTTGCCCGAGGGCTCGCGGCGATCGGTGCCGCTCTCGCCGGGTATTACTTTCTGTTCGGCGGCGAGTACGACCTGCGCGATCTGCAGGAACTGAAGCGTACGAGGGCCGAAGCAGCCGTGAGAGTGGATTCCCTACATCGGCGGGCAGACTCGCTCGCGGCATGGGGAGACAGCCTCGCGACGGAACCTGCGGTGATCGAGCGAGTGGCCCGCGAGCGATACAGCTTCCTGCGCCCGGGCGAGCACGTGTATCGCTTCGTGGATCTCGAGGAGGATGGTCTCGACGAGGAGAATAGCGACGCCGCGGAAAGCTTGACCTCCGAGTCCGGCGGCGATTAGGATGTCGCGACGCACCGCAGACCGGAGCTTCGGCTCCGGTCTTGTTCCGGCAGGGTAGCTCAGCCTGGTAGAGCAAGGGACTCATAAGCCCTGGGTCGCGGGTTCGAATCCCGCCCCTGCCATTGGACAGAACACCACGCCACTCTTGGATATTCAAGTGTGGCGTTTCTCTTTCCAATACCCTGCAATCGTCTACGGTGTCAGTGGCGGTGACAAACCCCCCCCAGGCAAGGGGGCAGGGGAGAAAGTGCCGGAGAGAGCCGCTCAGAGCCGTCCACGGGGCTTCTGGCGAGGTGCAGCAGGAGGGTGTGGAAGGGGGGTACGCGCGTGTTGGCTACCTGTCTCGCGCGGGGTGGTATTGTGGATATACAGACCCTATACTCTGAAGATCTGCCGTACGCCTCTGTCGTATTCTGCCACAGGAGGTTTCGATGCCCAAGCTCACCAAGCTCAGCGCCCTGGCTCTCGTCGCCGTGTTTGCCGTCGCGTGCAGCGACAGCCCGACCGACCCGGTCACTGGGGCTCCCGCGCCGGCGTTCAACCAAGGCGGGCAGGGCCAGGGAGCCCAGTTCGTCGACAACCCGTTCGCAGGGATCAACCACACCGACCCCGACGGCGATTTCTGCCGCTCGCGAGTTGACCCGCCCAGAGACGACATCAACGACTTCATCCGGACCAATCCCAACGGGTCGAGATTCCTTCACATCGCCGATCATCCGGCAACGGTGACTGTGATCACTGCCGCAGGAGTCGTTTGGCGCGGGACAGGCAAGCTGAACATCAACGTTCGCCTGGGCAACCCGCAGTTCCAGTACCAGTCGACCGCAGTGGTGGGCGATGCGGCGGGCAACACGATGCGGGCTGTGTGCAAGTTTGTCCGGGGTCCAAATGGGAAAGTGGGCGTAAACGAGGTCAGTCTGCACTGAGGGTTGGGTTAACCCTAACAAAAGTCGGTCTCACCTGAGATGCGGATGACGGGGCGATTCCTTCGGGGGCCGCCCCCTTCCTGCTTTTCACAGCTGGTCCCTGGATTGGTCCTTCCTCGTGGGGTCTCAGCGGGACTCGTGAGGAACAGTCCGACAAGGATTCCGCGCCAGTTGGACGTATTCGGACAGGTGGGGACTAGTTCGGACTCCCCGAATCCGTCTCGAAAACTGGCGCCCTCACGTCGGCTCAGGCGATAAGCTTGAGCCGGTCCTTCAACCGCTCGCGGTGTTGTTCGACCTTGAACTCGACGGTCTCAGAGCGGTGTGGATGCTCGCCCAGGTGACCGTAGATCCGGTCCACTAGCTGTGTCCCGCCGTGTCCTAGTTCCTTGGCGACGGTGAACGGTGCGGTGGGAATCCAGACCTCCTCGTCGCTATCCGGCCTGATGAATCGTTGACCGGTCTGGAGCCGCGCCGAGCAGTACGTATGCCTGAACATCTTGGACCGAATCTCGCCCTCCGCCCATCCCCCGCGCTTCGCGATCCCGTCGAGTTGCTTGCGCGTGTCGATGACCATCCCGGTGCCTCGCGCGGATGGGAACAGCAGGCCGTCGGGGGGCGGCCCGAGTGGTCCGTTCAGGTAGGCTAGCAGGATCTCTCGAAGCTGCGGCCAGAGAGATATGGTGCGGTGGCTGCCCGCCGTCTTGAGCCGGCGCCATCGGTTTGGGCGAAACGTCACGGTTCCGCGCTCGAAGCTCACGTCGCCGACCTCTAACCCGAACACCTCGGACATCCGTCCACCCGTCAGGAGAAGCGTGGCGACGAGTTCGTACATGAACGGGTTGGGGTGAGAGGGATTGGGGGGCTCGTACAGGCGAGCGGCCTCGAGGAACAACGCGGCGTCAGGCACCTCAAGCCAACGGGCCTCCTCCCGGTGTGCGCTTGGCTTGCTGCCGCGCTTGAGTTTGGCGACCGGGTTGGCGTCGATGCGCTCCTCTTCGACCGCGCGACCGAACAGGTTGGAAAGGGAATTGAGGTAATGACGAGCGGTCCCGTCACTGATCCGACCGCCACGACGGCTCGGGCGACGGCGAAGGTGCTTGAGATATGCCTTGATATCGCTCGGTCCGATGGATGCCACGTCACGTTCCACCCCGAAGAACTCGACCGCGGTCTCTAGATGGAGTTCCGCTCGGGCAATCCATGTCTCTTCGACCCTACCTTCTTCGGCTTTCTCTTCGAGGTGGTATTGAGCGAACTCGCCCAGCGAGCCGGATTCGCGCGCGGTAAGGCCGAGCCCCTTGTTCCGACGGCGATTCTGGAGCGTCTTCAGCCGCTCGCCGACGAGCGCCTCGGCCACCACAGGATCGTCGGTCGCCCGCGAACCACCCGGCGGGATCAGGGCCTCACGTCGCCCACCCACATCGGCGAAATCTCTGAAGTCGGCGTAGGCGCGACGCTCCCCGCCGCGCTCTCGCCAGTAAATGCGGGTTTTCCTGCTGCGCGACATCGTACTCACCCTCTCACGTTAGCGTCACATGGCTCCCTATTTCCACTCGGACCAGGGCTGATGGCTTGAACTGGTCCGTGGTTGTCCACTAGAATGTGGACAAGGATGGGTAGTCTGTCAACAGGGGTGTGGCCAGTGGATTGGGTTGAAGCAACCAACCGATTGCTCGCGTGCGGTGTGACGCTGAACGACATCGCGCAGCAGGCAGGACTCAAACACGACACCGTGCGACGGACGCGCCTGGACCCGGCGTCGAAATCCTATCGACGGCCACCGGAGAACTGGCGTGTTATCCTCGCAGCCGTCGCCAAACGACGGTCCTTGCAGCTCACCGACTGTGCGGCCGACCTGCTGACACTGGCGCGCGAGGTCAAGGCGAAGTGAACCTGCTGAAACGGTTGTTCTCTCGATACGGCTCCCCAGGGGGAGGGGCCTCACGTGGTGTCAACGACGATATCTTGGCGGGCGTCGAGTTTCACGCGACGCTATCGCTCGACACCCCTCTTAGAGTCTTGGAGCACCACAGTGAGTTTCTCGCGGGTCCTCCGAGTGAGCATGCCGAATATCAGGACATGTCGCAGGGGATCTGGTTGCACCTCCGCAGCAGATGGACGGAGAGACTTTTTCATGACGCGACGGTATTGTTACGGGCCATGACAGAGCCCCGAACCCAACCCGGCGGTGCACCGCCTCGAATCGCGACGACTCCAGCGCCGGTGCCCGGCTCGAGCTCGGATCCCGTCGGCCGAGGCTCGCCGGAGAACGGGGTCACCCGCGCTCTGGTCCGGTTCTCCGGCGAGCTCGCCACGAAGTCCCGGCGCACCCGAGCGCGCTTTCAGAATCGCCTGCTACGCAACCTACGCGACGCGTTTTCCAGTGAAGGCATCGAGGCGCAAATCGAGACCGGGTGGAGCCGGTTCTACGTCGAGTCGACGAGCGCGGCATTCCTGGCGCCGCTTCGGCGCACATTCGGCGTGAGCAGCTGCTCTCTACTCATCGGCGAGTGCGGCGCGAGCCTGCAAGATATCGTCGAGACCGGCACGTCCCTGTTCGGGCAGCGAGTCAAGGGTCGTACGTTCGCCGTCCGGGCTCGGCGCGCCGGGGAACACGCCTTCCATTCGTCCGACATTCACCGTGAGCTGGGAGCCGCCCTGAACCCGGGAGCAACGGTTGACCTCGACCATCCCGAGGTGACGGTCCACGTCGAGGTCCGAGATCAGCGCGTCTCTTTCTATGAGGACCGCATCGCGGGTGCTGCCGGGCTCCCGCTCGGCGTGCAGGGGCGCGCGATCGCTCTCGTTTCGGGAGGCTTCGACTCGCCGGTCGCGGCATGGATGGCCCTCCGGCGCGGTATTTCGCTCGATTACGTGTTCTGCAACCTCGGAGGTGCCGCGTACAAACGGATGGTGGTCGAAGTCAGCAAGGTGCTGGCCGATCGATGGAGCTACGGCACGTACCCCAGGCTGCACGTGCTGGAGTTCGGGCCGGTCGTGGCGGCGATGCAGGAGCGCGCCAAGCCTGCCTACCTCCAGGTCGTCCTGAAGCGCCTTATGTATCGCGCCGCGTCCGAGATCGCGGCCCGTAGAGATGCGGAGGCGATCCTGACGGGCGAATCCGTGGGGCAGGTCTCCTCCCAAACGTTGGCGAACCTGCGCGCGATCGAGGACGCGTCGGACCGACCGGTCCTTCGACCCTTGCTCGGATTCCACAAAGAGGAGATCCTCGGCCGGGCCCACGAGATCGGGACGCACGATCTTTCCGCGCACGTGCGCGAATATTGCGACGTTGTACCGGACCGGCCGGTAACCGCCTCGAGTCCAGAGGCGGCGAGCGCACAGGAGGAGGCCGTGGGTCACGCAGAGTTGATGAACGCGATCGCCGACATGGAGGTGTTGAAGCTTCGGTCGCTACGGGCCGCCGAGGTCGTCGGCCCCAACCTGTACGTGTCCGAGATCTCACCGGGGGCGCGCGTGATCGATACCCGTCAGTCGCAGGCCTTCGAGGCATGGCATTGGCCGGGTGCCGAGCACCGTGATTTCGAGGACCTCGACCGGCACTACGGGGAGCTGGATCGAGAAGCGACCTACGTCCTCGTTTGCGCGGAAGGCGTCCGAACCGCTTTCCTGGTCGAGCGGATGCAACAGGACGGCTTCGAGGCGTACAGTTTCCTCGGTGGCGCGCCACGATTACGCAAGTTCCAGCGTGATTCGGCGCGAGCCCAGGCCGGAATACCAGAGACGAACCAGCGTGAACCCACGAACTAGCGTGTCCGATCCGAATCCTCGCTCCGAGGCTCTCGAGCGGGTTCACGAACGCGAGGTCCCGCGTCACGTAGCCGTCATCATGGACGGGAACGGTCGCTGGGCGGCCGAGCGAGGGCTGGCGCGCTGGGAGGGACACCGTGCCGGGATGAACGCGGTTCGGGAGGTCATCGAGGGGGCCGCCGAGGCCGGGATCTCCCACCTCACGCTGTACGCGTTCTCGCAGGAGAACTGGGGCCGGCCCGAGAGCGAAGTGTCCGCCCTCATGTCCCTTCTCGAGGAGTACGTGGCGCGCGAGAAGGAAGAGCTGGTGGGCGCCCGCATCAGAGTGAGCGTGTTCGGCGACCGCGGGCGGTTGTCTCCCTCGGCCGTCGCCGCGATCGAGGACCTGGAGCGCGCGACCGGCGGTGGCGATGCGCTCTTCGTCCATCTCGCCATCAGCTATGGATCACGCGCCGAGATCGTCGACGCGTGTCGCGCGCTGGCGGAGAGCTGCATGGCAGGGTCGTTGACTCCGGAGGAGATCACCGAGGCTCGCCTTGCGGGTGCGCTCCTCACGCGAGAGTGGCCTGATCCGGACCTCCTGATCCGGACCTCGGGGGAATGGAGAATCTCGAACTTCCTGCTATGGCAGCTCGCATATGCGGAGATCTACGTCACTCCCGTCCTGTGGCCGGATTTCCGTCGCGACAACCTGTTCGAAGCGCTGATCGATTATCAGGGTCGTCAGCGCCGGTTCGGAAAGGTCGGCGCGTGAGGGGTCCGGGGCGCAATCCGCGGGTCGTTCGGTCGGCGGGCGAGCCCTCGTGAAGGGCGACCTCAGGACTCGCTTCGCCGTCGCGGGGGTCGGGGTGCCGCTGTGCGCCATGGTCGTGTTCCTTGGCGGACCCGCCTTCGCGATCGGCCTCGGAGCGGTCGCGGCGGTAGGCTTCTGGGAATACGCGACCATGCTCAGAGCGACCGGCGCGCGCGTCTTCGTCAGGCTCGGGTGCGCGGGCGTGCTCCTGTACCCCGTGGTCGTCCTCTACGCGGGATTCCCGGGGGGCGGCTTGTACGGCGGGGCACTGCTCCTGGCGTTCAGCGCGTTCGGCGTCGCGCGCGTGCCCCTCGAGAAACGTCCGATCCTCGCAGCCGGGATGACTTCCTTCGGGGCCCTCTACCTGGGGGGGCTGATCAGCTTCGGGGTGCCGATCCGCGAGGGCTGGTTGGTGACGCCCCCGGTGGTCGGGCAACCGACAGACCAGCTGGCCCACACGCTGTTCTTCTTCTTCCCCGTCGCGATCACGTGGCTCGCTGACACGGCCGCGTTCTTCGGAGGACGAACCTTCGGATCCCGACAGCTGGCCCCCCGCGTGAGCCCGAACAAGACGATCGAGGGGGCGGTCTCGGCCCTCATCGCCGCTCCCATCGTCGCGCTCATCTATTCCCGATGGGTTCTTCCATCGGGCTGGGAGCTGGGGCTGGGCCCCTCTGCTCTGTTCGGTCTCGCGGTAGCAACCATGGCGATCGTCGGGGACCTCATCGAATCGGCCCTCAAGCGAGAGTGTGGCGTCAAGGACTCCTCGAGCCTCTTGCCGGGACACGGAGGTCTCCTGGACCGCCTGGACTCCCTGCTTTGGGCCCTGCCCGCAGCGTACTTCATGATGGTCATCTTCAAGTGATGGCCGGCGTGGCGAAGACGGGGCTGCGCCCGGGTGGCGCCCGATGAGCCGGACCGGCGTCACTCTCCTCGGCGCGACCGGGTCGATCGGGCGCTCGGCGCTTCGGGTCATCGAACGCCACTCGGACCGCTTTCGCCTTGTCGCGCTCACCGCGCACCGAAACGCCGCCGAGCTCGATCGCCTCGCGGGCGAGCTGGAGCCGGAGTTGGTGGTGTTGAGCGATGGCCCGGAGCCCGGCTTCACGCCGAGCTGGACGGGGGAGTGGCGGTTCGGAGAGGACGGGCTCATCGAAGCGGTCGAGCGACCCTCGGCCGACATCGTCTTGAACGCCCTGGTGGGAGTTGCCGGGCTCGGACCTACGCTCCGCGCGCTAGAGGCCGGGAAGCGGCTAGCGCTCGCGAACAAGGAGTCGCTCGTGGCCGGCGGCGCCCTCGTGATGGAAGCACAGGCTCGCGGTGGCGGCGAGATCCTCCCCGTGGACAGCGAGCACAGCGCGATCCACCAATGCCTCGGCGGTCGTCCGACCGAGGAGATCCGACGGTTGATCCTCACGGCGTCGGGCGGACCGTTTCGAGAGCTCCCGCGCGCCGCGCTTGCCGGTGTGACGCCGGAGGACGCCCTGGCACACCCGACTTGGGACATGGGAGCCAAGATCACGATCGACTCGGCGACGCTCGCCAACAAGGCGCTCGAGGTAATCGAGGGGCATTTTCTGTTCGGGATTCCTTTCGAGCAGATCTCGGTCGTGGTGCACCCCAGCTCGATCGTGCACTCTATGGTCGAGTTTCGTGATGGGTCGACGATCGCGCAGATGGGGCTTCCGACGATGGAGGTCCCGATCCTGTACGCCCTGGCCTACCCGGTGCGTCCCGAAGATGGACAGGCGGAGTTCGACCCGGTCACCGCCGGGCCGCTCGCCTTCGAGCCGGTTCGAGAGGACGTGTTTCCGATGTTCAGGCTCGGTGTGGACGCAGGTCGCGCGGGCGGGGTGATGCCGGTGGTATTCAACGCCGTGAACGAAGAGGCGGTTGCGGCGTTTCTTGACGAGCGGGTGGGCTTCACCGAACTACCCGAGCTCGTGCGGCATACTATGGAGTGCTTCGAGCCCGAGCCCGTGCGGACCGTCGACCACGTCTGGGAGATCGATCGAGCGGCTCGCGAGATGGCTCGGAGGGCGATGGCGGGGCGAAGCCTCGGAACCTCGAGCCCCGCTGCGGGTGACAGTCCAAGGCCGATCCACGTACAGACACCGCGAGAGGTTTAGGTGCTTTTCACGATAGGCGTGACGATCCTCGTGCTCGGAGTGCTGATCTTCGTGCACGAGCTGGGACACTTCATGGCCGCCAAGGCGGTCGACATCGAGGTGCCGCGGTTCTCGATCGGCCTGGGCCCCAAGATGGTCGGGTTCCGCAGGGGCGAGACCGAGTACGTGATCTCCTGGGTCCCGCTCGGCGGCTACGTGAAGATGGCCGGGATGGCGGACGAAGAAGTCACGTCGAAGCTCGAGGGAGGACTGGAAAAGCGGCGGCCCTCCGCGCGCGACTTCGAGGCGAAACCCGTATGGGCTCGAACGCTCGTGATCCTCGCTGGCGTGATCATGAACTGGCTCTTCGCGATCGGTGCGTTCACGGCGCTCGCAATCGAGACCGGTGTGCTGGAGCCCCGCGTTCAAGAGGTGGTCGAAGGCTCGCCCGCCGAGGCCGCCGGCCTTCAGCCGGGTGATCTGATCCGGGCCATCGACGGGACTACGGTCGAAGAGCCCACGCACGTCACGATCCTCATCCAGCGCAAGCCCGGAGAGCCAATCGATATCGAGGTGGAGCGGGACGGCGAAATCGTGGGTCTTCGGGCCACGCCCGAAGCCGTAGAGCTCTACAGCGAGATCGCTCGCGAGAGCCAGACCGTGGGCCGAGTCGGGATCACGATCGGAGCGGATTCGACGCGCACGGTTGGCCCGGTGGAAGCGCTCGGCCAAGGGTGGGCCCAAACCGTGTACTGGACCGGGACGGTCGTCCGATTCCTCAAGGATCTGGTTACGGGTCGCAGCTCCGTGCGTGAGCTCGGCGGGCCGATCATGATCGGCCAGATCTCCGGTGAGGCGGCGCGCGGTGGCATCTGGCCCCTCCTCGCCTTCATGGCGGTCATCAGCATCAATCTCGCGGTCCTCAACCTGTTGCCGATCCCGGTTCTGGATGGGGGGCACCTCGTGTTCCTGGTGGTGGAGGCGGTGCGGGGGAGAGCCCTCAGCATCGAGCAGCGGCTGCGCTGGACCACAGCGGGGATGGTCGTCGTCGTCGGGCTGATGATCTGGGCGATCGGCAACGACTTGATGCGCCTCTTCAGGCTGTAGAGAACAGGGAGAGCTGCGGGCCTTCCGTGCGGGCCCGCACGAGAGCCTCGACATCGTATCGGGGCGTCGGTTCCTCCTGCGGGGCCGCGTCCAGCAATCCTTCGTAACGGACCTTGTCCAGGTCTTCTCGCACCCGATCGAGCGCACGAAGGGGATCGTTGCACTCGACACTCAAATGAGCGAGCAACATTCCGCCCATTCTCGGGTGGGCCAGCTCGCGGGCGAACTCCCCGGCGAGTCGGTTGGACAGGTGCCCGCGACTCCCCCCGATCCGCTGCTTCACCGACCACGGGTAAGGTCCTTCACGCAGCAGTCGCTCGTCATGGTTCGACTCGAGGACCACGAAAGCGCAATCCCGCATGGCCTGCCGGACGAGGGTCGTGGGTCGCCCGAGGTCGGTAGCGACCCCGACTTTGAGGCGGGTGCGAACGTCGGTGACCGTGACGACGACGGGGTCCACGGCGTCGTGACATGTCAGCACGGGATGGACCTCGAGCGTGCCCACGCGCACCGCGCGACCCGCCCTCATCGGCTCGATCTGCTCCTCGCCTTTGAGCAGGCTGGCACACGCCCGAGCCGTGCGCTCGTTCACGTACAGCGGCCAGCCCCAACGTCGAGCGCCGACTCCGATCCCCCTCGTATGATCACGGTGCTCGTGCGTGACCACGACTCCGTCGACGGACTCCGGATCCACATCAAGCGCCTCCAGCCTCCGAGCCAGCTCCCTCCCGCTGAAGCCGGCATCGACCAGGAGGCGTGCATCCTCGGTCTCGATCAGGAACGCGTTGCCTCTGCTCCCGCTCCCGAGAGATGCGACGGTGAGGCTCATCCGCAGGCGGCATCCCAGACCGCTGCGAGCCAAGCGTCCGTTCGATCGTCTACTTCGACATCACGGCGCTTCATCACGAGACCGGCGGTCGCCACGAACGCGTCTCTGCGATACACGGTGAGCTCGGAGCCGCTCCCCCAGCTGAACGGGGGAGTCCACTTCGGGGGCATCTCGGTGCCGAACACGTTGCAGCCCGCACCCAGCACCGTTCCGGTCCCGAGGAGCACGCCGATGCCCGTCTTGGCGTGATCTCCAACCAGACAGCCGAACTTGACCAACCCGGTATCGACCTCATCGCCGGGGGGACCGACGCGCACCGGACCGTAGTTGTTCTTCAGGTCGCTGTTCGTGGTCAACGCCCCCAGGTTGACCCAGCGACCGAGGTAGGCATGTCCCAGAAACCCGTCATGTGCCTTGTTCGAGTAGCCGAGCACGATCGATTCCTCGATCTCGCCGCGCAGGTATGACACGGGCCCCGCCGCCAGCGACTCGATCGCCCCACCGAGCAGGCGGGAGCCGGGGCCGGCATACAGGGGACCCCCGAGCCGGGCGCCGGCGCGCACCTCGACGTTCGCGTCGAGCTCGATCGGCGCGGCCCTAACATCCAGGAGGACGCCCGACTCGATTCTGACGCCGGATCCGAGGCGCACCGGGTGGTCCCCGATCCGCTCGACGCCGTTCGGCAACTCCGTCGCCTGATCGTCCACGATGGATTCCGTCAGGTCTCGCGCGAGTCGATCCGCATGCCCCGCGACGAGGTCCCACACCGGGCCGAGCAGCTGGCCCGGCACTTCCTCGTCGGGCAACCCGGGCAACGGGGCCGGGTCCGCGAGCCAACCAGCATCGGGGCTGTCTTCCCCCGGCGACACTCGACACCCGACCACGTGTCCATCCGGACGCGCATCGTCCAGCCGAACGACGGGTGGGGCGGCTGGCTCGTGGTATGATCGCAACCACGGGCGCGTCAGCAGGCCCGTGACCGGAGTCCGTGCGAAGCGCTCCAGCCGTTCACGCAGGGACCAGCGGCCGAAGAGCAGTTCCGAACCCGGTTGTGTAAGGGCGAACGGGGCCCATGCGTCGGCGACGCGATCATCGAACACGTACAGGGCGATGCCCGAGCCGGCCGACGCCTCGTTCACTCCTCTTCCTTCTCGATCGCGGCTCGGAGCTCGTTCAGCCGGGGGGCGAGCGCTCGGGTCGTCACCAGCAGCTCTCCGTTCGCCTCCACGACCACCAATCCGCTGACGCCCAGAAGCGTGGCCCGAACGCGCTCCGTCCACACGATGTTGTCCGTTGCATCCCCGAATCGCGCGGAGCCCACGGCGGTGTTTCCGGACGCATCCTGTCCTCGGGTGCGCCCGACCGCGTTCCACACTCCCACGTCATCCCACTCGAATCCGGCTTCGACCGTCGCGATTCGCTCGGCGCGCTCCATCACCGATACATCCACGGAGATCGTCTCAACGCTCTCGAAGAATGCGTCCACGTCTCCGGAACCGAGCTGCGGGAGCCCGACCGCGATCTCCGGCGAATACCGCTCGACCGCGGCGAGGAAGTCCGCGGCGCGCCACACGAAGATCCCCGAATTCCACAAATATTCGCCCGACTCAACGTACGCTTCGGCCGTCTCCGCGTCGGGCTTCTCGGCGAACGCGTCCGCGCGGTAGACCCCGGGCATCAGCTCGCGCCCCCGGCGCACGTAGCCGTAACCCGTCTCCGCCCGGCGGGGGCGCACTCCCAGGCAGCAAAGACGACCCTCGCGTGCGGTATCGATCGCCCTCGCGGCTGCGTCCCGGAACGCGTCGAATGGCTCGATCCGATGATCGGCGTGCATCGAGATGAGAATCGCCTCGGCGTCATGCCGAAGCAGCTCATGGCTGGCCCAGGTCAATGCCGGGCCGGTGCCGCGAGCGCGGGGCTCGAAGAGGAACTGGTCCGCCCCGAGATCCGGCAGCGCGCGGCGTGTAGTGTCGGCGAGGACGGCACCGGACACGATCCGCACGCGATCCCGACCGACCATCGCACGGGCTCTCTCGACGGTCTCGATGAGCAACGGAGTGTCGCTGGCGAGCGGTAGGAACTGCTTGGGGTGGGTGGGGGTCGAGGCAGGCCAAAACCTGGTGCCGCTGCCTCCCGCCAGGATGACGGCGTACGCGTCGAGCAGACTCGTCATCCCTGTAGCGTTCTGATGGGCCGGAATGGCTCCATGGGTGCGCTCGTCCTTGATGACCCCGCGTCCCTCGCCGATGCGCGCGCTGGCAAGCTATCCCGGGGCACCGAGAGCGTCAAGCGGGGTAGTTTATGGAATCCAAAGTCATGTCAGTACTTAGCTTGCTTGCCAGGCTGGATCGAGGACCACAGTTTTCTCACCGATGCGAACCATACGAATTATTGCCCTGGCGCTGATCTCCGCGATCACGGCGTGCGATGACCCGTTCTCGGCTCTGCTCATCGACGTGCCCGAGACGCCGGTCGAAGTATCGCTCGTCGATTTCTTGACCGGACCCCTGCAGGAACCGTCCGCGTTCGACGTCATCTTCACGCGCCCCCAACGAGTGGATCAGACCAACCAGTGGGACTTCCTGTACTTCGTCACGGCGGATGGAGTTCACCAGCTGCTCCCGTTCGGCGCGGTGGCAGACAGCCTCACCGACTCGGGACTCCGGCACGTCTCGGAGTCGTTCGAGGGGCTGGAGATGGCACCCTCGGAGGGCTACACGATCGATGCGCCGGTCACGATCTCGGAGGGGGATGTGCTGGCGGTACGCAGTCGCGCGGACCCCAACTCGTTCATCATTTGCCGCCGGTACGCCAAGATCGAGATCTTGGAAATCGATGCGGCGGAAAAGCGCCTCACGTTCCGCGTGCTGGGCAACCCGAACTGCGAGGACTTCGTCCTCATCCCTGGTCAGCACGGGAGTCTGTGACCACGGCGGACCCGGGGCACGGTCCGCGATCATCCGCCCGTGGCCGCGATCGCTCCCGGCTGCGGACCGACTGAGAGAGAGATGCTCGACCTCCGAACGCTCCGCGCCGACCCCGAGGCCGCCTTGACCCGCCTCGGTCGACGCGGCGACCCCGAGATCCCGGCACTCGTGCAGACCGTTCTCCGACACGACGAAGACCGACGGCGCCTCATCGCCGAGGTCGAGTCACTCAAAGCAGACCGTAACACGGCATCCAAAGAGATCGGCGCGCGGAAAGGGCGTGGCGAGGACGCGAGCGAACAGATCGCCGAGATGCAGAGCCTGGCGAAGCGGATTCGTCAGCTCGATGGCCGATTGGGCGCGGTGGAGAAGTCGCTGCGCGACTCCCTGCTTCAACTTCCGAATCTCCCCGATGAGCGTGTCCCGCCCGGGGCGGAAGGAGAAGGAGACGTCATCAAGGAGTGGGGAGACCGTCCGGCGTCCGGTGGCCCGGCCCACTGGGACATCGGGTCATCGCACGGGACGGCTCGCACCGAGGGAGGGTCCCGATACGGATCCGGTGCATCTCCCGTCCTGGATCTCGAGCGAGGATCCAAGGTGGCGGGTTCGGGCTTCCCGTTGCTCGTCGACAAAGGGGCCCGTCTCAGCCGCGCCGTCATTCAGTTCATGCTCGATCTGCATACTCGTGAGCACGGATATGTCGAGATCGCTCCACCACTGCTGGTGTCGCGTTCCTCGATGATGGCCACGGGGCACGTACCGAAGTTCGAGATGGACGCATACCGCACGGACCCGGACGACCTGTTCCTCGTGCCGACCGCCGAGGTGCCGCTCACCAACCTGCATCGCGATGAGATCCTCGCGGGCGAAGACCTGCCGCTCGCGTACGTCGCGTACACACCCTGTTTCCGCCGCGAGGCCGGCGCCGCTGGGAAGGACACGCGGGGCATGCTTCGGGTGCACCAGTTCGACAAGGTCGAGCTCGTTCGGCTCTGCCGCCCGGAGGACTCGGAACAGGAGTTGGAGATCCTCACCGGGCACGCCGAGCGTGTCCTCGAGCTGCTGAAGGTCCCGTACCGTCGGGTGCTGCTTCCCGGGGGCGACCTCGGGTTCGCGAACTCCATCACGTATGACCTCGAGATCTGGTCGGCGGGAGTGGGCGAGTGGCTGGAAGTCTCGAGCTGCTCGTGCTACACGGACTATCAGGCCCGCAGCGGCAATATTCGCTTCCGGCCCGCCCCCGGCTCGAGCCCGGAGTTCGTCCATACTCTCAACGGCTCCGCCCTGGCTCTGGCGCGTCTCCTCGTGGCGCTGCTGGAGAACGGGCACAGGCACGGCGAGGGTGTGATCCTCCCCGAAGCGCTTCACTCCTACCTCGGCTTCGAGCGCATCGAGCCGCTCCCGTGAGACGCCGCATCGGGGCCCTGCTGGTCGCGCTCGTCTTCGCGGCCGTGCTGCTCTCCTTCCTGGTCTTCACCCAGCAGCAGGCCGCAGTTCTCCGGCGAGACGCCGAGGTGCTGACGGAGTTGTACGCGCACTCATTCCGGGCGACCACTACGCGGGATACCGAAGTGGAGCGTCAGGCCTCGGCCCGGACGCAACTGACCGTGCTGGGCGAGTTGCGACGACTGCAGATCCCCATCGTCACCACCGACACGCTCGGTCGTCCCATCGATAAGGCATTCCTCCCGTTCGAAGTGCGCGACGGCGTCGCAGCCGATTCGGCCCGCCTGCTCCGGTACATTCGGGATCTGGACGAGCGGAAGCCGCCGCTCGAGTTCGAAGAGGGAGGTCTGACCGTACACTTCGGCGAGCCTCGTTTCCTGCGGCGGCTGCGCTGGATTCCATGGCTCCAGGCCGCCGCGCTCCTCGCCGTCGTCGGCGGCGGTGCGTGGATGGTGTTCACCTCGTTCCGCAGCGAGCGGGAGAGGATCTGGTCAGCGATGGCGCGAGAGTCCGCCCACCAGATGGGGACGCCGCTCAGTTCGCTCGTGGGGTGGCTCGAAGTACTCGAGGGTCGCGTCCGGCCATCATCATCAGAGCCGGGTGATCCTGACCTCATCGACGAGATGGCCGCGGACGTGCAGCGCCTTCAGAAAGTCTCACGCCGGTTCGAGCTCATCGGACTGAAACCTGACCTCGAGCCGGTGTCGGTGGGCCGCATCGTAGAGCACCTTCGCCGCTACTTCTCCGCTCGACTGCCGTCGCTCGGGAGCGCCGTACGATTCGAGATCGACATCCCCGCCGACGCGCCGGTCGTTCTCGGTAACCGGACGCTGCTGGAGTGGGCGTTCGAGAACCTGATCAAGAACTCGATCGACGCGATGGCCGGGCAGGACGGCGTGATTCGTGTGGCGTATCTGGGGCCGAACGGCGGGCGATCCGTCTACCAGGTGCACGACACCGGGCCGGGTGTACCGGCCCATATTCGCGACAAGCTCTTCGAGATCGGCGTCACCACGAAGGAACAGGGCTGGGGAGTCGGGCTCTCTCTCACGCGCCGGATCATCGAGGACATGCACGACGGATCGATCCACCTGGAAGGCACGACGGAGGGCGCGAGTTTTCGCATCGAGCTCCCCGTGGCGCGCCGAGCCTAGTCACGACCCTGGATGCGGATCCGACTCAACCCCGAGCAACGAAGCGCAGTCGAGCACGGCGAGGGGCCGCTACTCGTGCTCGCCGGAGCGGGTTCCGGCAAGACCCGCGTCCTGACCACACGCGTCGCCCATCTCATCGAGACCGGAGACGTACCTCCGCACCGCATCCTCGCGGTGACGTTCACCAACAAGGCGGCGTCCGAGATGCGGGAGCGCATCGAAGCGCTGACCGGTGGCGAGGCTCGCGGTCTGTGGATCGGGACGTTCCACTCCCTCGCCGCACGATTGCTTCGACGCGAGGCCGACCACTCGAGCCGAGACCGCCGGTTCACGATCTACGATGAGGACGATTCGATACGCGCGGTCAAGGATGCCATGGAGACGTGCGGGCTGGATCATCGCCGCTGGTCGCCCCGGGCCTTCCGAAGCCGCATATCCTCCGCAAAGAACGCTCTCATCGGCCCCTCGGACTATGCCGTGTCCGCTTACGATCTGTTGTCACGCTCGGTGGCGGATGTGTACCCCGCGTACGAGAAGCTGCTCGCCCGGCGTAACGCGTACGACTTCGACGATCTGCTGTTCGAATGCGTGCGCGTGCTCGAGGGCGTGAAGGAGGTGCGGGAAAGGTACGCAGAGCAGTTCCTGCACGTCTTGGTGGACGAGTACCAGGACACGAACCACGCCCAGTACCGGATGGTCAAGGCATTCGGGAGCCTGCACCAAAACGTGTGTGTCGTCGGGGATGATGACCAGTCGATCTACGCGTGGCGTGGCGCCGATCTGAGGAACATTCTGGATTTCGAGCGTGACTTCCCCGGGGCGCACGTCGTGCGATTGGAGCAGAACTATCGCTCAACAGGCTCGATCCTCGACGTGGCCAACGCGGTCATCTCATGCAATGTCGCGCGCAAGCCGAAGCGGTTGCACACCGAGCGCGAGCCGGGCGAGCCCATCCTCGTCACGCGCACCGCGAACGAGCGGCGGGAGGCGAGCTGGGTCGTGAACCAGGTACGCGCCCTGGAGGGTCTGTACGGCTACGGCGATTGCGCTGTGCTGTACCGCACGAACGCGCAGTCCAGAGCCTTCGAGGAGTCGCTTCGCAGAGCCGGTCTGCCGTATCGAATCGTGGGCGGAGTGCCGTTCTACGAACGGCGTGAGATCAAGGATGTGATCGCCTACCTGCGCTTGGCCGTAAACCCGGCGGATGATGCGGCCTTCGAGCGCGCGATCGGCTGGCCGCGCCGCGGCGTCGGAGACGTGACGCTGGAGCGCCTCCAGGAGGCCGCGGAGGGCCGCGATGCGCCACTGCTCGAGACCGCGGCCGCGGCCGGCGAGATCGAGGGGATTCCGGTTGGGGGTGCACGTTCGCTCGTCGACTTCGCCGAGCGCATGACCCGGCTGCAGAAGGAACAGACCGGGATGAGCGCTAGAGCCGCTCTCGAGAGTTGCGTCAAGAGCTTCGGCCTCGCTACCGCCCTGGCCGAGGAGGAGGATGGCGCCGACAGGCTGGAGAACGTGAGCGAGTTGTTGGCGACCGCCTCATCCTTCGACCGCGCGGAGGTCGATGACGCGGCAGCAGACGCGAGCGATCTCGAGCTGTACCTGCAGACGGTAGCGCTTCGCTCCGAGATCGACGATGTGGACTTCGACGGGGACGCGGTCACGCTCATGACCCTCCACAACGCGAAAGGACTGGAGTTCCCGGTCGTGTTCCTCGCCGGACTCGAGGAGGGGCTGTTCCCGCTCTCGCGGGCGATGGAATCGGAGGGTGGGATCGAAGAGGAAAGGCGTCTCTTCTACGTGGGCGTCACGCGGGCGATGGATCGCCTGCACCTGAGCTACGCCGACCGTCGCTGGCGGGCTGGCACCGAGAGTCGGTCCTCGCCATCGAGTTTCCTCGACGAGCTACCGGACGGTCCGGTTGAACGCCGATTGGCGGGTGGCGCCTTCGGTCGGTCGCGTCGGTCATCGACCGGCTCGGCGATCGGCCGTCCGGTGGGAGAGGCCTCGGTCGTGTACGACTGGCGGCGGAGCGTGGACCGTACGGCGAGCTCCAGCGCGCCGCGCGCGGCGGATTCCGACGAGTTGCAGTACGACTACTCCGACAGTCAGGTGCCTCTCCAGCTTGAGCCAGGGGCACGAATCGTCCACCCCCGATTCGGCGAGGGGCGGGTGCTGGCGGTGAGCGGCGTCGGGCGGGAAGCGAAAGCAGAGATCGAGTTCGAGGAGGTGGGCACGAAGAAGGTCGTCGTGGCCTACGCCGGTCTGCGTCCGGCGTGACTCCCCCGAGGTGGTCCAGGGTGAAGTCACGACCTCGGATTGCCGTGGTCGCTGACGCTTCCCTCGGGGATCGGGGATCGACCGTCTAGGATCCCGTCTCGGCGTTACGGCCGAGGCCGGCGATCGCGCGTCTCAGCCGCCGGGTGCCCGGTTCCTTGCGCCGCCCGCGCAGCCCGCGGAGCAGGGAAGCGCTGGTCAGAAACGTCTCTTCCGCCTCTTCTTGAACCACCGCCAGGAGGGCCGTCACCTCCGCGACGCGCTCCTCGACGAGGTCCAACATGCGCCCGGTCGAGTCGCTGACCCGGCGCATCGCTCGACCGACCTCGTCGGCGTCTGTGCGAAGCGTGGAGACGAGGTAGTTTGCATCCTCGCTGGCGCGCTCCACGTTACGGAGCACGGGTTGAAGCCGGGTCTGGAGCTCACGAACGGAGTCGGCCACGTGGCCGATCGGCTCGCGGGTTCGGCGGAGAATCGAAATCGCGTAGATCACGCACACGAGAAGGGCCAGCGCGATGACGATCCATAGGCCCACCCCGATGACGATCACTGTCTCGTAGGTGCTCAAGCGGCCTCCAACGGCAAGTTCAAATGGCTGCCCGACCTCGACGCAAGAGCAAGCCTCATGCCGATTTCCAGTATAGGGCAGCGGATCGGGCCCTGCTAGCGGGCCGCGTTTGCTGCGCTCGCTACCCGCTCTCTACTTTGATGCAAGAATCCAGCGAGGCGCCCATTTCCGTGGTGTGTCTCGCACAGGCCGCACGCCAGATCGAGCGACCTGCCAGACGCGTTTGAGGGATTGATGAGCTACTATCGGATCCGCGGACCGGCCGAGCTCTCCGGGACATTTCAACCGGCAGGGAACAAGAACGCCGCGCTCCCGATCCTCGCCGGAACGCTGCTGACGACCGAGCCGGTGAGACTCGAGAATGTTCCCGATATCCAGGATGTCCGCACGCTCCTGATCCTACTCGAAGCCCTGGGAGCGGAGGTCGAGTGGACCGGTCCAAACGATGTGGAGATCTGCTCGGGGTCTATCGATGACCCTCGACTCGATGCGGAGCTGGCAAGGGAGATACGCGCTTCCGTTCTGCTGGCGGGCCCCATGTTGGCGCGGTTCGGGGCCATCGAGCTTCCCGCACCCGGCGGCGATTTCATCGGGCGACGACGCCTCGACACGCACTTCCTGGCGCTTCGCGCCCTCGGTGCGGAGCTGGAGGTCGGGGGTGTCTACACGTTGCGCGCCCAGAAGCTCGAGGGCGCGACGATCTTTCTCGATGAGCCCTCGGTGACCGGTACGGAGAACGCCATCATGGCGGCCGTCACCGCACGGGGCGTCACCCGATTGCGCAACGCGGCGGCTGAGCCTCACGTGCAGGACCTTTGCCGGTTCTTGGTCACGCTGGGCGCGCGGATCGAAGGAATCGGCACCCACTATCTGACGATCGAGGGCGTTGAATCGCTCTCTGGAGGGGAGCATCGAATCGGGCCCGACCACATCGAGATCGGGAGCATCATCGGGTTGGCGGCTTCGACCGGCTCGTCCGTCCGGATCACCGACGTCGATCTCGCGACGTTCGATCCGGTGCGGGTGGGGTTCCAACGGCTGGGGGTAGAGTTCGAGTGGCGGGATGGGGTGCTCGACGTGCTGGGGGGAGGGGCCCTGGAGGTTCAGCCGGACATAGGGAACCAGATCCCGAAGATCGACGATGGACCTTGGCCCGCCTTCCCGGCCGATCTGACCAGCATCGCGCTCGTCACGGCGACGCAGTGCCGTGGGACCGTGCTCATCCACGAAAAGATGTTCGAGTCCAGGATGTTCTTCGTTGACAAGGTCGTCGGCATGGGCGCGCGAATCGTGCTGTGTGATCCGCACCGAGCCGTCGTCGTCGGTCCCTCACCGCTGCACGGAGCGCGGCTGGAGAGCCCCGACATTCGAGCCGGCATGGCCCTCCTCATCGCCGCGCTGGCGGCCGAGGGAGAGAGCCGAATCTACAACATCCGGCAGATCGAGCGCGGGTACCAGCGAATCGACGTACGGCTGCGTGAGTTGGGGGCCGAGATCGAGCGCCTCACCGAGGAGGGCGACTACGAGGAGCCGGTGACCTAGTGACGTCGGGATCCGGGGCGACCGCCCCCGAACCGGTCCCGGGAAGCGACGGCGAGTGCAAGCATGAGGCTCCACGCGACGAGATCCCGAGCGATCTGGCACACGCTGAGTGGGAAGAGCGCTTTCCCAGTGTCGTATGCGGGATCACGACGGCCTTCGATGCGGACTACGGTCTATCTCGGGGCGATGCCGGCAGCCGTCTGGAGGCGTATTCCTCCCTCGGGGCGCGACTCGGATTCGCCGCCGTCGCTGTGGGGCGTCAGGTTCACGGCAACGATGTCCAGGTCTTGGATTCGGGACCGGTAGCCGGGCTTCTTCTCGCGGGCCAGGTCGATGGGCTCGCGACGGCGTGCTCGGGCCTCTTGCTCGCGGCGACCGCGGCGGACTGCGTGCCGGTCCACCTGTATGACCCCCTCTGCGGCGCGCTCGGGCTGCTTCACGCCGGCTGGCGTGGTACCGCCGAAGGGATTCTCCGGGGTGGAATCCGCGCCATGAGCTCGCTGGGTGCCGCTCGCGACTCTGTTCATGTGCACCTTGGGCCCGCGATCTGCGGCCCTTGCTACGAGGTGGACGAACCCGTTCTCCGTGCGCTCGGGCTGCGCGGAGATCGAGATCACGTGGACCTGCGGGCTGTCCTCTCCAACCAGGCGAGGAAGGAGGGGATCGTGGACCGCCACATCAGCGTCTCCCCATGGTGCACGCGTTGCAGCGAGGGCTTGTTACACTCACACCGGGGACGGGGCGCCGCGGCCGGACGAATGGCCGCGTACCTGGGGCGTAGAGAATAGCGGCAAGCGGGGACACGACCGGGCTCGGTAACGGGGGCTCGCGGTTGCCCAAGACCCCTACACATCTTATCTTGAAAGCCGCTGGTTAACAGGGATTCGGCGCGGGTCGGCCGGGTCACATGATGTCTAACGAAGTGGGGAAGCTGTAACGGCCCCACTTTTTTGTTGTCGGTCGGTCGTGGAGCAGGAGCGACAGGAAGGAGCAGCGAGCCGGGATCCGATCGAGCCGCGCGCCGCTCTTATCGAGCGCGTCGTAGCCGATCTCGGCTTCGAGCTGGTCACACTGGAGCGAGGAGGCGGGCGGCGACGTCCACTTCTGCGACTCCGTGTGGACCGGCCGGAGAGCGAGCCCGGGCGCTCCTCCATAACGGTGGATGATTGTGCGGCCGTGAGCCGCGCGGTGCGTGCCGCCCTCGAGACCGAGGACGGCGATGAGGTGGAGTACATTCTCGAAGTCTCGTCGCCAGGGGTCGAACGTCCGTTGACGCGGCCACGGGATTTCGAGCGCTTCGCGGGACAGGTGGTTCGAATCCGGGGCTACGCGCCGTTCGCCGAGCGCGGGCGGCGGCTGGAAGGCGTGCTACTCGGGATATCGAGCCGGGACAGTGACGCGGTCGCCCTGGAGGTCGGGGGCGAGAAGATCCAGGTCCCGATGCAGGAAATCGCGACGGCAAAGCTCGTGTACCGATGGGAGGACGATCTCTGAGGTCGCGGACCAACGAGTCAGACGAGAGAGTATGAGCGATCAGATTCCGGTCGTTGAAGCATTCCGGATGATGGCAGCGAATAAATCGCTGTCAGAGTTCGAGTTGCACGACCTCATTCGCGAGGGGATTCATGCTGCACTCGCGCGGCGCTTTGGCGGGCCCGTCGAGGCCGAGATCGAATTCGACGGAGAGGGTGACATCAAGATCACCGTGCTCAAGGAAGTCGTCGAAGACGTCGAGGACCCGGCGCGTCAGGTGAGCCTCGAGCAGGCTCGCTGGGACGATCCCGATTTCGAGGTGGGTGACCTGCTGGAGATTCCGGTCTCGTTCCGCGAGTTCGGTCGGAGTGCCGTCATGGCGGCGAAACAGCGGATCATCCAACGCGTGCGAGAGGGTGAGCGCGAGCGGATTCGAGAGGAATTCAGCGACCGGATGGGCGAGCTGGTCTCCGGGGAGATACAGGCAATCGAACGGGGCAAGCTCGTCGTGATGCTCAACCGTTCGCGTGAGGCGGAGGCGATCATCCCGTGGCGGGAACAGAATCCCCGAGAGCGATTCCGGCAGGGTGATCCGATTCGTGCCGTCCTCAAGCTGCTGGAGGAGACCCCGCGCGGACCGCGCTTGATCCTGTCCCGTGCGGACCCGCAGTTCGTGGCCGCTTTGTTCGCCCTCGAGGTGCCTGAGATTTATCAGTCGATCGTCGAGATCCGTGAGATCGTACGGGAAGCTGGCGGGCGGACGAAGATCGCCGTTTCCTCACGCGACGAATCGGTCGATCCGGTCGGCGCGTGCGTCGGGTTGAAAGGCTCGCGCGTCCAGGCCGTCGTGTCCGAGCTGTCGGGCGAGCGGATCGACATCGTGCCATGGCACCCCGATCCCGAGATCTTCGCGCGCCGCGCGCTCGCACCCGCGCGGGTCGCGAAGGTGATCTCGGACGCCGCGAGACATGTCATCACCGCGATCGTGGACGAGGATCAGCTCTCGCTCGCGATCGGCCGAAACGGCCAGAACGTACGCCTGGCCTCTCAGCTGATCGGCTGGCAGATCGACCTCTACTCGAGCCGCGACTGGATGGAGCGCGGGGCCGAGTCCTCGCTGTTCGGCGGGGGCGAGGAGTACGAGATGGCCGATTTTCCGCTCTCGGAGCTTGAGGAGATCACGCCCGCCACCCTGGCCGCACTCGAGGCGGCCGGCGTGAGCACCTTCTTCAATCTCCTGGACATGGACCGCAGCGACTTTCTCCAAGTGCCGGGGATCGGACCGGAGGAAGCCGATCGGCTGGAAGCGCTGATCGATGAGCTGACCGTGGTGGAGGAAGCGACAGTCGAAGCGCCGGCGGCTGACATGGAGGAAGGGGACACTTCCGTGGAGGCCACAGCGGACGCCACAGAGACCGCGGAGGCGTCCGAGGAGGGCGAAGCGCCGGAGGCTGAAGAGCCGGTTGGTGCCGATGAGGGCCCGGTTGGCGAGGACGAGAGCGAGGCGGCGGCCGGTATCGCTTCCGAGGACGCCGCGGACGCGATCGGGGAAGCCGAGCCGGAAGCGGAGGCGGCGGAAGCGGAGGCAACGTGAGCCAACTGAAGAGTGTGAGCCGACGAGAGAGGTCGCCGATCCGAGAGCCCGAGCGCAGCGCGCTCCAGACCTTGGGGCTCGCCCGCCGGGCGGGACGGGCGGCCGTGGGAACCCGGGCGGTGTTGACGGCTGCCCGCTCACGTCGGCTCGAGGCCCTCATCGTTGCCCATGACGCCTCGCCGAACGCGATGGAGCGGGTACGGGGCGCCGCACGCGGAGTCCCGATCGTGAAGTGCGGAACGCGCGAGACGCTCGGATTGGCCATCGGTCGAGGACCTGTGGCCCTGGTGGGCGTCACGGATCGCGAATTCGCACGCCGGATCGCGGCGGGCGTGCTGGCAGCGTAAGAGAGAGCCAAGAGGCCGAGGTAGACTCGGGCAGGAGGAGTCGTTGACAAAACCGCGCGTGTATGAGGTCGCAGAAGAGCTTGGCGTCGAGACGAGCCAGCTTATCCAGATGCTCCGTGAGATGGACGTGCCGGTGCGCAGTCACATGTCCACCGTGAGCGCTGGCCAGGTGGCCAGACTCCACGCACGGCTCGAGCGCGAGCGCCGCACCGACCTGGCGACGTCATCCGCGCCCTCGGGAGCCTCACGAAGACGTCGACGCCGCCGGCGAGTGCCCGAGCAGATCGAGACGGCAACGGCCGCGGTCGAGGAGGCGACTCTCGAGGAGGTCGAGCTGGCCGAGCTGGTCGATATCGAAGCGGAGGTGCAGCCGGTTCCAGGCCCCGAGTTGCCCGAGCCCGAGCCCGAGGAGGTGGCCGCCGAACCGGTGAGCGAGCCCGTCGAGATGGTGGCTCCACCGGCGGTCGAAGAAGTACAGCCAGAACCGGAAATCGAGGTGGAGGAGCCCGTCGTCGAGCTCCCGGACGAACCCGAAGTCGAGGAGGCACCTCCCGAGCCCGCTCCCGCGGAACCGGTGGCCGAGGAGGTCGTTCCCGCGCCGGAGACCAGGAGGAAGCGACGGCCAAAGCCGGTACGTCGTGACATGCCGGCCGGCCCATCGGAGCCCGCCGTCCAGACCGGCCCGACCGCTTCGGCGGCTCCGGGCGGCACGGTCCGCATCAGTGCCGAAGGGTACACGATCGACGGCCGTCGCAAGGGTCCGCGAGAGCGCAAGAAACGCCGGCGCGTCGACCAGGATGCCGTGCACGAGAACGTCAAGAAGACGCTCGCTGCACTCGGTGGCCCGGCGCCACGCAAGCGTCGGCGCGACGCCGGCCCCACCCAGCAGGAAGCGGAGCGCGAGCGGCGAGAGCTCGAGAAGGAAGCCGAGAAGACGACGGTTCGGGTCAACGAATTCCTGACGGTGTCGGAGATCGCGGATCTCATGGGCGTGCAGCCGCAGGAGATCATTACCTCCGCGTTCAAGAACCTCGGGTTGATGGTCACCATCAACCAGCGGCTCGATTTCGACCAGATCGAGCTGGTGTGCGAGGAGGCGGGCTTCACCGCGATCCGAGAGGAAGCGTACGAAGCAGACCTCTCGGAGCTCGGCGAAGAGACGGAGGACGAAAGCGAGCTCACGCCGCGCGCACCCGTGGTCACGGTCATGGGACACGTAGACCATGGAAAGACCTCGCTGTTGGACCATCTGCGAAAGACGAACGTGTTCGCCGGAGAGGCAGGCGGCATCACGCAGCACATCGGGGCCTATCACGTCGACCTCGACGGCGGCCGGACAATCACGTTCCTCGACACGCCGGGTCACGAGGCCTTCACCGCGATGAGGGCGCGTGGGGCCGAGATCACCGACCTCGTCATTCTCGTCGTAGCCGCGGATGACTCGGTGATGCCGCAGACCATCGAAGCGATCAGCCACGCGCGCAACGCGGGTGTTCCGATCGTGGTCGCGGTCAACAAGATAGACCTGCCCACGGCCAACATCGACAAGGTGAAGCAGGAGCTGCTGAGCCATGACGTCATCCTGGAGGAGTTCGGAGGCGATGTTCTTTCCGCCGATGTCTCCGCCAAGGTGGGCACGGGCATCGACGACCTGCTCGAGAAGGTCCTGTTGCAGGCCGAGTTGCTCGAGCTCCGTGCGGACCCGACGGTGGCGGCGCGTGGAACGGTGGTGGAGGCCGAGCTCGACCGGGGGATGGGGCCCCTTGCGACGGTCCTGATTCAGAACGGTACGATCGCGGTTCAAGATGACTTCGTGTGCGGGTTGCACGGCGGGCGGGTACGCGCGCTGCTCAACGAGCGTGGCGCGAACGTCGACAGCGCCGGACCCGGAATCCCCGTTCGGGTCCTCGGCTTGGAAGGCGTGCCGCAGGCGGGGGACTCGCTGATCGTTCTCGATACCGATCGGGTGCGCGAGATCGCGACCCGACGTCAGCAACTCGAGCGCGAGAAGGAGATGCGGCGACGGGCAACCGGAACGCGGCTCGAAGACATCTTCGAGCGCGTCCAGGCCGGTGAGCAGGCTCGTCTGAACATCGTGATCAAAGGCGACACAGACGGATCGGTGCAGGCCCTCACTGACAGCCTGCAGCGAATCAGCACCGACGAGGTCGCCGTGGAGGTGATCCACCGGGGCGTGGGCGGTATCAACGAGTCGGACGTCATCTTCGCATCGACCAGCCAGGCGCTGATCATCGGCTTCCACGTGCGCCCCGACGCGAAGGCCCAAACCATAGCCGATCGCGAGAGCGTCGAGATTCGCTTCTACAACGTGATCTACGAAGCTGTCGAGGACATCCGTTTGGCGCTGGAAGGTCTGCTGACCCCCGAGCAGCGCGAGGTAACGATCGGCATCGCCGAGGTGCGCCAGCTCTTCCGCGTCCCCAAGGTCGGGACGATTGCGGGTTGTTACGTCAACACGGGGATGATCCGACGTAACCTCCCGATCAGGCTGTTACGGAACCAGGTCCAGATCTACGAAGGCCGGATCGACAGCCTGAAGCGATTCAAGGATGACGTGAGGGAGGTCCGCGACGGATTCGAGTGCGGCATCTCGATCGAGGGTTACAACGACGTCAAGGTCGACGACGTGATCGAGTGCTATGAGGTCCAGGAGGTCGCCCGGACGCTCGCGGAGCACCCGGGAGGCTAACCACACTTCTGGAGCTGGAGCCGGGCTCGCGGTGGCGGTGGTTGGCGTCTGTCGGTGGGTCCTGCACCTCCCGGGCTGTCAGTCCCTCAAGATGAAGCGATCGATCGTCCGCAGCCTGCGAGACCGGTTGCAGTCCAAATACCGCGTCTCGGTGGCGGAGACTGACCTCCAGGACCGCTGGCAGATGGCCGAGCTCACGGCCGCCGTGGTAGCCTCGGACCGGCGGAGAGCCGAGGCCGTGCTCACCCGCCTGGATCGTTTCGTGCGCTCCGATCCCCGCGCCGAGCCCGTCGAAACCGAGACGGCGTACCTCTAACAGGGTTTTAGCAGGCCGCTGACCGTGTCCCGGCATCATCGCTCCGACCGCCTCAACGAGATGTTTCGACGAGAGTTGTCACATCTGGTTCACAGACGGCTCAAGGACCCGCGCGTCCGGAACGTCACGGTGACCGAGGTCCGCACCTCACCCGATCTCTCTCACGCCACCGTGTTCCTGCGGAGCGATGCCCCCGTTGCCGTCGAAGAGGCGATCGAGGGGCTCGAGAGCGCGGCGGGCTACCTTCGGAGGGAACTGGGTCGGATCATGCACATCCGCAAGATACCCGAGTTCCGCTTCATCGCCGACCACGGTCTGGAGCGGGCGGGACGCATCGAGGAGCTCCTGAGGCGTTCGCGCGATGAGACGGGGGAGCCGCCCGGTGATGAGTGAGGGTGGGGCGCTCGTACTCGTGGACAAGCCTGCCGACCTCACCTCGCACGATGTGGTCCAGCATCTCAGACGCACGCTGGCGATCCGGCGCGTCGGACACACGGGTACGTTGGACCCGTTCGCTACCGGACTCCTTCTCCTGTGCGTCGGCCCGGTCACCCGTCTAGCCGAGTACTTCCACATCCTCGACAAGACATACCATGCCACCGTCAGACTGGGGACCGAGACGAGCACCGACGATGGGACGGGTGCGGCCCGCGAGCATTCGGATCGGTGGAGAGACGTGACCCGAGAAGAAGTGGCCGCCGCATTGACCAGCCGGGTTGGCGAGGGGGTCCAGGTGCCCCCGGCGTTCTCGGCGAAGCACGTGAACGGGGCGCGTGCATACGAGCACGCTCGTGCCGGCAGTGTCCCGGACCTCGATCCCATGTCCATCCGGGTGCACTCGTTGACGCTCGAGCACTTCGACCCGCCGAGCGTCGGGTTCGAAACACGGGTGTCCACCGGAACCTACATCCGGAGTCTGGCTCGAGATCTCGGCCGTGATTTGGGATGCGGTGCGCATCTCACGCACCTGAGGCGCACGCGAATCGGCCCTTTCCGGGTCGAAGAAGCGGCCATGCTCGAATCCCTCGAGCAGGAGACCGCGCCGAGGACCGCCTTCAGGACACCCTACGAGGCGCTGCGGTGGCTCCCGGTGCGAGAGCTCGCTGCCGAGGAGGAGATCGCGGTCCGTCACGGCCGGCGGATACGGACGGGGAGCGTGGGGCCCTGCGAGCTGAAGGCGCTCGCCGGAACGCTGCCGATCGCCCTCGTCCGCGACGGCAGATTGCTGGCCGTCGCCGAGCGACTGGAAGGAGATCTCCAGCCACGCAAGGTGCTCGTGACCGGTGGATGAGATATCCTCGCGGCCCGTACACGACCGCAAGGTCGCTGGCCGCCCGATCGACGCGTTCGGTGGGAGTGCGCTTCCGGCTACCGTCTCGGGCACCGTCGTCACGGTCGGCACCTTCGACGGCGTCCACCTCGGGCACCGTGCCATTCTTCAGGAGATTGAACGGCGCGCCGAGGCGCGAGGCCTGCACAGCCTGCTGCTCACCTTCGACAGGCACCCGCTCACCGTCGTGCGGCCGGAGCATGCACCGCCGCTATTGACGACACCAAACGAGAAGAAGCAGATCCTCGCGCAGTTCGGGATCGATTACGTGGCGTTCGTCGCGTTTACTCGTTCGCTGTCGCGCTACACGCCCGAGGAATTCGTACGAGCCGTGTTGGTCGAGCGCCTGCGTGCCTCGGAGCTGGTGATCGGTCACGACCATGGATTCGGTCGCGGCCGCTCCGGTGATGAGGCCACGCTTCGCGCGCTGGGCGGGCGTTACGGATTCGACGTGGATGTGGTCGACGGAGTCGTGGTGAACGGAGCACCCGTCTCGTCCACTCGAATCCGACGCCTCCTGTCGGAGGGCCACGTGGATGCGGCGGCCAGGGCGCTTGGCCGGCCGTACTCCGTGACGGGCTCCGTCGTGCACGGGATGGGGCGGGGAAGGACGCTCGGGTTCCCCACGGCCAACATCGCTCCCCCGACCGCCGACAAGCTGCTGCCCGCCGAGGGGATCTACGCTGTCCGAGCGAACCTGCGGACGGAGATACGCGATGGCCTGTTGCACCTCGGACCTCGCCCTACCTTCGCCGGCTCGCCACCCACGATCGAGCTCTTCCTGCTGGATTTCGATCGTGCCATCTACGGCGAGATCGTGACCGTCGAGTTCCTCCAACTCCTGCGGGCCATCCGCCCATTCGACTCCGCCGCGGCGCTCATCGAGCAGATGCGCCGTGACGAGGAGGACGCCATCCGTTTCTTCCGGGATCTCGGCGACGCGAACGAGCCCGGGCGTTGAGGCCACGCGAGCCGCGGCGTCCCAGGCGGAGGGGCCCGGCGCGCGGCCTCCGTCGGAACTTTACAGTATCGGACGATCCTCCTATACTAATTGACTTGAATCGGAACGGTTTAGACATGATGCGCCGCGTCGTGAACGAACTGGCGCGCGGCACCCCAGGGAATGGGAAGTGGAAAAGACCAAGAAGCGAGAGATCATTGACAAGTTCGGGCGTGGTGAGAACGACCACGGGTCGGCATCTGTACAGGTCGCCCTCCTGACCGCACGGATCGAGGAGTTGACCGACCACTTTCGCTCGCACCCGAAGGACCACCACAGCCGTCGTGGGCTGCTCAAGATGGTTGGGCGCCGGCGACGCCTGCTGAACTACCTTCGCCGGACCGATCTGGACCGGTACCGGCGGGTGATCGAGGAACTCGGCCTTCGCCGGTGATGCGGGCGAATGCCCGTGTCCTCACGCCTTGCAGCCACCCAGCCCTTCACCACGGTCCGTAACTCGGGCCGGTCAACTTTGCGGCGTAATCCATCTGCCCGATGCACCGCCGCCACCGCCAGCCATTCGGGTGGCGGTGCGCACCGCCTCCAAACCGGCGCGCCGTGCGTGGCGTCCCGCGGCGGAGCGGTTCGCGACGTCAACGTCGCGAGCGGGCGACCAGGCAGTTGAAAGCTCACGGCCGACCCGGCACGTAGCCGGACCCGAAAGAAGTCGGCCGAACAGGAAGGAATCGAAGACAAGATGAGTCACAGAATCGAACGCGAGTTCCACGGTCGGAAGCTAATCATCGAGACGGGGCGTATGGCGCGCCAGGCCGATGGAGCCGTGATGGTCCAATACGGCGAGACGGCCGTGCTGGTCACGGCGGTCGCCCAGCGGCACCCCACACACCTCCCGTTCTTCCCCCTTACGATCGAGTACAGGGAGAAGAGCTATGCGGCCGGGAAGTTTCCGGGGGGCTTCATCAAGCGCGAGGGCCGACCGGGCGACAAAGAGATCGTATCGGCCCGTCAGATCGACCGCCCCCTGCGCGACCTCTTCCCGGATGACTACCAGAACGAGACGCAGGTCGCGTGCTTCGTCATTTCGGCCGACCAGGAAAACGACGCGGATGTGATCGGCATGGTGGGCGCCTCCGCGGCGCTGAGCCTCTCACCGATCCCGTGGGACGGTCCTATCGGCGGCGTGCGTGTCGGTCGGATCGAGGGGGAATGGCTGATCAATCCCACCTTCTCCCAGCTGGACATGTGCGACCTCGAGATCGTGGTCGCGGGTACGACTGATTCGATCGTGATGGTCGAGGGCGCCTGCCTCGAGATCTCCGAAGACGAGTTCCTGGAGGCGCTCGAGATCGCGCACACCGCGATTCGAGAGCTCATCGACATGCAGCACGAGCTCGCCCAAGCGACCGGTGGTGCGCCACCCAACTTCGAGTACACCAGCCAGCAGCCGGACCCGGAGTTGAAGGAGCGTGTGGAGAGCGCGGCGACGGACAGGGTCGCCGAGGCGCTCACGCTGCCGCTCAAAGAGGAGCGAAATCAGGCGCTAGCGACCCTGCGGGACGAGTTGGCGGCCGAGTTCGAGGCCGAGTTCCCGGAGAGCGCGAACGAGGTCAAGGATGTCGTGCGAGCGCTCGAGAAGCGCGTCATGCGTCAGCGGATTCTGGATGACGGGGAGCGGTTGGACGGACGTGGGCTGACGGAGGTTCGCTCGATCTCGTGCGATGTCGGGATTCTTCCACGCACGCATGGATCGGCCCTGTTCACCCGCGGGCAGACACAAGCGTTGGCCGTCACGACGCTCGGGACCGTGAGGGACGAGCAGCGAATCGACTCGGTCGATGTCCGCGAGGAGACCTCGAAGTCGTTCATGCTTCATTACAACTTTCCGCCCTTCTCGGTGGGCGAGGTGCGCATGTTCCGGGGTGCGAGTCGTCGCGAGATCGGGCATGGGATGCTCGCGGAGCGGGCGCTTCAATCCCTACTGCCGCCGTACGAGGAGTTTCCGTATACCGTGCGGATCGTCTCCGACATCCTCGAGTCAAACGGTTCAAGCTCGATGGCGACCGTTTGCGGGGGTTCGCTGTCACTGATGGACGCGGGCGTGCCGTTGCGGGGCCCGTGCGCGGGCATCGCGATGGGTCTCATCCAGGAGGGCGATCGGACGGCCGTGCTGACCGATATCCTCGGCGTCGAGGATGCACTCGGCGACATGGACTTCAAGATCGCCGGTACGGAGACGGGGATTACCGCGGTCCAGATGGACAACAAGGTCGGCGGTCTCTCGGTGGAGACCATGCGTCAGGCTCTCGAACAGGCTCGCGTCGCGCGCCTCCACATCCTCGAGATCATGAATCAGACCCTGGGTGACCCCCGCAGCGAAATGTCGCAGTACGCGCCGCGGATCATCACGGTCCAGATCAACCCCGAGAAGATCGGTGAGGTGATCGGACCGAAGGGGAAGACGATCAGGGCGCTTCAGGACGAGACCGGGGCCGAGATCAACATCGACGACTCGGGGGTGGTCACGATCTCCTCGGTTTCGGGTGAGGGAGGAGAGCGGGCCCGCGAGATGATCGAAGCTATCGCGCAGGACCCGGAGGTTGGCCGTGTGTACCATGGCGTCGTGAAGAACACCACCACGTTCGGGGCCTTCGTGGAGATCATCCCGGGAGTCGAGGGGCTATGTCATATCTCCGAGCTGGAGGAGGGACGCACGGAGCAGACCGAAGATGTGGTCAAGGCCGGCGACGAGGTCATGGTCAAGCTCCTGTCCATCGACGACAGAGGGCGCCTCAAGCTCTCTCGCAGGGCCGCCATGCAACCACAGGATTCGTGATCTGCCGAGCCGACGCTCAGGTGGGCCCGTGGTCGTGGAGATGTCCCAGCTGACCACGGCGCCGACCGAGCGGCTCGACACGCACGCTTACCGCACGAAGCTCAAGGGCGGGCCGATCGTCCTGTCCGAGCGGATGGATTCCGTCCGGTCGGTCGGCGTGGGAATCTGGTTCACACAGGGACGCCTTCACGAATCCGAAGCAGAGCAGGGGATCTCGCACCTGCTCGAACACATGGTCTTCAAGGGTACCCGGAGGCGCTCCGCGCGTGAGCTAGCGTTCTCGCTCGAGCGCTTGGGGGGATCCATCGATGCCTTCACGACGCACGAGGCCACCGCGTTCCAGGCTCGCGTTCCCGGTCATGCCCTCGCGCAGGCGGTGGACGTGCTCGCCGATCTTAGCTTTCAACCTCTCCTCCGAGCTCGCGATCTCAAGCCGGAGCGGCACGTCATCTACGAGGAGCTCGCGGCCATCGAGGATACGCCGGAAGATCTCGTTTTCGAGCTCCACGCATCATTCATGTACGATGGCCATCCGTACGGCGCGCCCATCATGGGAACCCGCGAATCGATCGCCTCGATCGGACGCGATGCCCTCGTCGACCTGCACAATTCGGCGTATCGTTCACGTCGGGCGGTGATTGCGGCGGCGGGGCACGTCGATCACGGCGAGCTCCTGGAGCTCGTCGAACGGTTCGTCCCGACCGATGGCTTGCCACGCGATCCGGCACAGCCCGAGAGAGCCGTAGCCAGAGCAGGTGCCCGGCGGATACAGCGGCCCAACGCACGTCAGAGTCATCTCGTCGCTGGCGGGCTGACGGTCCCGTACCGCGACCCGCTACGGTACGCTATCGTACTCGTCAACACGGCTCTGGGCGGCGGAATGAGCTCGCGCCTCTTCCAGTCCATTCGGGAAGAGCGAGGGCTCGCCTACGCCGTGTACAGCTTTCACGCGTTCCTCGCGCACGGTGGCCATGTCGGCGCGTACGTGGGAACGAGCCCGGACACGAGCGGTGAAGCACGCGAGCTCCTCCTCGAGATGCTCCGCGACCTGGCTGAGAACGGCTTGTCGGCCGAGGAGATCGCTGCGACGAAGAGGGAGCTCCAGGGACGATTACTGTTGTCTCTGGAAACCCCCGGCGCGCGGATGAACCGCCTGGCGGGCTTGGCGCTGTACGGCCAACCTTATCGCCGATTGGACGAGATCTCGGAGCGAATCGAGGCGATCACGGTGGAGCAGGTGCGGGAGGCCGAGCAGTTCTTCCACCCTGACCACTTGGCCGTCCTCGAGCTGTGCCCCGCATAGTTCTTTGAGGAGACCGAGCAATGGTCGTAGGAGTTCCTAAAGAGATCAAGGCGGACGAAAACCGCGTCGCATTAATCCCCGCCGGAGCCGACGCCCTCGCCCAGCGGGGCCACGAGGTACTCATCGAGTCGGGTGCCGGGAGCGGCAGCGGTTTCACGGACGAGGCCTACGCGCGGGCGGGTGTGACGCTGATCGACGACCCGAACGAATTGTGGGCGCGCGCGGACATGATCGTCAAGGTCAAGGAGCCGATCGAATCCGAGTACGGTCGGATGCGAGAGGATCAGGTCGTCTTCACCTACTTCCATTTCGCCGCGGACGAAACGCTCACCCGCCAGGTGCTTGCCAGCGGAATCGTAGCCATCGCGTACGAGACGGTCGAATTGCCCACCGGCGAGTTGCCTCTGCTAACGCCGATGTCGGAAGTGGCGGGGCGCATGGCGGTGCAGGAGGGGGCTAAGTATCTGGAGAAGACGGCTGGCGGGTACGGGATTCTCCTCGGCGGCGTTCCAGGTGTCCTGCCGGCCGAAGTCGTCATCATCGGCGGCGGTGTAGTCGGTACGAACGCCGCGACCATCGCCGCGGGCTTCGGTGCGCACGTGACGATCCTCGACCTCGACTTGGAGCGCCTCCGATACCTCTCCGAAGTCATGCCGGCCAACGTCGACACGCTCTATTCGAACCGCCACAACATCCTCGAGCAGATCGAGAGGGCGGACGTGCTCATCGGTGCGGTACTGTTGACGGGTGGTAAAGCGCCCAAGCTGGTCCTGCGCAACGACCTCAAGCGCATGAAGAATGGGTCGGTGATCGTCGACGTCGCCGTGGACCAGGGAGGGTGCGTCGAGACGGCTCATCCGACTACTCACCACGAGCCGACGTTCGTGGTCGATGGCGTCATCCATTATTGCGTGGCCAACATGCCCGGCGCCGTTCCCCGGACTTCCACGCTGGCGCTTACGAACGCCACGTTCCCGTACGTGCTGACGCTCGCGGACAAGGGTTGGAAGACCGCCTGCGCGGAAGATGGACCGCTCACGCTCGGCGTGAACGCCGTCGACGGCCGCTGTACCTACGGGGCGGTCGCGGAGGCGTTCGATCTCGACTACACGCCGCTGGAGGAGGTACTGTAGGCGGGAGGCCAGGTCGCCGGCGAGCCAGCTTCCCCGGCCGTCACGCCGCTCGTCGGATCCTTCCTTTCGCTATGTGAATGTTGCATTTACATTGGGCGTTCCGCACGATCGGACGGTCCTCCGGGCCGGCATCGCGGGACGGAACGGCCTCCCGGGGCCCGTGTGGAGCCGTCTCGGGTGCGCCGCGATGCGCCGGCATCGCGGGCTCGCGCCGTGACTATCAGGGGGACACCCCCGAAGTGCACGGGTCTTGCGAGGTGGAGGTCGGGAAGGAGGAGGAGGAGGCGATGGACACGAACCGGCGACGATCCGGGCGGCGCCCTGCCGCCATGCCCATTCTCTGATGGCCAAGTGGTCCCTGCGCGGCAGTCTCCTGCCGATCAACAACATCGGGGTCGACCTCGGTACCGCGAACACCCTCATCTACGTCGAGGGCGAGGGCATCGTCATGAACGAGCCCTCGGTCGTCGCGGTCGAAAAGGACTCGGGACGAATCAAGGGAATCGGTCTCGAGGCCAAGCGCATGCTGGGGCGTACGCCGGCCGCCATCGAGGCCGTTCGGCCGCTCAAGGATGGCGTGATCGCGGATGTCGACATCACCGAGATCATGCTCCGCTACTTCCTCAAGACCGTGACGGCGAACCGGGTCTTCAAGATCCGACCGCGAATCGTGGTCGGCGTGCCCTCGGGCATCACGGAGCTCGAGCGCCGCGCCGTGAGATCCAGCGCGCACGCCGCGGGAGCCAAAGAGGTCTACATGGTCTCAGAGCCCATGGCCGCCGCGATCGGCGTGGGGCTCCCGGTCGAGACCCCCACGGGGAACATGGTGATCGACGTGGGTGGGGGCACGACCGAGATCGCCGTGATCGCGCTCGCAGGCTCCGTGGCCGACACCTCCATCCGGGTGGGGGGTGATGAGATGGACGCCGCCATCCTCGGCTTCCTCCGGAAGAACTACAACCTCCTCATCGGAGAGCCGACCGCCGAGGCGATCAAGATCCAGATCGGCTCCGCCTACCCGATCGACGAGGAAAGGGAGATGATGGTCAAGGGTCGTGACCTCGTCTCCGGCATACCGAAGACCGTCCGCGTGCACTCGGCGGAGATTCGCGAGTGCATGCAGGAGCCGATTCAACAGATCGTCGGCGCGGTGCGCAGGGCACTCGAGATCACTCCCCCCGAGTTGGCGTCGGATATCGTGGACCGCGGGATCGTGATGACGGGGGGCGGCGCGCTCGTGCGGGGTCTCGACATTCTGCTGCGCGAGGAGACCGGGTTGCCGATCCATGTGGACGAGGAGCCTCTCACCTGCGTCGTACGCGGGTGCGGTCGAATCCTCGACGATCTGGATCGTTATCGAGGTGTCCTCGCGACCTGAGCCCGGGCTTCTTCAGCAACCCGCCGGAATGGAGCGCGGATGCCGTATCTGGAGGCGAATCGGCGAGGACGTACGCGAGCGGATCTGATCGCGGTCCTGGTCCTACTCGCCGCCGGGGGTCTGGTCGCGGCCCTTTCGCCTGGACAGCAAGCCGGACTCGCATCGCTCGTTCGAAGCTCGGCCCTGTATCCCTTCCTCCAGCTCCACCGCGCCTCGTCTGAGCGCGCGAGCCTCCAG
This sequence comes from Gemmatimonadota bacterium, assembly GCA_039588275.1. Lineage (GTDB taxonomy): Bacteria > Gemmatimonadota > Gemmatimonadetes > Palauibacterales > Palauibacteraceae > JBDHAC01. Next base: position 64,386 of record JBDHAC010000008.1, read on the forward strand.
CGGCGCGCCGCTGCTCTACGCGCCGAGCGGGACAGCCTCGTCACGGAATTGGCCGAATATCGCAGGCTGGCCGAGCAGGGTGCGCAGCTCCGCTCCGGAGTCGGCCTCGCCGGGCCGGCGGTTGGGTCCTTCGCCGCTGCCGAGGTCTACCCGGGGCGTCCACGGATCGGTGACTCCAACGAATTCGTGTTGCGTGGACAACAGCTGGTCGACGTGACCCTCCCCGCGGGAGTGTTCACGGGCCGAGGCCTGGTCGGTGTCGCGCGCGCGCGCCACATAGCCGGGGTCCGGGGGGAGTTCTGGAGCCATCCCGACTTTCGGATCAGCGTCCAGACCGAGGACGGCGCGATCACAGGGATCGTCCGTCCGTTCCGAGGGGAGGGCGGCCAGCCGATCATGCTGTTAGAGGGCGCGCCGTTCCAGAGCGAGCTCCCGCCCGGGGTGCACCTCGTCACCACGGGCGTGGCCGGCATCTACCCGCCGGGAATCCTGGTGGGCACGATTCGAGAGCGAGGAGAAGAGGAATCCGGTTGGATGAAGCGATACTACGTCGAACCGGCGGTCAGACCTGAGGATGCGGACGTCGTGCTCGTATGGCGACGGCCCACGCTCGGCCCGTAGGCGATTATCTCGATGCGCGGGAACACCAACCTGGGCGCGTGGGTGCTGGTGGTACTGGTGCTGCTGCTGCACTTCGCTCTCCATCCCGTGCTCTCCGGCTGGCCCGCGGGGCCCGACCTGCTCGCGGGAGGTCTCCTCCTCGGCTCCCTACAGCTGCGAGCCGGTCAGGCGGCGGGCTTCGGGTTCGCGCTCGGACTTCTGGAGGCTTCCATGGCGCTCAGCGGACTCGGGACGTTGATGCTCGTGTTCACGCTGACGGGCTACGTGGGAGCGCGGCTGCGCGATCTGTTCTATTCGGACTCGGCCCGCTTCGTTCCTACATTCCTGGTCGTGGGGGTGTTGCTCATACAGTGGGTCGTCGCCGCTCTCGTGAACTGGCCCCCCGAGGCGCGTTTCCTGCTCATCCATGCTCCGCTGGCGGCGGTCGCCACGGCTGCGGTCTGCTGGGTGGGTGAGCGCATCGTATCGTTCTTCTTCGCGTAGCGGCGGCTGGTAAAGGTGGGGAGGACACCGTGATGGACCGGCGAGGTGAAAGGTGATGACGGACAGTCGTCGACTCGCGTTGAGACGGCAGCGCGGACGGATCGCCCTCGCCGGTCTGGCCGTCGTCCTAGCCATCCTCCTATCGACGTTCTTCCGGCTACAGATTCTCAGGAGCAGCCAATACCAGCTTCGCTCGCAGGAGAATCGGCTGCGGGCCATCGGTGTTCCGGCCCCGCGCGGGACGATCTACGACCGCAACGGCCTCGTGCTGGCCGAGAACGTGCCGGGGTACGTCATCTCGCTCCTACCCGGTCCGCGCGATACTGTCGCCGCCACCCTCCGTCGACTCAGACCGCACCTCGACATCGGTCCGGAGGAGGAAGAAGAGCTTCTCGAAGAAACCCTCGCCCGACCTAACGACCCACTGGTTCTTCGCGACAACGCCACGTTCGAGCAGGTGGCGTTCATCGAGCAACGCCGCCCGGAATTCCGCCGAGTTGTCGTCGAGATGCGACCACACCGGCAGTACCCCGCCGGACCCGCGATCGCGCACCTGATCGGTTACGTGAACGAGATCTCGGAGACCGAGCTCGAACAGCCTCGCTACGAGGGCTACGAGCCCGGACGTGAGATCGGCAAGGACGGGATCGAGCGGCAGTACGAGGGTCAGCTGGCCGGTGACCCGGGGGTTCGCTACGTCGAGGTCAATGCATTGGGCTCGATCGTGCGGGAATTCGATGGAGGGTTCGGCGACCCCGCGGATCCGGGTCAGGACCTCCAGCTGGGGATCGATCTCGAGCTCCAGGTCATGACGGATTCCATCTTCCCGGAAGGGATGCGCGGAGGCGTGGTGGCCCTCGAGCCTCGCACGGGCGAGGTGCTCGTCCTGTACAGCCACCCGACGTTCGATCCCAACCGCTTCGTCGGCGGAATCCCGACGACCTTGTGGAACTCTCTTCGCGACGACCCCGACAAGCCGCTGCTGAACCGCGCAAGCGCATCGGCCTACCCGCCCGGCTCGACCTGGAAGCTGGCCATGTCGACCATCGGTATGAAAACAGGTGCGTTGTCCATCGACTCGTACATGCCGCAGATCTGCACGGGAGCTCTCGCGTACGGGAATCGGACGTTCCACTGCTGGCGGCCCGGCGGGCACGGCAGGCTCGATCTGTCCGGGGCGATCAAGGAGAGCTGCAACGTCTACTTCTACCAGGCCGGACAGCGGATCGGCCTCGACGCGCTCACCGAAGGGGCCGCTGCGCTCGGGTTCAACCAGCCGACCGGTATCGATCTGCCGTACGAGACGCGGGGACTGTTCCCCGAATCGCGCGAGTGGTTCGATCAGCGGTACGGCACGCGCGGGTGGACGGAGTCGGTGGTCTGGAATCTCGCCATCGGCCAGGGCGAGAACCAGCAGTCGCTGCTGCGCCAGGCCCTCTTCTACACGGCTCTGGCGACGGGTGAGCCACCCATTCCGCCGCATCTCGCGCGGAGCGAGGTGCTGGCGGAACGCAGGGTGTCCTGGGAGCTGGGGTTGCCCGAGGCGCGCCGCCGCGAGTTGTTGGAGGCGATGATCCGCGTCGCCAACGAGCCCCGTGGGACCGCGTACGGCTTCCGGCTGGCTCGCTGGACCCTGGCGGGCAAGACGGGAACGGCTCAGAATCCGCACGGCGAGCCGCATTCGTGGTTCGTGGGCTTCGCTCCCGCATACGATCCCCGGATCGTCATCGCCGCGATCGTGGAACAGGGTCACCCGGACGGAACCGTTTCGCTCGCCGTCCCGCTCGCGTCGCGAATCGTCGACCGCTATCTGGAATCGATCGGACTGCCACCCGAGCCGGGAAGACTGCAGATCGCGTCGTCACCGACGCCCTCGGCAGGGCGTCAGGAGCCTTGATGCTCGGCCGTCTCCGCGGGATCAACGACCCGGCGCTGCTCGCACTCCAGATGCTGCTCGCGCTGCTGGGGATCGCGATGATCTATTCGGCCGGGCAGGTCGAGGTCCCTTCGGTCGCGACCGGAATCTGGACGCGCCAGCTCATGTGGCTGGGGATCGCTCTGGTCGCCTTCTGGGTGGCCACGCGGGTTCCGGCTCGTTGGCTGGAATGGTTCGCGCCCTGGTTGTACGCGCTCGCCATCCTGCTTCTCATCGTCGTCCTGGCCATCGGAACGGGTCCGAACACGCGCAGTTGGCTCGAGCTTGGACCTGCGCGATTGCAGCCGGCGGAGGTAGCCAAGCTTGCCACGATTCTCATGCTCGCGAGGCTGTTGAGCGGCAAAGACCAGGACTTCGCGGGCTTGTCCCGGCTCTGGAAGCCCGTCGCGGTCGTCGTCGTTCCCTTCGCGCTCGTCCTTCTTCAGCCCGACCTCGGGAGCGCCGTGATCTTCGGCGTAATCCTGATCGCGGCTCTCTTCTGGGCGGGAGTTCCACTCGTCAAGATCTTCCTGCTCGTGAGCCCCGCGGTGAGCCTGCTGCTGGGGTTCAATTGGGTGGTTTGGGGGGCCTGGTTCATCATCATCGCGGTGTTCCTGTATTTTCACCGGCCGTTCATCCTCGAATCGATCGGGGTGATCCTCGCGAACTTCGCGGCCGGCGCTCTCACCGCCCCGCTGTGGAACAGCCTCGCCCCGTACCAGCAGAACAGACTTCTCGTGTTCCTCAACCCGGAGATCGACGCGCGTGGCGCGGGCTGGCACCTCATCCAGTCCAAAGTCGCGATAGGTTCGGGCGGACTCTTCGGACAGGGGTTCGCACAGGGGACGCAGAAGCGCCTCGCGTTCCTGCCCGAGCAGCACACGGACTTCCTGGGCTCCGTGATCGGTGAGGAGCTGGGGTTCGTTGGGGTCGTATTCGTCCTGGCGCTGTTCGCTCTCCTGCTGTGGCGGTTGGTGCGAATCGCGGTCGCCGCGAGCGACGACTTCGGCAGCACGGTGGTGTTCTGCCTGTCGGCCGTCGTCTTCGCCCACCTCGTAGTCAACCTCGGGATGACGGTAGGACTCATGCCCATTACCGGACTGCCGCTCCCTCTCCTCAGCTACGGCGGCAGCTTTCTCCTTCTCCTGTTCACCGGCCTCGGCATCACACAGCAGATCGCCGGGCAACGCTGACCTTCGGGCACTGGATGCCCTCGTTCCCGGGTTCGCCGAGCGGCGCGGCACGCGGTATATTCGCGCGCTGGCGGCGGGGGCCGTAGCGGAGCTTTAGACCCGGCGCCGAGCGTGGGCGCTCTACGCTTCGACCCCCGGTGCGCCCATCCACCTGGAGGACTCGTGTCCTGGTTCAAGAAGCCGAAGCAGAAGCTCGTCTCGCAGAAGCGCGAGCTCCCGAGCGAGGTATGGGACAAGTGCGAAGGGTGTGGCGAGATCCTGTACAGCGGACGTCTGGAGGAAAACGCGTTCGTGTGCCCCGCCTGCGGGCACCACTTCCGCTTCAGCGCCGAGCAGTACGAGCACCTGCTGCTCGATGACGACGAGCTCCTGGAGCCGTACGACACCAACCTACGATCCGCCGACCCGCTCGGGTTCCAGGACTCGAAGGCCTACACCGATCGAATCCGGGCCGCAGAGGAGCGAGCGGGGAGCCTGGAAGCGATCCGCACGGGGCTCGGACGCATCGAGGGGAGGGAAGTCCACCTCGGAACCATGGATTTCCGGTTCATCGGTGGCTCCATGGGTTCCGTCGTCGGCGAGAAGATCCGACGCCTCGCGGAGCGCTCGGTGGAGTCTTCGAGACCGTTGATCATCCTCTCGGCATCCGGGGGCGCCCGTATGCAGGAGGGCATCCTGTCGCTCATGCAGATGGCGAAGACGGCGGCGGCTCTCGAGCGCCTGGCAGAGGTTCGCGTGCCGTACATCAGCGTGTTGACCAATCCCACCACGGGCGGTGTGACGGCATCGTACGCGATGCTCGGCGATGTAATCCTCGCGGAGCCCGGCGCTCTGATCGGGTTCGCGGGACCCCGCGTCATCAAAGAGACGATTCGACAGGATCTTCCGGAAGGATTCCAGCGCGCTGAGTTCCTCGAAGAGCACGGCATGGTGGACCGAATCGTCCCGCGCCCCGAGCTCCGTCGCGCAATCGCCCGGGTCCTCCACCACATGTGCTGAGTCGCGGGGCATCCCGGATGGAAGCGGGGCACCTCGAGCCCGACGCGCAGTTGAGCGCCGTCGAGCGACTTCTGGCAGGCCGGCCGTTGACCACCGCGCGCTGGGGTCTGGAGCGCATCCAGGCGATGCTGGTGGGTCTGGGTCGTCCGGATCGGACATTCGATTCGCTCCACATCGCCGGGACGAACGGGAAGGGGTCGACGGCCACCGTGGCGGCGTCCATTCTGACGGCGGCAGGCCGGCGGACCGGACTGTACACGTCACCCCACCTCGTTGATGTGCGGGAGCGGTTTCAAGCCGATGGAGCGCCCGTACCAGACGAGATCTTGAACCAGTGCGCGGACCAGCTCCTCCCCTTCGCGGAGCAGACAGGCGCCACCTTCTTCGAGGCGACCACGGCGCTCGCCTTCCTCTGCTTTGCGGAGCTGGAACTGGAGTGGGCCGTCGTCGAGACTGGACTGGGCGGACGCCTCGACGCGACCAACGTCCTCCAACCCATTGTGTGCGCCATCACACAAATCGACGTTGATCACACCGATTTTCTGGGTCCGACCTTGGGCGAGATCGCGGGCGAGAAGGCCGGCATCATGAAACCGGGCGTACCCACGGTCACACCGGCACTCAGCCACGAGCTGCGCCGGATCTTCGAGCAGCAGGCGCTGCTGTTGTCGACGCCTCTCCTCTCGCTCGGGCGACACGCACACGTCGAGGACGTGAGCGTGAGTCGCGAAGTTACGTCGTTCCGATACCGCTCCAACCGCTTCGATCCAGGCCTGTCCCTGCGATCACCGTTGATCGGGCGACACCAGGCCGTGAATGCGGCGCTCGCGGTGCTCATGCTCGAGCAGGCGGTCGAGGGGTTGGATGCGGACCACGTCAGGATCGGAGTTGAAGAGGCGCGACTCGCCGGGCGTCTCCAGAGGCTCGAGATCGACGGGCAAGAGTGGATTCTGGATATCGCGCACAACCTGGCGGGGGTGGAGGCGCTCCTCGTGACCGTGGTGGATCTGTCCCCTCCGAAACCGTGGATGTTCCTGGTTGCAATCTTGCGGGACAAGCCCTGGCAGCGGATGGTGCAGAAGATCGCCGAGGCCGCCGATGCGATGATCCTTACGGTCGCGCCATCGGCCCCGGCCGACCGACGCTGGGATTTCGAAGACGTGCAGGACTGGGCGGCGAGCACGATCTCGGGGCTGCCCGGCGCGAGGTCCTTCGAGCTCGAGCCGAACATGGATCTGGCTATCGACCGGGCGGGCGAACTATCGGGGGAAGGGACGGTAATAGTCACAGGGTCCGCCCACACCGTGGGCGATGTATTAACCAGACTCGAGGACCGTGCGGTACCCGAATAGGACAACAGGGAGGGATATGCTGTACGAACCAACGTTGGTCCAACCGATGCGGGATGAGCTGACACGAATCGGCGTCCAAGAGCTCCGTACCGCCGAAGATGTGGATGAGGTGATCGGGCGCGCCGAGGGCACGACGCTCATCGTCGTCAACTCCGTTTGCGGGTGCGCCGCGCGAAACGCCAGACCCGCCGTGGCGCTGGCGATGGAGTATGCGGTACAGCCAAACCGCGTCGTGACCGTGTTCGCGGGACAGGACATCGAAGCAACCGCACGTGCACGAGAATACTTCGTCGGCTATCGACCATCATCACCGTCACTCGCGTTGCTGCGGGATGGCGACCTCGTGTTCATGCTGGAGCGTCATCAGATCGAGGGTCGGGAGGCGGCAGACATCTCCCACGACGTCACGAAGGCCTACGATGAGTTCTGCGCGTCCGTGATCTGACCCGATCCGCAATCGGAATCGCGGTCCTCCCGACTCACCGGCCGGGGGGGCCTTTTTTCTTGCCGGGGTTCGAGCGGCACCGGTACATTGCCCGCCCTATGGAATTCTCCAGCCTGCCTGGTTTCCGGGAGTTCTTCCCGGATGAGCTCGCGATGCGGAATCACATCTTCGACGCCTGGCGCCAGGTGGCCGCTCGATACGGTTTCGTGGAGTACGACGGTCCTCCTCTCGAGCCACTGGAGCTGTACACCCGCAAGTCGGGCGAGGAGATCGTCGGGCAGCTGTACCGGTTTATGGACATGGGGGGACGGGAAGTCGCTCTCCGCCCGGAGATGACACCGAGCTTCGCGCGCATGATCGCGTCGCGGGCGTCCGCCCTCCCCAAGCCGATACGCTGGTTCTCGATTCCGCAGCTCTTCCGTTACGAGCGACCTCAGCGCGGTCGCCTGCGCGAGCACTTCCAGCTCAACATGGACATCGTGGGCGAGACGGACCCCCTGGCGGACGCGGAACTGGTGGCGGCCGGGCTCGACGCGCTGCGTGCCCTCGGTCTCCGGGCCGAGCACATCGTGGCCCGCATATCGGATCGCAGACTCATCAGCGGCGTTCTGACCGCCCTGGGAGTACCCGACGAAGGTCGACTCACAGTGTTCGCCGCGCTCGACAAGCTCCATCGCGAGAGCGACGAATGGGTCCGCGATCGCCTGCGAGAGGCAGGTGCGGGCGCGACCGCCTCCGATCGTATCCTCGGACTGGCCGACGCGACCCTCGAGACCCTCTCGGTGGAATACGGCAAGACGGAGGAAGTGGCGACGGCCATAAAACGACTCGAGCGGTTCTTCGGCCACATGCGCGCCTTCGGCCTCGAGAAGTACGTGGTCTTCGACGCCGGGCTGGTGCGAGGACTCGCGTACTACACGGGGACCGTGTTCGAGATCTGGGAACGGAGCGGGAAGCTCCGGGCGATCTGCGGGGGCGGGCGGTACGATGACCTATTGAGCGCCCTCGGCGGCGTCGATCTGCCAGCGGTGGGTTTCGGGATGGGAGACGTGGTGCTTGCCGAGCTCCTGCGGGACCTCGAGCTCCTCCCGGACATCGCACCGCCGGTTCAGGACTACATCGTGTGTGTCTCCGAGGCAGAGCGGCACCTCGCGCTGGAGCTCGCGATGGTGCTTCGGGAGAGCGGACGACGCGTCACGTACGACCTCCGGGAGCGCGGGGTCGGGCGACAGCTGAAAGCCGCCAGCCAGGCCGGTGCGGAGCGCGCCATAATTCTCGGACCGGAGGAGCTGACGAGGGGCGCCGTCATCGTGCGTCTCCTCGAGAGCGGCAAGGAGTCGGAAGTCCCGATCGACTCACTCCGGACTTCGGAGATGGGGGCGACGTGAGCCGTGTAACCGGACTGACGCCGCAGTCCGAGGACTTCTCCGCCTGGTACAACGAGATCGTGGTCGCGGCGGAACTCGCCGATCGCTCGCCGGTTCGGGGCTGCATGGTGATTCGCCCGTATGGCTACCGGATCTGGGAGCTCATCCAGGGCGGACTCGACCGGATGTTCAAGGCTACCGGTCACGAGAACGCCTATTTTCCGCTCTTCGTCCCCCAATCGTACCTGGACCGCGAGGCCGATCACGTGGAAGGGTTCGCCCCTCAGACGGCCGTCGTGACACATGCTGGCGGAAAGCCACTCGAGGAGACGCTCGTCGTGCGGCCGACGTCCGAGGCCATCATCTGGCCCATCCTCGCCGATTGGATCCAGTCGTACCGGGATCTCCCGCTATTACTCAACCAATGGGCGAACGTCGTGCGCTGGGAGCTGCGCACGCGTCCCTTCCTGCGCACGACCGAGTTCCTGTGGCAGGAGGGGCATACCGCACACGCCACCGAGTACGAAGCCGAGGAAGAGGCTCGACGCATGCTCGGTGTGTACCGGAGCTTCATGGATGAGTACCTGGCGCTCGCGGTCCTGACGGGCGAGAAGACCGCCGACGAGCGGTTCGCCGGTGCGCTCCGCACGTACGCGTGCGAGGCGTTGATGCGAGACGGGAAGGCCCTCCAGGCCGGCACCAGCCACCATCTGGGCCAGAACTTCGCACGCGCATTCGACGTCCAATTCCAGACCGAGCGGGGTGAGCACGATTACGTGTGGAGCACGTCCTGGGGTGTCTCCACACGACTGATTGGTGGGCTCATCATGGCGCACGGCGATGATGCAGGGCTTGTGCTCCCTCCCCGCGTCGCCCCGCACCAGGTCGTGATCGTTCCGATCTGGAAGAGCGACCAACAACGGGGGTTGGTGCTGGACGCTTGCATGCCGTTACGCGAGAGGCTCAGGGACAGAGGCGTCCGCGCCCATCTGGACGAGCGCGACACCATCAATCCGGGGGCCAAGTTCTACGAGTGGGAGCGCAAGGGCGTTCCGCTCCGGCTCGAGGTGGGACCACGCGATGTCGAGGCTGAACAGGCGGTGGTCGTTCGACGCTTCGCGCCCGACGAGGGCGAGCGTAAGAAGGTCTTGTCCTGGCCGGAGACTGTCGAAACCATGGCCCCGTTGTTGGAGGAGATCCAGAAGACCATGCTGGGCGAAGCGCGTAAGGGACGTGAGTCCCGATCCGTGCGGGGCATGCGCGACTTCGGCGCGTTTCGCGCTCGGATCGAGGAATCGCCGGGATTCGTGTTCACGGGCTGGTGCGGACGCGCGGAGTGTGCGGACCGCGTGCAGGCTGAGACCAAGGCGACGATCCGGGTGATCCCGGATCCCGAGTTTCAGAGTGACCCGGCTCCCGACACGTGTCTGGTGTGCGAAGACCCGGCCGACGTGGAGGTTGTCTGGGCCAAGGCGTATTGAAACACGGACGCGTGTGCCCCCTCCGTCGCGACACGGAAGATGCGCGGCGCGGCATAGCGGCGCCTCGCGCCCTCACGACGGCACAACGGGAGCGAGAGGTCGTGCTCATCGCGCGCAGATCTACGGTCGCGCCGAAGGGGACCCACGCACCCGTGCTCACGAAAGGGGAGCGGTAGTGAGCGGCGTTCTGGTTCTCGACTACGGATCGCAATACACGCAGTTGATCGCACGCCGGATCCGAGAGGAGCGGGTGTACTGCGAGGTGCACCCGCCGACGCGCACGCTCGACTGGATCAGCGAGTTCTCACCCGAGGCGATCATCCTGTCCGGGGGACCTGCGAGCGTGTACGACGATGACATGCCCGGCGTAGACCCCGGACTACTCGACTTCGGTGTGCCCGTTCTCGGCATCTGCTACGGGATGCAGCTGATCGCCGACCTCGAGGGAAGTGAGGTCGAGCCCGCCGAGCGACGTGAGTACGGTCGGGCTCGTCTCGAGATCCTGATGAGCAATGGTCTGTTTCGGGGGTTCGCCCCGGGCGAGCAGACGCAGGTCTGGATGAGCCACGGCGACGAGCTACGGGGTGTGCCTTCGGGCTTCGACGTGATCGGCCGGACCGAGACGAATCCGATCGCAGCCATTTCGGCAAGAGACCGGAGCGTGTACGCCGTTCAGTTTCACCCCGAGGTGGCTCACACGCACCGTGGTGACGAGATCCTCCGCAACTTCCTGTTCGAGATTGCCGGGTGCGAGGGCGATTGGACCCCCGCGAGCATCGTATCGACGCATGTGGAAGCGGTCCGGCGCCAGGTCGGCGCCGAACACGTCATCTGCGGCCTGTCGGGCGGCGTGGACTCTTCGGTCGCCGCCGCGCTCGTTCACCGGGCGGTCGGAGACCAGTTGACGTGCATCTTCGTGGACACGGGGCTATTGCGTAAGGGTGAGAGACACTCGGTGGAACAGGTCTTCCGCGATCACCTGGGGCTACGGCTCGAGGTCGTGGATGCTTCCGACCGTTTTCTGGATCGACTGGTCGGGGTGGAGGATCCCGAGGAAAAGCGGATTCGAATCGGCCACACGTTTATCGACGTGTTCGAGGAGGCTGCCGGCCGTCACGGGGATGCGCGCTTCCTCGTACAAGGGACCTTGTATCCGGACGTGATCGAGTCGGTATCGGTGTGGGGGCCATCGGTCACGATCAAATCGCATCACAACGTGGGTGGCCTCCGCCCCGACCATCCGTTCGATCTCATCGAGCCGCTGCGCGAGCTGTTCAAGGATGAGGTCCGGGCCGTCGGGCGCGAACTCGGGCTTCCGGAGGAGATCGTGGGGCGGCACCCGTTCCCGGGTCCCGGGCTTGCGATTCGTGTACTGGGCGAGGTGACTCGCGAGAATCTCACGACCCTGCGCGAGGTGGATGCCATCTACCTGGAGGAGATTCGCAGCGCCGACCTGTATGACGATATTTGGCAGGCGTTCGCCGTGTTGCTTCCGGTCCGTGCCGTCGGCGTCATGGGAGACTCGAGGACGTACGAGAACGTGGTTGCCCTTCGGGCGGTGACGAGTCGCGATGGCATGACCGCCGATTGGTTCCAATTTCCCCACGAAGTGCTGGCTCGCATGTCGAACCGGATCATCAACGAGGTCGAGGGTGTGAACCGGGTCGTATACGACGTGTCCTCGAAGCCACCGGCGACGATCGAGTGGGAGTGACGGCGGTGGACGGCGCGCTCCCGTGCATGCAGCGTGTCCGCGGGCGAGAGACCGGTCCCTGGCCCCCCAACGATCAAGGTGAGCGATAGAGATGAACGGACCAGGAGTGAAGTCGCAGTTGGATGAGATGGTCGAGTGGCTCGACACGTATCTGAGAATCGCAGAGTTGGAAGACGATCCGGGCGCGATGAACGGCCTGCAGTTGGAAAACAGCGGCCGGGTCGCGAAGGTGGGCGCGGCCACGGACGCATCATTGGCCACCATCAAGGCGGCGGCCGACTCCGGCTGTCAGATGCTGTTGGTGCACCACGGCCTCTTCTGGGCCGACACGATTCCGATCGTGGGCGTCGTATACCGCCGGATGCGGGCCCTGTTCGACGGGGACTTGGCCGTGTACAGCGCACACCTCCCGCTTGACGTTCACCCGGAAGTCGGCAACAACATCCTCCTGCTCAAAGCCCTCGGGCTCGAGTTGGACGGACGCTTCGGCCGGACATCCTCGGTCGACAACCTGGGCGTATGGGCCAGCCCCGAGATGTCGCGCGAGGAGGTGCTGGCGCGAGTGGGGCAAGCGTGCGGTACGACACCTCACCTGATTCCGGGAGGCCCCCCGCAGGTCAACCGCGTCGGGATCATCACCGGCGGAGGTGGCTCGATGATCGCGCAGGCGGCCGAGGCGCGCATGGACACGCTGATCACGGGAGAGGGGAAGCACCACACCTACCACGAGGCCCTGGAGCTCGGCCTGAACGTCATCTACGCCGGGCATTACGCGACCGAGACGTTCGGAGTCAAGGCACTCGCCAGCAAGCTCGCGCAGCGTTTCGCGATCGAGTGGGAGTTCCTGGATGCGCCGACAGGCTTATAGATCTGTCTGTCGTCAAAGAGGTCCGGCCGGCGGTCGCGAGCGCGGCCAAAGCTCCCACCGGCCGGACGAGGGGTCTCAGAACACCGAGATCTTGATGTCCTTCAGATAGCGCTCGGGGTGCTCGCGCAGGTCCTTCGTGAGGAGCGCGATCTCCTCGGTCGCGGTTTGCAGATTGGCGATCGCTCCCCGCACTTCGTCGTACAGCGCCTCGTCCGTCAACATCTTGCCAAACGTGCCTTCGCCCGCGTCGAGCCTCGCGGTGATCGATGCGAGCGATTGGGTCGTCGAGTCGAAGCTCACGCTGGCCGTCGCCAGCCGGGTCGTCAGGGTGTCCAGGTTCGCGAGCGCCCGCTCCAGGTCCGGTCCATCGGCGACCTCGGCGATCCGCGCCGACGCCTGGTCCAGGTTCCCCAACAGCGAGCTCAACGACTCGCGCTCGGCGCGGACCAGGCTCTGAAGCTCGCGCATGGCCGCGGCGAACGCGGACGAGCTCTCTCGGATGTCCGACACGGTCCGCTCCGACAGCACATCCTCGATCCGCTCCAAGATCACGTTGGTCTCGTCCCCGAGATCGGCAGCCAGCGATTGGAGATCCGCGGACCGACCGAGTTGGATCGTATCACCGGACACGAGGACCCGATCGGAAACCCCCGGGATCAGCTCCACCATCTGGGTGCCCAGAAACCCGGCCGCGCGAATGACGCCGCGCGTATCTACGGGCAGGTCGGTCTCGTGATGGATCCCCAGGCCGATCACGACGCGGAACCCGTCCAGACGCACGGACTCCACCTCACCCACCTCGATCCCGAGCAGAAACACCTTCGCGTCATCGGTTATCTGCCCCGCCTCCGGCGCGATGCCGTGGATCCGGAGTTGAGGCCCTCCGAGCCGTGTGTTGCTGATCCAGAAGAGACCGACCACGAGCGCCAGCAGGGCGAAAAGGACGAGAATCCCGACTTGCAGCTCGGCGCCCCGATCTCGAATTCCAGGGTCCCTCATGTCCGACCTCCCGGATCCACCTCGCCCTCCTCGGGTTCTCCTCGGGATGACGCGTCGAGGAAGCCGCGGACGACGGGATTCTCGGTACTTCGCAACTCCTCGGGCGTGCCCTGGGCCTGAACGAGGCCCTCCGAGAGGAGGACGATCCGGTCGGCCAAGAAGAACGCGGATTCGACGTCGTGCGTGACGATCACGCTCGTACCCCCGACCTCCGCGCTCACTCTCGAGATGAGGTTGTTGATGCGCGCCGCGTTCACGGGATCCAGTCCGGTAGTCGGCTCGTCGTATAGCACGTAGGGTTCCCGCCCGATGATCGCCCGCGCGATCGCGACTCGCTTCTGCATCCCACCCGACAGCTCGGCCGGGAGCAGCTTCTCCACGTCGGGCGTGAGGTTAACCAGTGAGAGCGCTTCTCGCACCAGCGCCTCGCAGTCCACGCCGGGATCATCGCACGCCCCCTCTCGCAGGCCGAGGAGCAGGTTGCCCCGCACCGTCAGCGAATCGAACAAGGCCGAGTTCTGAAACACGTAGCTGATTCGCTCGCGGACCCTGGAGATTCCATGGCGATCGGCCCCCGATACGGAGATGCCGTCCACCAGCACATCTCCTTCATCGGGATCCATCAGACCCACGATATGTTTCAGCAGGACGCTCTTCCCCGTGCCGGAAGGACCCATCACGACGAGGCTCTCCCCCTCCGCGATCGTCAGGTTCACCCCGCTCAGAACCGGCTTCCGATTCAGCGTCTTGTGGAGGTTGCGGATCTCGATCATGAAACGGCTTTGTACACGGGGGCGAGAACCACATCCAGGGCCATGATCGCCACGATGATCGCCACCACCGCTTTCGTCGCCGTGCGGCCGACGCCGGCCGCGCCTCCTTCGGCCCGTAGCCCCACATAGCTGGCAGTGAACGTGATCGTGAAGCCGAAGGCCACCGCCTTCACCAGCGAGTAGATGAGCGCCGCCGAATGGTAGTACCCGCGGGTCCCGAGGACGTACTCGGCGGTCGTCATCGGGAGGACCGTGATCGCCGTGAGCCACCCGCTCGCGATCCCCATGATGTCGGCGAGGATCACGAGAGGCACGAGCATGATGGTCCCCGCCACCACGCGTGGAACGACGAGCTCGACGACCGGGTCCCGTCCGAGGGTGAGAAGGGCATCGATCTGATCGGTGACCTTCATCGTGCCCAGCTCGGCTCCGATCCCCGCCCCCATTCGGCCTGCGAGCACGATGGCCGTCAGCACCGGACCAAGCTCCGTCAGCATGCCGCCCGCCACCGAGCCCGCTACGATGGAGAGAGGGAGTCCGGTCGCCATCTGGTAGAACGTCTGCTGCGCGAGCACCGAGCCGGCGAGAGCGCCCATCAACAGCACGAGCGCGAGGCCATCCACACCGATGCGCTTCGCCTGAGCGATCGTTTCCGCCCAGTACCGCGACGGGTGCCCCAGCGCGAGGATGGTGGCCCAGAACAGCACACCGGCGCGGCCCGCGTGCAACGCCGCGCCGCGCCCCGCCCGCCCCAGCCCAATGAGCAGCCGGCCAATCACCGTCGGCGTACACCCACCGAGTCAGATGCCTGCAGCTCGTCGTCGGTCTCTCGGTTTGCCCCGCCTGCCAGCTCGTCCGCGCGAGCGGCGATGAGCTCCCAGAGCACAGCCATCGCCTCCGGATCGGAACCGCGCCGCGCGGCGAACCGATCGAGGTCCTCCAGCGTCAACCCGCGTTCCTGGAGAGTCGTGAAGCGGGCGGAATCCGCTGCCAGCGAGTCACGCGCGCTGAAGCGCCACCCCAGCGACGCCAACTCGGACATCACCTCGACATATGCGGAATCATCGAGGATGTCCGCGGACCCGCCATCTCCACCGCAGCCCGCGAGCAACACGGCCAGTACCCACCCGGTGAGCACCCCCGGGGGTCCAGTCGCGCCCGCGCCGATCTGGTTGGAGCCCGACCTCATTCCAACCGTTCGAGAACCGTGCACAGCACGGCGTAGAACTTGTCGACGGACTCGATGTGCACACGCTCATCCGGCGAGTGGGGGAACTCGATCTGCGGTCCGAACGAGACCATGTCCATGCCCTCGATCTTCTCGCCGATGATGCCACACTCGAGGCCCGCGTGCACGGCACCTACCTCGGGCTCGCCCATGGACTCCGTGTACACGCCCTTCACGGTCGCCAGAAGCGGCGAGCTGACATCAGGCTGCCAACCCGGGTAGCCATCCCCCTCGTGCACGTCGGCCTGAACGAGGGCTGCGGCGGCGCGAATGCGCTGACGCAGGGCCGACAGGGCGGAGTCGACCGAGCTCCGGCTGCTGAGCAGGATATCCAGGCTATCGTCGTTCGGCGTCACCGTGGCCAGGTTCGTGCTCGTCTCCACCAGACCCGGAATCTCGTAGCTCATCGACATCACCCCGTGAGGCAGGGCGGTGACGAACGCCAGCGTCCGCAGCGTGGATGCCGGGTCCATCACCGATTCGACGGTCCCGGCATCGGAGAGCTCGAAGCTCAGGTTGGGGTCGACCGGCTCGAACTCTGCCTGTATCGCCTCGGCCTCCGCGTCGAGGCAGGCCCTGAGGCGATCCGCTCCCCCGCCGTCCGACAGAACGACCGTCGCAGACGCCTCGCGGGGAATGGCGTTGTGCGCGTTGCCACCCGCGAACGACACGAGCTGGAAAGGCTCGTCGAGCGAGGTCCGGTAAAGCGCGCGTGCCAGCAGTCTGATCGCGTTTCCGCGTTGCAGGTGGATGTCCACCCCGGAGTGACCGCCACGCAGGCCGCTGACCCGGATCGTCAGCGCCGTCGCGCCGTCGGGCGCCGCTTCGTAGCTGATCGGCAGGTGGAGGTGCGAGTCTGCACCGCCCGCGCAGCCGATCGTGATCACCCCCTCCTCCTCGGAATCGAGGTTGAGTAGCCGGCGGCCGTTCAGCATCCCGGGCTCGAGGCTCGCCGCTCCTGTGAGCCCGGTTTCCTCGTCGACCGTGAACAGTAGCTCCAGCGGACCGTGCGACAGACCAGGATCCTCCTCGATCGCCAGCATGGCCGCCACGCCGACGCCGTTGTCGGACCCCAGCGTCGTCCCATTGGCAGTAAGGTACTCGCCGTCCTGGAGCGGCTCGATCGCATCCGTCTCGAAGTCGAGCGCGACGCCGGAATTCTTCTCCTGAACCATGTCGAGATGGGCCTGGAGGATGGTCGCGGGCACGCTCTCCCGGCCCGGCGCAGCGGGCTTGCGCACTACTGTATTGCCTGCGGCGTCTACCTCGTACTCGAGGCCGTTACGTTCCGCCACCTCGATCACGTACTCGCGCATGCGACCCTCGTCCTTGGACGCGCGCGGAATGGTCAGGATATGGTCGAAGTGCGCCCATAGCGCCTGCGGCTTGAGCTCGGACACGAATGTCATCGGATCTCTCCTCCGGCCTGGACCGGCATTCGATTTCGGTTGGTTCCCACTGGCGCATCGGGACGCGTGCGCACAGCTTCTCCCACGTTATCGCCCAAGCGGAAACTCGTCCACGGAGGGGGTCGGATGAGCGATCAGAAGTCCTCGCCGTACGTGTCAGCGGCCACGCAGATGGCCGAGCTCACCTTCAAAGCCCTGGCCCTGGGTGTGCTGATGGCCGTCGTGCTCGGGGCCGCCAACGCTTACATCGGGATGAAGGCGGGACTCACCGTCGCTGCCACCTTCCCGGCTGCCGTCGTAGCCATGGCCGCGTTGCGCCCCTTCCGGGGCACGGTGCTGGAGGAGAACATCGCGCGCACGACCGCCTCGGTCGGTGAGGCGCTGGTCGCGGGGGCGATCTTCACCCTCCCGGCCTTCATCATAGCCGGCGCGTGGACCAATCTGCGTTATTGGGAGAGCACCGCCATCATGCTGGTCGGCGGCTTGCTCGGCGTGCTGTTCGTGATCGTCCTGCGTCGCACGCTCGTCGTCGAGGCCGAGCTTCCGTTCCCGGAATCGGTCGCGGCGTCGGAGATCGTCAAGGCCGGTCAGAAGGGTGAGACCGGCGCCAAGTACGTGTTCGGCGCGATGGGTCTCGCAGGTCTGTGGGAACTGTTCAAGAACTCCAACGGAATCCTGTTCATCCAGGAGCGTACCGAGGCCGTATTCGAGTTCGGCCGCTCGACGATCGATATTCTGGGGAGCCGGATCGAGTACGCGGGCGGCATGCTCGTCTCCTCGCCCTCGGCCTCGCCGGCCCTCATGGGGGTCGGGTTCATCGTGGGCTCGCGGGTGAGCTCGGTGCTGTTCAGCGGGGCGGTGATGGGGTGGCTCCTGTTGGTGCCGTTGGCGCTCTTCCTCAACCCTGGACTCGTAGGTACCGTCGGCGCCGGGACCACGCTCGGAGACCTGGCCAACGAAGTCTGGGCAAAGCAGATCCGGCCGCTGGCGGTGGGCACGATGATCGTGGCCGCCTTCTACACGCTGTACACGCTGAAAGACGCCCTTGTGACGGGGATCGGGAGAGCCCTCGGGGACATCAAAGTCAAAGGTCCGGAAAAGACGATGGACCGGACCGAGATCGATCTCAGCCTGTCGCGCATACTCCCGGCGATCGGTGTAATGGCCGTCGCGACATTCGCGCTCTACTACTTCTTCACGAGCTCTGTGGTCGGGGCGCTGACCCTGACCGCAGTCATGGTGATCCTCGGGTTCCTGTTCGCGGCGGTCGCCGGATATCTGGTGGGGCTGATCGGGAGCTCGAACAACCCGATCTCCGGTCTCACGCTCAGCGCGCTCCTCATTGCGGCGGTGCTCATGGTCGCCCTCGGAGTCGTGAGCGTGCAGGGTGTCGCCGGTGTGCTCGGCGTGGCGGGGGTCGTCTGCTGCACCGCCGGCGTCGCGGGCGACATGATGCAGGACCTCAAGGTGGGCCATATCCTGGGCGGCACGCCCCGGCGCATGCAGCTGGCCGAGATCGCGGGCGTGATCGTCGCTTCGATGGTGCTGGCCTTCGCCCTCATGGCGCTGCACCAGGCATACACGATAGGCTCGGCGGAGCTCCCGGCACCGCAGGCAGGGTTGATGGCCCTCATGGCGAACGGGATCGTTGGTGGCGAGATGGCCTGGCCGCTGGTGATCGTGGGCATGCTGTTCGCCGTCGGACTCATCCTGATCAACGCGCCCTCGCCGATGCTGATCGCGGTCGGCATGTACCTCCCGTTCTACTCCACCGCGGCGATCTTCGTGGGCGGCTTGATCCGCTGGTTCCTCGAGAAGCGGCTCGATGCAGGAGGCGCGAGCGAGGAGGACAAGACTCGGGCGCGCAACACCGGCGTGCTGCTCTCGTCCGGGTTTATCGCGGGTGAGTCGTTGATGGCGGTGCTGCTCGCCTTCCTCTTGATCGGGGGCGATTTCATACCTTTCCTGGTGAGTATGAAGGAACGGCTCACGCCGACCGTGGAGCCGAACTTCCTGCTCAGCCTGATCGTATTCCCGGCGCTGATCTACCTGCTCGTCATCTTCCCGATCAAGAAGATGAGGGAACGCGCCGGCGGGTCGCGATAACATGTAGCCGAGAACCTCTCAGGCGCGTCAGTATGGGGGCGGCTCCCGCGGGGGCCGCCCCTGCCGCATCGTACCACCGCTTTGACAGGATGTCTTAGCGCCTCGTAGCATCCGACCTGACAGCCCAATCGCCGGACCGTTTAAGACATCCCATATGCCTAACTGGCAGCTTTGCGGTCGGGTCAATCTGGACAGGCCGCCGCATCGGCGGAAAAACCCGCCATTTCAGGCTCTTCGAAGGGCATGCCTTTTGCCCCCCACGACTCGCGGGCGCGTCTGCGTCGAGAGCACCGTGCATCAGGGAGACACCCCTACGTTGGAGAGCCCCGCCGGGGCCTCGACACCGAGCGCACGCAGACACCGGTTGACGTACGGACGGACATACACGCGGGAGGATCGCTGTGAACGAGGAGAGAGAGACCGGCGGTTGGGAGGACCCGACAGCGGGAGATGCCGACATGGCTGGCTCGCAGGCGGACGGGTACGCCGGGAGCGGCGAAGAGGCGAACGCCGCCCCGGGCGATGGCCAAGAGGCGAGCGGTGATGAGCAGGATGAGAGCGAGGGCAGCCGCGGCTGGAACCCCTGGAATTCCTTCTCCGAGCTCCAGGAGACCGTGAGCGACATCGTGGACTCGGCCCTGCGGAACGTGGGTCCGATGGCGTCCGGAAGATATCCCCGTTACGACTTGATCGAGGTCCCCGGGGAAGGGTACTGGATTCTGATGGACCTACCCGGGGTGCACCGGGACGACCTCGAGGTGACGACGGTGGGCGACGACCTGACGATCAGCGGACAAAGAGCCAGGCCCGACTTACCGGACGGAGCCGACGTGTGTCGATCCGAGCGCGCGTTCGGTCGCTTCCGGCGCTCGATCCGGATGCCGGCAGACGTCGACGTCAACCGTGTCGGTGCCAAGCTGGAGAACGGAGTCCTGCGCCTCACGCTGCCACGCCGCACGGGCTCGGAGGAGCACAAGGTGGAGATCGAGTGAGATGATCTCCCCGGATCGCCTCACCGTCAAAGCCGCGGAGGCCGTCCAGGACGCCGCTTCTCGCGCTCGTCAGGCGGGCAATCCCGCCGTCGAGGACCTGCACCTGCTCGCAGCACTGCTGGAGCAGGAGGGGGGCGTGATCGTGCCCGTCCTCCAGAAGATCGGTGTCGAGGTCAGGGGGCTGCAGGCCGCGCTCGAGGAGGGGCTCGACCGGCTCCCGAAGCAATCGGGCGGCACGCCGACCGCCAGTCGTGAGCTCGAGCGCATCGTCGGAGCGGCCGATGCGGTCGCCGCGGAGATGGGCGACAGCTACATCTCCACCGAGCACCTGCTGCTCGGGCTCGCGGGAAAGCACGCGAGCTCCACGCGTCCCCTGCTGGCGGGCGGGGGAGCGGACGAATGCCGGATTCGTCAGGCGATCGAAGAGGTCCGCGGACCGCACCGGGTGACGGATCAGGATCCCGAAGGGAAGTACCGCGCACTGGAGCGTTACGGGGTCGACCTCACCTCTCAGGCGCGGACCGGGAAGCTCGATCCCGTGATCGGCCGGGACACCGAGATCAGGCGTTTGATGCAGGTCCTTTCCCGGCGGACCAAGAACAACCCCGTCCTGATCGGTGAGCCCGGTGTCGGAAAGACGGCCATCGTCGAGGGTCTCGCCCAACGGATCGTGGCCGGGGACGTGCCGGAGTCGCTGCGAGACAAGCAGCTGATCCAGCTGGATATCGCCGCGATGGTTGCAGGGGCGAAGTACCGGGGCGAGTTCGAGGAGCGCTTCAAGGCCGCGCTGAAGGAAATCACGGAGTCCGGTGGCCGCTACGTGGTGTTCATCGATGAGCTACACACCGTCGTCGGCGCCGGTGCGGCCGAAGGGGCGGTGGACGCCGGCAACATGCTGAAGCCACCGCTGGCCCGCGGTCAGCTCCGGATGATCGGCGCCACCACGCTCGACGAGTATCGCAAGAAGATCGAG
This sequence comes from Gemmatimonadota bacterium, assembly GCA_039588275.1. Lineage (GTDB taxonomy): Bacteria > Gemmatimonadota > Gemmatimonadetes > Palauibacterales > Palauibacteraceae > JBDHAC01. Next base: position 85,304 of record JBDHAC010000008.1, read on the forward strand.
AAGGACCCGGCGCTCGAGCGTCGCTTCCAACCGGTGTTCGTGGGCGAGCCCTCGCTCGACGAGACCACCGCGATCCTTCGAGGCCTCAAGGAGCGCTACGAGGTTCACCACGGCGTCCGCATCACCGATCCCGCGCTCATCACCGCCGTGCGTCTCTCCGACCGTTACATCGGAGATCGCTTCCTCCCCGACAAAGCGATCGACCTGATCGATGAGGCGGCCTCCAGGCTGCGGATCGAGATCGACTCGATGCCCGAGGAGATCGATGAGATGGAGCGCCGCGTGACCCAGTCGGAGATCGAGCGCGAGGCCCTGAGAGACGAGACCGACCCGCGTAGCAGGGAGCGGTTGGCCAGCCTCGAAGAGGAGCTCTCGGGAACCCGGGAGGAGCTCGCCGCGCTCAAGGCGCGTTGGCTGTCGGAGAAGGACGCGATCGAGGGCGTCCGCCAGCTGAAACGCGAGACAGAGGAGCTCGGAATCGCGGCGGAGCAGGCGACGCGCACCGGCGATCTTGCCCGCGCGGCCGAGATCACATACGGGGAGATCCCGAAGGCGCGGAGCGAGCTCGAGGCCGCCGAAGCGAAGCTCTCGGAGCTGCAGGCACGGGGCTCGTTCCTGAAAGAGGAAGTGCAGGCGGAGGACGTCGCCGAGGTCGTGGCCTCGTGGACGGGGATCCCCATGGCTCGCATGCTGGAGGACGAGAAGGAACGGCTCACCAGGCTCGAAGACCACCTGCACCGCCGGGTCGTCGATCAGGCGCACGCCATCGTGGCGGTCGCGAACGCGGTGCGCCGGAGTCGCGCGGGTCTTCAGGATCCGAATCGGCCTATCGGGAGCTTCATCTTCCTCGGACCGACTGGGGTCGGTAAGACCGAGACCGCGCGCGCGTTAGCCGAGTTCCTGTTCGATGACGAGGGAGCGCTGGTCCGGATCGACATGTCCGAGTACATGGAGCGCCACGCGGTGGCGCGTCTCATCGGGGCTCCGCCAGGCTACGTGGGATACGAGGAGGGAGGGCAGCTTACCGAGGCGGTACGCAGGCGACCCTACTCGGTCGTGCTGTTCGATGAGATCGAGAAGGCACACCCCGAGGCATTCAACCTGCTCCTCCAGATTCTGGATGACGGGCGTCTGACGGATGGTCAGGGTCGGACCGTCGACTTCCGCAACACCGTCCTCATCATGACCAGCAACATCGGAAGCTCGTTCATCCTCGAACGGTCGGAGGCGGGCGCCCCCTGGGAGGAGGTGGAGGAGCACGTACACGGAGGTCTCCGCGAGCATTTCAAGCCGGAGTTTCTGAATCGCGTCGATGAGATCCTTCTGTTTCGTCCGCTGTCGCGCGAGGAACTCGCGAGCATCGTCGACCTCCAGCTGCGGCGAGTCGCGAGCACCCTGTCGGAACGTCAGGTGTCGATCCAGGTGACGTCTGCGGCGAGGCGCGCAATCGCCGATTCCGGGTACGAGCCTGCGTTCGGAGCGCGCCCGCTGAAGCGCGCGATCCAGCGACTGGTCACTGACCCGCTGGCGATGGCGTTTCTCGAGGGGCGCTTCCACGACGGCGACTCGATCCGCGTCGATACGGTGCCCGGCGAGTCGGCGCTGTCGTTCGAGGCCGTCGACGACGAGCGCGGTGAGGAGCCACCCGAGGCGCCGCCGGATGCCGCGCCTATCGAAACGGCCGGTACCGGCGGGTGACTCCGTGTGGTACGGCGGCGGCGACGACCCCGGTTGGGTCGGAAGCCCGGCGATGGTAGCATGTAGCGTGCGGCAGGGCGGACTCGAGCGGGTGGCTCAAGCAGGGAGGTGAGGATGCGCGGGATCGTACGGGGGTCGGCAGCCGGTTTTTTCGCACTCGCCCTTGTCGGGTGTGCATCGGGGGGCGGCCTTTCGGAGGGCCGCGAAGCGTACGGCGCGCTTTCGGCGCAGAGCGCGGTGGGCCAGTTCCTGGATGCCGCGAACCGGAGCGATTACCGCCTCATGGCGCGACTGTTCGGGAGCATCGAGGGCCCGGCCGAGCAGGATCTGGGGCGCGTGGAAGTCGAACAGCGGATGTTCGTGCTCGCTTCGCTACTTCAGCACGCCTCGTACTCGCTCCGGGAGATGGAGGTCGCGATGGAGGGCGGGCGGCGGCGGGTCATCGCTGACATTGTCGGCACGAGAAACGGCGACGTGTCGGTGCCGTTCGCCACGGCCAGCAACCAGGGTCGCTGGTTCGTGGAGCAGATCTTCACCGATGCGCTCACCGGGGGGGAGTAGCGGCTCGACCCAGCCTCGGACGCTCGTACCAGCGGGCCAGAGTGCGAGGCGGCACGCGCGCGGTATAGGCGGCGCGCAGCAGCCAGTGCGAGACTACCGTCCGGACGAACCCCCGCCCTCGCCAGCGGCGATCCGACGTGAGGGCGACCGCGTCCACCAGTTGAAAGCGCCCTAACCGGCGGAGCGACCGCACGAACCCGACGTCCTCGAACAACGGCTCCTCGGGGAACCCCCCCACGCGCTCGAAGGCCCAGCGAGTCGAGAAGATCGCTTGATCCCCGGTGGCCGTGCGGAAGACTCGCGTACGCAGATTCACGCCGCGCTCCAGCAAACGGTAGCGGATCCCCCATTCAGGTGACGGTTCCACCGCGAATCGACAGCACCCGCCGACCGTGCCCGGATCGTTCGAGGCCTCGAGGATTCGGCCACCTGCCAGCGGGTCCAGCGTGGTGTCCGCATGTAGAAAGACGAACACCCGGCCGCGCGCCAGACGCGCACCCGCGTTCAGTTGAGCGCCACGCCCGCGTGGGGCCGTGACGACCCTGGCCAGCTTGGACGCCCGCTCGACGGTATCGTCGGAGCTTCCGCCGTCGGCCACGATCAGGTCGACCGTCTCGCCGAAGGCTTTGATCGCGGAGCGCAAGGCCGCCCCAATGGTCTCCGCCTCGTTCAGAGCCGGGATGACCACGGACACATCAACCGGCGACTCGGCTCGCCGGGTCGCCGCCGCGCTCGCCTGGATGTCGGCCTCGCTCACTCGCTCGAATCCACCTCGGTCAGCTCGATGAGGACGCCTCCGGTGGACCTCGGGTGGAGAAAGGCGACACGCCGGCCTCCGGCGCCGACCCGAAGCCCGGGAGGTATAATCTCGGCGCCGGCCCCCGTGGCTCGCTCCAACGCGTCGTCGAGATCGGGAACCTGTAGGCAGACGTGATGGATCCCGGGACCCCGTCGAGCCAGAAACCGGGCGATGGGTGATTCGGAATCCGTCGGCTCGAGCAGCTCGACGCGACCCGCCCCCGCGCCGAAGAAAGCGACGCGGACGGATTCACTCGCGATTTCCTCCACCCCGGTGGGCGGAGCGCCCAGCATGGCCTCATACACAGGGAGATCGCGATCGAGTGAGTTGACCGCGATTCCGACGTGATCGATAATGGGCACCGAATCTGCCATTCGTACGTTACCCTTGATCGTGGGCGCCTGTCCGGCGAGGAAGCGAAAGCCGAACTTTCTGCCGCCCGCAACGTATTCGTAGCCTAACGCGAGATCTAGCGGCCGCGCGTGATGAACGGAGCACCCTCACGCGCGACTGACTCAGGGAGGGATGAGATGAGCGAGATGGTGGGGGGCGGGCCGGTCGAGATCACGGATGAGAACTTCGCCGACGAGGTCGAGAGCTCGAATGGTCTCATGCTGATCGACTTCTGGGCCGAATGGTGCGGCCCGTGCCGCATCGTGGGCCCGATCATGGAGGAGCTGGCGAGCGACTATGCGGACGTGCTGAAGGTCGGCAAGTTAGACGTGGACGCGAATCCGCAAACGTCGCAGCGTTTCAACATTCGGTCGATCCCGAGCATTCTCTTCTTCAAAGACGGCGAGCTCGTCGACATGGTGATCGGCGCGCTGCCAAAAGCCGCGTTGGAACAGAAGATTCTGGAACACACGTAGGCCGGGTAGAGCCTCGAAGCACGTAATGGGGCCTCCCGCCCGTCGACCGGGTCGGGGGGCACCAGCGTTTTCGGGGCCTGTCCGTCTGGGGAGCCGGGTGGGATGGCAGGGGTCCTATACCTTGTGAGCACACCGATCGGCAACCTCGCCGACATCACGGCGAGGGCAGCCTCGGTCCTCGGGGAGGTTTCGGTGTGTTACGCTGAAGACACTCGCCGCACCGGCCGTCTCCTCGCGCACCTGGGGCACGACATAGCTCTCCGCTCACTCCACGCGCATAACGAAGCCGAGCGAGTGACCGAGATCGTCCGCCGGCTGGAAGCCGGGGAGGATTGCGCGCTCGTAACCGACGCGGGCACACCGTCCGTATCCGATCCGGGCCGGCGCGTGGTCGAAGCCCTGCACGAGCGCGACCTGCGCGTCGTGCCCGTCCCCGGGGCATCGGCGGTACTTACGGCCCTGACCGTCTCCGGCCTACCGGCGGATCGCTTTCTGTTTCTCGGCTTCGCTCCCCGCCGCGGGCCCGCCCGGGCGGAGTGGATCGCGCAGGTCGCGGCCTCTCCCCATACGGTGGTAGCCTTCGAATCGCCGAGGCGACTCGAGCAGCTTCTCATGCATCTAAGTGAAGCGGGTCTCGGCGAGCGCACCTGCGTCGTTTGTCGGGAGCTCACCAAGCTGCACGAGGAGGTTCGACGCGGCACGGTCACCGCCCTGCGCGAGGAGAGCGCGGGGGAGACGATACGCGGAGAGATCACATTGGTCATCGCGCCCGGAGGGCCAAGCGCCGAGCCGGACCCCGAGACGTTGGAGCGAGCCGCGCGGGAGCTGGCACGCTCAGGAGCCAGCACTCGGGATATCGTAGACCGCCTGTGTGACGAGTTCGGTGTTTCACGGAATCGAGCCTACGAGATCGGCTTGCGTGTAGAACCCGGAGACCATGCGTAGCCATCGGAGAGACGGCCTGGAACGTTTCGTCGACGCGGTCACGGCGGTGCGACGGCGGGTCGGGTTCGTGTTCCTGGCGCGTGGAATCACTCTGGCGGCCGCCGTCGTCCTGCTGCTTAGCGTGGTGCCGGCGGACCTGCGGGAGGGGCGAGGTTCACCGTGGCCGCTGCTCGCCGCGTTCCTGCTCGCGATCGGGATCGCGGCAGGGGCGGCCCTGTACCGCCGTACACGGAGCCGGCTGACCCCACCTCGTGTGGCACTGGAAGCCGATCGGGCAGCCGGGCTCGGCGAAGGCGATGTCCTGGCCGCACTCGAGCTCGTTCGTTCAGAACGACACATAGTTGAGGACGGCCTCGCGTCGCTGGCCGGTCTGCACCGCCGCCGTGTGAGCGAGGGGCTCGCCGACTTGACCCTCGAGCGGTTGCTGCCCGCGAGCACGTCCCGCTGGCGGCGGCGGGCGGCGCGCGCGCTTCTCGTCGGCGCCGCAGTCCTCGGCCTCCTGGCCGTCTCGATCATCGCCCGACCGAGAGCCACTTATTCGGCCGCGGCGGCGCTCGGCGCCCCGTGGCGCACAGCGTTCCCGCCACCGCTTCTCCCCCTCCAGGTCAGTCTGGAGGACGAGGTGGTCGCGAGGGGCCGACCGGCCGACGTGCGAGTGGAGGCTCCGGGACGAAGCGAGGTGACCCTCGTCTGGCAGGTCACCGGCGAGCCGCCACGGAGGCAGGTGCTCCCCGTGGGGGAGGGGGACGAGGCGAGTGGCTCGACGGACCCGATCACCGTGCCGCTGCGCCTGTGGGCGGAGGATGCGGAGGGGGAGACGAGCGACACGCTTCTCGTCCGCCCCGTCGAGCCGCTGCTCGTGCAAGATCTGCGCGCGACGATTACCTATCCGGCCTACCTGGGGCGAGGGGGAGAGGTCCACCGAGGCCGGATCCCCCCGTTGGTGATCCCCGAGGGAACGAGGGTCGCGCTCGCCGGCGAGGCGAATCAGCCGCTCGACGACGCCCACTTGGAGCTCACACCGATCGCGTCGGCGTCCGGGTCCGAGGTCAGCGAGCCGACCCTGTTGCTCGATTTGGCCGGGCGCAGCTTCAGCGGCGAGTTGTGGCCCACGGTTTCCGGACGGTGGATCTGGCGGCTGGAGTCGGCTCTCGGCATCGGCGCTCCGATCGTCCCCGAGCCTCTAGAGCTCATCGTGATACCGGATGCGCGACCGGACATCCGCCTGCTATTCCCGGCTCCCGACACGCTGCTAGGGCCCGACGCTGTCATGCCGTTGGTTCTCGACATCGAGGACGATCTCGGGCTCAGGCGGGCCGAGCTCGCCTGGTGGCGATCGGTTCCCGGCGGAGGCCCGCCGAGTCGACGACGAGACCCGCTGTCGCCGGATCCCGCTGGACAGAAACGGGCCATCTTCCGTCCGATCCTCGACCTGCGTGGAGAGGATCTCATTCCGGGCGATACGGTCTTCTACCGCATTCTGGCCTATGACGACCATCCGAGACGAGGACCGACCCAATCGGAGACGTTCCTGATCCGAGTGCCGACCCTCGCCGAGGTCAGGGCGGCCCGTGCGGACGAGAGCGAGGCCATCGCGAATGACGCCCGCCGGCTCTCCGAGGCGGCGGAACAACTCGAGGATGCGGCCGCCGAGGCCGAGCGTCGGGCATCCTCGGAGAGTCAGGCCGAGGCCGACGCCCGACCTGGCGAGCTGGGCTTCGAGGAGACCGAAGAGGCGCGCGGCATTCTCGACCAGGCGGAGGGGATGCAGGACGCGATGCGCGAGCTCGAGGAGGATCTTCAGACGCTCCGAGAGGACATCCGGGAATCCGTATTGGCCGATCCGGTCCTCGAGGATCAATTGGCCGAGCTCGCCGAACGCTACCAGGAGCTACTGGAAGCGGGTCTGGCCGAGCACATCGAGGAACTGTCGCGTGCCCTCCGCGAGCTGGATTCGGACGCCGTGAGAGAGGCGCTCGAGAATATGTCGGGTCAAGCGGAGTGGCTCCGCGAACAGATCGAGCAGACCCTCCGTCTGTTGGACCAGGCGTCGCTTGACCAGGCCGTAAAGGCGGCACGCGCCGAGACCGGTGAGCTGGCTGAAGCACAACGCGACGCCGCGCAGGACCGGGACACCGCTCCCGAAGAGTGGGCTGCCGGGGAGGAGCGTCTGGCCGAGGACGCGGACTCGCTGGCCGCTTCGCTGGACGAGCTCGCACGTCGACTCGCGGAGGCGGGCCAAGAACCGGCCGGTGACTCGGCCGCGACCGCCGGTGACCGGGCCGACCGGGCGGCAGATGCCATGCGGGAGGCGGCGGCGACGGCGTCCCGCGCGTCTCCCGAGGCGGGTGGGGAAGCCCAGGCTGAGCGCGCTCAGGAGGCGGCGCGCGATGCCGCTGAGGAGGCGGCCCAGGCGTTGGAGCGTGCCTCCTCGGCCCTCGACGGCGCGACAGATCCGTCGAGCGCGCGGGACGATGCCGTGGAGTCGTTGGGGCGGGCCCGCGCAGAAGCCCTGTCACTGGCCGACGCGGAAACCGACCTGGCCGAAGCCGCGCGAGGGGCCGAGTCCATCGCACCCGAGACCTGGCGAGCCCGTCAGGCCGCGGTCCGACAGGGACTCGAGAACCTGCTCTCGACACTGTCCGAAGATGGAAGTCGCAGCTCGGTGCTCGATCGAGAGATCGGGACCGCCGCGGGTGACGCGGCCGAGCAGATGGATCAGTTGCTGGAGCGTATGACGAGCGACGGTGGGAGGCGCCTCCCATCCCGCTCGGAGGCGGAGGCGGTCGTGGACGCCCTCAACGAGCTCGCAGCTCGTCTGATCGCCGGCGAACGAGCGGCGCAGGCGGCACAGCAACAGGCCGGGCAGGAAGCGGCGGCGGAGCAGATGACGTCTCTCGCGCAGCAACAACAGGGTGTGACGCAACGCACGAGCTCGCTCCTGGTGCCCGGCCCGAAGCCGAGCGGCGAGCAGCGGTCTACTGAAGTCGCGCGTGAACAGGAGGAGATCGCCGAGCAGCTTCGAGAGCTCGACGATCCGCAGAACGACCTCCTCGGACGGCCGGAAGAGTTGGCACGTGAAGCGCAGGATATAGCGCGCCGCATCCAATCGGGCGATGCGACACCAGAGACGGTCGAGCGACAGAGGAGGCTCTTCCGGCGCATGCTGGACGCGGGTCGATCGCTGGAGGACGAGGACCTGGATCCCAACCGGCGAGAGTCCGAGACGGGGCGCACCGCTCCGCGTGCACCGCCGGAGATCGACCCGGACCTCCTGCGCGGCGCCCGGTTCCCGCTCCCGAGCGAGGCGCTGCTCCGGGATCTGCCGCTGTTCTACCGGCGCCTGATCTTCGACTACTTCGACCGACTGAATCGCGGACCGGGCGGACCGACAAGCGCGACCTCGGGTGACGATGGGGCTCGTCGGTAGCCGGCCTCGCGCTGGCTTGATCGCGGGCACCGCCCTGCTCCTGGCTGCCGCCGTGCTCGCGGGACAGGGGACGCCCGCGGTCGCGTCGCCTGCCGAGCGACGCGTCCTGGAGCAGGCCACACGCCTGCTCGACGCCGGTCGAGCGGCCGATGCGACGCGCGCCCTCCAGGATTTCCTCACCCGGGAGCCGGTTTCACCTGCTGCGCTCTCGATGCTCGTCGATCTCCACATCGAAGCGGGAGATGCAGCTCCCGCGTTGCCTTGGGTCGAGCGGGCCGTCGCCCAGGGAGCGGGCGAGCCGCGCGTCCAACGACTCTGGGTCGTGAGCTTGGTTCGTGTGGGCTTCGGAGACTCCGCGCGCGCGGTGGCACGCAGGTGGGTGCGGAACTCGCCGAACATGGCGGACGCCCACCTCGCCCTCACTGACGCGGACCTTGCGAGCGCGGACACCTCGGGCGCGATCCGTGTCCTTGAAGAAGCTCGAGATGTCGTGGAGGACCAACGAGTCGTCCTCGAGCGGCTCGCAGATCTATACCTCGCCTCCGGCGCGCGCGCGGGGCTGCTGCAGGCGTGGGAAGCGCTCCTCTCGCTCGGCGAGCCCGGGATCGTTGCCGTGGTAGAGGATGCTCGGTCCGGCGCATGGCCCCGAGAGCGCACCAAGGAGCTGTGGGTCGCGCTGTCGCAACGTTCGAGCCCCGAGTCGATGCGAAGCGGAGCTTACGCGGCATTGCGTCTCGGTAGCGCCGAGTCCGCTCGACGGTTGGCGCGCGCGGCGCAGCCGGGTGAGGTGGCGGACCGGGCGAGGTACCTACGCAGCTACGTGGGCGAGGCCACCGACGCTGGGCTTCCGGATGAGGTGGGTTGGGCCGCGGACGAGCTCGCCAGGGTGAGCACGCGCCCTGCGGACCGTCAGCGCTGGCAGGCCGTCTCGGCCGACATGGCACTCGTGGCCGGGGACACGTCGGCGGCCCGGCGTACGTTCCAGGCTTTGCTCGACGAATCCGAGCCCGGCGACGCCGCGCACCGATTGGCCAGCCGACGGCTGTTCTCCGTCCTCGCGTCTTCTCCACGTGACCTGCCGGAGGCCGCAGGATTGTGGGAATCACATCGACGCGCGTACCCCGACTCCGCGCTCGACCTCGCCAAGATGGCTGCCGAGCTGTCCGAGGGCCGAGCTCGGGCGGACGCGCTGCTTGAGGCGGAAATGGGCCTGAGGAACGCGTGGACGGCTCTCTCCTCACCCGAAGCGCGCGCCGTGATCCATGCGGCCGGCGCTCGTCTCGCGCTGCTCCGGGCCGAGCCTGACAGCGCGCTCTCGAGGTTGGCCCGGGCCACGGCCGATCCCGGGAGCGAGGCGGCGGCCCACACCCGCAACCTGCGCCTGCTCGCCGTCCTCGAGCGTGCGGATGCGCTCGAGCTCGAGGTGCTGGGCGAAGCGCTCCTCGAGCTGCTTCGAAGCCCGGCGGAATGGAAAGCCCAGGAAGCGCTCCGCAGGCTCGAGAGCCTCCCCGCGAGCGCAGCGCGGCCGGCGATGTTGGCGCTGTTGGCGGAGGAACTCGACGCGGCGGGGCACCCCGACCAGTCGGCCGCGATCCTGCAGCGGATCATCGAAGCGTTCCCCGGAAGCCCGCACACGCCGGACGCCTTGCTGAGCCTGGCGCGGCGAGCGATTCCGACTCACCCGGATTCCGCGCGAACGTGGCTCGAGCGCCTCATCACGACCTACCCCGAGAGCGCCCTGGCCCCGCTCGCGCGCCGCCTCCTGACCGAGCTCGACTCGGCCGGACCACAGGGTTGAGGAGGAGCGGGGTTGAGGAAAAAGAGCTCGTTCGACGGACGACGTGCCGCGGCGCGCTCGGTTGTCCTTGGCCTCGTCGCGGTCGCCTTCGCGACGCCGCTCTCAGGGCAGCTTCTCGTCCCGATGGATCGCGGCCAGGCGAATCACCTGAAGGCGTACGGACTCGCATACGGGGTCCTTCTGGAAGGGCAATCCGCTGAGTGGCTGCTCAACTATCGGGCGGGCTCTTTCCTCATCCCCGACAACCCGCAGGTTCGCCGCAATGCGGCCCTCATGGGCGTCACGATCGAGGAGCTCGGCGTGACCGGCGTGACCCGCATTCGGCGGGAGATCGAGGGCAGAAACATGGAGTCGGTACCTCTCGAAAAAGCTCCTCGCATCGCGGTGTACACCCCGCCCAACAGTTCTCCGTGGGACGACGCCGTCACGCTGGCTTTGACGTACGCGGAGATTCCGTACGAACAGGTGTGGGATCGCGAGGTGTTGGCTGGCGCGCTGGAGAACTTCGATTGGCTGCATCTACACCATGAGGACTTCACCGGCCAATACTCGAAGTTCTATCTGACGTACGCGTCAGCCTCCTGGTTGCAGGAGGAGGTCGCCCGCAACGAGGGGATGGCCCAGGAACTGGGTTTCGGCACGGTCCCGGCGCTCAAGAAGGAAGTAGCCGGCCGACTGCGGGAATACGTGGAGGCGGGCGGATTCCTGTTCGCGATGTGTACGGCCACCGAAACCTTCGAGCTGGCTCTGGCGGCGGGAGCGACGGACATCGCGGCTTCGTTCGCGGACGGGACGCCCCCCGATCTTGCCGCGAGCCAGAAGCTGGACTGGGATCGGGCGTTGGCGTTCACGGGCGCGGTGCTGGTCACCGACCCGACGCTGAGCGCATTCAGCGATATCGACGGCCATCAGGTCAACACGCCCTGGAGGAAGGACCTCGGCAGCTTCACGTTGTTCGACTTCAGCGCGAAGTTCGATCCGGTTCCCACCATGCTGACGCAGAGCCACGAGCGCGTGCTCCCGGACTTCTACGGTCTGACCACCACGTTCTCTCGCGAGCGTATCAAGCCCGGCGTGACCATCCTGGGAGAGGAGCCGGGCCAGACCCGAATCAAGTACCTGCACGGAAACTTCGGTGAAGGGACCTTCACCTACCTGGGCGGACACGATCCGGAGGATCCGCGGCATCTAATCGGCGATGCACCCACCGACTTGGACCTGCGCCCGCACTCGCCGGGCTATCGACTGATCCTGAACAACGTGCTGTTCCCGGCGGCAAAGAAGAAGAAGCTGAAAACATGAGCTCCCCGGGCGCCTCGCCTGACGCGGCCGAGACTCGACGGCTGGCGGGTCTCCCCGCATACCCGCTGGCCGGGATCCCCGAGGTGAAGGCCCGGCTGCTTGCCGAGGGCCGAGACGTCATCGATCTCGGGGCGGACCGGGGCGCCCTCCTGGTGTATGACAACGCCTACGCGGAGATCGCGTTCGACGGGTTTCGCCCGCCGAGCCTGCTGGAGGTGGATGGCGGTTTGGAGAACGGGCTCGAATTCCATTCCTTCTCGAAGAGCTTCAACATGACCGGCTGGCGGTTGGGCTGGGCGTGCGGAGGCGCGACCTGGATTCAGAGGCTCGCCCGGGTAAAGAGCTTCTTCGATACGGGGCCGTACCTCCCGATCCAGGCCGCCGGCGCTGCCGTCCTCCAGAACGCCGAAGCGTTCTTGGCAGGAAATGTGGCTCGGCTCGCGGCTCGCCGGGACGCAGCCGTGTCCGCATTCGAGGGAGCGGGGTTCACGGTCACTCCTCCCCGCGCGACACTATACCTCAGGATGCCCGTCCCAACCCGCGAGCGCTCGGTCGAGTACTGCCGCCGGCTGCTGGAGTCTGAAGCGGTCGTGTTGCTGCCGGGATCGGCGCTCGGGGAGGCGGGCGAGGGATTCGTGCGCGCCGCCTTCACCGTGCCGGTCGAAAGGTACGCGGAGGCTGCCGAACGCGCCGTGCGCCTCGGCTAAGCGGCCGCAAGCGCCCCGACCATGCCGACCTCTCGCCCCCATTCGACTCGCCGGCGTCGCGAGCGCACCTACCGCCGCACTCTCGCCGCCGGTCTTCTCATCTCGGCCGGTGTACACCTCGCAGTTCTGCTTGCCACCGGGCGCTTCCTGCCGGAGCCGCCACCTTTCTTCCGTCCCGCCCTCGATAGCGAGCCGGCGCCTGAGGGATTGGTCGTGGTGGAAGTGCCCGAAACCCCAGAAGAACTCGAGTCCGAAACCCCGCGTCCGGAGCCCGAGGAGGCGCAGCCCCGGAGGCCGGAGGAAACAGAGGTCGTTCAGATCGCTCCGGTGCCCGTACCGGAAGCCGAGGGCGAACCCGCGCTCGAGGAACCGGTGCAGCCGACGGAGGCCGAGCCTGGGGTGCGGCTCTCCAATGCCGAGCGCCTACGACTGCGGTTCAGCGACGAGCGCCTGTGGGTGGACCCTCGCGATCCACTCCTGTTCGGCGAGCGGCTCGAGCGCTTTGCGCGGGCTGACAGCGCCGTGCGGGCGATCTTGCGCGAGTGGCTGGACAGCCTTCGCCTGACTGACGAGCAGCGACGTCGCGCGCTCGACTGGACGTACGAGAAGGATGGGAAGAGGTGGGGGATCTCGCCCGAGGGGATCCATCTCGGAGATATCACCATACCCATCCCATTCATGCTCCTGCCGGCCGGGCCGCAGCGGCGGGCGTTCGAGCAGGCGCTCCGCGATCTTCAGGAGATCCAGAACCAGGATCTGCGAGATGACCTCGAGAGCGTACGCCGGGAGCGCATGGAAGAGATGAGACGCCGGTCGGAGGAAGAGGCTGAGAGGCGGCGGCAACGGGACACCACGGCCGTGAACTCGCCGGTGAGCGCGGAGCCGTAACGTCTCATTCCTGTGGGCGACCCTCAACGGCTCATCCGAGGGCGGGTGAGCCCTCAACGCGTCGTTTCCTTCCTGCACGCCTGCCGTTAAACTGACCCGCGCCACGGAGTGCTGACGTTTAGACGGCCTGACACACCCGTCCCTCGACCCAGGAAGCGAGAACGACTCGACCGTGAGCCCTGCACGCGCCGCCGAACGGGCGGAGCTGGCCAGCCGATACGACCCGTCCGGTCTGGAGGGGGCGTTGTACGAGGCCTGGAAGGAGGCTGGAGCCTTCCACGCCCACGTCGACGCCCTCGAGGATCCGTACGTAATCGTGATCCCGCCGCCCAACGTGACCGCCGAGCTGCACATGGGGCATGGCCTCAACAACACGATCCAGGATGTGTTGATCCGCTGGCGGCGCATGCAGGGGCTCGGGGCGCTCTATCTTCCCGGGACGGACCACGCCGGAATCGCCACGCAGAACGTGGTAGAACGCCATCTGGCGGCGGAAGGAGAAACCCGCTTCGACCTGGGTCGTGACGCGTTTGTCGAACGAGTCTGGGAATGGGTCAGGAAGTACGAGAAGAGGATCCTCCACCAGCTCGAGGTGATCGGGTGCTCATGCGATTGGGAGCGAACCCGGTTCACGTTGGATGAGGGACTCTCGCGCGCCGTACGCGAGGTCTTCGTTCGGCTGTACGAGAAGGGGCTGGTGTATCGCGGCCGGTACATCATCAATTGGTGCCCGCGCTGCCGGACGGCGCTCTCGAACGAAGAAGCCGAGCACCGAGAGCACGCCGGGAAGCTGTACCATATCCGCTACCCGCTCGCGGACGACTCGGGCCGCTTCCTGGAGGTCGCAACCACGCGTCCGGAGACGATGCTGGGTGACACCGGCCTCGCCGTCCACCCTGACGACGAGCGGTACGCGGAGTTCGTCGGGCAGGAGGCGATCTTGCCGCTGGTGGGGCGAACGCTACCGATCGTGGCCGACGTGTACGTCGACCCGGAGTTCGGCTCCGGCGTGGTGAAGGTGACCCCGGCGCACGATCCGAATGACTTCGAGATCGGACAGCGTCACGACCTCGAGACCGTGGATGCGATGACCGACGCCGCCGAGATGAGCGAGGTGGTTCCGCAGGCCTATCGGGGTCTCGACCGGTTCGACGCCCGTGCACGTGTCCTCGTGGACCTGGAGCGCGAGAACCTGCTGGTGAGGGTCGAAGACCATCCCCACTCGGTTGGACATTGCTATCGATGCGACACCGTGGTGGAGCCACGTCTGAGCCTGCAGTGGTTCGTGAAGATGCAGCCGCTCGCGGAGCCGGCGCTGGCTGCATACCGGGAAGGGAAGCTGCGCTTCCACCCGGAGCGGTACGGCCGCGTCTATGCGAACTGGATGGAGAACATCCGGGACTGGTGCATCAGCCGGCAGCTGTGGTGGGGTCACCGGATACCGGTGTGGTACTGCAAGGCCGACGAGTGCGGCGAGATGATCGTCGCGCGGGACGATCCAGAGGTGTGTCCGGCGTGCGGCGGTCCCATCGAGCAGGACACCGACGTGTTGGACACGTGGTTCAGTTCCTGGCTGTGGCCGTTCTCCACGCTCGGCTGGCCCGACCAGACGGAGGAGCTGGCGAGGTTCTACCCGGGGGACACGCTGGTCACGGCGGACGAGATCCTCTTCTTCTGGGTCGCCCGCATGGTAATGGCGGGCTACGAGTTCATGGATGACGTGCCGTTTACGGACGTCCTGCTCAACGGGACGGTGCGGGACCATCTCGGACGGCGGATGTCCAAGTCACTTGGCAACGGCATCGATCCGATGGAAGTCGTTGAGCGATACGGTGCTGATGCGATGCGCTTCACGTTGATTCGAGGCGCTCCGCTCGGGACCGACCTGCACCTCAACCACGAAGACCTCGACAAAGCGTTCCGACCCGGACGCAACTTCGCGAACAAGATCTGGAACGCCGCTCGTTTCGCGTTGCCGCGTCTGGAGGGTGTGGACGTGACCGAGGACATGACGTTTTCGGATGAGCTGGCCGACCGGTGGATTCGGAGCCGACTGCGGCGCACCGAGACGGCCGTGACCGAAGCGCTCGAGGGGTTCCGGCTGCACGAGGTGGCGGAGTTGTGTCACGGGTTCGTGTGGGGCGAGTTCTGCGACTGGTACCTGGAGCTCGTCAAGGCTCGGCTCGAAGGGGCGGGAGGCGAGGAAAGCCGACGCGGGGCGGCGCATACGCTCGCTCACGTAATGCTGGCGTGGCTCGAGCTGCTGCACCCGATCATGCCGTTCATCACCGACGCGATCGCGAGCCGCGTCCCGGGTGCGCCGGACTCTTTCAGCATTGTGAACGGCCCGTGGCCGGACTCGCATGCGGACTGGGAAGACCCCGAGGCCGAGGAGGCGATGGGGGAGCTCCAGGAGCTGATCGGAGCCGTGCGGGCATTGCGGGCGGAGTACGGCGTCGATCAGCGCGCCGAGATCGTGGCGCGGGTGCGGGCGCATACGAATCGGTTGGAGGATGTCCTCGCCACCGAGGTCGACAACGTACGGCGTCTAGCGGGTGTGGAGTCGATAGAAGCGCTGGAGGGCGCCGCTGAAGACGAGCCCGGGGCGCACGCCGTGCTGCGCTCGGGCACGGAGCTGTTCGTGCCACTCCGTGGAGTCATCGATCTGGATCGCGAAGGCGAACGCATTCGCCGCGAGGTCGAGCGTGTTTCGGACCTCCTGGCCCGCACGCGCGCCAAGCTCGCGAACGAGGGATTTCTCGCCAACGCGCCAAAGGAAGTACTGGACCGAGAGAAGGACAAGGAGCGCTCGCTGGCCGAGCAACATGACCGGCTCGAGGAGAAGTACCGGGCGCTGCGCTCGGGCACCTGACAGGCTGCCGAAGAAGCTGAAGAACTCGAGCGGGCCGCACATCGAGCGAAGCGCGAGATACTCGGCCGACGGCCGAGCCATAAGCAAGAGCCCGGCATTACCTGGCGGGGTTCCAGTCGGGCGCGCCGTCATGGGGGTTCTCATCCTCGCTTCGGGCGGTTGCGCCAACGAGAGCCCGCCTCCCGGGGCGCTCCCCGATGCCAGGCCACCTCAGGTCGAGGACATCGTACCGGGACGAGATACGATCGTCCCGGGCTTCGACGGTGACGCGCGTGTGCGGTTTGACGAGCCGGCGAATCTCACCAACATCGAGCGAGAGTTCACCGCATCGCCGGACGAAACCTACGAGGTCAAGGTGGGCTTCCGGGACGTCCGCTTCCGACCCCGGGCCGGGTGGCGCGACGGTGTCATTTACTGCCTGGAGCTCCCCGAGGGCATCAGGGATCTCATGAACAATCGAACCGACGCACCGATCGAGTTCTGCTTCTCGACCGGCCCGCCG
Organism: Gemmatimonadota bacterium; assembly: GCA_039588275.1. Classification (GTDB taxonomy): domain Bacteria; phylum Gemmatimonadota; class Gemmatimonadetes; order Palauibacterales; family Palauibacteraceae; genus JBDHAC01. The sequence goes on from JBDHAC010000008.1 coordinate 101,675, forward strand.
ATTCCCTCGACTCGCGTGACGGGCCGGATCCTGAATGCCGTCACGGGCCAACCGCAGGCGCAGGCTCGCGTCCACTTCCTCGCGCTCCCGCAGGATTCGACCCCGTACGCCGCTGTGGTGGATCGCGAGGGTGACTTCGAGCGGCGTGCATTGCCTCCGGACACGTACTGGGCGTTCGGCTTCGTGGACCAGAATCGGAATCGGCTCCTCGATAGACGCCTGGAGCCATACGACTCGCTCCGACTCGACCTGTCACCCGATGGATCGGCGGACCTCGAGTTCCGACTCACTGATCCGGACACGACCCCCGCGCAGCTCGTCCAGGCCGAAGCGGTCGACAGCGTCACGCTGCGGCTCGAGTTCGACGACCCTCTGCACCGCTCGCAGGAGGGCCAGCCATCCGTGACGGTCACCCAGGCGGAGACCGGTGTGACCGTCGATGTCGTGGCGGCACTCGTGGGCGAGCCATCTCAGGTCAGGTTCCCCGCTATGCCCGGGGAGCAGCCGCCGGAGGAAGAGCCGGAGGAGGAGCCGGAGGCCGCGGCCCGACCGGGGGTGGAGTTGGGCTCCGCCGAAGCCGCGGAGCTTCCCTCGCAGGCGGTAAGCGTCCGGTTGGCGGCGGCGCTCGAGACGGGAACCTACCGAGTGCGGGCCGGCGGATTCGTGAACCTGCGGGGGCTCGTGGGCGGCGGCGACACGACCTTCGTGTACGAGGCCCCCGCCACCGACTCGACGGGAGCCGGCGGCGAGCAGCCCGAGGTCTCGCCACCCCCGGATACGACGCGCGCGATGCCTGGACGGCGACGCGCTCCCGGGCGCGTGGACGACCCGTGAGCACCCGAAGCGACCCGCGTCGATCGCTCCCCTCGGTGGATGCGCTCCTCGCCCTGCCGACCACCCAGGAATGGATCGATGCGTTGGGGAGAGCCCCGGTGAAGAAGGCCGTCCAGGAGACTCTCGACGAGGTGCGCGACCGCCTGAGCGCACCCGGGCCGCCCGCCTTATCAGACGTCGACGCTTTGCTCGGGGAGGTTCGACGAAGGCTGTCTCGATTGGACGAACGCTCCCTGCGCCCGGTCCTGAACGGCACCGGCGTAGTATTGCACACGAATCTCGGACGGGCCCCTCTGGCTCCGGAAGCGCGGGCCGCGTTCGCCGCGGCGGCAGGATACGGCAATGTCGAGTTCGACCTGGGGCGCGGAGAACGGGGCTCGCGCTACGACCATTGCGCGGCGGCGCTTTGCGAGCTGACGGGTTGCGAGGCCGCTCTCGTCGTGAACAACAACGCTGCTGCGGTCGCGCTCGCCGTGAACGAGCTTGCCCTCGGACGCGACGTGATCGTGTCGCGCGGCGAGCTCGTGGAGATCGGGGGCTCCTTCCGCATTCCGGATGTCGTCGCGCGAAGCGGGGCCAACCTCGTCGAGGTCGGGACCACAAATCGGACGCGAACGGAGGACTATCGGCGCGCCGTGAGCCCGGAGTGCGGCGCGATCCTCAAAGTGCACCCATCCAACTATCGTGTGGAAGGTTTCGCGGCATCTGTCCCCCTTGAACAGCTCGTGGACATCGGACGCGCGGCCTCCGTCCCGGTGCTGCACGACATCGGCTCTGGCCTGCTCGATGGCAATCTGCTGCCTGACTTCCCGAAGGAGCCCGCGGTCGCCGATTCGCTCCGGGCGGGCGTCGACCTGGTCACATGGAGCGGAGACAAGCTGTTCGGGGGACCGCAGGCCGGGATTCTCCTGGGCGCCGCCGAGCTGATCGATCGTATGCGCCGCAACCCGCTACTCCGAACGTTTAGAGTCGACAAGATGACCCTGGCCGCGCTGGAGGCCACGATCGCGCTCTACCGGGACCCCGATCGCGCTGCGCGACGGGTACCCGTCCTGCGCATGCTGCGAGAGCCGGCCGAATCGGTCGAGCGCCGTGCACGGGCGGCGCTGGAGCGCTTCACCGATCACCCCCCCGCGATCGTCGATGTGCAGGCCACCGGGGCGGTGGTCGGGGGAGGATCGTTCCCCGGCTTCGAGCTTCCGTCGTTCGCGTGGAGCGTGCGAGGGGTCGACCTCGATCGACTGGCGGCGGAGTGCCGGGCCGGGCACCCACCATTGATCGGACGTATACAGGAGGACGCGTTTCGGCTCGACTTCCGTACGATCGCACCCGAGGACGAGGGTGCGGTGGCCGAATCGCTCGGACGCGCGTTGGCGGTCCTGTGAGGCATTACTCGGCGGCGTTTCTGGATCGTGACGGAACCGTGATACGCGAGGGGCCCTTCCTGTCCGATCCGACCGCCGTGGAACTCCTGCCGAACGCCGGCTCTGCGATCGCGCTCCTGAACGAGCGTCACATACCCGTCGTGATTATCACCAACCAGTCGGGAATCGGACGCGGCCTCTACACCACGGCCGCCTTCGAGGCCGTGCAAGCGGAGATGGAAGTCCAGCTCCGGAGTTTCGGAGCTCACGTGGACGCCGTGTATCACTGTCCGCACGACCCCGAGCAGATCAGTTGTCGCTGCAGAAAGCCGAGAACGGCGCTGTTCGAGCGCGCCAGCCGGGAGCTGGGGCAATTGAGCCTCTCGGAAGCGCTGTTCGTGGGCGACCAGATGCGCGATGTGCTGCCCGGACTCGAGCTCGGCGGTCGAGCCGTGCTCCTGCGCTCCGTGGTCGAGTCTTCCGATGAGATGGCTGCTCCGAGCTCGTGCACGCGTGCGCCGGACCTGTTCGAAGCTGTTCACGGTGCATTGCTCGGGAGGGCCGACTCATGAGCGAACCGTTCCGCGTCGCGGTCCTGGCCTCGGGATCCGGCAGCAACTTTCAGTCGATTCTCGACCGGCTGCACCACGCTCCGGAGTGTCCGGTAAAGGTGGTGACACTCGTCGCGAGCCGGCCCGGCATACGAGCCATCGACCGGGCGACGGCCGCGGGAGTCCCCGCTGTCGTCTTGCCCGACCCCAAGGAAGGGAAGGAGGCCGCCGCGAGCCGCCTGGCCGGGGCACTCGGCGAAGCGAAGGCCGATCTGGTAGTACTGGCGGGGTATCTGCGCTTGATCCCGGAGGACATCGTCCGCGCGCATTGGGGACGAATGATCAACATCCACCCGGCACTTCTCCCCGCCTTCGGAGGAGAAGGGATGTATGGCGGACGCGTGCATCAGGCGGTCATCGACCGGGGGGCGCGCGTCTCTGGCGTCACGGTGCACTTCGTCGACGAGGTGTACGATCATGGGCCGATCATCGCCCAATGGCCGGTCCCCGTCCTCGAGAACGACACGCCCGAGAGCCTGGCCGCCCGCGTGCTCCGGGTCGAACACGTTCTGCTTCCCGCCGTCGTCGACTCGATCGCGCGCGGCCACGTGGAGCTGGCTCCCTCACGTACCTGCGTATGGAGGGTGCCCTGGTTCGAAGGATCGCGTTTCGCGATCGAGCCGGAAGTGGACACCGAGGAGAACCCCGGCTCCAACGAGCCGGAGACGATCGGGTCCCACAGCCATCAACCCAGCGAGGAATAAAGGAACACACGAGAATGCCGACGGCGTTAATCAGCGTATCCGATAAGACGGGAGTCGTCGAATTCGCGTCAGGCCTGGTCGAACGAGGCTGGACGATCGTTTCGACGGGCGGAACGGGGGCGCGACTGAAGGAGGCGGAGCTCCCCGTGAAGGGGGTGAGCGAAGTCACCGGTCACCCGGAGATCCTGGCCGGGCGCGTCAAGACCTTGCACCCGGCCGTGCACGGCGGAATCCTGGCTCGACGCTCCATGCCGGGCGACATGGATCAGCTCGACCGACTCGGCATCGGCCCGATCGATCTCGTCGCGGTCAACCTGTATCCGTTCCAGAGGACCATTGCACGACATGGTGTAACCTTGGCCGAGGCCCTGGAGCAGATAGACATCGGTGGCCCCACGCTGCTTCGCGCATCGGCCAAGAACCACGGCTTCGTGTGGTGCATCTGCGATCCGGCCGATTACGATCGCGCCCTCAGGGCGATCGACGCCGTCGGCGACTCGTCGGAGCTTCGGCGCGAGCTCGCGGTGAAAGTGTTCCTGCACACCGCCGCATACGACGCGGCGATCGGCGGGTATCTCGACGACCTGGGGTCGCGGGCCCCTATGAGCGAGCTTCCACACGAGTTCCTCGCCTCGCTCACTCGCGTCCAGGGGCTCCGATACGGGGAGAACCCCGACCAGGCGGCAGCGTTTTATCGAGACGGGTCGAGCTCGCCGTGGGGAATTCCGGCGCTCCTCCAGCTGCACGGGAAGGAGCTGTCCTTCAACAATCTCCTCGACATCGACGGCGCTCTGACCGCCATCGCGCCGTTCGTGGGCGAGGCGTCCCCGGCCTGTGCGATCGTGAAGCACACGACCCCGTGCGGGCTGGCCGTGGGTCGCTCCGTCCGCGAAGCATATGAGAAGGCGCTGGCGTGCGATCCGGTATCGGCCTTCGGCTCCGTGATCGCGTTCACGGAACCAGTCACCGAGGCCGTGGCCGAGGCGGTGGCCGAGAACTTCGTGGAGTGCGTGGTGGCCCCCGGCTACGCGGACGCGGCCCTCCTGACGCTACAGGAGAAGAAGAACCTGCGCATCCTGGCGCCCGACCGCCCGGAGGACCTCGCGGAGGCTTCGGGTCATCTCAGGCAGGGAATCGAGACACGGGGTGTTCGTGGCGGCCTGCTCGTGCAAAGCGCGCCGTCGCCGGCTTCTCCCTCGGAGCTGCGAGCGAATCCCGAGTTGAGCGCCGCCACTCACCGGGCCCCGACGGACGCGGAATGGGACGACCTTGCCTTCGCGTGGGCGGCGGTCCAGACCGTCAAATCGAACGCGATACTGCTCGCGCGAGACGGAGCGTCGATCGGCATCGGGGCCGGCCAGATGAGTCGGGTGGACTCGGTCGATCTGGCCATCCGAAAGGCACGTGCGGCGGGGCTGGAGACCCGCCGCAGCGTCCTCGCCTCGGATGCCTTCTTTCCCTTCCGCGATGGCATCGACGTGGCGGCCGAGGCGGGCGTCGCCGCGGTCATTCAACCCGGTGGCTCGATCCGGGATGCGGAGGTGACCGGGGCCGCGAACGAGCACGGAATGGCGATGCTATGTACTGGTCGCCGACTCTTCCGTCACTGAGCGAGGCGCCCGGCGCGAGCCGCGTCGCGGAGCCCCGGGCGCCTCCCGCTCGCGTCCGGCGAACCTCCGGCTTGACGATGTCGGCGATCCGGCCTATATAGTCGCGCACCTCAGCGGGCGGGGAGCACCCGCCCGACAGCGCGGCCATATCCTGGGACTGCCCCGATAGACTCTTTGAACAGGCGATCGTTTACGCTTCTGGCCCTCGCCCTGGGCTCGTTGGTGATCCAGGCGTGTGGCGGAGAGTACCCTCAATCCGCGATGCACCCCGCCTCCGATTTCGCCGCGAGGCTGGACAGTCTTTTCTGGCAGATCTTCTGGTGGGCTGTCGGCGTGTTCGTGGTCGTCGAGGCCATCCTCATCTACACGATCATTCGCTTTCGCGCTCGACCCGGTGGCGAGCGCCCAAAGCCGGTCCACGGTCATACGGGCCTCGAGCTGGGGTGGACGATCGCGCCCGCTTTGATCCTCGTCGCGATCGCGATTCCGACGATCCAGACGATCTTCGTGGTCGACAAGCCGTCTCCCGAAGAAGCGGACCTGACGATCGAAGTGATCGGCCGTCAGTGGTGGTGGGAATTCCGGTACCCGGAGCTCGGGATCATCACGGCCAACGAAGCACACGTCCCGGTTGGACAGACGGTGGATCTTCGGCTCCGAAGCGCAGACGTCCTCCACAGCTTCTGGGTCCCCCGGTTGGGCGGAAAGCGGGACCTGGTGCCGGGTCGAGAGAACTTCCTCTGGTTCCGTCCCGACTCCGTCGGGGTCTTCTGGGGACAGTGCGCGGAGTACTGCGGGACTTCGCATGCGCTCATGAGCTTGCGATTCGTCGTCGACGACGCGAGTGACTTCGACGCCTGGGTCGCCACCAACCAGGCCACGGCCGTCACGGCGAGCGAGCGGCCGGCGAGCCAGGGCCGGAACGTCTTCATGACCAACGCCTGTATCAGCTGCCATACGATTCGCGGTACCCAGGCCCAGGGAGTGTTGGGGCCAGATCTCACGCACGTCGGGAGCCGTTTGACGATCGCGGCGGGAGTACTGGACAACAACGCCGCGAACCTGGCGCGTTGGATCGGAAACCCCCAGGACGTGAAGCCCGGCAGCCTCATGCCGAACATGGGGCTGACGGAACAGCAGGTCGAGCAGCTGGTCGCCTACCTCCAAAGCCTTCGGTAGACGATTGGCGATGGCAGAGACGACCGTGAATCAGGCGACGGGAGCCCACGAAGAGGGGACCTGGTCCGGTGGAGTGTGGAGCTGGTTGACCACCGTCGATCACAAGCGCATCGCGGTCCTCTACTTCGTCGCCGGCTTCATCTTCCTGCTCGTGGCTGGCATGGAAGGGCAGATGATCCGGCTCCAGCTCGCCAAGCCGGAAAGCCGGCTGCTGGACCCGGATTTCTACAACCAGATGTTCACGATGCACGGCACGACGATGGTGTTCTTTGCCGGCATGCCGCTCATCATCGCGTTTTTCAATTTCGTGGTGCCGCTACAGATCGGGGCGAGGGATGTCGCGTTCCCACGCCTCAACGCGTTCAGCTTCTGGGTCTTCCTGTTCGCGGGCCTGTTCCTCTACGCGAGCTTCTTCTTCGGGGGCGCCCCCGACGGTGGGTGGTTCGCCTATATGCCGCTTACGGGATCGCAGTACTCTCCGCGCACGGGCATGGACTTCTACGTCCTGGCGTTGCTTCTGTCGGGTGTCGGGACGATCGCGGGTGGGGTGAACTTCCTGGTGACGATCCTGAACCTGCGCGCCCCGGGCATGGGCTTGATGCGCATGCCGCTGTTCACCTGGATGGCCTTCGTCGTGTCGGCGTTGATCCTGCTCGCGTTTCCGCCGTTCACCATCGGGCTCGTATTCATGATGTTCGATCGGATGTTCGGCACCTTGTTCTTCAACGCCGCTGCCGGTGCGGACCCTCTCCTGTGGCAACACCTGTTCTGGGTGTTTGGCCACCCCGAGGTCTACATCCTGGTTCTTCCTGCGTTCGGGGTCGTGTCGGATGTCATTCCGACCTTCAGCAAGAAGCCGCTATTCGGGTATCCCGTGGTCGTCTTCTCCGGAATCCTGATCGCGTTTCTGGGCTTCGGCGTGTGGGTGCACCACATGTTCTCGACCGGCCTCGGCCCGATCGTCAACGCCGTCTTCGGGGGCGCCACCATGCTGATCGCGATCCCCACCGGGATCAAGATCTTCAACTGGATCGCGACGATGTGGGGAGGGGCGATTCGCTTCAAGACGCCCATGCTGTTCGCGATCGGGCTGGTCGGTACGTTCGTGATCGGCGGGCTCAGTGGAGTGATGCACTCATCGCCCCCGAGCGATTTGCAGCAGACCGACACGTACTTCGTGGTGGCGCACTTCCACTACGTACTGATCGGCGGAACCGTCTTCGGGCTGTTCTCGGGTCTGTATTACTGGTTCCCCAAGGTCACCGGCCGGATGCTGAGCGAGAAGCTCGGGGCCGCGCACTTCTGGCTCACGTTCCTCGCTCTGAACGTGACGTTCTTCCCGATGCACTTCTCGGGCTTGCTCGGGATGCCGCGCCGGACGTTCACGTACGCCGAGGGACTCGGACTCGAGACGTTCAATCTGATCTCGACGATCGGTGCGTTCATCTTCACGCTGTCCTTCGTGCCGCTGGTATTGGCCCTGTGGCGAGCCTGGCGTCGGGGAGAGCCGGCCGGGCCCAATCCGTGGGACGCGGCAACGCTCGAATGGACCATGTCATCCCCACCGCCGCACTACAACTTCGCGGTCATTCCCCAGGTCGAGAGTCGTGACTCGCTTTGGCACCCCCACATCGACCCCGGTCACGTGCCGGGCGCAGGCGATGCCGAGCCCGGTGGCGTCACGCCACGCCTGCAGCCCGATCCGGCGCCGGAGCCGGTGCACATGCCCAACCCATCCTTTTGGCCATTGATCCTGGCGCTCGGCATGCTCGTGGTCACGATCGGGGCGCTCATCGGCTTGCGAGTCGTGATCCCCGGCGTGCTGTTGATGTTCGTCGGACTGTACGGGTGGGCCTTCGAGCCCGTGGAAGGCTGAGCGGGCGCCGACGATGACACTGGAAGGACGCTGACGGGATGCACGGACCGACGTCGACGGGAATCCCGACGCGCAAGCTCGGAATGTGGACCTTCATCGGATCCGAGTGCATGCTGTTCGGCACTCTGATCTCGACGTTCCTCATCTATCGAGGTCGAAACGTCGTCGGCCCGTATCCAGAGGAACTGTTGAACATCCCGTTCATCACGGTGACCACCTTCGTCCTGTTGATGAGCAGTCTGATGATGGTGCTCGCCCTGGCCGCCGTGCAGCGCGGTCAGCGGGTGGGCTCGATGCTCTGGCTGTTCATGACCGCCCTCTTCGGCCTGATCTTCCTGACCGGCCAGTACATCGAGTTCAGTCACTTCGTGCACGAGGGGTTGGGACTCAGCCGCAATCTGTTCTCATCCACCTTCTTCGTGCTCACCGGGACGCACGGGGCGCACGTGGCGGGCGGCGTGATCTGGCTCGGGACGTTGTGCATTCTGTCGCTGAGGGGACGTCTACCGCCGGAGCGAGCTGAGACGGTCGAGATCGCGGGGCTGTATTGGCACTTCGTGGACGTGGTGTGGATCGTCCTGTTCACGATCATCTACCTGCTCCAGTAGCGAGAGGGGAGCTGCCATGTCAGAACACTCCGGCGAGCCACATGTCAGCAACCGCTTCTACGTGGTTATCGCGCTGATCCTGGCCGTCCTCACCGCCATGGAGGTGATGGTCTTCTACGTCGAGGCGCTGTCGCCGGTCCTGCTGCCGATCCTGCTCGTGCTCATGGCGGTCAAGTTCGCGCTCGTCGCGATGTTCTTCATGCACCTCAGGTTCGACAGCCGCGTGCTCACCGGGATCTTCGGCTGGTGCCTGTTCCTCGCGGCGGGCATCATCCTCGCTCTGCTGGCCGTGTTCGGGAAGTTCACCACCTAACAGGCGGCTGCAGAGCTCGACCCCGCCGCGGTCATTCGGCTCCGACACGCCTCCCACGACCTGGTCCCGTCTCCGCCCTCCACAGCGGACACCGCCGCTGGACATATGAAACAGTGTTCATATGTTTATATGTGAGCGCCGACGTAGGTCGCTCTCGTCATAGAATGGAGGTACTCCGACTGTGCCTGACCGGACATCCAACGGGCGAACCGGCACTCCTGCCCGGCGTGCGGGGCGACAGAGACGCGCCGGCACGTGGGAGCCTCACGTACCGGAAGCGGTTCGCCAGGTGCGCCGCGGGCGAGCCGCCGGCGAGACGCTCATGTTCCTGGCAGACACCTTCCAAGTCCTCGCGAACCCTACAAGGCTTCGGATCGTTGAAGCGCTCGCGCGTTGCGAGCTGTGCGTCGGGGACCTGGCCCTGGTGGCGGACACCAGCCACTCGGCGGTCAGCCATCACCTGCGCCAGCTGCGGCAGATGAAGATCGTCCGATACCGGAAGGAAGGCCGAATGGCCTTCTACCGCCTGGACGACGAGCACATCGCGGAGATCTTCCGTATGGGTCGGGAACATGTCGAGGAGCGCTGAGCCGCTGGCGCTCGAGAGCGCCGAGCCCGTGACTCTGAGGCGGGCCCAGTTCGTCGTCGAAGGCATGGACTGCTCGGACTGCGCCCGTCGGGTGGAGGATCGACTCGGCCGGATGGGCGGCGTCCGTGCGACGGCCAGCAACACCGGAGAGCGCACCGTCACCGTCGAGTACGAGCCGGATCTCGTCGAACCTGGTCAGATGCGGGCCGCGCTCGGCCGGCTCGGGTATCTGGCGAGCGTGCGCGATTCCCGCGAGGCGCTCGACTCGCATCGCGCTGGGGTGTGGCGGACCGCGTTCGCGGCGCGCACATATGCATCGGCGGGTTGCTTCGCGATCGCGCTCGTCAGCCTGTGGGCCGGCCTCACCGACCCGGCCCGCCTCTTCTTTCTCGCCAGCGCGCTCGTCGGCGGCTGGAACTTCATGCCCGTGGGGTTCCGCGCCCTGATCCACGGCGCCCTCGACATGCACGTCCTCATGACGTTCGCGATCCTCGGAGCCATCGGTATCGGCGAGCCGCTGGAGGCGGCCGCGATCGCGTTCCTGTTCTCCCTCGCCGAGCTGCTCGAACAGTTCTCCGTTCGTCGAGCGCACGATTCTCTCCGTGGGCTCATGTCGCTCTCCCCGGAGCGGGCGACCGTTCTCCGGGACGGAGAAGAGACCGTCGTGCCCGCAGAGGAACTTCGCCCGGGCGAGCGCATTCTCCTGAAGGTCGGCGAGCGCGTACCCGTGGACGGGACCCTGATCGAGGGAGCTGCCACGCTCGACGCTTCAGCGATCACCGGGGAATCCGTTCCCGTCGATTGCGCGGTCGGGGACGCCTTGATGGCCGGCATGCGGGCAACCGGCGGATTCGCCGTCGTCCGCGTCGACCGACCCCGAGACGAGAGCACTCTCGCCCGCATCGTACAGCTGATCGAGGATGCGGAGGCTCGGAAATCGCGCAGCGAGCGCTTCGTGACTCGCTTCGCTCGGGTCTACACGCCTGCCGTGACGGCGCTCGCCGTCCTGGTCGCGACGATCCCCACCGTCTTCCTCGGAGCCGCATTCGACCTGTGGTTCGAGCGCGCGCTCACGTTGCTCGTGATCGCTTGTCCCTGTGCCCTGGTGATCTCGACACCGGTTGCAGTCGTCAGCGGTCTCACGGCCGCCGCTCGACACGGGGTGTTGATCAAGGGTGGCGAGATCCTGGAGGAGCTCGCGGGCGTCCGGACGATCGCGCTCGACAAGACCGGGACCCTCACGTACGGGCACCCGGTCGTCACGGATGTTGATGTGTGGGATGATCGACCGGTGGTCGAGCTACTCGGGAAGGCCGCGGCGGCCGAGCGGCGATCCGAGCATCCCCTCGCGCGCGCGATCGTGCGAGGGGCCCGCGACCGGGGAGTCGACGTAGATCGGTATTCCGTATCGGCCTTCGAGGCGACACCGGGAGTCGGTGTGACGGCCCGGGTAGACGGAGAGCCCATCTCCGTCGGCGGTGAGGCCCTCGCCACGGGCATGGAAGCGGCGGACCGTGTCACGGAAATGCGTGAAGCGGGCAAGACCGTGGTCGTGGTGAGATTCGATGGGCAGCCCGCGGGAATGATCGCGCTCGCCGACCGACCCCGAGCGGAGTCGAGAGAAGCCGTCGAGACGCTGGCCCGACTCGGGATCAGACCCGTCATGCTAACGGGCGATGATCCGGTGACCGCCTCGCAGGTCGCGGGCGCGTTGGGAATCTCGGAGTTCCACGCGAGGCTCAAGCCGGACGAGAAGCTGGAGTGGCTCGAGCGCGTGAGCCCGGACGCACGCCCCACGGCCATGGTCGGCGATGGGGTCAACGATGCGCCGGCGCTCGCGGCGGCAGGAGTCGGGATCGCCATGGGGGCTGCCGGCAGCGACGTGGCGCTCGAGACGGCTGATGCGGTCTTGATGGGCGACCGGGTCGAGCGCTTGCCCTATCTCTTCCGCCTGGCGAGGATGAGTCGGCGAGTCATCCACCAGAACGTCGTCGCCTCCATTCTGATCAAGCTATCGCTGGCTGCCGCCGTGCCGTTCGGGCTCGTATCGCTGGTGGCCGCCGTCGTGGTGGGCGACCTGGGCGCGTCGCTCGGCGTTACGGCGAACTCAATGCGATTGGCCGGCGTCCGACCGCGCGTGCGCCCGTAACCGGTCCACTGCCGCTCCGGGGCCGACCCTCCAGTTCTGCTCGAAGACATCCTCGATCCGCAGCGTGTCCCGGCGCTCGATGTACTCGATGATCCGGGTCGCGATATCCACCTCGTCCAGGTAAACGACCGGCGCCCCGGAGATCATGTCGTAACCACCTCCACCCGCTTGTCGATAGCTGTTGAGCGCCATGGAGAAGGAGTCGGAATCGGCCACCGGCTGACCCTCGAAGCGGAGAGAGACGACCCGCTCGCCGGCCCGACGGCTCAGATCCAACTCGTACTCCAGGCCATCGATTATGTCGAAGTTGTAGCCGCGGACCGAGTCGTTGATGAGCGGCGAGGCCGGGAACGAATGGTAATACCGCGCGCTCCACTCCAGGTACGCGGCGAGATCCGCGCCGCTGAGACGTATCGCGCGCAGCGTGTTCGGGTACACGTAAAGCCCCAGGATATGGCGGCGCGTGATCGGCCCCGGTCCGAACGCGGCGTCCGTCCTGAAGATCGCCGTGCTCGAGAGTTGCGCCCCCGTAATCTGGGCCTGGACGGTGGCGATCAGATCGGCGATCGGAGTGTCCTCGTAGCGAGCCGCGCCGGCCGACCATGTGTCCGGGGTGTATCCGATCGGCTCTCCGAGCCACGCCAGGGTCCGCTCGTGCGCGGGCCGCGCGAGGTCCACGAGGCCGGGGTGCGGGAGTACGTCCATCGTGGGGAGCGCGCGCCCCGCGGTCGACACGACCCGAAATCCCTCAGGTGTGCGCCGGACCACCACGTGCGCGACCGCCAGATGGTCGGCGCGCACGCCCGCGTGCAGGATCAAGCTGCGGCCGACGCGTAGGCCGTCGATCGACTCGGCCGTGTGACCGCCGAAGATCACGTCGAGCTCGGGCACTTCGGTCGCCAGTCGTTCGAGCGCGTTCTCCTCTGGTGCGCCTGCGATGGAGCCGTAGCTCGAGCCCGGGCCCAGACCGGAGTGGGCGATCGCGACCAGGACATCTGCACCGGCTTCGCGCAGACGAGGGACCCACCGCCGAGCGGCCTGCACGATGTCCTCGAATCGGAGCTGTCCTTCCACGTTCGCCTGATCCCAGATCGCGACCCCGGGGGTCGTGAAGCCGATGACGCCGACTCGTGCCCCCTCCACGTTCAACAGCACGTACGGCGTGAACGCCAGCGAGTCGGTGCCCTCCGTGTAGATGTTGGCGGCCAGAAACGGAAAGCGTGCCCCAGCGAGGGCCGCGCGCATGAACGGAATCCCGTAGTTGAACTCGTGGTTCCCGATCGCGGACGCGTCGTAGCTCAGGAAGTTCATCGCCGCGATCATCGGGTGGACTTCGTCCATCCCTTCCCGGGCCTGGAACTCATCGAGCGGGCTGCCTTGCAGGAGATCTCCGCTGTCGAAGAGGAGGACCGCGCGGTCCTCCCGCCGTATGCTGTCCACCAGTGTGGCGACCTGAGCGAGACTGCTCGGCGCCGGCTCGTCAGTGGCGTACTCGTATGGGAGCAGGTGCCCGTGCACGTCTGTGGTCCCGAGCAGCGTGAGCCGGAGCTCGTCCGGCGGGGCCCCGGGCCGGGCGCACGCGGCCACCGTGACGATGCTCGCCCAGGCGACCGGGATGAGGAGGTCCGATCGCAGCGAGCGAGCCCTCGGTCTCACCGCGTGGGGCCGGAGGCGAGGGCGTACAGAAAGAGGTTCACTCCCATACGGATCGCCTGCTCGCGCGTCTCGGGAGGGTCGTCATGCACGCCGGGATCCTCCCAACCATCGCCCAGGTCCGACTGAAAGCTGTAATAGAGCACGAGCCGGCCGTCCACGAAGATCCCGAAGCCTTGCGCTGGCAATCCATCGTGCTCGTGGATCTTTGGCAGACCCTCCGGCAGGTCGTAGAACATTCGATAGATCGGATGGTCGGCGGGCACTTCGACCAGGGCGCGCTCGGGGAACAGACGCTCCACCTCGCGCCTGAACGATTCGTCGAGACCGTAGTTGTCATCCGCGTGCAGGAATCCCCCGCGCTCCAGATACCCGCGCAGGCGTTGCATCTCCAGCTCGCCGAACCGGATGTTCCCGTGGCCCGTCACGTACAGGTAGGGATAGTCGGCTAGATCGGGGTCGGAGAGCCGCACCTCCGCGGGTCGCTCGGCGACGCGAACGCCTGTGCGCGCAGATATTTCACGCAACAGATTCGGGAGGCTGGAGGGGTTCGCGTACCAATCGCCCCCCCCGTCGTATTGGAGGCGGGCGATGGTCGGCAGCTCCGTGCGCTGCACGGGCACCGGCTCCAGCGGCGCGCCCAGAGCCGCGGGACACCCCTCGAAGGCGACCGCGACGCCCGCGGCGCCCGAAACGACGACTAGAAGCGCCTGTGGCATCCACTCGCCGCGACGGTGTGTAGCCCTACAGTGCGGGCAGCGACGCGCGAGGTCCGGAATGTGACATTCACACGTTCGGCAGGGCTTCATCCGTCCGTCCCTCTGGTCGGTGTAGGTACCAATAATCTACGCTCCGAGCGACCGCGGCGCTGCCGTCCCCGACCGGGACGGGCAGGCCGAGGACCATGCTCGGAGGTCGCCGGGATCCTGTGGACGGCGTAGGATGCCGTCGCCCCCGGCCTCGGCCCGGCCCCGTGAAACCGGACGGAACGAAAGGAAACGATGCGTCGATACGCTGCGTTCGATCCGCCAGAGTACGCGAACTGGACCCCAGACCCGGAGCTCGTGCGCGAGTTCGGGGAGCGGATCCGGATCAACGCGGCTCGACGCGCCGAGGTCGAGGTGCTCACCACCGAGCGCCACCTGGACCTGTATCGGGGGCTGCTTCGCTTTCGGTTGCACGACATCGCTCTCCAGCGCTGGGTCAAGCAAGGAGTGATCTCGAAAGCCTGGCTGGGCACCGGCGAGGAAGCGGTCACGGTCGGGGCCGTGCATGCGCTGGATCGCCGCGGTCCCGAAGGCGACATCGTGGGTCCGATGATTCGAAACGCCGGCGCCTGCCACGAAATGGGGATACCCCTGGCCGACATGCTGAAGGGTTACCTCGCGACGTCGGATTCGCCCACCGGCGGTCGTGACCTGCACGTGGGGGATCTGAGGCACGGGGTGCTGACGCCGATCAGCATGGTCGCCTCGCTCAGCACCGTGATGAACGGGCTCGCCCTGGCGTTTCGGCAGCGGGGGGAGCCGCGGGTCGCGCTCACCTGGGTCGGGGACGGGGCCACCAAGCACGGAGAGGCGCATGAAGCGTTCAACTTCGCGGCCGTCCTGAAGCTCCCCTGCGTCTTCATCATTCAGAACAACCAGGTCGCGCTGGGCACTCGGTTGGACCAGCATCACGTGGCACGGGACTTCAGTGGATGGGGTGCGGCATACGGTGTCCCACTGCTCTCCGTCGACGGCAATAACGTTCTGGACGTGTATGCGGCGACGAGGATCGCCGCCACGCGGTGCCGCGAGGGCGACGGCCCGGTGCTCCTCGAGGCGATTACGTTTCGCATGGGTGGACACGCCACACACGACGTGCGCGAGGCGCGTCGTACCTTCTCGCCGGAGCTGTTCGAGTACTGGGGTCGCCGCGACCCGATCGGGCTGTACGAGGAGTTCCTCGCCACCGGAGGCCTCGACCTGGGCGGCTCGACCGGCGAGACACTCGAGGCCCGCAATCGAATCGTGCTGGCCGAGCTGGAGGAAGGCGTTCTCCGCGAGGTGGACGAGGCCGCCGCCGCCGCACTCGAAAGCCGAGAGGCCCGGATGCCCGAGCCGGGCAGCGCGGCGGACGGCGTGTACGCGGCGCACCCGGACGCCCGATGACCGATCGGATGACGACCGAAGCGGGAGGAAGAACGAGATGAGCGCGGGCGCGCGACCACGACGTGAATTCGAGGTGGATCGAGGCCGCTGGCTAGCTCTCGACGCGTGGCGGGATTCCGGCGATCTGGGTCTGTGTTACTTCCTGCCGCTCGA
>JBDHAC010000009.1:0-89882 GCA_039588275.1 Gemmatimonadota bacterium
CATCCCGTGCTTTCGAACCAATCCACCATGAATAGCGCCCTGACCCCCGCCTCGCTATGTACAGATCCGACGCCGCGTTGAGTCAAACTCCAACGCCCGGCGGGTGTTCCGTCCAGAACACCGGAGTCTTCAGGTGGACGCCTCGGAGCGGATCCAGGGGGGTCGCTCCCCGCCTGCCTGCGCGCGGTTAGCCATGACTCGCCTTCGGCCTCGGTGCGGCAGGGCCTGTGCCCACCCCGCGACGTCTCTCCATCTCCTTTATGCATTTTGGGTTACGGTGCGTGGGGGACTATCGGAGCCCAGAGCGCTATCCCAAAATGTCCCAACACCGGGAGATCCTCCCCGTAACTGCGTCATCGCGACGATTCTCGCGCCAGGGTTGGGCTCATGGCGCCTTCGTTCGTTCCTGAGCAAGGGTTCACCGACAAGTCTCCCGGCTGACTGATAGATGACGAATCGTGCCTCGAAAGTGCCGTGAACGATCTGACCTGGGGGGTGGGTGGGTCGGCCCCCCGCCAGCTCCAGGCTCGCGGTCAACAGGCAAAATTCGGCCTTATGGACCTTGCGAGGGCCGATTTATTCGTGTATCGTTATATAGTTCAATGAGTTACGTATGATGACACGGGACATAATGTCACGCTCCCGGCGTCGTCTGGCCTTTGTCGACACGTTGTCAGCGAGCCGTCCAGGCTCCCCCAGTAACAGTGGCGCCGAGGCCGGGTTTGGCTCCGGAGGGCAGAGCGCCCCGAAGGGTCCCAAATACGCGGGGCATTCTGGTTGCGCTATTGTCGCAGACTGTCCCAGCAAACAGGGGAGGCGTCCCTGACCCAGATTGGGAAAAGCCTCATGATATCAACGGATTCGTGCCTCCAAGGGCTCGGTGCGGGTTTTGCACCTCGCGCGTGCGTAGGATTGTGTCGAGCGGACGGGCCCGTAAGGCGAAACGGGCGATCGACCCGCAGAGAACGCGATAACTGTCAAACTGTCAGGTGGTGACCATGAAAGACTCACGTAAGCATACGTCGCTCGCGTGGGCCGGTCTCGTGCTCCTCGCCGGCATCTTCGTGGGTTGTACCGACGAGGAAACCGTGTTCGTGGAGCGGCCCTTCTTCGATGACCCGCCCGCCAACGCCGGGGGTTTCCTGGGCTGGGACCAGCCAACTGAGAAGCTGACGGTGTGCGGGAACTGCCACGTCGGCCAGCAGAGCGGCTACGAGCTCACCAACCACGCCGATGCGTGGAACACGCTGCAGAATAACCCGAATGCGCAGGAATTCTGCGAGAACTGCCACACCGTCGGCGGCTACGGCAACCAGACGGACGAGGGCGGTTGGGCGACCACGGCCGATGAGCGCTATCTCGACGTGCAGTGCGAGAATTGCCACGGCCCCGGTGAGGCGCATGTGAGGAACCCGGATGCTGGCGCCAAGCCGCAGGCCGAGGCCGCGGTGGGGCTCGATACCGGCACGGGGTGCGGGGAGTGCCACGAGGGCACGCACCACGGCTTCGTGGACGAGTGGCTCGACTCGCCGCACTCGCAAGTCGTCGGCTTCGCGGCAGCCCGGGCAGCGTGTGAGCGCTGCCACAAGGGTCAAGGGACCCTCACGGCGTGGGGTGAGAACGCGGACTACGTCGAGAAGGATGGCGACGCGCTCGCGGTCGTCTGCGTCGTATGCCACGATCCCCACGATCGGACGAACGAGCACCAGCTGCGCTTCCCGGTCAGAACGAACGTGATCGAGAACCACCTGTGTGCCCAGTGTCACGATCGTCGAACGGTTCCCGATCCCGGCTCGTCGCACGGCCTCCACCCGCACGCGCCCGAAGCGGCATTGCTCGTCGGAGAGGCAGGTTGGTTCCCGCCGGGTGCGGGCTTCGACCCGGGTCAGATCATCGCCACGCACGGAAGCGAGGGGAACCCCGAGCTGTGTGCGACCTGTCACCTGCCTTCGTTCGAAGTGACAGACCCGGGCACCGGCGACCACATCTTCTCCGTGACGGGGCACCTGTTCCGGCCGATCCCGTGCGTGGATGCGCTGGGGGTCCCCGAAGGGTTCGGGGTCGATTGCGGGCTCACCACCGCGGAGCGCTATTACACGGGGTGCACCGGGGGCGGGTGCCACTTCAACGAGCAGGCGGCAGCCTCGGCGATCACGTCCAAGTCCAACACGATCCAGTTCCTCGCGGACGAGGTGCACCACCTGCTCGACATCGTGGATCCGAATGGTGAAGACCCGGGTGGCGAGATCGATGCCACCAATCCGTCGTTCACGGTGGCGGAGGGGGCGCTATTCAACCACTCGCTTGCCGAGCACGGCGACGAGGATTTCGGGACGTTCACGGTGCTCGGATCGACCGCCCACAACCCGTTCCTGATGGAGGCGCTGCTGATCGCCAGCATCCAGGCCCTCCAAGACGAGTACGGCGTGTCGGGGCGCATCGAGCGCGACTGGGACCTCGAGCTGCAGAAGGTCCTGAACAGCGTGCCCAGGTAACGAAGGACAGGTTTGACAGCTATCATACGGGCCGAGGGGTGACCCTCGGCCCGCTCGCAAGGGGGTCAAGGCCGCGTTCGGAAGGTGACGGACGCGCCCGGCGGGACGTCTAGTGTGCGGCGGCCCTCTCGACAATCGAAGAAGGGCGCACGGACTCTGAAAGCGGAGCGAAAGAACATGACCCGAATCGGCCCGATTGCGGCCATTATCGCCCTCTGCGCTGGGCTCATCGCGACGACCACCGCCATCGCTCAAGAAGCGCCGGCGAAACCACCCGTCGTCCAGCACGATCTCGAGGGGCGCAGCGCGTGCCTCGCTTGTCATGGCGGCGCGATGGAGGCGATTCCCGCCGTTCCGGAGAGCCACACCAGCCGCCCCGACGAGACGTGCCTCTGGTGCCACGCCGCCGGCGCGCAGATCCAGACGACCGACCCGAAGACGATCTCGCACGATCTCGAAGGTCGCAGCGCGTGTCTGATGTGCCATGCGGCCGGCGTCATGGAAGCCATCCCGGATGTGCCCGCGACGCACGAGGGAAGGGCGGACCAGTTCTGCACGCTGTGCCACCAGACGGCGGGCTAAGGCGAATCGCGCGACGCGTTCGCGCTCGACATAGATAGCGTTGGGCGGCCGACGAGCGCCTGATCGTGCTTGTCGGAGTGCCCGCCCAGGCTCGGGAGACGGGGCCTGATGGAGAAGGAGGCGGCACGAAAGAACCCGCGGCTTGATCTTAACGGCCTGCTTCTGGCTGCCGTCGTCCTGCTGATGATCACGGGCGCCGCCCTCGCGGTGGCCCTCTACGTCCTGCCCGGCGAGCACCTCGACGTTCCCGAAACACAACCCGCGATTCGCATCGAGAGCGAAGAGCACTTCATGGTCGGGTCGAGTCGCGTCCAGAATCTGGGCGAAGAGGTCATCCTCGTCGTGCGCCGCGCCGAGGCCGACTACCACGCATTGCAGGGGATCTCGCCGGCTGATGGGTGCATCCTGCGTTGGGATGAAGAATCGCTACGGGTCGTCTCACCCTGCACGCATGCGGTGTACGATCTGCGCGGGAACGTGGTTCGGGGACTGACCCGCGAGCCGCTCCATCGGTATCCCGTTTACGTCCGGAACGGAGTCGTGTATGTCGCAACACGGTCGGCTGCGGGCGGCTAGGCGTCGCGTCTCGGCCTGGCTGGGCCAGTTCCGGGCCGACGTCAAGGCGAGCCTGGATCCCGGCCTGCTGCGAATCCTGCGGTTGTTCGGGCTAGCCTACGGCCCGATTCACCGCCGGGTCCCGATCGACCAAGCCCTCCGTGAGGTCGTCCGCAACCCGGTGCCCTCGCACGTCGGGTGGCCACACCTGTTCGGTTGGGTGACGTACCTCCTGTTCATGATTCTCGTGGTGAGCGGAGTCCTCCTCGCGCTCTACTATCGTCCGGCGGTCGGCGAGGCATACGCGAGCATACAGCACATCGTGTCGGACGTGCGCATGGGCTGGCTAATGCGTGACATGCATGTGTGGGCGGCCAGCCTGATCGTGATCGCCGTCCTCGTGCATATGGGGCGCGGGTTCCTGTACGGGGCCTATCACCCACCACGCGAGACGGTGTGGCTGGTCGGGTTGATTCTCTTGCTTCTGATCCTCGCTTTCGGGGCTACCGGATACCTCCTCCCCTGGGACCAGTGGTCCTACTGGACCGTGACGGAAGCCCTCAACACGCTCGGCGCCATGCCGATCGCGGGCAACTTCCTGGTGCGGATCCTGACGGGAGCCGAGTTCGTCTGGGGTGCGACGCTGAGCCGATTCTTCGCCATCCACGTGATCATCCTGCCGTGGCTCGTTTTCGGCCTCCTGGGCTTTCACATCAGCATGGCCAGGCGGCACGGTCCCGCACCGCCTGTACGCGGAGCACCGAAGGACGATCCAGGCGTGCCGTTTTACCCGACGCACCTGTTGCGCAACTTCGTGGTCGGCGTGCTGGTCACAGCGGCGGTCATCACCCTAGCGGCGATCTACCCGAGACCAGTCGGCGACCCGGCCAACCCGCTCCAGCTGCCAGAGGAGATCGTCTCGACGTGGGTGGTGGTGGACGTCACACGCGCCCTGCTTCATTACCTGGGCCCATGGGGTCTGGGTCTGGTGACCCTGCTCGGGGTCAGCCTGGGCCTGATCCCGTTGTTCGATCGGAGAGGGGGGAAGCGGCTGCGGGAACGCCCTGTGGCCGTGGCGCTGGCCTCGACGTTCTTCCTCGTTTTCCTGGCAGCCTGGGTGGCCGGTCGTCGCCTGCAGGCGCCGCCGGCGCCCGAACTCCTCACGCCGGCCCTCGAGCAGGTCGCTCCGTCCGACGCTGGCACGCCGATACCTGAGCCCGGACCCGAGCCCGTGTGGCCGGCGCCGCCTCCGGATCCGCAGCCGGATGCGCCGCACGAGGGAGGGGGCGGCTCGTGAGGTCGCTCGCACGCTCGGCGTGGGTCGGCCTCATGACCGCCGTGCTGTTGGCGCCGGCGGCGCCGCGCGCCGTCTCGGCGCAGCAGACACCCCGCCTGAGCGCCCACCCGGACTCCGTGTACGGGTGCATCGTGTGCCACGCGGACAAGCGGAGGGCGTTCGTGCTTGGGGTGCACTCCGAGTGGGGGATCCGTTGCAGCGACTGCCACGGGGGCGATCCGCGGGCGTTCGAGATCGCGGACGCCCACGTCGGACGGTTCATCGGACACCCGGAGAAGCTCGAAACAGTCCAGATCTGCAGCACGTGCCACTCGAGCGTCGACCTCATGCGGCAGTACGGCATCCCGGCTGACCAGATCGCGGAGCTGCGGTCCAGTCGGCACGGACAGCTGCTCCTCGAGCAAGGGAACGAGGACGCGCCCACATGCACGGACTGTCACGACGCGCACACGATCCATCGACCGGACGATGCGCGGAGCAAGACGCATCCGACTGCCATCCCGGCCACCTGTGGGCGGTGCCACGAGGACGCCGGCCTTATGGGACGGTATGAGTTGCCCACCAACCAGTTCGAGGAGTATCGCTCGAGTGCGCACGGCCAGGCGCTCTACGACGAGCTGAACTTCGCCGCGCCCAGTTGCATCGGCTGCCACGGCTCGCACGCGGCGCTGCCGCCGTCCGTCACCGAGATCTCCAACGTCTGCGGCCAGTGCCACCTGCTCGTGCGCGAGGCCTTCGGCGGGGGACTCCATGGCGCGGCAGCGGCCGGCGGCGCCCTCCCGGGTTGTACCGCGTGTCATTCCAACCACAGCACCGAGCCCGTGCCGATCGACGGGATAGCTGACACCTGCACGTCGTGTCACGATGCCGATACGGACGTGGCCGTGCTCGGGGAGGAGATCCAGGAGCGCGTGATACGCGCGAACTCGCAGATGGAAGAGGCCGAGAGCGCGCTCGAGGAGCTGGTGCGGGCCGGACGCCCGGTGGAGGACTATCGCTTTCGTTTTCAGAGCGCGCGCACCGCGTACGAGCAAATCGCTCTCGTGCAGCATAGCCTCGATCTGGAACAGCTCGAAGACCTGGGTCTGCGCGTGGCGTCGGTTTCCGGGGACATCCGGGCCGCCGCCGAGGTCAGCGAGGAGCGCAGATGGGAGCACCGGCTGCTCCTCATCCCGGTGTGGTTCTTCGCGCTCGCCGCGATCGCGTTCGCGAGCTTCAAGCTGCGGACGAACACTGCGGAGGGTCCGTAACCGTGGGTCGCGTGAGCTTGTGGCTGCGGAGCCTTTCGAGGCGCGCCCAGATCACGGTCCAGGTGGGCGTCGGCCTCGTGATCGTGCTCCTGCTCGGCACGGTGGGCTTCGTCGAGTACAGCGGGCAGCCGAGCTTCTGCCTCAACTGCCACATCATGGAGCCCTACTACGAGTCGTGGCAGACCTCCACGCACAACGATGTCGCCTGCATCGAGTGCCACTACGCGCCCGGCGTCAAGGCCGAGGCGATGGGCAAGTTCCAGGCAGCCAACCAGGTGGTGAAGTACGTCACGGGTGCATACGGGACGAAGCCGTGGGCGGAGATCGAGGATGCGGCCTGCCTGCGGTCGGGGTGTCATTCCGAGCGTAAGCTGGAGGGCGTGGTCGCGTTCCGGGGGATCCGCTTCGACCACACGCAGCACCTGGGGCAGCTGCGTCGCGGCAAGCAGCTGCGCTGCACGAGCTGCCACTCGCAGATCGTGCAGGGCGACCACCTGGCCGTGACCGTGTCGACCTGCAACCTGTGTCACTTCAAGGACCGACCGGCGGGCGAGCCCATCGCGGGCTGCACCGGCTGCCACCAGACACTCCCGCGGGTTGAATCGCCGGCGGGCTTCGTGGTCGATCACGATCAGTACGTGCAGGATCTCACCTCGTGCACGGGGTGTCACGCAGAGGTCACCGTGGGCGCGGGGGAGGCGGAGCGTGATCGGTGCTTCACATGCCACAACCGGCCGGAGCGCGTGGCGGAGTTCGACGACGTCACGCTCGTGCACCAGGTGCACATCGCGCAGCACAACGTGGAGTGCCAG
Organism: Gemmatimonadota bacterium; assembly: GCA_039588275.1. GTDB lineage: Bacteria > Gemmatimonadota > Gemmatimonadetes > Palauibacterales > Palauibacteraceae > JBDHAC01. The sequence continues at coordinate 6,992 of JBDHAC010000009.1, forward strand.
CAGTGCCACACGCCGATCGAGCACCGACTGGTCGCGCTCGAAGCCACGTTCGAGCTGGACTGCCAGGGCTGTCACCAACGCGCGCACGATGAGCAGCGACGCATGTACGCCGGCATTGGCGGACACGGTGCCGAGGACATGCCGAGCGCGATGTATCAAGCGCGTGTCTCGTGCAAAGGGTGTCATGCCCTGCCGACGGAGATCCGCGGCCACGAGGAGGTGCAGTTGGCCGGCGAAGCGACGTGTCTGTCGTGTCACGGCATCCGCTACGCCAATATCCTCCCCGCGTGGCAGGACGGCATCCAGGGGCGCGTGACCCGCGTAGCAGGCGTGGTGAGCGGGGCCCGCCGGACGCTGGGATCGGCCTCCGTGGCCGGGCGCGCGGCGGCGGACAGCCTGATCCGACTGGCGGAGGAGAACGTCGAGTTCGTCAGTCGCGGCAGGGGCGCGCACAACATCGCGTATGCCGATCAGCTTCTGGTGGCGGCCCTGGCCCTCGTCCGAGATGCGGTCCAGCAGGGCAGGTTGCCGTACACGGAGCCCGACGTCGCGCTCGGCCCAACCGTGGGGGAGAACGTGTGTCTGCGGTGCCACCTGGGGCAGGAGCGCCGCCGGGTGGATTTTCAGGGCGGCGAATTCGACCACGGCCCGCACGTGCTCGGCGGGATGACGTGTTCCAACTGCCACACGTCCCTCGACCAGCATGGGGGCACGACCCTCTCGGACCGGGCCTCGTGCGAGGGGTGCCACCACGGCCAGGTGGAGCCACTGGTCTGCGGTCGTTGCCACGAGGGGCCAGGTGGGGCTCCCGCGGCGGTGCTCCAGACCCCGGTCGGGCAGTTCTCGCACACGGTGCACCGGGAAGGCGGCTTGCCCTGCGCCGTGTGCCACACGGCGCCCGACATGAGCCCGGAGACGTCGGTGTGCGAGGGCTGCCACGCGCTGCACCACCAGCCTGAGGCGTCCTGCGTGGCCTGTCACGCGGAAGGTGCCCTCGCCAGCCACCCGCGTGCCGCGCACGAGGGGTGCGAGGTTTGTCACGGAGAGCGTGTCGCAGGCATCACGCAGTGGACCCGGAGCGTGTGCACGGTCTGTCACGTGGACCGCGTCGAGCACAACCCGCCGATGGATTGCGTGACGTGTCACAGGATTCCGGCCCTGGGCGAGCCCGACCCGGACCAGGCCGAGGAAGGGAGGTGAGGACGTGCGCCCTTGGACGGGGGTGCCGGTCGTTCTCTTCCTCGCCTCGGTAGGCTGGCTCGATCCACCCGCGCGCGCGGCTGCGCAGGACGTCGCGTGTGAGGCATGTCACGGGAACCGGGCGTTCCTCGCAGGCAAGACACCCACGCCCGCGCAGGACTCGGCCCTGTTCGTGCCCGACGCGTTGGTCTCCGAGACTGTGCACGCGAATCTCCCGTGTGCGGCATGTCACCCCGCCCCTGCCGAGGGCTATCCGCACCCAGCTCCGGCCGCTCTCCCCTGCGAAACCTGCCACGCGGAGGCGGGGCAGAAGTGGGAGATCTCGATCCACGCCGAGGGCGTCGACGGTGAAACCCACGGCGCCCGGTGTGTGGACTGCCACACCCCGCACGAGGTGTACCGAGCGGACGACCAGCGGGCGGAGACGCACCCGCTGAACGTGGCCGCGATGTGCGGGCGGTGTCACGCGGACGAGCACATCATCGACGAGTACTTCACGGCCCCTGAGGAGACTCAGGCGCGGGTCGCGGTCGAGCAGTTCCACCAGACGGTGCACGGCACGGCGCTGTCGCGCGCAGGCCTGGCGGTCTCCGCCACCTGCAACGACTGCCACCGGGGGCACGATGTCCTGCCCGGTTGGGATCCCCGATCGTCGGTGCACCGCGATCACGTCGCGGCCACCTGCGAGGAGTGCCACGTGGGGATCCGGGAGCGCTACGAGCGCTCGGCACACGGAACCGCAGGTCCGACCGTAACGTCCAGCGGCGAAATCCGACAGCCGCCGGTGTGCACGGACTGTCACACCTCGCACCAGATCGTGCGGGCGGACGAGCCGGGGTGGTTCGTGGGAGTCGTCGAGGAGTGCGGAGCCTGCCACCAGCAAGTGTACGACACCTACTTCGAGACGTATCACGGGCAGGTCACCGCGCTCGGGTTCGCGCTCACGGCGAAGTGCAGCGACTGCCACTCCCCGCATTTGATGCTGCCCGCGTCGGACCGCGAGTCCACGGTCCACCCCCGGAATCTCGTCCGCACCTGCCAGCAGTGTCACCCGGAGGCGAACGCGAGCTTCGTTCGCTACTTCGCGCACGGCGATCACCGCGACCGTGAGCGTTTCCCGGTGCTGTTCTGGACCTGGGCGATCATGACCACGCTGCTCGTGAGCGTGTGGTCGTTCTTCGGCCTTCATTCCTTCTTGTGGCTCGGACGCGTGGCGATCGATCGGATCCGGGGGATAGGCCCGCACTCGTACCATTTGCCAGGCGGTACCCAGCCGATCAAGCGAGAGAAGAAGGGGAAGGGGGACGCGTGAGGAAGATCGCGTCCTCCGACCGTGGCCACGGTCCCTACGTGTGGCGCTTCAGTCCCTTCGAGCGGGTCCTCCATCTCATGGTGATCGTCTCGTTCTTCGGGCTGGTCATGACGGGCACGCCGCTCCTGTTCTCGCACACTCCGTGGGCGCGGGGGATGATCCGCCTGTTCGGAGGGTTCCAGGCGGCCGGGTACATCCACCGCGTGTGCGCGGTCCTCACCTTCGCCTACTTCTTCCTGCACGTCGGGCAGCTGACGTATCGGATCGCGAAGAGCTCGAACCGGAAACGGTTCTTCTGGGGACCGGACTCGATGGTCGCACAACCCAAGGACTTCCAGGACCTGGCCCAGACGTTCCGCTGGTTCTTCGGCAGGGGATCGCCGCCCCAATTCGACCGCTGGAGCTACATGGACAAGCTCGATTACTGGGGCGAGGTCTGGGGAGTGGCGGTGATCGGCGGCTCTGGGCTGGTCCTCTGGTTCCCCACGTTCTTCTCGAAGCTACTTCCCGGTTGGATGTTCAACGTCGCGACGATCATCCACGGCATCGAGGCCCTACTGGCGGCGGGCGTGATCTTCACCATCCACTTCTTCAACGTGAACCTGCGCCCCGAGAAGTTTCCGATCGACGTGGTGATGTTCACGGGCCGCGCGACGCTCTCGTACATGAAGGAGGAGCACCCGCTCGAGTACCGCCGGCTGATCGAGGACAGCAGCCTCGAAGAGCGATTCGCCCCCGCGCCGACGAAGACGGCGTACGTGTGGTCGGTGTCTCTCGGCCTCGTGGGTCTGTCGATCGGGCTCTTCCTGATCGGATTGATCCTGTGGGCGCTGTTGTTCGGGGGAGGATGATGTCGCGCGACGGCCTGCGGGTGGATCCGCACGGACTGCGGGCGCCGGCCGTCGCGGCGGCCGGCCTCCTCGCGCTCATCGGCCCCGGGGCGACGCCGACGCTGGCTCAGGATGACGCCACCTGCGCCGTCTGCCACACCAACCCCGACTTCTTCCAGGGGCAGCCGAACCCGAGCCGCCTGATCGTACGGCCCGCCATGGTCGCCCGCTCGGTCCACGGCGCGGCGGGGTTCGGGTGCACGACGTGCCACGGTGCGATGGCTTTTCCGCACGCCGAGGACCGCGCCCCCGTCCAATGCGGCTCCTGCCACATCGAGGGTGAGCAGCACCGGCGCTCGCTTCACGGGCAGGCGGCGGCGAGGGGGGACCCGCTCGCGCCCAGCTGCGCGACCTGCCATGGCATCCACGCGGTGAAGTCACACACGGACCCGACCTCTCGCACGGCCGTGATGAACATCCCCACGCTGTGCGGGGAGTGCCACCACGAAGGGACGGAGGTGTCCCTGCAACGAAACATCCCGCAGGACCGGATCCTCGAGAACTACTCGCAGTCGATCCACGGCGAGGGTCTGTTCCGGCAGGGTCTGACTGTGACGGCCGTGTGCACCTCCTGCCACACCTCGCACAACATCCTGCCGCACACCGACCGCCGCTCGAGCATCCACCACGAGAACGTCGCGGCGACCTGCACCCAGTGTCATGCGCTGATCGAACAGGTGCACCTCCAGGTGATCGAGGGCCGTCTGTGGGAGGAGCGTCCCGACGTGATCCCGGCGTGCGTCGATTGTCACGCACCGCACAGGATCCGGCGGGTCTTCTACGACACCGGGGCGGCCAACCAGGACTGCATGCGCTGTCATGGCGACGCCGGGCTCGTGGGGCTCGCGAACGGCGACAGCGTCTCGCTGTACGTGGATGAAGTCGCCTACGGTGCGGGAGCCCACGGAGAGACCGCCTGCGCGCAGTGTCACGACGACGTGACCCCCGGGCTGTCTCCCGCCACGCGCGCGTGCGCCACCGCCACCGCGAGCAGCGTGGACTGCAGCGTTTGCCACGAGGACCAGTCGGACGAGTACGGGGCCGGCATGCACGGGCAGCTCGCCGCGCAGGGCGATCCCGACGCGCCGGTGTGCCTGGACTGCCACGCGAAGCATGCGACGCTGGACCACGAGTCTCCCGAGTCTCCCACCTACCCGCGCAACGTCCCCGATCTGTGTGCCCGATGTCATCGACCCGGCGAAGCCGCGGCCGTGCGGATCGGCGAGGAGGTGCTCAACCCCGTGGAGAGCTACGGGATGAGCATCCACGGGAAGGGGCTGATAGAGAGCGGTCTGGTCGTGACAGCGACCTGCTCGAACTGTCACACGGCGCACCGGGAGCTGCCGGCGAGCGATTCTCTGTCGAGCATCCACCCCGACAACGTCGCGGGGACCTGCGGGACGTGTCACCACGGGATTGAAGAGGAGTTCGCGACCAGCATCCACGCGATCCGCCGAGCGGAGGGGGAGACCGAGCGCGAGCTGCCGACGTGCGAGGACTGCCACACCTCGCACACGATCAGCCGCACGGACCTCGACGACTTCCGGCTGACGATGATGACCCAGTGCGGCCGGTGTCACGTGGATGAATCGGAGACGTTCTTCGACACGTTCCACGGCAAGGTGTCGAGGCTGGGCGAGGCCGGGGCCGCCAAGTGCTACGACTGCCACGGAACGCACAACATCCTGCAGCCCACCGAGCCGGCCTCGATGCTGAGCCGCCGCAACATCATCGAGACCTGCTCGCAATGCCACGCGGGGGTGAACCGCCGCTTCACCGGCTACCTGACCCACGCGACGCACCACGACCCGGACCGGTATCCGTTCCTGTTCTGGACCTTCTGGGCGATGACCGCGCTGCTGATCGGGACGCTCAGCTTCGCGATCCTGCACACGCTCGCGTGGCTCTTCCGCCTGTCGCGCTCGGCCGAGAAGTGGAAGGTGCGCCACGTCGTCAGGCCGGGAGAGAAGGTGTACCAGCGGTTCACCGTCTTCCAGCGCACGCTCCACATCGTCATGCTGCTCAGCTTCTTCATGCTCGCGCTCACCGGGATGGCCCTGAAGTTCTCGCACATGGTCTGGGCGCAGGTGTTCGCGGACCTGCTAGGCGGTTTCGCGGTCACCGGCGTGCTGCACCGAATCGGGGCCATCGCGCTGATCGTCGTGTTCGGGATCCACCTTCGGGAGTTGCGCCGTCAAAAACGGCGGCGAGAAACGACCTGGTGGCAGTTCCTCACAGACCCTGACTCCCTCGTCTTCAACCGGAACGACCTCAGGGAGCTGTGGGGGTCGATCAAGTGGTTCATGGGTCGCGCCGAGCGGCCGCACTACGGACGCTACACCTACTGGGAGAAGTTCGACTATTTCGCGGTCTTCTGGGGGATGATGGTGATCGGGTCCACCGGTCTCCTCCTCTGGTTCCCGGAGTTGTTCACCGTCCTGCTTCCAGGGTGGACGGTGAACGTCGCGACCATCATCCACAGCGATGAGGCACTGCTGGCCGTGGCCTTCATCTTCACGGTGCACTTCTTCAACACGCACTTCCGGCTCGACAAATTCCCCATGGACCCGGTGATCTTCACGGGGCACGTACCGGTGGACGAGCTCAAGCGCGACAAGCCTCGCGAATACGAGGAGCTGGTCGAGTCGGGGACGTTGGAGAACAAGCTGGTGGAGGCGTACCCCAGGAAACTGGAGAAGGCTTTCAAGATCTTCGGGATGACCGCGCTCGCCATCGGCGTCACGCTCATCCTGTTGATCGTGTACTCGATGTTGTTCGGATATCGATAGGTCGGCCCGCATGAAAAACGGGTCATTAAAGCTCTGGAGAAAAGCCATGAACGCCTATTGGCGTAGCCTGCTCGGGGCGGTGGTCGCCCTCTCGCTGGGCGCGCATACGCTCGCCGGACAGGGATTCCGGGCCGAGGTCGGCGTGTGGGGCAGCTTCCTCGAGCTCCAGGGAATCGTCCGCGACAGCCTGCCGGAGGATCAAGTCCCGGGGGCTGGTCTGAGCCGTCGCCTCGGCGACGGCACGGTGGTCACATGCACCCCCGAGGAGTTCTGCCGCTGGTTCCGCACTGAGGGCGAGGAATCGATCAATGTGCTGAACCAGGATCTCAAGATCTCGGCCTGGGCGGGTGGGAGCGTCCCGGGCCTGGCGGCGCACGCACACGTACGGGGGCGCTTCGGCACGGACGAGTTCTGGCCGCGGGAGAGCCAGGAGGTCGATGTGCTCACGGCGTACCTGAGCTACGACCGGAGCGGCTTCGGGGTTCGCGCGGGGCGCCTGTACCGTACCGACGGGCTCGGCTACCGGAACTTCGATGGGGCGTCGCTCGCCTGGTACGGGTTGGAGAACCTGCGGCTCGAGGCATATGGCGGCTGGAGCCTGGCGCCGCACATCAACGCACCGCGCTCGGGCTCGCTCCTCACGACCGCCGACGTGTTCGCACCCGACGATCGGGGCTTCATCTTCGGCGCGAAGGTCGGGGGACGCCTCGCGGGCACGGTGTCGGGGAACGTCGTCTACCAAAGGGAGATCCGGACGGACCGCCAGGCGCTGTATTCCGACCGGCTCGGGTTAGACGCCCGCGCGCTGTTGGGACGCGTGACGGCCGAGGCGGCCGCGGAGTACGACCTCACGTACGAGGAGTTCAACGAAGCTCGCGTGCGACTCAGCGCTCCGATCGCCGGCGGCCTGGAGGTCTCGCTCCAGGGCCGGCACTACACCCCGTTCTTCGAGCTGTGGACGATCTGGGGGGCGTTCTCGCCGGTCGGCTTCAACGAAGGCCGGGCCGCCCTCCTGTGGGCCGTGCCCGGCGGCCACCTCAGCTTGGAGGCGGGTGGGGCGTACCGGAAGTACGAGGAGACCGACGCGGGCGCCGATTTCATCGAGATCAAGGACTACGGGTGGCGCGCGTTCGGTGGTGCCCACTTCACCAGCCGCGGCTGGTACCTGGACGGCAACTACCGAGCGGAAACGGGGTTCGGCGACGTCCGCTACGGTGGTGACGTCGGGATCGGCAAGCGCTTCGGGACCGGCCGCTACATCGGTTTGCAGGGATCGGCCACGCAGACCTTCGGCGAGTTCAGGCTCGGTGAGCAGGTCGTCAGCGGTGGCGGACTGGAAGGCGCCTGGCGGTTCGGCGACGTGTCGCTGTCGGGCGGAACGGCGCTGTATCGGATCACGTTCGAGAACCGGCCCAGCGCTGAGGATTGGACGCAAACCAGGGCATATGGGGGCATCTCGTATCGGTTCGGGAGCGATACATCCGGCTCGAGCCGCTCGGGGTCAGGAGGCGACCGATGAACACGGGAGCGAAGATGCGTAAGGTCGCGATGGTTATCGGGAGCGCGCTCCTGCTGATGGTCGCGAGCGGTATGGTCCTCTCGGGGATGGGTGCGCAGGAGTTCCCGCACGAGCGTCACGCGAACCTGTTTCCGACGTGTATGGGGTGCCACGCGGGGATTCCGGAAGGGGACGCGGCGACCGCGTTCTCGGTCGACCCCGCATTCTGCGGAGGGTGCCACAACGGGAACGTGCAGCCGGAGGTCGATTGGTCGGGACCGACGCCGGTCGCCAGCAACCTCGCATTCGGGCACACGGAGCACCCGACGTGGAGAGACGATGGAGATCGCGCGGAACACACCCAGCGTGTGCCTGGGTTGTCACGCTCCGAGCGCGGAGGAGCACCAGGCCGCCGGTGTAGATTGCGCGAAGTGCCATGTGCCGATTGCGGACGCGCCCGACTTGAGCGCGGAGCGGATCGCCGCGTTCCCGCGCCCGGCGGATCACGAGTCGGACGACTACGTCGCCGCACACGGCGGCCTTGGCGAGGCCGATGCGCAGCGGTGCTCGGTGTGCCACGCGCAGGAGAGCTGCAGCCGCTGCCACGTCAACGCGGATCGGCTTCCAGCGATTCGCGACCTGTCGTCGGATGACCGGGTGGCGGGCCTGGTGGCCGGGACGCCCGGAGTGTGGCCCAGGCCGACCAGCCACGAGTCGGCGGACTGGCTGAACACGCACGGCGGACAGGCGGCGGAATCGATCGAGAGCTGCGCCAGCTGCCACGCCCAGGAGAGCTGCGCGACGTGCCATGGAGAGGAAGCCGAGCGGCTCGCCGACGGACTCTCGAAGCAGCGCCCCGGTGGCCCGCAGGGGGCTGGAACGGTGGCCGTGCGCCCACCCGGGCATACGCCGAGCTTCGTGACGGAGCACGGCACCGCCGCGGCCGTCGAGCTGCCGCAGTGCAACTCGTGCCATGCGGAATCGTTCTGTGCCGATTGCCATGATGGGCCTGCAGCTCCGCGATTCAACGTGGAGAGCGCGGCCGGCTTTCACCCGGCGAACTTCGTCACCCGTCACGGCGCGGAGGCGTTCGCCCGGCAGACGCAGTGCAGCTCGTGTCACTCGACCGAAGTGTTCTGCCGTGACTGCCATCAGCAGGTCGGCATCGGCCAGAGGGGGACCACGACGGGTGGGGCGTTCCACGATGCCCAACCGGGGTGGCTGCTCGCCCACGGTCAGGCGGCCCGTCAGGGCCTCGAGACCTGCACGGGTTGCCACGCTCAGCAGTCATGTCTGAAGTGCCACTCGGCGAGGAGCGGCTGGCGGGTGAGCCCGCACGGTCCCTCGTTCGACCCGAGTCGGGTGCAGGACCGAAGCACCATGTCGTGCGGGATCTGCCACTTCTCGTTCCAGCTCGATCCATAGCGGCCGCCGCCGGCCCCTGGCTGCCGGTGGACCGATTCCCCGGATGAGTCGCGAGGAGCGGAGGAGCAAGATAGGATAATAAGGGGTTGCGGGTCCATCAGTCGGGATCGCCCCCTCCGCGAGTCCGGCACCGGACCCGCCGCCCCGCCTGTGCATCTCGGCGTGACTGCGCCGAAAGAGAAGCTTCTGGTCGGCCGCCGCGGTTGGAGGTGGCGTCGGCAGACAGGAAGGGGGTTCACATGAACGCCCAAATCCAAGCCCACGCTCATCAGGGGCGCCGCGTGGTGTTCGCGGCGCTTTGTGGGCTGTTCGTCGGGTCCGCGAGCCTGGTGGGGCAGGCGGCGGCCGGGCCCACGCAGAACGCCGCCGCCGGGGCGGCGGTCTTCGGCTCCAAGGGCTGCGTCCAGTGCCACGCGATCAAGGCCATGGGTGGAGGGGCAGGACCCGATCTGGGCCTCATTGAGGAGCGCCGCTCGTTCTTTCAGCTGGCGGCGGCGATGTGGAACCATCTCCCCGCCATGCACGCGACGATGGCGGAGGCCGGTACCGAGCGCCCGAGGCTCTCGGCCCAGGAGACCGGTGATCTCATCGCCTTCCTGTTCACGCTCGATTACTTCGACGCGATCGGGAGCGCGGACAGCGGACGGGCCCTATTCGCCGAGAGGAAATGCGTGCTCTGCCATCAAGTGCAGGGCGCCGGAGGGGTGATCGGGCCCAGCCTGGATTACCTGAGCCAGTACAGTTCGCCCATGTTTGTGGCCGCCGCCATGTGGGGGCACGGCCCCGGCATGGCGGAGACGATGAGGTCTCTGCGCGTCGAGCGGCCCCGGCTTACCGGAAGCGAATTCCGGGATCTGATGGCGTTCTTCCAATCGGTCTCTGAAGCCTCTCACGGGGGACCGATGTACGTTTTGCCCGGACGCGCGGACGTGGGGCGAGAGCTGTTCAGCAGCAAGTCGTGCCTGCGCTGCCACAGCGTGCGGGGGAGCGGAGGGCAGATCGGACCGCCACTGGGTGGCCGGGGGCTGGAATGGAGCGCGTCCGACTTCGTCGCGGCCCTGTGGAACAAGGCGCCCTCCATGCAGGCGGCCATGCTCGCGGGAGGGATCTTGATCCCCGACCTGAGTGCGGAAGAGATGGCGGATCTCGTGGCCTACCTCTACTCCGTCAACTACTTCAGCGAGACCGGTGACACGCGTCGTGGTCGCCAGCTCGTCACTCAAAAGGGCTGTCTGCAGTGTCACGGGCTCGATGCTCGCGGGGGGACGACGGCTCCCGACCTCGCCGAGATCACCGGGCTCGTAACCCAAACCGAGGTCGTCTCGGCGCTCTGGAGCCACACTACCAGCGGTGTGGAGACATCGGCAGGCGAGTTGGCCGGCTGGCCTGCGTTGAGCGCGTCGGACATGGCGGATCTGGTGGCCTTCCTGCGCGGCTTGCGACAGGCTCCGTGACGCGGGCGCGCGCGATCACCATTGGGGGCTGGCTGGCTCTCGCTGCCCTGGCCGCCCCCTCGGCTGCGTTCGGCCAGCAACCGGCCGATGAAGGCTGTGTGACCTACCACGGCGCCCTCGGCGACGAGCGTCCTCGGACCCGGTCGAGAGCTTCTCCGAAGACGAACACCTGCTCCAACTGCTACCCGGCTCATCAGATCCTTCAGACGTCGGATCCCCAATCCAGCGGCTACCCACACAACGTGGCTGGATTGTGTGGCGGGTATCAGGTGGACGTTTCAGCTGGATGCGCCTCAAGTTTGCGTTTTCAGAGCCTTTCGAGGCATGCTACGGTTGAAGAAGGCACTGAAGTACCCGAGGACCCGTTTGTGGTCCCGATGAGCCGATGAAGAACAAACGATGCTCCGGTCGGCGGTGCAGTAGGAAGGTGGTTCGCGCATGATCGCCCAGTCGCGTTGCAGAGTTCCGAGCCCTGATGCGGTGCGCAGGATCCTGCTCGGCGCCGTCCTGTCGCTCATGCTGCCGGCCGCGAATCTGCTCGCACAGGCAGGGCCTGGGCCGACGCAGAACGCGGCATCCGGCGCGAGGGTGTTCGGCACGAAGGGTTGCGTCCAGTGCCACGCCGTGCGGGGGCTGGGTGGCGGGGTCGGACCCGACCTCGGGCGGATTGAAGGGCGCAGGTCCTTCTTCCAGCTCGCCGCCGCCATGTGGAACCATCTACCGAGCATGCGGAAGAGCATGGAGGAGCTCGGTGTCGATTACCCCGAGCTTCATGCCCACGAGACGGATGACCTCATCGGCTTCCTGTTCACCCTCGACTATTTCGACTCGCATGGCGACGTGGATGCGGGCCGGCAGCTGTTTGCGGAGAAGAAGTGCGCGATGTGCCACCAGGTCCAGGGCGCAGGAGGTGTGCTCGGGCCGAACCTGGACTTCCTGGCCCAACACAGCTCGCCGATGTTCGTGGCGGCCGCGATGTGGAACCATGGTCCCGGCATGGCGGAGACGATGCGGACCCTCCGCATCCAACGGGCACCTTTCACGGGAACCGAGTTCGGGAATCTCATGTCGTTCCTCGAATCGGTTATGGATCAGACCCCGCAGGGTCCTCTGTACGTGCTGCCTGGGCGCGCGGACGTGGGTCGCGAGCTGTTCTCGGAAAAGGGATGCATCCGCTGTCATGCGGTCCGTGGAGCCGGAGGCCAGATAGGTCCGCCACTCGGAGGGCGCGGGCGGGAGTGGAGCGCGTCGGAGTTCATCGCGGCCATGTGGAACAAGGCACCTTCCATGCAGGCGGCCATGCGGGCCGGAGGGATCTCGGTACCCGAGCTCACCGCCGAGGAGATGGCCGATCTCGTGGCCTACCTCTACTCCCTGGACTATTTCGGCGAATCGGGGACCCCGGCACGAGGTCGCCAGCAGCTCACACTGAAGGGGTGCCTGCAGTGCCATGCGCTGTATGGACGTGGTGGGAGGAGCGCGAGCGATCTAGGGGAGTCTGCCGGGCTGGTGACAACCACCGAGGTGGTGACGGCACTTTGGAACCACACGGTGATCGGTATGGGCGGCGGAACGGGTGAGGCCGCCGAATGGCCTGCGTTCAGCGCGGTCGAGATGGCGGACTTGGTGGCGTTTTTGCGCCAGCTCGGATCGACCCCGTGAACCATCCGTCCTCGCACGGGATCAGAGGCGGACTGATCCTGGTCGCGCTCCTCGCGTCGTGGCCGGCCTCCGGCCAGGAGCCAGCCGAGCAGTCCCCACAGGAATCCGCCGAGCAGCCCACCCAGCGACCCACGGGCAGCTGCGCGACGTGCCATAGCGTACTGGGAGACGAAAGGCTCGCCGGTCCTGCGGCGCGTTTCCCCGAGGACATCCACGCTGCCCGAGGATTCGGTTGCAGTGCCTGTCACGGCGGCAACCCGGCGGTCATGGGAGCGGAGGCGATGGATCCCGAGATGGGGTACATCGGAGCGCCCGGACCGCGGCAGGTCCCCGACGTCTGCGGAAGCTGCCACTCCAGTCTTCCGTTCATGCGCCGCTTCAACCCGTCCACGCGCGTAGACCAGGTGTCGGAGTACTGGACGTCGGTCCATGGCCAGCGGCTTGCGGAGCTGAATGATCCCGGGGTAGCGACGTGCGTTAGCTGCCACCCGGCCCATTCCATCAGACCTGCGGCCGATCCGCAGTCCACGGTTCACCCGCTCAACGTCGCGAGTCTGTGTGGCGCGTGTCACTCCGACGGCGCGCGCATGGCGGGCTACGGCATCCCGACGGACCAACAAGAGAAGTACGAGCGCAGCAAGCACTGGCAGATCATGTGGGAAGAGGGCGACCTCTCCGCGCCAACCTGCAATGACTGCCACGGAAACCACGGCGCAGCGCCGCCCGGGATCTCCTGGGTCGGGAACGTCTGCGGTCAGTGCCATGCGGTCCAGGGGCAGCTCTTCGGCAACAGTTTCAAGAGCAGCATGTTCACGGTGATCGGTGCCCCGGGGTGCGCCACCTGCCACGGCAATCACGAAATCGGACCGACAAGCGACGAGATGCTCGGCGCGCAGGGTCAGGCCGTGTGCACGCGCTGTCACACGCCCGAGAGCCGTGGAGGACAGTCGGCCACGGAGATGCGGTCGCTCATTGACTCTCTACACGAGAGCTTCGAACAGGCGAACTCCCTGCTGACCAGAGCCGAGGAGGCCGGGATGGAGGTGAGTGAGGCTCAATTCGGCCTCCGCGATGCGACGAACTCCCTCATCAAGGCGCGCACCGTCCTCCACTCGTTCTCCCTTGATTCCGTGCGTGCCGCCGTCGAGAGTGGCTTCGAGGTCACGCTCGCCGCCCACGCGAGGGGGGAAGACGCCCTCAGGGAGTTGCGCACACGGCGCGTGGGACTCACCGTCTCGGCTGCCATCATCCTCGTGCTAATCGTCGGCCTCGTCTTCAAGATTCGCGAGCACGAAGGGGTTGGTGTTAAAACGGAGCCTTGATGTCGCGGGGGGGGAGGAGCGATGGCAGCAGAGAATGCGCGTTCGAAGTCCACACATTCAGCGTCTACACGTCGGCGTTTCGTCAATTGGATTCTGGGTACCAGCGCGGGGGGCCTCGTCCTGTCGGTCCTGTACCCGACCACGCGTTACCTTATCCCGCCCGAGGCGGCAGAGTCCACCGCGTCGACCGTAACGCTCCAGATATCACCGGACGAGATCGGCCCCAACACGGGTCAGATCTTCAGGTTCGGAAGTCGCCCGGGCATCCTCATCCGCACTCCCGACGGAGACCTGCGCGCGTACGAAGCTATGTGCACCCATTTGGATTGCATCGTCCAGTATCGGGACGATATCAGTCGGATCTGGTGTGCTTGCCACAACGGGCACTACGATCTGAACGGGATCAACATCCAGGGTCCTCCCCCGCGACCGCTCCAGCGCTTCACCGTGAACGTCCAAGAAGACAGGATCGTGATCGGGAGGGAATCGTGACCTTGAGCGCAGAAGTGCCCAGACAGGCCCGAGCGGGAGACTGACGGGCGTGCGCACCTGGGACAGGATGGCGCGCGACGCGAGTCGGTGGTTGGAGGACCGGCTGGGCTTGTCCGCGCTCGGCCGGATCGCGAAGAAGAAGGAAGTCCCGGTCCACCGGCACACGATCTGGTACTACCTGGGCGGGATGACGCTCTTCCTGTTCGCGATCCAGGTGGCGACCGGCGTACTCCTGCTGTTCTACTACCGTCCCAGCGCGACAGAGGCCTATGAGTCCGTGCAGTTCCTGATGACGGACGTGCAGTTCGGGTGGCTGATCCGCTCGATTCACTCGTGGGCGTCGAACCTCATGATTCTCGTCTTGTTCTTCCACCTGTTCAGCGTCTTCCTGCTCAGGGCGTATCGTCCCCCGCGGGATCTCACGTGGTACACGGGGATGGCGCTGTTCGGCATCACGCTCGCGTTCGGGTTCACCGGCTACCTGCTTCCGTGGAATCAGCTCGCCTTCTTCGCCACCCGCGTGGGAACGCAGATCGTGGGAGTGGTGCCGTGGATAGGCGAGGGCTTGCTGCGCGTCGCGCGCGGCGGGGACGACGTGAGCGGCGCCACGCTGACCCGCTTCTACGCGATCCACGCGGCGGTCCTTCCAGCCCTGATCGTGATCCTCCTCGGTCTGCACGTCTACCTGGTGCAGAGGCACGGCATGAGCGTGCCGCCCAGCGTCGAACGGGAAGGGGGGTCGAAGCGCTCACTGCCCTTCGTCCCGAGCTTCCTGCTGCGAGATCTTGTGGGCTGGCTGGCGGCGCTGGCGATCGTGGCGGCGTTGGCGGCCTATTTTCCGGCCGAGCTGGGAGAGAAGGCGGACCCCTTCGCGCCGGCGCCGGCCGGGATCAAGCCCGAGTGGTACTTCATGTTCATGTTCCAGACCCTCAAGTACCTCCCGGCGCACATCCTGTGGATCGAGGGCGAGGTGGTCGGGGTCGCCGCGTTCGGGATCGCGGCCCTGCTTCTGTTCCTCGCGCCGGTCATTGGCCGCCCGAGACGCGACGGCAGGCCGAACCGGGTCATCACGTGGATCGGCGTGGGGATCATCGTCTACATGATCGTTCTGACCATCCTCGGATATACGGCCAGTCCAACGGCCTGATTCGGATTGTGGCCCACAAGCGCCTCCTCGGTGTATCCTGACGGACTTCGGGCACTCGACGGCTTCCGGCTGCTTCCGGTCGGGAAACCGGTTGGAGAGCACAACCAGATCATGAAAGGCTCAGCGAGATCACGATGAAACGTATCAGATACACGTTCGCTACCGGTCTCACGCTTCTGATCGGCGCGCCCTTCGGGCCCTCGGCCGACATCGTCGCTCAGACACCGGCCGAGCCCGGCGCCAAGCCGGAAGGCTCGCCGGCGTGCCCCGTTATCGCCGATGAGGAGTGGACCGCCATCGCGGTCGTGCGCTACCTGGCCGACGACGCCCTCGGTGGGCGGCTCGCGGGCAGCGAGGGCGAGCAGTGCGCCGCGGCGTACATCGTCACGCGCTTCGAGCAGCTCGGGCTGAAGCCGGCCGGCGAGGACGGGACCTACTTCCAGGACGTGCCGCTGGCGAGCGCGACCAACCCTCACGCCGCCGCCGGCACCGGCAGGAACATCGTGGCCTTGCTTCCGGGCACCGATCCCGAGCTCGCGAACGAAGTCGTGGTGTTCGGCGCTCACTACGATCACCTGGGCGACGGCGGCTTCGGATCGTTGGGTGATGCGGGAGAGATCCACAACGGGGCTGACGATAACGCCTCGGGCGTGGCCGCCCTGCTCGTGGCAGCCGAACGGCTGGCGGCCGGCCCCGCCCCGGCGCGACCGGTTCTGTTCATGGCGTTCACGGGTGAGGAGAGCGGTCTGATCGGATCCGGCTTCTACGCCAAGAATCCCACGATCTCGCTCGAGCGGGCGCAGGCCATGGTGAATCTGGACATGGTCGGCCGGCTCGAGAGCAGCCCACTGATCGTGTACGGGATCGGGACGGCGCCAGAGTGGCAGGAGCTGGTGGACCTCGCGAACGAGCCGCTCGGGATCGAGCTGGCGTACGAGGAGGCCGGGTACGGACCCAGCGACCACACCTCGTTCTACGCGCGAGACATCCCGGTCTTGCACCTGTTCACGAACGTGCACGGAGATTACCACAAGCCGTCGGATGATTGGGACAAGATCGACGCCGACGGACTGGAGCGGGTGGGGGATTTCGCGGCGCGCATCGTCTCGAGCGTGGCGGACCGTCGCGACCGTCTCACGCTGATTCCCGATGTCGGTGCTCCCGCGCAGGATTCCGGTGGATACGGCGCCTACCTGGGGACGGTCCCCGACTTCACGCCGGTCGATCACGGCGTGCTGCTCAGCGGCGTGAGCGCGGGCTCGCCCGCCGAAGAGGCCGGGATCGAGGGCGGCGACATCATCATCGCGCTCGGTGAGCACGATGTGGCGGATCTCTACGGCCTGACCGACGCACTGCGGGCACACGCGCCCGGCGATCGGGTTCGAGTGGTCGTGATCCGCGAGGGTGAGGAGATCGAGTTCGACGTCGTGCTCGGCGACCGATCGGATCGGGAATCTTGACCGGCCGCTGGAGCTTCGCGCCGATCTGGAAAGGGGAGCTCCCATGAAGACCGTTCGCTGTCCGTCTTGCGGCTCGCAGGGAGGCGGAAGGTTCTGCGCGGAATGCGGTGCCGCCTTGACCGGCAAGCCCGGAGATCCGGAGCTCTGCAACGCGTGTGGATCCCGCCTCGCAGCCGGTGCCCTGTACTGCGGCGAATGCGGCCAGCAGGTCTCGACACACGCGAAGAAGCCGCTCGCGGCGCGACTCCCCTGGATCGCATCCGCCCTCGCGCTGGTGGCGTTCTCGGTGCTGATCGCGGTCCTCGTGCAGCGGGGGAGCCTGGCGCGCATCGGCGACGACCCGATCACCGGTGGCATCGGCACTCCCGGGGACGCCGGCGCGGCCGGCGGGTCGACCGGGATGATGTCGGCCGAGGAGCTAGCCAACATGCCCCCACGCGAGGCCGCGGATCGCCTCTTCGACCGCGCCATGCGCGAGCACGAGGGAGGGAGCGACCGCGCCGAGTTCTTCGGCCAGATGGCGATCGACGCCTACCAGGCGCTGCCCCCCGCGGAGCTCGACGGGGATGCTCGCTTTCATGTGGGTCTTCTCCAGCTGATGCTGGGTGACGCAGCCGGGGCCCGCGCCGAGTCGGAGGCACTGCTCAGCGACAATCCACGCCAGCTCTACGGCCTCCTGCTGGGCGGCCGCGCGGCGGCCCTCGACGGCGACGCGGCGGGCGAGGCGGCATACCTGCAGCGTCTCAACGAGGCCATCGCATCGGGCGAGTCGTTGGATGACCCGGTCTACGCTCCGCACCGTACGTTCATCGAATCGCAGCTGAGCGCCGCGGGCGGCGGGGCCTGAGCCGAGAGTCCCGGCACGAATCGGCTGACCGGGGAGGGAACCCGGCAGGCTGACGGATTCCGACGCACATGCAATCTCGCACCGATCAGGGGAGGCGCGGCGTGGAGGTTGGATCGGAGGTCGAAGGCACCCGTCTGCTCCAGCACGTGCGGCAGCAGCGCGACGAGATGGTGGACTACGTCCGGGCGCTGACCCTGGCCGAGTCACCGACGACCGTTCCGGAATCCCAAGCGGAGGTTCGAGAGCTCCTGACGGGTGGACTGGAGCGCGCGGGCTATGCCGTGCGCCACCTCCCGGGCCGGGCGACGGGGGGGCAGCTGTTCGCGCGTCCTGTCGAGCGCGAGCGTGGCAGGCCACTCCAGCTGGTTCTGGGTCACATGGACACGGTGTGGCCGTTGGGCACGTTGACCGACATGCCTCTCGAAGTCGATGAGGACGTAATTCGCGGCCCGGGCACGTTCGACATGAAGGTCGGGCTCGCTCAGATCGTCTTCGCGCTGCAGGCGCTGAAGGACCTGGATGTCGTTCCATCCGTCGTGCCGGTCGTGTTGCTGACCTCGGACGAAGAGATCGGCAGTCCCGAATCCGAGCGTCATATCATCCGGCTGGCGAAGCGCGTCGTGCGGGCGTTGGTGCCCGAGCCGGCGCTCGGGCCGACCGGGAAGCTGAAGACCCGGCGACGCGGCATCGCGCACTACACACTGCAGGTGATCGGGAAGGAGGCCCACGCCGGCCTCGACCCCGACTCGGGCGCATCCGCGATCCTCGAGCTCTCGTATGTCATCCAGAAGCTCCACGCGCTCGCTGATCGGGATCGCGGGATCACCGTCAACGTGGGCGTCATCGAAGGCGGGACGCGCTCCAACGTGATCGCGCCCAGCAGCCGGGCCGAGGTCGATGTGCGGGTGTGGACGGCGGAGGATGCCGCACGGATCGAGTCGGCGATTCGATCCCTGGAGCCGACCGTTCCGGGCACGCGCATCGAGATCGAGGGCCTGGTCGGTCGCGCACCCATGGAGCGGACGCCTCGGAACGCCCTCCTGTGGAAGGCCGCCGAAGGGTTGGCGACCCGGCTGGGGATCGAGCTCGAGGAGGGAGACTCGGGTGGTGGGTCTGATGGCAACCTCACCAGCCTCTACACCGCCACCCTGGATGGCCTCGGGGCGGTCGGCGATGGGGCGCACGCCCGACACGAGTTCGCGTATATCGATGCCATGCTCGAGCGCGCCGCGCTGCTCGCTCAGGTCCTGGCCCTCCCGCCCTTGCCCGGCGTGTGAAGGGAGAATCGGAGTGTCCACCGGGCGGCCGGACCCGATGTCCCGGGGTGGTTCGGCCTTCATGTCGCAGGATGTCCCGTCTGGAGTCCGTTTTGCGCGGCGCGGATCGAAGCAAGCCGTCCCGTTACAACGAGTTGCCCGCGCGCCCCAGCCGCGGCCCCTCGCGTGCGGCGCATGCGTTCTGTAAGGTCCGAACGTCTCGCGAGCCGGGCGAATGTCTCGCCCGCCGAGCGGGGAAAGGAGACAGGGACCGTGCCGCGTAGGAGTGCGCGAGCCGCGCTCGCGGTGAGCCTGCTCGTCAGCTGCGGGTACGAGCCACCAGCCGTGCCCGTCTCCGGCGACCCGGCCAGCATCGCGGCATTGGTGGGGGAGTGGAGTGGTTCGTATGCGGGCCGCGAAAGCGGTCGCACCGGGAGCATCTTCTTTCGCCTCGCATCCGACGCCGACAGCGCCTACGGCGATGTGCTCATGGCGCCCGCCGGGTTCGAGCACCCTCTCCCCGAGGGGCGCGATGCGAGCTTGCCGCCACCGCTGCTCGCCATCCGCTTCGTGCGCGCAGAGGGTGACGTCATCTACGGCCAACTCGGCGAATATGAAGATCCCGCTTGTGGTTGCCGACTGAAGACCACCTACACCGGCCGCATCGCCGTGGACCGGATCGAGGGCACGTTCACCACACTGCACATCGATACCGGGGTGAGGCACGCCGGCGTCTGGCAGGTGACCCGCACCGCCGAGCCTTCCGTGGCGTTCCGGCCGCGTGCGCCGGAGGCCGACACGGCTCGAGCGGAGCCGCTCGAGCCCGTCGAGCCCGGGCTGAAAGGGCCGGACGAGGCCGAGCTCGTCGCGCAGGGCCGGGAGCTGTTCTCGAGTCTGGGGTGCGCGAACTGCCATGGATTCGACCGGCGCGGGCTGGTCGGACCCGACCTGAACGCGGTCACCGAGCACCGCACGTTCGGGTGGATCTACCGTATGATCCTCGTCCCGGATTCGATGCTCACGCACGATCCGACCGCTCGAACCCTGCTCTCCGGATACGGCGTTCGTATGCCGGATGTCGGGGCGAGCCCGTGGGAGGCTCTCGTCCTGTACGAGTACCTACTCCGGGCCACCGACGACACGCTCCCACCCGGCGATGCCAGGCCGGAAGAAGGGAGCGAGCGAGAGTGAGCGAGGGCGCATTCGGACGCGGCCCGCAGGCTCGAAACCTGCAGGCGAAGACCTCCGCGGCTTCCATCGCGAACCGCGGGGCACTGGGCCTGGCACCCGGGTGAGATCTCGGGGAAACCAGCACACTGACACCCGTTCAACAGTGCGGGCCGTAGCGCACTAGGAGATCTGGAATGGACCTCGACGCGTTCATGGAGCGGCTCGTGCGCCGCAACCCCGGCGAGCTCGAATTCCACCAGGCGGTGGGTGAGGTCGCCACGTCCCTCGCGGACTTCATGGCTGAACATCCCGAGTACGAGAGAGCCGGCATCCTTGAGCGGCTGACCGAGCCCGATCGCAGCATCACGTTCCGCGTCACGTGGGAGGATGATGAAGGGCGGGTGCGGGTAAACCGCGGTCACCGCGTGCAATTCTGCAACGCGATCGGGCCGTACAAGGGCGGCCTGCGCTTCGATCCCCACGTGAACCTGAGCATCCTCAAGTTCCTCGGGTTCGAGCAGATCCTCAAGAACAGCCTCACGACGCTCCCCATGGGCGGTGGCAAGGGCGGGTCCGATTTCGACCCCAAGGGAAAGAGCGACGGCGAGGTGATGCGCTTCTGTCAGGCGTTCATGACCGAGCTCTTCCGCCACATCGGCGACGATGTCGACGTGCCGGCGGGCGACATCGGCGTGGGAGCGAGAGAGATTGGATATCTGTTCGGCCAGTACAAGCGGCTCAAGAACGAGTTTACGGGCGTCATCACGGGGAAGGGCATCAACTGGGGTGGCAGCCTCATCCGGACCGAGGCGACTGGCTGGGGAGCGGTCTATTTTGCGCGCGAGATGCTCGCCACTCGCGGCGAAGACCTGGACGGCAAGGTCTGCACCATATCCGGTTCCGGGAACGTGGCCCAGTACGCCGCGCAGAAGCTGGTCGAGTTGGGGGCGAAGGTGATCACCCTCTCGGACCGGACCGGCTTCGTGCACGATCCGGACGGGATGGACCAGGACAAGGTGGCTTGGGTCATCGACCTGAAGACCGTCCGCCGCGGGACGATCTCCGAGTACGCTGAGGAGTTCGGGTGCGAGTTCCACGCGGGGGAGCGCCCGTGGGCCGTTCCGTGCGACGCCGCGTTCCCGAGCGCTACCCAGAACGAGCTGGACGAAGATGATGCCAAGACCCTGCTGGCGAACGGCTGCCAGGTGGTGTCCGAGGGCGCCAACATGCCCTCCACGCTCGGCGCGGTCACGGCCTTCGCGGACGCCAAGATCCTGTACGGGCCCGGCAAGGCGGCGAACGCGGGTGGTGTCGCGATCTCGGGGCTCGAGATGACGCAGAACGTGTTGCACACCCGCTGGAACCGGGCCGACGTGAATAGTCGGCTCATGACGATCATGAAGGACATCCACGAGACCTGCGTCGAGTACGGCTTTGACAACGGGAGCGTCAACTACGTACGTGGCGCGAACGTCGGTGGGTTCGTGAAGGTCGCGGACGCTATGCTCGCGTACGGCGTCGTCTAACGCTTTAATCTGCCCTGCTGGGCCCCTCGGACAACGCCGAGAGGAATAGCGCCCCCGTTTCCGGGCTTGCCCTGCGGCAGGCTCCCGAGCGGGGGCGCGTTGCATCCCCACCCGCCGCGTCGAATCTTCCGTGCTTCGCCGCCCCGAACCGGACGGCCACGCTCCGTCGTGGACGAGTCGGTGCATGACGAAAGGAAACGGTCGATGACGTACGCGCGACGTTTGCTCCCCGCGTTGGCGATCTTGTACGCCGCCGCTCAGGTGTCCCTGCACGCGCAGGGCGAGGCGGCCAGCATCGAGATCAGTCCTGCCTCGCTGGAGCTCGAAGTGGGAGACCAGGTGACGGTCGAGGCGCGGGTGCTCGACGCGAGCGGCCACACGGTGGACGCCCCCGTGATGTTCTTCCCCCTGTTCCGGGGTGAGAGACAGCGATTCGCCGGACGGAACCTGGACGTGTCCCGGTTCGAGGGCGTCGTGAAGGCGATCAAGGGAGGCGAGTACCTGATCATCGCGATCGTGGCCGATGCGCGAAACGTGCGTACTCAGATTCCGGTGAGCGTCGCGTTTCCCCCCCTCGACCGCGTCGACGTGACGCCCGGCGGCGGGCAGATGTACGCCGGGACGTCGGTGCGCCACGCGGCCACGCTCCTCGACACTGCGGGCGACGTACGGGACAGCGAAGTCCGTTGGTCCACCAGCGATCCGAGTGTGGCGGAGGTCGATCGCTTCGGCATCCTGACCGCCGGCGCACCGGGTCGAGTCACGCTCGCGGCAGAGGCCGAAGGGATCCAGGGAGCTGTCAGCTACGAGATCGTCGAGAACCCGACGGCCTCGATCTCGATCAGCGCCAGCCGGGAGCGGGCTCGCACCGGCGAGGTGGTGCACTTCACGGCCGAGGCGCGTGACGCGACCGGCTCCGAGGTCGAGGGGATGCCGGTGACCTTCACGGTTCTGGCGGATGCGGCGCTCGAAGCGACAGCGGACCTTCCCCCCGCCGAGGTGGATGACGAGGGGCGCTTCGTGGCGTATCGCCCCGGCGTGTACACCGTCGTCGCCAACGTCCCGGGGCACGCCGCGCGGCAGACCGTCGAGATTCACCCGCGTCACGTGTCGCAGGAGATCAAGTTCGTGGGTCAGGGGGCGGTCCATAACGTGTCGACATCCGACCTGTGGGTGTGGGAGGGAGCGGATGGTCGAGACTACGCGATCACCGGTACGCACCGGGCCAGCGGGGCGGTGTACTTCTGGGACGTGACGGATCCGTCCAGCCCCGCTATGACCGATTCGATCGTCGTCGATGCCCGCACGACGAACGATGTGAAGGTCTCCGAGGACGGTGCGGTGTGCGTGATCTCGCGCGAGGGTGCCTCGAGTCGACGCAACGGAATCGTTATCCTCGATTGCTCCGACCCCAGAGACATCCGGGTCCATTCGACCTTCGACGACGAGCTCACGGGCGGGGTCCACAACCTGTTCATCTACCAGGATCACGTGTACGCCGTGAACAACGGGATTCGGTTCGACGTGATCAACATCGAGGACCCGACGAGCCCGCAGCGCGTGGGTCGCTTCGAGCTCGATACCCCGGGTCACGCGATCCACGACGTGTGGATCGTGGATGGGATCGCGTACACGTCGAACTGGGGTGACGGAGTCGTCCTCGTCGACGTGGGTGGCGGAAACGTCGGTGGCAGCCCCTCGAATCCGGTCGAGATCGCTCGCTTTCGCGACATTGGCGGTGCTACCCATGCGGCCTTCCCCTACCGGAGTCCGACGGGGAAGTTCTACGTTTTCATGGGCGACGAGATCGGACGCCCCGGGTTCGACGGCCTGGATCAGGCGCGTACTCCGCAGTTCATGGCCGGCTACATCCACATCGTCGATTTCACCGACCCCGAGAACCCCGAAGAGGTCGCACGCTACGAGATCCCGGAGGCGGGGTCGCACAATCTGTGGATCGAGGGGGACAAGCTGTACGCGGCCTTCTACAACGGGGGACTGCGCGTCGTCGATATCTCGGGCGAGTTGAAGGGCAACCTGTATCATCAGGGCCGCGAGATAGCGGTCTACAAGGCATACGACCCCGACGGAGTGGTCGCCAACGCGCCGTTCACGTGGGGGCCGCAGCCGCACAAAGGGAACCTGTTTTTCGCCGAGTACTTCAGTGGCCTGTGGAGTGTCCGCCTGGAGCCTGGGGAGGAGCTGGTCCCCTGAAGGGCCGGCTCCGGTCCTCTTTCGACGACGACGCCTTCCGCGGCCACGGAGACGGCGGGTAGGACCGCGATGAGCCTCGTCCAGATCCGCGTGCGCGTGAACGGAGGGGAACACGAGGGCGACGTCGAGCCGCGTCTGCTGCTGAGCGACTTCCTGCGTCACGAGCTCGGGCTGACGGGGACGCACGTGGGCTGCGAGCACGGTGTGTGTGGCGCCTGCACCGTGCTTCTGGACGGAGAGCCCGTCCGGTCCTGTCTCCTGTTTGCGGTGCAGGCGAACGGTCGCGAGCTCACCACGGTCGAGGGATTGGCCGAAGACGGGGATCTTCACCCGGTCCAGCTGGCGTTTAGGGACGCACACGGGCTGCAGTGCGGCTTCTGCACCCCGGGCATCTTGATGACCGTGGTGGCCTTCCTGCGCGAGCAGCCGAGCCCGAGCCAGGAACAGATCCGCGACGTCGTCTCCGGCCACCTGTGCCGGTGCACCGGCTACCAAAACATCCTGGAAGCCGTGAAGCTCGCCGCTGAGCGGGGCTCGCCGTGAGCGAGCGCTGGTTCGGCGCGCCGGTGGTCAGAAACGAGGACCCACGGCTTCTCGCGGGCCAGGCGCTATTCGTGGACGACGTCCAGCTCCCGGGGCTTCTGCACGCGGCGTTCGTCCGCAGCGATCTCGCGCACGGACGTATCCGGAGTCTCGATCTTTCGGCTGCCCGCGCGCACCCGGGCGTCGTGGGCGTGTACTCGGCCGAAGACCTCGGAGACCTGTGTATCGCAGGACCCGTTCTGGTCCCGCCGCCTCCGATCGAGCGGCTGGAGTTCCACGCTCGCACCCCATTGCCCCTCGCACGGGACCGAGTGCGTCACGTCGGCGAGGCCATCGCGGTCATCGTGGCCGAGAGCCGTTACACGGCCGAGGATGCGGCGGAAGCCGTGCAGCTCGACCTCGAGCCGCTGGACCCTGCCGTGGCGCTGGAGGCCGCTCTCGCGCCCGACGCGCCTCTGGTGCACGAGGACCTGGCCTCGAACCTGGCTGCGCACGTGATCCAGGAGAAGGGTGATTACCGTGCGGCGCGCGAAGCAGCGGATCGTGTCATCCGCCGACGCTTTCGATATGACAGGGGGGTCTCCGGGGCGCTCGAGAATCGCGGCATCGTGGCCTGGTGGGATCCTCACGATGGACGTCTTTCGGTCTGGGACACGACGCAGGCACCCATCCCGGTGCGCAACGCGCTCGCCGCCACCTTCGGTCTTTCCGAGTCGCAGGTCCGCGTGATCGCTCCGTTCATCGGCGGCGGCTTCGGACCGAAGATCATGTTCTACGGGGAGGAGATCATCCTGCCCTGGATCTCGCTCCAACTCGGGCGACCCGTGAAGTGGATCGAGGACCGCTACGAGAGCTTCTTCGCTACCACGCAGGAGCGGGAACAGATTCACGACGCCGAGCTGGCGGTGGCCGCGGACGGGACGATCCTCGGGGTTCACGACGAGTTCCTGCACGATACCGGCGCGTACGATCCGTACGGGCTGACGGTCCCGATCAACAGCCAGTGCACGCTCCTCGGCCCGTACCGGGTGCCCAGCTACTACAGCGAGTTCAGGGTCGTATTCACGAACAAGCCGATCGTCACGCCCGTGCGGGGGGCAGGACGACAGCACGGCGTGTTCGTAATCGAGCGCCTGCTAGATGCGGCGGCAGGCGAGCTCGGCATCGACCGGGTCGAGATCCGCCGTCGTAACTACCTGGATCCGGAAGACTTTCCGCACGATCACCAGATCCTCTTTCAAGACTCGGCGCCCCTCACGTACGACAGCGGCAACTACGCCCCGGCGCTCGAGCGCGCCGCGGATCTGATCGGGTACGAAGCGTTCCCGGCCGAGCAGCAGAAGGCGCGGGACGACGGCCGCCACCTGGGGTTGGGGATCGTCTCGTACGTCGAGGGAACGGGGATCGGGCCTTACGAGGGTGCGCGGGTGACCGTGGAGCCGAGCGGCACCGTGTCCGTGGTCACCGGCGTCGGCACGCAGGGCCAGGGCCATTTCACCGTGTTCGCGCAGGTCGTGGCCGACCAGCTCGGGGTCGACCCGGCGCACGTCCGGGTCGTCACCGGCGATACGATGGAGTTCCACTGGGGAACGGGCACTTTCGCGAGCCGCGGGGCGGTGGTGGCCGGGAGCGCCTGCCACGCCGCCGCGCAGGCCGTGCGGGAGAAGATCTTCAGGCTCGCGAGCCACCTGCTCGAGGTAAGCGAGGATGATCTCGAGCTGGCGCATGGACGAGTGACCGTGAAGGGGGCGCCCGATCACGGATTCGACCTGAGCGAGCTGGCGGCTCGGGCCAATCCGCTTCGGGGCGCCGTGCGCCCCGGCACCGAGCCCGGGCTCGAAGCGACGTCGTATTTCGGGCCGGACCGGGGCAGCACGGCCAGCGGTGTGCACGCGCTGGTCCTGGAGGTGGATCCCGAAACGGCGCTCGCGAAGATCCTTCGATACGTCGTCGTGCACGACTGCGGGGTCGTGATCAATCCGACGATCGTCGAGGGACAGATCCATGGAGGAGTAGCGCTCGGGATCGGAAACGCGTTCTACGAGCAGCTCCACTTCGACGAGTCCGGCCAGCTCTCGAACGCCTCGTTCATGGATTACCTGCTGCCGACCGCGACGGAGGTGCCCCCGATCGTGGCCGAGCACATCGAGACGCCGTCGCCGCTCAACCCGCTCGGCGTGAAAGGCGTCGGTGAGGCGGGGGCGATACCGGTGGCCGCCGCGTTCGCGCAGGCGATCGAGGATGCTCTCGCGCCATGGGGGATCGAGGTGCTGGAGATCCCGCTCAGCCCGCAACGCCTGTTCGACCTCCTCGAGAGGGCTTCGGGGGAGAGCCCCACCGAGGGTAAGCCGGGGGAGACGGAGGAGGTGACTCCATGAAGCCGCCTCCGTTCGACTACGTGGCTCCGTCGAGCCTGGCGGAGGCGCTCCAACAGCTCGAGGAGGGCGGGTTCGACGCCCGTCCGCTCGCGGGCGGGCAGAGCCTGATCCCGATGCTGAACTTCCGATTGGCTCGAGCGACGCTCCTCATCGACCTGAACGGCGTGGACGAGCTCTCTTTTCTCCATGTCTCCGATGACGGCTCTCTGCGGATCGGCGCCATGACGCGGCAGCGCGCGGTGGAGCGCTCGGAGGATGTGGCTCGCGCGGCACCGCTGCTCGCCGAAGCCCTCGGTCACGTCGCGCACCCGCAGATCCGCAACCGGGGCACGATCGGGGGCAGCCTCGCACATGCGGACCCGGCGTCGGAGCTCCCCGCCGTGATGCTCGCGCTCGGGGCGCGGTTCCGGGTCGAGGGAGTGAACGGCGATCGCTGGATTCCCGCCGCCGAGTTCTTCTTCGGGCCGTTCATGGCGGCGCTCGACCCGGGGGAGTTGCTGGTGGAGATCGAGGTGCCGGCGCTCGAGAACGGGGACGGGTGGGCCTTCGAAGAGGTCGCGCGGCGCGCCGGAGACTACGCGCTGGTCGGGGTGGCCGCGCAGGTCCGTGTTGATGGGGCCGGAGTGTGCTCGAGCGCCGCGCTCGGATACGTGAACGCCGCCGCGACCGCGAGCCTCGCCCCAAGCGCGGCCGCGATCCTCGTCGGTGAGGCCCCGACGCCGGAGAGAATCGCCGAGGCCGCGCGGGCCGCGGCGACCGACGACTGTGAGCCTCCGTCGGACATCCACGCCTCCGAGGCGTATCGTCGACGCCTGGCGGAAGTGCTGACGCGCAGGGCGCTGGATCGGGCCTTCGCGCGAGCCGCGGAGGCACACGAGCCGTGATGGCGCGTGGCCCCGGTGAAGGGGCCGGCGACGGGAACGCTCTGCCCGGCGTAGAGCGCGTCGGCGATCTGGTACAGCTCACCGCATCTCTCCCCCCGGGACCTCTGGTAAACGACGACATCGCGCCTACCCCGCTCAGCGAGCGCACGTGGAACGTGTGGCACATTGCCTCGCTGTGGGTGGGGATGAGCGTCTGCATCCCCACCTACATGCTGGCCTCGAGCATGATCGAAGCGGGCATGAATTGGTGGCAGAGCTTGCTGGCGATCCTGCTGGGGAACGCCATCGTTCTCGTGCCCATGGTGCTGAACGCGCACGCGGGAACCCGCTTCGGTATTCCGTTCCCCGTGTTCGTACGTGCCCCGTTCGGTCCGCGCGGAGCGCACGTCCCCTCGCTCCTCCGTTCGGTGGTAGCGTGTGGCTGGTTCGGGATCCAGACGTGGATCGGAGGACTCGCCATCCACGCGCTCATCGGGATCCTGTGGGCGGGGTGGGATGGGCTCGGTGGCGGCTGGACCTTCATGGGGTACGGCGTCCCGCATTACCTCAGCTTCGGGCTGTTCTGGCTCATCAACATGTACTTCGTGTGGCGGGGTACGGAGTCGATCAAGTGGCTGGAGACACTGGCTGCGCCGTTTCTGCTCCTGATCGGGATCGTCTTGCTGGTCTGGGCGATCGGGCGCGTGGGCGGGCTCGGACGCGTCCTGAGCGAGTCGAACCAGCTGATGAGCTCTGGACGCACCCTGCCTCCGAGTCGCTTCCTGCTCACGCTGTTCGTCCCATGGCTGACCGCCATGGTCGGCTACTGGGCGACGCTGGCCCTGAACATCCCCGACTTCACCCGCTACGCGAAGAGCCAGCGCGATCAGTCTGTCGGGCAGGCGCTGGGGCTGCTGACGACGATGCCGCTGTTCGCCTTCATCGGTATCGTCGTGACGAGTGCCACCGTGGTGTTGTACGGCGAGGCGATCTGGAACCCGATCGATCTCGTGGCGCGGCTCACCGCCGATCGCGGGAGCCCGGTCCTGGGGCTGTTCGCGATGGCGGTCCTGGCCCTCGCCACGCTCTCCACCAACATCGCGGCCAACGTGGTGGCGCCTGCCAACAGCTTCTCGAACCTCGCACCGCGAGCCATCAGCTTTCGCACGGGGGGTCTGATCGCCGGCCTCATCGGGATCTTCATCCTGCCGTGGAAGTTGCTGGATGCCTATCAGATGTGGCTGATCACCTACTCGGGTCTCCTCGGTGCGGTGGGCGGGGTTCTGGTGTGCGATTACGCGTGGGTCAGACGCGGGTGGCTGGAGCTCGTCGATCTCTATCGGGAAGACGGCTCGTACGCCTATCACGGCGGCATCAACCGGGCGGCCATGATCGCGCTCGGGGCCGGGATCGCGGTCGCGCTCCTCGGACGACTGCACCCGGGCCTCGCGTTCCTGTTCAACGGAGCGTGGTTCTCGGCAGCGAGCGTGTCGTTCCTGCTCTACGCGTGGCTGATGCGAGACGAGCGCCAGCGGCTCGCGTCGGCGACCCGCAGTTCGACGGCGGCGTAGTGGGCTCGGGCGTCAGCGGGATCCCACTCGTGGATCGGGCCGTCGCTCATCGTGAGAGGGTCGCGATCCTGGATCGCGAAGGCGCGCATTCATACGAGGCGCTCGACCGCCGCTCGGCGGCCTGGGCGGCCGCTCTGCTCGCGGATCGGGCGGATCTCGAGGGGGCGCGCGTGGCCTATATGGTCCCCGCGGGCGCCGAGTACGTAGCCGTTCAGTGGGGGATCTGGCGCGCGGGCGGGATCGCGGTACCGCTTTGCTCCGATCACCCGCCCTTCGAGCTGGCGCGGTCGCTCGACGACTCCGGGGCCGAGGCGATCGTGTGTTCGGCCGAAGGCGTGAGCCGTCTGGAGCCGCTCGTCGACGAGCGCGGGACTCGTCTTCTCGTCAGCGAAGCCGCCAGGCCGCCCGTCAGCGACGAGCGGCCGGTCCGCGACGGCGGGCTGCCCGAGGTGGAGCCCGGCCGCCGCGCGATGATTCTGTTCACGAGCGGCACCACGAGCCGGCCGAAGGGTGTGGTGAGCACCCACGCCATGATCGAAGCGCAGGTGCGGTCCATGCTCGAGGCGTGGGAGTGGGAAGCGAGCGACCGCATCCTCCATATCCTGCCCCTGCACCATACGCACGGCATCATCAACGCCCTCGCGTGCCCGCTGTGGGCCGGCGCGACGTGTCGGATGCAGAGGGAGTTCGACGCCCGCCGTGTGTGGGACACGATCGCGGAGGGGGACATCACGCTCTTCATGGCGGTGCCGACGGTGTACGTGCGGCTGATCGCCGCGTGGGATGGCGCCGAGTCCGAAGCGCAACGGCGGTGGACGGACGGCGCCGCCCGTCTCCGGCTCATGGTGTCGGGGTCGGCCGCGCTCCCGGCCAGGGTATTCGCGCGTTGGGAAGAGATCACCGGGCACCGGCTGCTCGAGCGGTACGGCATGACCGAGATCGGTATGGGGCTCTCGAACCCGTTGCGCGGCCCAAGGCGGCCGGGCACCGTCGGCCGCCCGCTACCGGGGGTCGACGTTCAACTGGTCGACGAGGTGGGTCACCCGGTCACGGACGAGGGCCGGCCGGGCGAGATCCGGATCCGGGGCCCGGGCGTGTTTCGAGAGTATTGGGAACAGCCCCAGGCGACGCGCGAGGCATTCGCGGGCGACTGGTTCAAGACGGGCGACATCGCCCAGCTCGAGGGGGGTTACTACCGCATCCTGGGTCGGAGCTCGGTGGACATCATCAAGACCGGTGGATACAAGGTCTCCGCGATCGAGATCGAGGAGACCCTGAGAACCCACCCGCAGGTGGTCGACTGCGCGGTCGTGGGTGTCCCGGACGAGGAGTGGGGGGAGCGCGTGTGCGCGGCGGTGGTCCCGACTTCAAACCTCGAGATCGAAGCTCTCGACGCCTGGAGCCGCGAGCGACTCGCCCGCTACAAGCTCCCGCGCACCTGGTTGGAGGTGGACGACCTGCCTCGCAACGCGATGGGCAAGGTCCAGAAGCCCGCCGTCAAGGCGATGTTCGCCGACGAGTCGTAGTTTGACTCCAGCCCGGCGATCCCGCCGGAACGTAGAGGTGCCCGCGGGGGGCGTCGGCGGCCCGCCGGGACAAGCGCCATCAACTCCGAAACGAAGCGAGGATCCGCCAAGATGAAGCCCTACGACCTTTCCCAACCGTTGAACCAAGAAGTGTCTTTCTGGCCCTACTACCCGCCGTTCGAGGTCAAGTACATCAAGCGGAAGGCCGAGCACGGGGTGAACGCTCAGTACATCCAGACCTCGAACCACATGGGGACACATCTCGATGCGCCGCGCCATTTCGTGACGAACGGGATGACGATCGACGAGATCCCGCTCGATTGGCTATACGGACCGGGGGTCATCGTCGATCTGTCGGATGAGATGGATGACCTGGGCGCGTACACGCCGGAGATGATCGAGTCGCGGGTCGAGGTGCGGGAAGGCGACCTCCTGATGCTGCACACGGGCTGGCACCGCTACGGGCAATTCGGCGAAGAGGCCAACGAGGAGCGCTACATCCACCTGCACCCCGGCGCGCATCCTGACATGGTGCAGTGGCTGATCGACAAGAAGATCAAGATCTGGGGCGTGGATGCGATCTCGACGGACCACCCCATGAACCTCCCGATCGGGCGATTCCTCGGGAAGGGGACGTTCGGGCATTGCGATCGCGTGCGCCGCATCGCCGAGAACAAGTTCGGTGGCCCGGAGGGCGTGGCCGAGATCTTCCCCGACGATCACTACCAGCTCACGCACAACGCCCTCTTCCCGCTGAACTGCATGCACGTCGAGAACCTCGGAGGGCAGATCGAGGCGCCGGAGCTCCAGAATCGGCGGCTCACGATCGGGTGCTTCCCATGGCTGTTCAAAGGCGGCGAGGCGGCGTTCTGTCGCGTCGTGGCGTTCGTGGAGGAGTGAGGGCGATGATCGGTCGGCCCTCTCGACACCGGATGCGGAGCCACGGCGTCGCTCGGGGACCGCGCGGGCGGAGATCACTTCGCCGCGTCCCGGCGGTCGCTTCGATCCTGATCGCGGCGCTCGCGACCGCGTCGCTGGCGACCGCGGCCGCGGCCCAGGCCATCGATCGCGAGCAGCTCCTCGACTACATGCGGCAGGTGCGCGCCGACAACGACCTGCCGGGTCTGTCGGTGGCGGTGGCGCTGAACGGCGAGATCGCGTTTGCCGAGGGAGTCGGATACGCCGAGCTGGACAATCGCACGCCGCAAACGGGGCGTACCGTTCACAACGTCGGATCCATCTCGAAGGTGTTGGCGGTCGTGGCGGTCATGCAGCTGGTGGAGCGGGGGAGCGTCGATCTCGACGCCACGATTCAGACATACCTTCCCTACTATCCCGAGAAGGAATGGCCGATCACGGTTCGCCACATCCTCACGCATACCTCGGGCACCCGTCACTACAACGGGGTGGAGTTCGGGGAGCACGACCTCCTCGCGCTGCGCCGCTACGACGACTTCGAGGAGGCGACTCGGCTGTGGCGCGATGATCCGCTCCTGTTCGAGCCGGGCACCCACTGGCTCTACTCGTCCCACGCCATGAACCTCATGCACGGTATCGTGGAGACCGCTTCAGGGCTCGGGTTCGAGGACTACATGCGGACGTACGTATTCCAGCCCGCCGGCATGCTGGCGACGCAGTTCGATGTGCCATCGCGGATCATCAACAACCGGGGCCACGGCTACGTGCGCGAGGAGGGGGGTAGGTTCGTGCACGCTCCGCCCGAAGATCCGAGCTACAAGTACGCCGGCGGCGGCATTCTCTCCACCGTCGAGGACCTGGCGCGCTTCGGGCTCGCCCTGAACGACGGGAAGCTCTTGCGGCCGGAGTCACTGGCCGAGATGTACAGGCCGCAGCTGGATTCGTCCGTCAGGCGGTTCGCCCGGAACTCGGAACCGCAGCCGCTAGGCCACCGACAGGCGCTCGCCTGGTGGATCCGGACGGATCCCGCCGGCCGGGAGTTCCCGAGCCACACGGGCACCGTGAAGGGCACGAGATCCTTCATCGGCAATTACCCCGAGCACGGGCTCGTCGTGGCGCTCCAGGCCAACACCCTCCCGCTGGACTCGGTGCGCTACGGGGTCGCGATCGCGCAGATGTTCTTGCCGGCCGCGGACAGCCCTGACGGCACCGGCGGGCCCTGAGCCCGAACCCGTGGATCTCGTCCTCCTCCCCGCGCACGAACAGACGCGACTCGTTCGCGTCGGAGAGGTGTCGGCGGCCGAGCTTCTGGATGCGTGCATGGCGCAGGTCGAGCGGCACAACGAGGCGGTCAACGCCGTGGTGACCCTGAACGAGCGGGCGCACGACGACGCCCGCGCGATCGACGAGGCGCTGGCACGCGGCGAGGACCCCGGTCCGCTCCTCGCTCTTCCGGTCGGCGTCAAGGATGTGACCGACACGGCCGGGATCCGCACCACGTACGGCTCCAAGCTCTATGCCGATCACGTCCCCGAGGAAGACGCGCTCGTGGTGCGCCGCTTTCGGGATGCGGGCGCGGTGATCCTCGGAAAGACGAACACGCCGGAGTTCGCGGCCGGCGCCAACACGTCGAACGAGGTGTTCGGCGCCACGCGTAACCCCTGGAACCTGGAACGGAGCGCCGGGGGCTCGACGGGCGGCGGAGCCGCCGCCCTCGCGACCGGGATGATCTCGCTGGCGCACGGAACCGACCTGGGCGGATCGTTGCGGATCCCCGCGTCCTTCTGCGGCGTGGTAGGTCTGAGACCCACCGCGGGGCTCATCCCCACCTATCCGGCCGGCTACCTGTGGGACGATCTGCACGTGACGGGGATTATGGCGCGCGCGTCGGCCGACGTGGCGCTCTCGCTCCACGCGCTGTCGGGACCGAGCCCGCTATCACCGATGACCAGTCCGCTTCAAAGAGGCGGGATCCAGAGCATGCTCGCCGAGGCCGACCTGTTCCAGAGGCGGTTCGCGTACTGCCCGGATGTGGCCGGCAGCGGCATCGATACGAGTGTGGAATCGCGCTGCCGCGAGGTCGTGGAGATGCTCCGGGAGTGGGACGTGGACGTGGACGAGATCGAGCTGGATCTCGGCTATTGCCGGGATGCGTTCCTGGCGCTCCGAGCTTACGGCCTGGTCGCGCACCTGTTCGACGGCCTCGATCGCATCGACGATTACGGTCCCAACCTGAGCGCGAACCTGAAAGCCGGGCTCGCGGTCACGATGCGCGAGCTGGGCGCGGCCGAGGCTGCAAGACGCCGGGCCCGGCAGGAGATGCTGGCCCTGTTCGAGCGCTACGCGGTGATCCTGACGCCCTGCACGGCGGTCTCTCCGTTTCCCGTCGAGCAAAATTACCCGGAGGCGGTCGCGGGCAGACCGATGGAGACGTACGTGGACTGGATCGCCCCCACGTTCGTACTGAGCCTCCCGGGACTGCCCGTGGCCTCGGTCCCGGTAGGGCTGGACGACGAGGGTCTGCCCGTGGGGCTCCAGATCGTGGCCCCGCCGTTTCGCGAGACGCGCGCGCTGGCGATCGCGGGCGGGATCGAGGCGGAGCGGTCGATCGGCACGCCGGCGCTGCTCGCGCTCGACGGTGAGGATCCGACGCCATGAGCGATCACGAGGCGTGTGTCGAGTTCCTCCAGCGGCTGATCCGAACACGGAGCATGCCCGGAGAGGAAGCCGAGATCGCCCAGCTCGTGAAGGTCGAGATGGAGGGTTTGGGCTACGACGAGGTGGGGATCGACGCGGCCGGCAACGTGATCGGACTGCTGCGTGGCAGCGGGTCGGCGCCGACGGTGATGTTCAACACGCACCTGGATCACGTCGACGCCGGAGACCCGGCCGACTGGCCGCACCCGCCGTTTGGCGGCGAGATCCACGCGGATCACGTGTGGGGACGCGGCACGGTGGACATCAAAGGACCGTTGGCGGCGCAAGTGTACGGTGTAGGCCGCCTCGCTGCCGCCGGCGAGCGTCCACCCGGGGATGTGTACGTCACGGCAGTGGTCCAGGAGGAGGTCGGAGGGCTCGGCGCCCGCTTCCTGGCCGAGGCCCTGCGCCCCGATCTGATCCTGGTGGGTGAGCCGAGCCGGAACGAGGTGCGCCGGGGCCACCGCGGCCGCATCGAGCTCCGCGTGGCGGTGAAGGGAAGGATGGCGCACGCCTCGATGACGGAGATCGGGATCAACCCGCTCACCGTCATCGGAAGCTTCCTGGCCGCGCTCCCCGGCCTCCCGCTCCCGGACGATCCCGAGCTGGGGCAGGCGACGATCGCCCCGACGTTGATCAGAACCGACCAGGCGAGCGCGAACGTGATCCCGGGAGAGGTGGTCCTGACGCTGGATTGTCGTACGGTGCCCGGGCAAAACGCGCATGACCTGCGAGAGGAGCTGCTCCCCGTACTGGAGAGAGCGGAGATCCCCGGAACGCGGACCGAGATCGTGATTCCGGAGTTCGATCGCGTGAGCTGGAGCGGGCTCGAGAAGCGATATCCCGCCGACAACCCCGCGTACGCGTTACCCGCGGATCATCCCGCGGTCCGAAGCGCCACCGGTGTCCTGGCGGCGACTCTCGGGGCCGTCCCACCGGTCGACGTCTGGCGCTTCGCGACGGATGGCGGCCACTTCGCCGAAGCCGGTCTGACGGTGGTGGGCTTTGGCCCAGGTGATGACCGCCTCGCCCACACGGTCGATGAAGCGATCGGTCTCGACGAGCTGGAAACGGGTCTGCGCGGGAACGAGGCACTCGCGCGAGGCTGGGGCGCGGCGTACGCGGCTCTCCTCGGCTGAGGAAGACCGGGATCTGCTAGCTCACCACGAACTCCGCCACGTGCGCCTCCTCCATCGGCGCGGTGGCGAGTGAAACGCCGACCATGACGATCGTGTTCGCCAGGATCCCCCAGATGCCCGGGTGCACGTCCGCGAACGAGGCCCCTGGGATCAGGTTCAGCGTCAACGTCACGGCGCCGCCCGCCAACAGACCGGCGAGGGCACCGGCCGGGGTCGCTCGCGGCCAGAAGAACGTCGCCAGCAGGAGGGGGAATAGCTGCGCGATAAAGCCGTACGAGAGCAACAGCAGCTGGACGAGCGACACCTGCAAGACCACAGCGAGCAGGTAGGCGAGCGCCCCGAAGACCACGACGAGGACCTGAATGGCGCGCCGCTCCTGCGCGTCGGTGAGCTCGCGGCCCGAGATGTTGTCGTAGAAGTCCTTCACCGCCACGGACCCGCTCGCGTGCAGAAGCGCATCTCCCGTCGACATCGACGCCGCCAGGGCGCCCGCGCAAAACAGGCCCACCACCCAGGGCGGCAGCCCGATGGACGTCACGACGGTCGGGAGGATGGCATCGGCCGGCTCGACGCCCGGGAACGCGATGACGCCGGAGAAGCCGATGAACAGGATCGGGACGAGAAAGATCAAGAACGTCGGATAGAAGACGACGGTCTTTTTGAGCGTCGGGATGTCGCGGGCCGTGTAGATCTTCATGAAGTAGTGCGGCCACAAGCTGAAACCGAGGGCGGATATGGCCACCGAGCTGGAGAATGCGCCCCAACTCCAGGGCTCGCCGTTCGCGGCCAGGCCCGGGGCGCTCAGCATCTGCGGCGCGGCCTCCGCGATCGCATCGAACATGGGTCCCACACCCCCGTACAGCCGGTAGGGGAGGTAGAGGCCCAGACCCCATGCCAGGGCCATCATGAACATGCCCTGGAAGGTGTTCGTCCAACCGACACCGAGCACGCCGCTGCGGAAGACGTAGATGAGCACGACGCCGTAAGCGATCCCGGCACCGGCCCATTCGGGTACGCGCCCCTCGGTCACGACGCTGAACACGTACCCGGCTCCCTCCATCTGGAGCATCAGGTACGGGATGAACGCGATCAGGGAGAGCACGGCGAGCAAGGCGGGCAGCGAGCGGCTCCGGAACCGGTGCCCGAACAGCTCGGCCTGCGTCACGTAGCCGAAGCGACGGCCCAGCCGCGCGACCCGCGGACCGAAGAAATACCACGGGACGAGCCCCACGGTGCCGTACGCGAGGATGTAGAACGCGGCGGCCCCCCGCGAGTAGGCCCACCCCGGTCCCCCCAGAAACGCGAACGCGCTGAAGATCGACGCGCCCATGATGAAGTAGAGGACCAGGAAGCCCAACGAGCGGTCACCGGCCACGTACCCCTCGGTGCTGCGGGAGACGCGCCGGCCCGACGCGAGACCGATGATCAGCGATGCGAGCAGATACCCGATCGTGACGAGGAAAACAACGAGCCAGGCGGGCATCAGTCGGCCGGTCCTTCGGGGCCCTGGGGCTCATCGCCACGAACGCTCCCCGAGCCGATGTCCGGCTCGGCGGACTCCCGCCCTCCCGCTCGACGGCGCTCCCACGTGAACAGCGTCAACAGAACGGCGAACGACAACAGCACGCCCCCGATGACGTACGCCATCGAGAACGGCAGCCCGAGCACGCGCGGCTCGATGCCCGCGAAGCGCGGGTACACCGGCCACAGCAACGCCAGAAACAGCGCGACGTAGAAGAGGGTGACGACCCGATACACGCGCCGGTCGCCCCGCTCGAGCCGGGTCGGAAAAATGCGGGGAGCCTTGCGCACGCAGGAGTCCTTTAGCTGTCTGGGCGACGTCCGGCAGGGCGCGTCAGAGTCCCTGCGCGAGGTCGAAGAATAGGGCCGCGCGAACCCCGGCCGGTCAAGCTCAGGCCCTTGCACACCGCCGGACGAGTCGCCGCGTCGTTTGATGCGCCGGGTCGCGCTGCCGATCTTCCTGGGCCCGACTGGGCCCGACGCCCTGGCCCGCCGCCGGCGGGAAGGCGGTGGAATTGAACAGCGGAGGTATGGATGAACTGCCGGTCGGACCACGTCCCGGAGTCTCGCCGTCGAACGAAGAGCCGACCCCCCGCCCGGTGGCGCGGCGCAGCGATCCTGGGTTCCCTGGTGCTCGCGTGCGGGGGCGAGGAGCCCGCTCCGACGGCGGACGCCGCAGCGGCAAGAGCGGACGTGGGAGGCGCGGCCGCGACCGAGAACCGACCGGACTTGCCGGGGTGGGCAGCCTCGGAAGCGTACGCTCGCGGCACGCACGTGGTGCTGCTCGGGAGCGGGACGCCAAACGCGGATCCGGACCGATCGGGCACCGCGATCGCGATCGTCGTGGATGGCTTCGCGTACCTCGTGGATGCAGGGCCCGGGGTGGTTCGGCGAGCGTCGGCCGCTGCGCGAAACGGCGTCGAGGCGTTGCTCCCGGCGCGCCTGGACATCGTTTTCCTCACCCACCTACACAGCGATCATACGGTGGGTCTACCCGATCTGATGCTCACTCCGTGGGTGTTGGAGCGGGAAGCGCCGCTGCGGGTGTTCGGACCTGAAGGAACGCAGGAGATGACGGGGCACCTGCTCGCGGCCTGGAGTCGCGACATCCAGAGCCGGTCGTCGGGTATTCACCCCACCACGCCCGAGGGCCACAGGGTGGAGGCGGTCGATATCACGCCCGGCACCGTGTACCGCGACCAGCGCCTGACCGTGACCGCGTTCCGGGTCCCGCACGAGGGCGTGACGGACGCGTTCGGGTATCGCTTCGATACTGCGGACCGGTCGGTCGTGATCTCGGGGGACACGGGCCCGGGCGACGCGGTGGCGGACGCGTGCGCGGGTTGCGACGTGCTCTTGCACGAGGTGTACTCGGCGGACGCGTTCCAGCGGCACCTGCCCGAGTGGCAGCGCTATCATTCCCGCGCGCACACATCGACGACCGAGCTCGCGGAGCTCGCGACGCGGGCGCGTCCGGGTACCCTCGTCCTCTACCACGCGCTCCTGTGGGGCGTGACGCCAGAGGCGCTTCTTGGGGAGGTGGCCCGAGGGTACGACGGCTCGGTCGTCTTCGGCCGCGACCTCGACGTCTACTAGCGGGCCCCCGAAAAGCTCGAGGAGGTCGGCCTGCGAGGCGGTCGTCTCCCTCGGCGGCCCCTAGTTGGGCGCGTGCACACCCGGCCCGCCATGGTTGCGATCGCGGCCGATCGACGGCCCGCTCATGTTCGCCCCCCCATGTGTGTTGTCGATCTTCGCGATGAACTGCTGGATGGCACCGGGGAACGACTGAGTCTGAGCGTTGTTCCCGAACGGGTCCGTGTACCAGACGAGCGGACCTTCGGGGTTCACGACCCGGATCGAGTTGATGTCGAAATCGCGCGAAACGCCGTTGAACCGCGAGCGGGGGTCATCGAATTGGAGACCCTGCAGCTGGCCACCGCCCGTCGAGTCTTCGCAATCACCGCCACGCGCGCGCCTGCCGTCCACCACCTCGTAGCAATCGTCGATCGGCCGCCCGACGCCGCTCGGAGCGGCCGGGTCGAAATATCGGCTCGGACGGAACACGTTGAAGTACGGGTTGATCGAGACGAGCGTCTTCCCGTCCGCCCTGCGTAGACGCTGAGACAGCTGCCAGCTCTCGCGCAGCGCGCGCCCGAAGTTCGAGCGGTCGCCGTCCGCGACCAACATGTGCTGCTCTACACACGTGCGGTCGGGGATAAGTCGCTTGCCTCCACCGGAAGGAGAGTTCAACGGACTGGGCGGCCCGACGGTGACGTGCACGTCCGAGTCGCACGAGCGCACGAACTCACCCGGCTGACCGATGGCGGTGAGAACCGTGAAGCTCACCGCGGTTCCGTCATCGCACCGGGCGTGGTACGCGAGCTCGTGAACGTTGTTGGTGAACGCGTCTTTCGAGTGAGAGCCCTGGTGCAGCTTCGCGAGCACGTTGCAGCGGACCTCGAACACGGCGGAAGCCGGTCCGGGGAAGCGCATCTGTATGTCGTTCTCCCACTCGATCTTGTGACCCACGTGGTCCTCGTGACGCGTGGTGAGCGGGTCCCACACATCCAGCCTCTCATTGGCGTACCCGAACGGAATCGCGCCCACCTCATCGAAGATGGCCGAGCCCCTGGGGTCGCGGCCGTGCTCGTGCCCGAAGGAGCAGCCGGTCGCGTCGTCCACGGGCGGGTGCCAGGTCGGATACAACTTCCCGTCG
Organism: Gemmatimonadota bacterium; assembly: GCA_039588275.1. GTDB lineage: Bacteria > Gemmatimonadota > Gemmatimonadetes > Palauibacterales > Palauibacteraceae > JBDHAC01. The sequence continues at coordinate 46,528 of JBDHAC010000009.1, forward strand.
GGCCCCACGGTCGCGTAGTCGTCGTGGTCCTGGGTCGAGCAGGTGTCGAGCGGCCCGGGCTGCCAGCGGCCATACGCCACGCTCAACTCACCACTCGATGGCGGCGTGTCGAACGGAGCCGAGGGTATCGCGCCATCGCAGCCGGCGGCCACCAGGGGTGCCAGCAAGGCGAATGTGACCACAGCGTTCCTCGAAGCTACGAGCCAGTTCATACAACCTCCCTTGGACACGGCCCTTACGTCGCCCGTGCCTTTACATCTGGTACGACTTGCAGCGGGGGTTGGAGAGCGCCGCTGAAGCCGGATCGTCAATGCCAGGTGAGCCCCAGGCCGCCCTGGAGCATGGCCAGCATTGCCCCATCCGTGGCTGGATCTCCGTTGAACTTCAGACCGGCGAACGGTGCCAGGACGAGATTCGCGAACGGGGCCAACGACAGGTTGTCTGCGATCCGAAGCTCGTATCCGATCCCCGCCTGGCCACCGAAGGTGAGCGCGGTCAGCGCATCGCCGTCCTCTTCGGCGCGGTATCCCACCGCCCCGAGCCCGCCCTTGAGGTAAAGGGATCCGTCGGGTCGCGTGTACCAGAGCACTACGGCGCCCAGCGAGCCCAGGTATTGGCGGATGCCCTCATCGCCGCGAGTCCAGCCGTCGAACTCGGCGCCGATCAACAGGCGCGGGCTGAGTGTCCCTCCGAAGCGTACATAGCCGGCGAGTCCCGGCTTCGGGTCGCCGGCGCAGATATCGCAGCTGACCTGGTCGAAGCCTCCCCCGAAGCCGACTCCCAACCATTGCCCATCCCTTACTGGCGTCGTCTGAGCACGCCCCGGGGCCGATGTGGCGAGGGCGAGGATCCCCCCCACCGCGACTGCGGTGAGCGATGACCGTCGCGTCCTGCCTCGGGCGTTGCGGTTCGGCGATGGCATCCGACTCTCCTTACGATTCGCACTGCTCACGGGCTGCGGACGTCGGCCCTCTCGCGAGCGCGGCGCCCGGGTATAGGGGGTGCCGAGGAGCGAAGAGCGTGCCATTCCGCACGCCCGCCGTAAGTGGGCGTGGCAGGGGGAGGTAGGGCTCGAGTAGCGGCCGCCCGTACGCGTTACCCGCGCTGGCCGGGCGGTACTCGGTTGCGCAAAGGGCTATTCTTTACAGGGTCGCCGCGCTCTCGAGCGCCGAGTCAGGTTCCCGAAGAGGAGAGAATGGGAGCGCTGACGCCCACGGACACGGCGGCGGCGACCTCGGCCCCCGGCACCTGCCCGGCGAGCAGATGGTCTTCGGTGACCCAGCGCTCCGTGTTCAGGTCGAAGACCAGGGTCGCCCGCCGATCCGCCGCGATGACCACGGCCTGGTCGAGACGAACGTCTACGGTCACGGTGAGCCCCGGCTCGACCGGGAGCGCAGCCGCCCGATCAAGCTCGCTCCCTCCGATCTCCGCACCGGCCTCGAGTGCGGCCACGGCATCTCGCAGAACCAGACGGACGTGATGATACGAGCCGGCCAGCAGCTCGCCCGCGAGCGGTGCCGAAGAAGCCGCCTCGTCCTGGAGGGCCACCTGGAGCGTCGGCGCGCGCGCGGCGACAAGGTACTCGACTCCATCCGAGGAGAGTTGCAGCTCGACGGACACGGCCAAGAAGCCGTGGTAGTAGTCGCCGTCGAACGATTTGTGATGAGCTAGCCACGCGAACGGGGCGGGAAGCGCCGCGATCTCGGACGCCGGATTGTCGAGCAGGACCGCGTCGATGGGTCCGGTCTCGATCGGCCCGGTTCCCTCGCCACATGCGGCTGGCACCAGGCCGAGGAGTACGGTTCCGATCCGGGTGGTGCTTCGGGTGCCTCGTGTTGCGGCACGGCTCATCCTCTTCTCCTTGCCGGGGACGGATGTTCCAGACTGCTACCGGGCTCGGCGCTCCAGGATCCACGCGCACGACATGAGTGGCGGGAGCGGTACACCTGGCATGGTGTGTCGGTCGCGGGCGCGGCGGGCGGTGCGAGCGGCCGGTGGACCCTCCTACCTTTCAGCCGATCGACTAGAGCAGACCGCGCCAGCCCCTGGGTCCTCGTCAGGAGCATGAGCTTGGGCATACCTGTGATCTTCAATCCGTCGGCGGGTACGGGCTTCCCACCCGAGGCGCTCGATCGCCTGCTGAACACGCACCTGCCCGGCGCGACACTCCACCTCCTGTCCTCCCCCGCCGAGCTGACCGACCGGGTGGAGTGCGCAGTCCGGGCGGGAGATGGGCCGCTCGTCCTGGCCGGTGGGGATGGGCTGGTGAACCTGGCGGTGAACGCGTTGTCGTCGGATCTGTCGCGAGTCCCGCTCGGTCTGGTGCCTCTGGGTACCGGTAACGATCTCGCTCGCTCGTTGGGGATCCCGATGGATGCCGCTTCCGCCCTGCGCCTGCTGCAGGGGGCCGCCGAGCGCACCGTGGACGCCGTACGCGTGCATTGGGCCGACGCCCGGCCGGCCACGCACTTCGTGAACGTCGGGCTCCTCGGGTTCGGCGCGACGATAGAGCTTGGACCCAGTCTCAAGCGGCGCTTGGGAAGTCGGGCCTACACGATGGCCGCAATCGGGGAAGTCCGTAGGCTCAAAGCCCACCCCGTGGCGCTCCGATTCGCTGATGAGGCATTGGAGCTCGAGGCATATTTGGTGGCCGTGGCGAACGGCGCTTTCATGGGCGGCGGCGTGGCAATCGCCCCCGCCGCACGTCTCGACGACGGCCAGCTAGACCTCGTTGTCGTTCCGCGATCAGCTCCACACCGACTCGTGCGGGCCGCAGCGGCCATCCTGCGTGGGCGTCAGCGGTCGGGGCGGGAGGTGATCATGCGCCGATGCAGCGAGGTTTCCGTGGAGGTGCCCGCGTCTTGGGTCCTCAACGCCGACGGGGAGCAGGTGTCGGGGAGCCCGGCCCGCTTCGAGGTTCTCCCTGCCGCGCTCCGCTTCCGAGTCCCGACCGCTCCCTGAGAGGGACCTCCAAGCCGCACGCTCGAGGCCTTGGGGGAGACAGCGCGCGGGACAGCCCCCAGGCTGACCGCCGTACCGTCACGAGCCGCCCCGGCCGCGTATCTTCTTACCGGGATCACGTTGGGCACTCTGTTCTCCCCGGGGCCCGAGGCTCCGGTCGCGGAGGAGCGAATCCTTGTCGTCTGTAGGAATCCACCCGCCCGGGCCCGATGGCCGGCTGCTGCTATCGGGCGCAGCCGTGCTGGCGAGCATCGTGTTGACTGCGTTCGTGGGCCCCGGAAGCCACTCTCGGACCCACACGGCTACGGTTCTCCAGGTGGTTCAACCACAACACGTCGCCCCGGATTCCGGAAGCGTTCTGGGCGGCGTACAGGCGCAGCAGCGCCGCTTCGAGCGCACCCGACGCCGGCACTTCCCCTACGGCCTCTTGTGGACCGGCCCCTGCGACGAGCGCATCGGCCGCTTCTGCCTCTCGTATGACGAAGATGAGGACTGGGAGGCGGCCCCCGAACACCCGGACGTGTCGCTTGCCCGAGGCGCACTGCTGGACAGTCTGGACGCCGCGGCCGCCTCGCTACCGGGGGACGCCTGGATCCACGGACAACGCGTGCGCTACCGCATCGAGAGCGGCAGCCCACGCGAGGCGTTCGAGGTCGCGGTCTCCTGTCGACTCAAGGCGCGATGGTGGTGCCACGCGCTCGCGGGACACGCGCTCCATGCGGCGGGGGACTTCGGCGCCGCGGAGGAGTGGTTCGATCGGGCCCTCGCCAGGATGCCGACCGACGAGAGGTGTCGCTGGGCCGATCTGGAACCGATCCTCAAGGGCAAGAACCGCGGGCGGTACACCGACGCGCCCTGCGCCGAGAGGATCGACTTCGAGCGCCACTTCTGGACTCTCGCAGATCCGCTGTGGCTGACGCCCGGGAACGAGAGACGGACCGAGCACCTCAGCCGCTGGGTGTGGGATCGTCTCCAGCGGGATGCCGATTCGGGGTACGGTCTGCGCTGGGGCCGTGATCTGCGCGAGATCGTCCTCCGGTTCGGGTGGCCGAGCGGGTGGGATGTCGGGCGCCGCAGGTACCCCGGTCTGCGGACCGAGGAGGCCATTCAGGCACACCGCTCGCCCGACGCGCAAGAGTTCACACCACGCGCGGAGTGGATTCACGACTCGGGCCCCTTGGGTTCGGATGCATGGGAGCTGGATGCGGACCGACCTCGCGCCTCGTGGTCGCCGCCGTATGGGCGGGTTCGGGAGTTGGAGTACCAGCTCGCGCGGTTTCGGCGCGGCGACAGCGTCCTGGTCGTTGCGGCGATCGATCCGTCGGCCATCGAATCCACGCAGGACTCCAAGGCCTCGTGCCTGCGCGAGGCGGGGCTGTTCATCGCCACCGCCGAAGGGGTTGGCCGGCGGGCGGTCACCGAGGGGCGGCACAGCTTCCGAATGATCGCGAACCTGGGGCCCCCACCGCGTCCGGGTGCCCGTCGTTTCGTGGGTGTGGAGACCCGTTGTCTGGACCATGCGGGCGCCGCTCGGGCCCGCTTCGAGCTGGATTCCCGCAGCTCGGAGCGCACGTTGCTGTCGGATCTCCTGCTGTTCCAGGAGGCGGATCGTCTTCCCGGCACGCTGGATGCAGCAGTGCAATTGGCTTTGGGGTCGCTTAAGTCGCGACCCGAGACGGTTTTGGGCGTGTTTTGGGAGTGGTACGGCCCGATCTCGGGCTTGGAACCGGTGCAACTGACGCTGACTCTTGTCCGAGAAGGCAAGAGTTTCTGGCGAAGAGCGATCGAATGGACGGGGCTCGCGGGACGACGAACGGAATCGGTCGGGCTCAGGTGGGCGGAGCGAATCGCGGGGGATACGCCGGTGGCTCGGTCGGTGCGACTGGAGCTTCCCGACCTCCCGGAGGGCCGGTACCGCCTGATCCTGGAGGTCCGCTCGCGCCGGACCGGCGCGGTGTCTTCGTCGCGGGAGCTGGTGGTCGAGAGGTGAAGCCGAATGAGTGAGGTGCTGGGCTGGGTGCAGGATAACCTCTACGAGAGCGGTGCCTTCGCCGGCTTTCTGGTCGTCGTCCTGCTGCTCTTCTTTCGCGCCCGCCGCGCGTCACGCACGGCCGCCGAGCACGCCACCCAGGGAAGAGTGCTCGAACAACGACTACAGGCGATCGAGGCCGCCGGTGACGGCATCTTCCTGACCGCTGGAGGCGAGCGGTGCATCTACGCCAACCAGGCCGCGGCCACCTTGTTCGGGTACGGGGCGCCGAACGAGATGTTCGGAAAGACCTGGCGTCCCTTGTTCGAGAAGTCCGAGGCGGAGGTCGTCCAGGCGCAGGTACTTCCCGCTCTGCGCTCTTCCGGTCGGTGGGTCGGCTCCCTGCGCGGTAGGGAGCGTGGTGGTGGCAGGATTCCGCTCGATGTCTCTCTGACGCAGGTGGAGGGCGGGTACGTTTGGGTCGTTCGAAGCCACCAGGAGAAGTCCAGCACGAACGGCGCGGACCCGCTGGTCTACGAGTCGCTGGTGCGTCGGGCGGGCACCCCTCTGGTCCTGCTCGACCCGGATCGTCGCGTCGTCGAGTGGAACCCCGAAGCCGAGCGACTCCTGGGACAGGACCGGGGCCGCGTGCTGGGAACCGACTTTCTCGCGCAGTTCCCGCAGGACGACCAGGCGCGCGTCGCCGGCGAGCTACGCGACGTGGTCGAGACCAAGGAACGGGCGAGCTTCGAGGCGCCCGTGCTCTCCGACCCGCGCCGCGTCCTCCTCTGGAACGTGACGCCGGGGTCGGGAGACGGGGAGGGGCAACTCGTATGCGTCGCGCAGGATGCGAGCTGGGTGAAGGAAGCCGAGCGAGAGCTGGTTCGTCAGGAGAGCCTCTATCGCCTCCTGGCCAACAACAGCAGCGACCTGGTCGGGCTGCACGATCTCGAGGGTACCTTCACGTACGTAAGCCCCTCATGCACGACTCTGCTGGGCCACGAGCCGGACGATCTGGTGGGGAAGGACCCCTACCAGTTGAGCCACACCGATGACTGGATGGATGTCCAGGCTTCTCTCGCGTCCGCGCGCTTCGGTCGACTGAACCGGACCCAGCTTCGATTCCGATCGAGCGAAGGCCAGTACGTATGGTTCGAGATGCTGGTGCGGCCCATCTACGATAACCACGGCGCCGTGGTCCAGCTGCAAACCAGCTCGCGGGACATCAGCGAGCGGAAGGCGTTCGAGGACCAGCTGGCGCATCAGGCGCTGCACGAGCCGCTGACCGGGCTTCCGAACCGGAGCCTGTTCATGGACCGCTTGCGGCACGCCCTCATCCGGGGCAAACGGACCGGTGGCAAGGTCGCCGTGATGTTCATGGACCTGGACCGGTTCAAGATCATCAACGACAGCATGGGTCACGAAGCGGGTGACCGTCTGATCGCGGCGGTGGCCCGGCGTGTCCGCGCCGTGCTGCGCGAGTCGGACACGGTGGCTCGGCTGGGAGGTGACGAGTTCGGCATCTTGCTGGAGCACAACATCTCGCAAACCGATGCCGATGTCGTCGCCGAGCGCGTCCTTCAGGAGCTCGAGCCACCCTTCACGTTCTCGGGCCAGGAGATGTACATCTCGGCCAGCCTGGGGATCGCTTTCGACAGCCCCGACATCGAGAGTCCCGAAGACCTGCTCCGATACGCGGACGTCGCCATGTATCGGGCCAAGGGTGACGGCCCCGGGAACTATCGGATCTACGACCCGGCCGTGGACTCGGGGGCGACTGGGCGTCTGGCGATGGAGACCGACCTTCGCCTCGCCATCGAGCGCGACCAGCTGTTCGCGTTGTATCAGCCCATCGTCTCTCTAGCCACAGGGAGGATCTCGGGCGTCGAGGCCCTCGTCCGCTGGCAGCACCCCGATCGCGGACTCGTGGGGCCCGACGAGTTCATCCCTGTCGCCGAGGAAACCGGACTCATCGTTCCGATCGGATACTTCATCGCCCGCCGGGCCTGCGATGCGCTGAAGCTGTGGCAGGGGGCGGTCGAGGACGGAAGGGAGCTCGTGGTCGCCGTCAACCTGTCGACGCGACAGTTCGAGCAGCCCGACCTGGCGAAGGAGATCCACCGCATCGTCGAGGAGACGGGGACCCCGCCCCACTGCTTGCGCCTGGAGATCACCGAGAGCGAGCTGATGCGGGACATGGGCCGCATGGGGGAGCTCAAGGAGCTGGGTCTCCAGGTGGCGATCGACGACTTCGGGACGGGCTACTCCTCGCTCGCCTACCTGAAGAACATCCAGGCCGACTCGCTCAAGATCGACAAGTCGTTCGTTTCGGGCCTCGGCGAGAACCCGGAGGACGAAGCCATCGTGCGAACGGTCGTGACGCTCGCCGGCTCTCTGGACCTGGACGTCACCGCCGAGGGAATCGAGACGGCGGAGCAGCTTCGACTGCTGCGTGAGATCGGGTGCGAGTCGGGCCAGGGGTATTTCTTCGCGAAGCCGCAATCCTCGGATGAGCTGCTGGCGCTCGTGCAGGAGGACCCGACCTGGTGAGCGCCTGAGCCCACCCGCGACTCCGTCGCGTTCAGCCGGCGATCGCCCCGAGGATCCAGGCGCAACCCAGCGCGGCGTAGATGCCCAGGACGTACCCGAACACGGCCATCAACAGGCCGACGGGCGCCATCGCGGGGTGGTAGACTCCGGCTACCACCGGGGCCGAGGCGGCGCCTCCCACGTTCGCCATGCTGCCGGTGGCGAAGAAGAACAGGGGGGCGCGGACGAGCCGGGCGACGAGCAGGAGGATGGCTGCGTGAATGGCGATCCAGAGCACGCCGGTGGCCAAGAACAGCGGGGCCTCCAGCACGGCCTTCAGATCCGCCTGCGCACCGATCGCGGTCAGGAGCAGGTACAGCGCGAGATACCCCATACGCGACGCTCCCGCGGCTTCGAGCCGTCGGACGGGGGTGAAGGAGAGCGCGAGACCGACCGTCACCACGATGAGAACGGCCCAGGTCGTATGGCTGATGATCGTCGGATCCCCGAGGACGGGCAGCGCGTCCCCGAGCGCCAGCGCCGCCACGGCCCCGGCAAACGCGACTCCACCGATCACGGCCGCGTCGCGCAACTCGAGCGGACGGCGCCCGGCGTCGTACTCGGCCATCCGTTCGTTCGCCTCCTCGATGGCGGCCGTCCGCGCGCGCGTGCGTGCGTCGAAGCGGCTCTGCCAGGCGCTGAAGAAGAGGAGCACGCCCATCCACCCGTATCCAACGACGGTATCCACGACGATGATGGGTCCCATCATCGCGTCTGGAGTGCCGACGCTTTCAGCGATCGCGACCATGTTGGCGGTCCCGCCGATCCAGCTGCCGGAGAGCGCCGCGAGGCCCGTCCAGGCGTTCTCGGGCAGGAACGAGCCGAAGGCGAGGAAGGCGATTGGCCCCCCAACGACGATCCCCACCGTGCCGGCGACGACCATCACGAGGGCCATCACGCCCAACCGCGCGATGCTCTTGAGGTCGATCGTGATCATCAAGAGGAGCAGCGCGACAGGGAGGAGGTAACGCACCATCCAATCGTATGTCGGCGACGCTGCCGGTATGATGCCGACCGTGGTCGAGATCGTGGGGACGAAATAGGCGTAGATCACGGGGGGCGTAACCCGAAACAGACGTGCGAGCCGAGGTCGTTCGCTGAGCCAGAAGATGAGCGCGAGGACGCCGGCCAGGTATCCGAACACCGCCATCGGTTCGCTCAACATGCCCAGGACCTCGGTGCGCCGCGCTCGTGGCTCATATCGATCACTCCCCGTGTACGAGAACGGACGACCCCTCGCGGCGGTCGCCCCATCGAATCATCGGTCGACCGAACGTGCGGCCTTACCTTGGATCGGGTCAAATGCCGGCCGCCGCGAGCGGGTGTGCAACTGCCGGACTCGAAGGCGTCATCTTTATTGAAGAGGGCGTCCCGGGGCGCAGACGTGGGATGTCCAGGCGGGGCCGGCAAGGGTGATCCTTCGCTTCGTGGGAGGGGCTGGAAACGGTCGTGAGCGTCGATTGGGCTGAGCTGTATCGCACGACGTACGAGGACCTCTTCCGGTTTCTCCACTCCAAGGTGTGGGACGCAGAGAGAGCCCACGATCTCGCGCAGGAGACCTTCGTACGCGCGCTCCGGCACGAGCCCGACCACCCCCGAGCCTGGCTGTTCTCGGTCGCCGCCAACTTGGCGCGCGACGAGGCGAGGACGGCCGTGCGGCGCAAGCGGCACCTGGAGCTTCTGCGGAACGAGGCCGCGACCGAGCCGGCCGCCGACCCGGAGGCGACGGGTCGCATGGAGCGGGAGGAGCAATCGTTGGCCGTACGCAACGCGCTCGAGCAACTGACCGAGCGGGACCGCGACGTCCTTCTGCTGTGGAACGCCGGCCAGAGCTACACGGAGATTGCGAAGGCGACCGGACTGTCGCCCGGTGCCATCGGCACGACCCTGGCGCGGGCCAGGAAACGGCTTGTAGAAGCCTACGACGGGCTTGAGAGAGAGAATGTCGCACGGAACTGACGGTGAATTGCACGCCTACCTCGATGGGGCGCTGGGCTCGATCGACCCGGTTCGCGCAGATCGTCTGAAGATCCATCTCGAGGGGTGCTCGGACTGCACGACACGTCTCGAGGACGCACGCGTGCTACGCGCCCGAGCCGGTGAGATTCTCGCGGACGCGCAGCCCGAGTTCGTCGAGATACCGCCCTTCGAGGCAATTCTGGAGCGTCGGGCGAAGGGAGCGGTCTCGAGCGGCACGGACGCCCCGGGAGCGGGGGACGGGTCGACACCGATCCCGTTTCGGCGGTCCCGACCGCCGCTCGCATGGGCCGCCAGCGTCGCCGTCGCGCTCGGGGCCGGTTGGCTGGGTCATGCGTTGTTGTCCGGCACGAGGGTGGGGGACATGGCGGGCTCACCGATGGCGCAGGCCCCGGCGGTCACGGGTGCGCGCGGGCCGGAGAGCGCCGAGGCGCCGACGCCTGCCGCGAACTTCGGCCTCGTCGAGGGTGAGGTCGGAGATGTGGCGTCGGAGGCCCAAGAGCTCGCGGCCGCCGGGTCGCTCGACCGGCTCACGGTCACGGAGAGGTCGGACGACGCACCGGGCACCTCTGGACGTCAGGCCGACCCCAGGGAGCAGGATCACCTCGAGAACCGCGCCGTAGAGCCGGCCGACGAACTGGATGAAGATGCCGCGCGGGTCTCAGTCTCAGAGCTTGTGGCGGTCGTTCCCACAGGTGTGGCGCGGGGCGGGGGAGAGCGAGAGAATCAACCGCCGCCGGCCCGGCCGGCGCCGGATGCGGCAGAGCGGCGCGCGGAGCAACCGGCGGAGCAGCCCGCCGAGGAGCCGCAGCCGTCCCCTGAAGCGGCTCAGGCGCGTGAGCGTCGGGCGGCTGAGGCCGGGGAAGGAAACGAGACGCTGCGGAACGTGCAAAAGGCCGCGCAGGACGCCGAGGCCGCGCAGGATGCCCAGATCGAGTTGGCGGAGACAGGCGTGGACGCTCGGGACGAAGAAGCTCGTCGACGCTTTGCCGACGCACGGGGCGAGTACTTCCGAGATGAGTTGACGCTCGACGCCCGCCTCGTTGGAGGACAGCTGTCCTGGCTCCCGGTGTCACGCGCGCACGCCGAGCATTGGATCGGCGGTCCGGTGCTCGACGTTCCCGGTCTGGCTCCGGCCACCCTGGCCATCTCGACGCTCGGGGAGGCGCGCCTGGTCCGCGCGGTCCAAACGCTGCCCGGGGGCGAGACGCTGGAGCTCATCCAGGAGGCGCTCGCAACCGACGAGGCGGTTCAGTTGCGTGAGGCCCCCGGTGCGGCGCCCGCCGCGCCGCCCGGCTTCGAGGCGGACTTCGCGCGGGCTCCGGGCTCTCGCCTGGTCATCGAGCGCGACGGATTCCGGATCACCGCCCACGCTCAGGTGGCGGTCGACTCGCTCCGAATCCTACTTTCGAGGCTGCGTTAGCGAGGCCTCCGGCACCGCGGCACGGGGTCGGCAGGCCGGCTCGAAACCTGTTAGCAGGCCTGCTGAGGGCCGTGGACCCATGAAATCATCCTATGCTCCAGCGGTCGCCATCTGGTTGGGTGCGGCCACCTCGATCCTCGCCTGCGCTCCGCCCGGAGACGATTCCCCCCCCGCCTCGCCGGAGGCGGCTCTTGGGGATTCGCTCGTCGACGCCTGGATCGCGTCGGCCGGCGGCCTCGGCGCGTGGTGGGACGTCGAGAGCGCGCGTTACACGGTCACCACCGTCTGGTACGACTCCGTCGAGCAGATCCGGCGTATGCGTCCACGGCGTGTCGAGTTGCGGAAGGTGTCCGGGAGCGAGCAATCGCGCATCGAGCGCCCCGAGGCGGAAGGGCTTTATGTGCAGGTGTTCACAGGAGATACGGCATGGGCTACGCTAAACGAGGTCAGGCTCCCGGCGGACCATCCGGCGGCCGCCGAGTCCGAGTACGTGGGCCGCGACGTGTTCTACTGGTTCGGGCTGCCGTACAAGCTGCGCGACCCCGGGGTGAACCGGAGGGCTCGCCAGCTCCCGGACGGCGGCTACGAACTGACCGTCACTTTCGGCGATGAGATCGGAGCCCACCCGGGCGACCGGTACTTCTATTACTTCCTGGATGACGACCCCCAACCGGAAGAAGTCCACTACATCGAGCAGGGTCGTGGCGAAGAAGCCAGGAGCCGCACTGTATGGTCCGGCGTCGGTCGCGCTGGAGCCCTCTCCTACGTCGTGAGTCGGGTGTGGTTGGACTCGGCGGAGCGCCGCACCAAAGAGCTCAGGATCGACGACGTGACGATCAATCCCGAGCTCCCGGACTCGCTGTTCGAGCCCCCTCGAAACTGACGTCGGGCGCGGCCAAATTCTGGTTTGCCGCCCCGGCTTCGCTCGGCTAGGTTAGCGCCCGACCACGAGTTGTGCGCGTCTGGCGCGAACCGAACCGGTCTCCACCACGGAACGTGAACGCACCGATGAATCCCGACATGCGACACTCTCTGGCGCGGCTCCTTGACGCTCACGGACCCTCCGGGTTCGAGGCGCAGGCGGGTGCGGTATGGCGCAAGGAAGCCGAGAAATTCGCCGAACAGGTATGGGTTGATGTACACGGCAACTCCTTCGCGTCGATCGGGGCCGACGGGGCCCCGACCGTCATGCTCGCCGGCCATATCGACGAAATCGGACTCATGGTCCACTACATCGATGACGACGGGTACCTGTTCGTCCGCGCGGTCGGAGGGTGGGATCCGCAGGTGCTGGTGGGTCAGCGGGTGGAGGTCCTGACCCGCGAGGGACCGGTGGTCGGAGTCATCGGCAGGCGCGCCGTCCACCTGCTCAACCCGGACGAGCGCGACAAGGCCGTGAAGGTCAAAGACCTGTGGGTCGATATCGGCGCCGCCGACGGTGAAGCGGCTCGAGCGCTCGTCTCGGTGGGAGATGTGGCCGTGATACGGTCCGATACGGTCGAGCTCGGCGAGACGTGCCTGGCCGCGAGGTCCGTGGATGATCGGATCGGGGCCGTGGTCGTCCTCGAATCGCTGCGCCGCGCCGCTGAGAAAGGCACCGGGGCGCGCGTGGTGGCCGTAGCGACGACGCAGGAGGAGATCAGCATGCGCTCCGGCGGGGGCGCTCGAACGAGCAGCTTCGGTCTGGAGCCGGATGTGGCCATCGTGGTCGACGTCACCCACGCCACGGACCATCCGAACCTTGATAAAAAGGAATACGGCGACGTACGGCTGGGAGCCGGGCCGGTGCTCAGCCGCGGGGCGGTGGTCAACGGAATCCTCCTCGAGGGACTCAGAGCGGCTGCCGAGACTGCCGCGATCCCGGTCCAGTTGTTGGCCGCGCCATCCGCGACCGGCACGGATGCGGACACGATCTTCACGAGCCGTGCCGGGGTGGCGACGGCCATCGTCTCCGTGCCGAACCGTTACATGCACAGCCCGAACCAGCTCGTGGACGTTTCTGACGTCGAGGGGGCGTCCGAGCTCATCGCGTCGTATCTGTCCGGTCTCGAGCCGGAGCAGAGCTTCATTCCCGATTGAGCGCACCCTTTGAGAACCCCCACCCACCCAATTGACCGAGTCGAAGCGCGGGCGTAGGGAGCGCCCGAAAGAGGCTATCCGCAGCCGCGCGGTCGAGGATTACCTCAAGGCGGTGTACAAGCTCCAGCAGGCCGCGGCCTCGGTCTCGACCACGGCGCTCGCAGAGGAGCTCGGGAGATCGGCGGCCTCGGTCACGAACATGGTCAAGAGCCTGGCCGAGCACGGGCTCCTCGAGCACGAGCCGTATCGAGGCGTGCGACTCACGGCCAGCGGGGAGTTGACGGCGCTCCGCATCATCCGCCGACACAGGGTCCTCGAGCTGTATCTGATCGAGAAGCTCGGTTTCACGTGGGACAACGTACACGAGGAGGCGGAGCGGTTGGAGCACGCCGCCAGCGAGGCGCTGATCGACCGCATGGCACAGGCGCTCGGGGAGCCTTCGTTCGACCCGCATGGGTCGCCGATCCCGACGCGCGAGGGTGTGATCGCTGCGACAGATCGGACGTCCCTGAGCCAGGTCCAGCCAGGCGAGGGGGCGATCGTGCGCGAAGTCTCGGATGAGAGCGCGGAAGGATTGCGGCGCCTGGCGAGGCTGGGTCTGTTTCCTGGCACGCGCCTCCGCGTGATGAGCTCGCCCTCGCCCGCTTCGGTGGTGCGGATCGAGGTCGAGGGGCGAGGCATGGAGATTGAAGAGAGTTTAGCGGATGCAGTATTCGTGGAACTGGAACCGTCGAGTTGATCGATGAGTGCACAGATAAGGGCCGATGGCGACACATGGACCGCCAGGCTCGGTGATCAGCGGCCCGGCGCGGAGACGCGACCGGTGCTCTTCTTTTGTACGACGACCGACCAGCGCCCGTATCGGGTGGTCGAGGTTCCCGCGGACCGTTTCGATGGGGATGACGACCTAGATGAGCTGGCCGAGGACGAACTGCGGGACCTGTTCGCCGACTCACGCTCGATGGACTTCCCACGGGAGTATCCCAAATACACGGCGTGAAAGGCGGAACGGGGTCGCTCACGGCCGGTCATGGATCGGCCGAGGTGACCGTGGACCTCCACATGCATTCGACGGCCTCGGACGGAACCCTTCCGCCGCAGGAAGTGGTGCGCCGCGCCGTATCGGTCGGGTTGGGAGGGATCGCGCTCACCGATCACGACACCGTGGAGGGTATCGCGGAAGCGATGTCCGAGGCCGAGGGGCACGACCTCGCGTTCTTGCCCGGTGCGGAGCTGTCCGCCAACGAGCCCGGACGGTCGATCCACCTGCTCGCGTACGGGTTCGATCTCACCGACGGGAACCTCCTGGCGTTCTTTGAAGAGTACGGAGCCGACCGTCGCCGTCGGGCGCGCGATATCGTGGGCCGGCTGCGGGGTCTCGGCCTGCAGCTCCACTACGAGGATGTCGAGGAGCAGGCCGGGTCCGCCGCGCCCACACGTGCGCACGTCGCTCGAGCGCTCGTTCAGCACGGGCACGTGCCCAGCGAGGAGCAAGTGTTTCGCCACTATCTCTCGCGCGGGCGGCCGGGATACGTGGAAAAACGCCCCACGCCGCCCGCGGAAGTGATCGATCGCGTGCATCGGGCGGGCGGCGTCGTGCTGTTGGCGCACCCGGGTCGGACCCACGGTCCCGCCGAGGTTCGCCGCTGGGTGGCGGATGGCCTGGACGGAGTGGAGATCCGTCACCCGAACAACCCACCGCGAGTCCGGCGGCGTATGGCGGCGCTCGTGGAGGAGCTCGGGCTGCTGCGCAGCGGCGGCTCGGACTGGCACGGGCCGGGGACCCGCAAGTTCGATCTGGGTGGGGAGTCGGTGCCGTTGGCGTGGATGCGGGAGATCGAGACTCGGTGCCCGGCGCTGAGCGCTTGAGCGGTGCGCTCCCTACGGCGGGTACCGTAGCCCGGCGCTGCCGGCAGGTCGCTCGAAGATGCGAGCCGGTCGCGGGGTATCGAGACGAGGATGGAAAGGACGCGAGGTAAGCCGCGATGGAAGTGAACGATCACGAGATGATCATTATCGGCGCTGGCCCGGCGGGTTTGTGCGCAGCGCTATACGCGGGTCGCTCGGAGCTGGACGCGGTCCTGCTCGAGTTGGGTCTGCCCGGGGGGCAGCTCCTGCTCACCGATCTCGTCGATGATTATCCCGGCGTGGAAGAAGTCGGCGGCATGGAGCTCGCGCAGAAGATGGCGGAGCACGCCAAGAGATTCGGGGTGGAGGCGACCCGGGGTCGTGTTGAGCGTGTGTCGCGGGATGAGAAGGGTGTCTTCCTGGTGGACGTGGAGGGCGGGCGCCGCTATCGAGCACCAACGGTGGTCTTCACTGCGGGGGGAACTCCCAGACCGCTGGGTGTTCCGGGTGAGAACCGGTTCCTGGGTCGAGGCGTGAGCTACTGCGCGATCTGCGATGGCGCCTTCTTCAAGGGAGAGGAGATCGCCGTGATCGGGGGTGGCGACGCGGCCGTCGAGGAAGGTGAGTTCCTGACGCGCTACGCCTCGAAGGTCACGCTCGTCCACCGTCGAGACGAGCTCCGGGCTCAAGCCGTTCTCCAGAATCGCCTGCTCAACAATCCGAAGGTGGAGGTGCGTTGGGACACGGTGGTGGACGAGATCCTCGGAGACGAGGGCGGCGTCACCGGGTTGCGGCTGCGCGACGTAAAGACGGATGAGCTGTCGGAACTTTCTGTCACAGGGGTGTTTATCTTCATCGGATTCACACCCAACGTAGGCAGCCTCGCGGAGCACGTGGACCACGACTTGAGCGGTTATATTGTAACGGACCGCGATATGCGTGCGTCGATTCCGGGGCTGTTCGTGGCGGGAGATGTCCGCTCGCAGCTCGTGCGCCAGATCACCACGGCCGTGGGTGACGCCACGACCGCGGTGTTTGCGGCGGAGAAGTACTTGCAGGAGCTCGAGGACGCGCACACCGAGCGGGCCGTGGAGGAGGAACAAACCGCATGACCGATACCGCGCAGCAGGAGACGGGAACGCCGACGGGCGACGCGCTGGTTGCGCTGACCCCGGAGGCCGCGGACAAAGTGCGTGAGTTCATGGCGGCGGACGGAGCGCCCGACGCCGCGCTTCGCGTGAGCGTACTGCCAGGAGGGTGCTCCGGGTTCGAGTACGGCCTGGACATCGAGGACGAGATCCGCGAAGACGACTTCGTTTTCGAATCGCACGGCATCCGCCTCGTCATGGATCCGTTCAGCGCCCAGTACCTGAACGGCGTATCGATCGGATACCACAGCTCGTTCCAGGGCTCCGGCTTCACGTTCGACAATCCCAACGCGACCGGGAGCTGCGGCTGCGGAACGTCCTTCGCGGTGTGAGCCGCGGCGCGCATCCCGCCCGGCACGCCATCGAGGTCCCTGACATGCAGGTCCGCCGTCTCACGGTTGGCGTCTTCCAATCCAACTGCTATCTGATCGGTCCGTCCTCGGACGGATTCGTCCTGGTGGTGGATCCCGGCTCGGACGGCGAAGTCATCGCGGAGGCGCTTCGCGGAGCGGGTGGCGAATTGGCAGCGATCCTCCTCACGCACGCGCACCTCGATCACATCGGGGCCGTCGCCGAGCTACGCGCCACGTTCGATGTGCCGATATACCTGCACCCCGCGGATCTGCCCCTGTATGAACACGCCCGGGAGCAGGCCGCGGCGTACGGTCTCACCGTCGATGCCCCGCCCCCGCCGGATCGGGATCTCGGCCACGGCGACCGATTGACCTTCGGCGACCTTACGCTCGACGTCAGGCATGCGCCCGGGCACTCCCCGGGCGGCGTCGTCCTGGTCGGCGACGGCGAGGCATTCGTCGGGGATTGCGTATTCGCCGGATCGATCGGACGGACCGACCTGCCGGGCGGAGACACGCGGACGCTCATTCAGTCCATTCGCGATCAGATCCTCACGCTGCCGCCGGACACGGTCCTCCACCCCGGCCACGGGCCACGGACGACGGTCGGTTTCGAGGCGGCGTCGAACCCGTTCCTGACGGGGGCGTTCGGGTGAAGCGCGATCCGGCCGCGTCCACGGAGGAGGAGGCATCCAGCTCGGTGACGTTGGGCGCCGCACCGGATATCGAATCCGGTGACGCCGCTCGACTGGCCGGTCTGGTGGCGTCCGTCGACGGGGCGAACCGGGCGACGGTGCTCACGCACGACAACCCCGATCCCGATGCGCTGGCGTCGACCGCCGCGCTGGCTTTCCTGCTCGAGAAACGAGCATCCTTGCCCACGACCGTCGCCTTCGGCGGGATCGTGGGCCGGGCCGAGAACAGAGCGCTGATTCAGGAGATGGGCGTCAAGTTCCAGCGGATCGAATCGCTGGACCTGCCCGCCGGAGCCGCGATCGTGATGGTCGACACACAGCCGCGAGCCGGGAACAACTCGCTGCCGGCGGGCCGCATCGTCTCGGCGGTCGTGGATCACCACCCGCCCCGCCCGGACACGGTGGCGGCCACTTTCTCCGATATCAGACCGGAGTACGGCGCGAGCTGCTCCATGCTCGTGGAGTATCTGCGAGCTGCGGAGCTCGAACCCGAACCACGGCTCGCGACGGCGATGTTCTACGCGATTCAATCGGAAACCATGGATCTGGGCCGCGAGGCATCGCGCGCCGACGTGGAGGCCAGCACCTACCTGTACCCGCTGTCGGATCCCGAGGCGATCTCGCGAATCCGACATGCACGCGTGCCTGCAAGCTACTTCCGGTCCATGCATGAAGCGCTCGACGCCGCCCGGCGATACGGGACTGTACTGGCGGTGTACCTGACGCGGTTGGAGTATCCGGACATGGTGGCGGAGATCGCCGACCTGTTCATGCAAATGGCGGGTATCGACTGGACGATCGCCATTGGCCGTTATCGGGAGCAGTTGCTCATGTCGATGCGCACCTACGATACCCGCGCGCACGCGGGATCCCTGGTGCGCGACGCGATCGGTGAGCGGGGCTCCGCGGGAGGGCACGGCACGTTCGCCGGAGGTCGGGTGCCCGTACGAGGTCTATCGGATGAAGAGGTCGACGAGCTGGGAGAGGAGATCCTCGCGGACCTCCTGCAGGCCCTCGGGGTCGATGGCGAGGCGCCCCAGCCGTTGATTCCCGAGTCCGGCTCCACGTCGGTCGAGGAGGCCGAATGATTCGGGTGGGTTTGACGGGCACGCTCGCCGCTGGAAAGACCGCCGTCGGCCGCTTGTTCGAGCGCTGGGGAGCGCATCGAATCGATGCCGACGAACTGGCCCGTGAGGCCGTGGCGCCGGGCAGCCCGGGATTGGAGGCGATCCGTCGGGAATTCGGGGATGAGGCGCTCGACGCCGCGGGCTTTCTGGACCGAACCAGGATGCGGCGTGTCGCATTCGCCTCACAGGTGGATCGGCGGCGTTTGGAGGCGATCGTCCACACCGAGGTTCGGCGGCTCCGGGCAGCTCGCCTGGCGGAGGCCGGGCGACTTGACACCCGCATCGTGATCGAGGAGGTGCCACTCCTGTTCGAGGTGGGCCTCGAGGGGGAGTACGACGCCATCGTCGTCGTGGATGCTCCCGAAGCGGTACGGCTCGAACGGGCGTCGCGTGCCCGGGGCTGGACCGCGGACGAGTTCGCCTCGATAGAGGCGACCCAGCTGCCAGGGGCCGAGAAGCGAGGGCGAGCGGAGTACGTCATCGACAACGCGGGCTCCCGCGAGGAGCTGGAAGCCTGCAGTCGCCTGATATGGGACGAGCTTCAGTCGCTCGCGGAGGCGGCTTGACGCTCCCGCAGACCCCTCCTAGCGTCCCGGGAATGGCCGCGACCTCCCGTCGTCCCGAATCTGTTCTCGCCATCCCTCCCGGGCGCCGGAAGGCTCTCGCCGACCTTCGGGCGATTCTGGAGACGACCGGCCGGGTGGTGTTGACGACCCATATCAACGCTGACGGCGACGGTATCGGGAGCGAGGCCGCACTCGCGCGCTTCCTCATCCGCGGGGGAGCCCGCGTCACGCTGGTAAACCCGACCCCGGTGCCAGATACGCTCGCGTTCCTCGTCGAAGACCTGGAGGCTCACTCCCCGACCGACCCCGAGGGTGAACGGGCATTGCGGGAGGCCGATCTGCTCCTGCTCTTGGACACCAGCGAGGCGTCGCGACTGGGCGTGGTCGCGGGACGATTGGAGACCACCCGTGTGGCGGTGGTCGACCACCACCCCCCCTCGGATGAATCGTACGCCGAGGTCGTAGTCCGAGATACGTCCGCGTGCGCGACCGGCGAGCTCATCTACGACCTCCTGACGTTGCGTGGCGACGCGCTCGCCGAGGAGGACGCGGTCGGGCTGTACGTAGCGATCGTCACGGACACGGGTTCCTTCCGGTTCTCGAACACGAGCCCTCGCGCGCACGCGCTCGCGGCGCACCTGATCGCGACGGGTGTAGACCCTGCGGACCTGTACAGAAGGCTCTACGCGCAGCACACGCCCGCCCGGCTGAAGCTGATTCGGAGCGTGCTCGACAGCCTCGTTGTGGATGACGAGTGCCGCATCGCCTGGGTGACGATCACGCACGTGGCCCTGCGGGACGCCGGCGCCCGATCCGATGACGCCGAGGGGCTGGTGGAGTATCCGAGGCGCATAAAGGGCGTCGAGGTGGCCATCCTGATGCGGGAAGTCTCGGCGGCACGAACAAAGGCTTCGCTGCGCTCGAACGGACGGTTGGATGTCTCGGCGCTGGCTCAGCAACTTGGAGGCGGTGGCCATCCGAAGGCCGCCGGCGTCCTGCTGGAGTTGCCGCTTCCCGAGGCGACCGATCTGGTCGTGGAGACGGTCCGGGCCGCCGTGCGGGGCATGGAGGAGGCGGGGGTCCGCGACTTGCAGCATGAGGCGGACGCGGAGGGGGCAGAGGCTTGATCCACGCGGGAGAGCGCATATCTTGAGCATGTCCCGTCCATTCCTGGAACGCGCCCTCGGTAACCTCGCGGGCGAGGCACCGTTGTCAGGAGGACCTATGGATGGGAAGGCCCCGGTGGCCGGCGGGACGGGAGCCAACGGTTCCGAGATCGAGACTCGCCTGAACGGCATTTCCGAAGCTGTCCCCCATCTCGAGATCGCCGAGTTGTGGCTGTTTCCACCGCTCACCGATGTCGAGGAATCGTCCGAGTTCTTTCTGTTCACGCGGTTTCTGGACGGAGATATTCGCGCTCTGTACAGCGCCCGCATGGAGCCCGCGAACGGGGCTCCCGCGCACCAGGTGATCGTCGAGCACGGACACGTGCCCGCGGGTCGCATCCCTCGACTCATCGGTCAATTGCAGCGTCGACTCGGCCGTACCGCGCCTCCCCGACACGTCGTGATCGATGGGGAGCACCAGCGCTGGGAAGACCTTCTGAACGAAGCGCGAACCGCGATCGAGCGGAACGGGGACGTTCCGGGACCGACCTGATTCCTCCATCTCTGTCGTCCCATCCGTGGGCGGCACTCGATCATTTCCTCAAGCTCGGGCCCGAGCGGCGTGAGTGGGGCGACGCGGGTGTCGTAATCCTCCCGATCCCGTATGAGGCCACCACGAGTTGGGGCACGGGCACCCGCGAGGGGCCCGAGGCGATCCTGCGAGCCTCGCGGTACATCGAGCTCTACGATGAGGAGTTGGACTTCGAGCCCGCCGGGGCCGGCGTGTGCACGCTGCCCGCGATCCGGCTCTCGAAGGCGGGGCCGGAGCGAGCGATCGAGGAGCTCCGCGCGCTGTACGCCGACCTGCTGGAAGCGGCCCGCGACCGCCTGGTGATCGGGCTGGGCGGAGAGCACTCGATCAGCAGCGCGCCCGCCGCGGCGTGGGCGGATCGGTTGGAGGGAGGACTGTCGGTCCTCCAGTTCGATGCCCACTCCGACCTGCGGGACGAGTATCACGGCACGCCGTGGAATCACGCTTGTGCGATGCGGCGTACGCTCGAGCATGTGGACCGCGTGGTCGCGGTCGGGATCCGCTCGCTCACATCCGAGGAGCGGGAGCTGATCCGGCGGACCCCGATCACGACGATCTTCGCGCACGAGATGCGGCGACCCGGGTGGGTCGAGAGAGCGCTGGAGGCGCTGGGCCCGGACGTCTACATCACATTCGACGTGGACTTCTTCGATCCCGCACTCGTCCCGGCCACGGGCACGCCCGAACCCGGGGGCGGTGACTGGTGGGATGCGCTCGACCTGCTCGCGGCCGTGTTCCGCGAGCGTCGAGTCGTCGGAGCGGACGTGGTGGAGCTCGCACCGAGGCCCGGGCAGGAGGCGTCAGACTTCGTGGCCGCGAAGCTCATCTACAAGATGATCGGCTATTGGCAGCGGGCGGGGTTCGCGGGATCGTGACGAGGACTCCGGGGTGCGGCTGCCGCGGAGCCGGTCGCTGAAGTCCCGCAGCGATAAGCGACCACCTCTCAACCCGAGGCGACGACCGATCGTCGAGGCTCTTCGCCCAACTCTTCCGCCAGCAGCTGCCGTTCCAGCAAACGCGCGTAGGTCCCGCCCTTTGCCAGTAGCTCCGTGTGGCGACCGCGCTCCACGATTCGCCCCTCCTCGAGTACCAGGATAAGGTCCGCGCTCCGCACCGCCGAGACACGGTGCGAGATGATGATCGACGTGCGCCCCGCCATGTACTCCCGCAAACCGCTCAGGATCGCGGTCTCGGTTTCCGAGT
The DNA here is from genome assembly GCA_039588275.1 of Gemmatimonadota bacterium. Classification (GTDB taxonomy): domain Bacteria; phylum Gemmatimonadota; class Gemmatimonadetes; order Palauibacterales; family Palauibacteraceae; genus JBDHAC01. The sequence continues at coordinate 68,164 of JBDHAC010000009.1, forward strand.
CGACGGCCGAAAGCGCGTCGTCCAGGATGAGGATGGGAGCATCGCGGTATAGCGCGCGGGCCAACGTGGCTCGCTGCTTCTGGCCGCCGGAGAGGTTGATGCCGCGCTCTCCGAGCCTGGTGTCGAGCCCATCCGGTAACACATCGAGCGTGTCGCGGAGCTGGGCCACGTCGATCGCGCGCTCGAGGCCGGGAGTCAGCTCCTCCGTGTCGTAGCGCAGCTCGACGTTGCGGCGCAGCCTCATGCTGAACAGAAACGGGTCTTGCGGCACCGCCGCTACCGCCGAGCGGAGCTGGCTCAACGGCAGGTCCCGCACGTCGGCACCGTCGATGCGTACGACCCCCGACGTCGCGTCGTACAGACGCGGGATGAGCCGTCCCAGACTCGTCTTGCCGCTTGCCGTGGCTCCGACGATCGCCACCGTCTGACCGGACTCGATGCGGAAGGACACGTCCCGAAGCACCCAGTGCTCGGCTCCTGGATAGCGGAACGAAACCTCGTCGAACTCCACCTCTCCGCGGATCTCGCTCAGCTCGACGGGCTCGATCGGATCCGCGATCGCCGGCTCGATATCGAGCAGCTCGTTGATCCTGCCCATGGATGCCGCCCCTCGCTGAAACAGATTCGTGACCCAGCCGAGAGCGATCATCGGCCACGTCAGAAGCGTGAGGTAGAAGGAAAAGGCCACGAAATCACCCAGCGTGATCTGGCCCTGTATCACTCGACCGCCGCCAAACCAGAGCACGACCACGGCACCGAGTCCGGTCAGCAGGATCAGACCCGGGTGGAACGCCCCCCACACGCGCGCGAGGCTCAAGTTGCGAGCCTTGTACTCTTGGTTGAGGGCGCCGAACTCTTCCGCTTGGGCGTCTTCGCGCGCGTAGGCCTTCACGATCCGGATGCCGCTCAGGTTCTCCTGCGCGAAGTTGGAGAGCTCGCTGAACTGGCTCTGGATGCGCTCGAACTTCGTATGGATCCTCTTGCCGAACGCGAACACGACCGGTGGGACGAACAACATCGGGATCATCGCGATCGCCGTCAGCCAAGGATCGATCCACATCATGAGTCCGAGCGCCAGCGCCGACACGGTAGCGGTGTTCACGAGGTACATGATCGCCGGACCGGCCACCATGCGTACCGCCCCGACGTCGTTGGTCGCGCGGCTCATGAGGTCGCCCGTGCGCCACCGGTCGAAGAACTGCGCCGGGAGCCGCATCAAGTGCGTGAACAGAGCGCCCCGGATATCGGTCTCCATCCGGCGGCTGATCCCGTTCAGGAGCTCACGCATGAAGTACCGTCCGACCCCCGCAAGCAGGGCGACGAGCACGATCAGGCCGGCGTACTGGAGGATCAGCCCGGCCCGCAGCTCTTGCTCGAGCGCATCGATCGCGACCTTGAGCAGGTACGGACCCGCCACCGTGAAGAGGTTGCTGACGACGACCAGGACCAGCCCGATCGCCATCCCGGCCCGATAGGGTCGGAAGAAGGGCAGCAGACTCCTCAATTCCCGCATGCCAGAGCTTCCTCGAATCGTCGGGCGCGAGCAGGTCGCTTCACCCGAGCTCGGCGGTGGCCCGTCCGTGACCTCGGAACCGTCGGGACGGTCTACGGTATGCCTCACCCGTGGGGGAGAGGCCGGGATCGAAGCCGCAAGCTAGGGCGACGTCGATAGCCGTACAACGAAGCGTGCGGTCTCGGCAGGTCGAGTTGGCCTGATGATCGGGGAGAGGATTCGATGCGGAGGAGAGCGCCAGTCGTCTCGTTACACAGCGTAGGATCGTACCTCGCCATCCTGCTCGGGATGTCGATCGGAATCACGGCCTGTGGCGGCGATGCGGAGCCCATCGACCAGGCGGCCGTGGACCGCGAGATGGATCTCGCGCTGGAGGGAGAAGGGGTCGAGCCGGAGTTGGCCGACGAGCCACAGGGTGACGTGGACGAGCTCGAAATGCCCGCCCCGCCACCGGCTCCGCCACCCGCCGCGCCCCCGGTTCGGCAGGCACCGCCCCCGCCCCCGCCGCCGCCCGCGGCACCGGCGGAGGTCGAGGAGCCGGCCGAGCAGCCCGTGGAGCCCGATCCGGAGCCCGCGACGATCACGCTGTCGGCCGACTCCGGCACCGAGTTCCGGGTGCGGTTGCGGCAGGAGCTGAGCACCAAGGACAACAAGCCCGGTGACCGATTCACGGCGAGCGTGGTCGAGCCCCTGATCGACGGAAGCATGGTCGTCGTCCACACGAATGCGATCGTTCGTGGCGAGGTCACCGCCGTTCAGCAATCGGGGAGCCAGGGTGAGGCGGCGGTTATCAAGATCGCTTTCCTCGATGTCACCGTTAACGGCGTGACGTACCCCTTGAGCGCGTCGGTCGTGGAAGCCAACCCCGAGACCGAGGGACGATACTCGACCGGGGACAAGGCCGCGCGGATCGGTGGTGGTGCGGTGGCGGGAGCCATCCTGGGGCGGGTCCTCGGGGGGAATGCCAAGGGGACGATCATCGGTGCGGCAGTCGGCGCGGCCGCGGGGACGGCGATCACGCTCGCGACCGAAGACGTGGATGCGGTGCTGCCGGCGGGCTCGGAGCTGCGGCTTCGTCTCGATGAGCCACTGATCGTCACCGTCGCCGACCCGGCAGGCTAGCCGCGGCTTGGAGTCTCCCCGGTGGCGTCCGGCCTCCGGGGGAACTCCATCGTCAGTGTCCCAGCGCGGCGCTTCCGCCCCGAGGGTCCGCGGCGCCGAATCGCGTGCCACCGGGTGCGATGTAGATCGACTCCACGACGCCCGAGTACCCTCGCCGCTCACTCATCTGATGCCCCCTGCGCACCAGCTCCGCGATCACGTTCGGGCGCAGCCCACCACCCTCGTAGAAGATCACGTCGGGCAGGTTCTGGTGGTGGAAGCGGGGGGCATTCACCGAAGTTTGAACCGGCAACCCGAAGTCGATGTAGTTCGTCACCATCTGGAAGACGGTGGTGATGATAGTGCCTCCCCCTGGAGTACCGGTCACGAGCTCGGTGCGACCGTCCGGTGCTACGACGATGGTGGGTGTCATGGACGACAGCATCCGCTTCCCGGGTTGTATCGCGTTCGCTTCCCCTTGCACGAGTCCGTACATGTTCGGTGTGCCTGGCTTCGCGGCGAAGTCGTCCATCTCGTTGTTGAGCAGGAAGCCGGCGCCCCGTACGACGACTCCAGAGCCGAAGCCTCCGTTGAGTGTCGTGGTAACGGCGACCGCGTTCCCGGTCTCGTCGACGACGGAGAAGTGGGTCGTCTCCGAGCTCTCCGAGAGCACCCGATTGAGGCGCTCGGAAGACGAGGCGCGCTCGAGGTCGATCGACGCCCTCAGGGAGTCGGCGTACGCGTGGCTAAGCAGGAGCGCCACCGGAATCTCGACGAAATCGGGGTCGCCCAGGTAGTGGTTCCGGTCCGCATACGCACGCCGCATCGCTTCGACGGCGACGTGAACCGCATCGGCCGAGTGCCAGCCGAAGCTCTCGAGGTCATACCCTTCCACGATGTGGAGCAGCTCACCGAGCGTCACGCCTCCCGATGAGGGCGGGGGCATCGAGATGATCTCCCGACCGCGATACTCGAAGACGATCGGCTCCCGCCAGACGGCCTCGTAGGCGGCGAGATCTTCGTGACCGATGAGCCCTCCGCCCCGCGTCATCTCCGCCACCAGCGAGTCCGCTACCCACCCCCGGTAGAAGGCGTCCGCTCCGCCCGCCGCGATCGCCTCCAGGGTCCGCGTGAGATCGGCCTGGACGAGCCGCTCGCCTCCCTGTGGTGTGCGACCGCCCGGGTTGAATACCGCAGCCGTGGCCGGGAATTGGGAGAAGCGCTCTCGGGCCCCGGCGAGCGCTCGCGCGAGCCGCGGACGCATCCGAATGCCCCGCGCGTACCGAATCGCTGGGGCCAGGAGGCGCTCCCACGGGAGCGTTCCGAAGCGCCGGTGCGCCTCTTCCATCCCCTTGACCGAGCCCGGCACGCCCGCGGCCAAGTGTCCGATCCGGCTCTCCTCGGTGACTTGGTCCGCCTCGTCGAGGTACATGTCGCGCGTCGCCCGACCGGGAGCCCGCTCGCGGAAGTCGAGCGCGGCGCGCGTATCATCGGCGAGCCGCACGATCATGAAGCCCCCACCCCCGATGTTGCCCGCCTGTGGGTGGGTGACCGCGAGGGCGAACTGGACGGCGATCGCCGCGTCCACGGCGTTTCCACCCGCCAGCAGGACCTCGAGGCCGGCCGCGCTCGCCAGCGAGTCGGTCGAGACCACCATGCCACCCGGCGCCGACGCGGGGGGCTGGGCTGCCGAAAGCTCCCACCGGGCGGGGAAGCGCTCGACCCAGGCCTCGGCCGGGGTCCCGGTGCCATCGGGCAGCGTGGGCGGAACCCCGGCGCCGCCGCCGGCGCATCCCGCGACCAGGACGGTGACGAGGGCGACGCCGATGCGTCGGATCCGTGCTCCGTGCTCAGGGGCCGGGGCATTCCAGCGCGCGGTCATTCGATACGAACTCCCACTCGGGGGCACGTGTCCGCGAGCGGACAACGCTCGCAGGAGGGACGCCGGGCGGTGCATAGGTCTCTCCCCAACTCGATCAGGTGTATGTGCAGCGCGAACCGGATTCCTTCGGGCACGTGCTGGTTGAGCACCCGGTGCGTTGCGGCCGGGGTCGCACCAGGCGGCACCCACCCGAGCCGAATCGCGATGCGGTACACGTGGGTGTCGACGGGCAGTACGGATCTGCCGAGCGCGAAGCACAGGACACACGCGGCGGTCTTGATCCCGACGCCTTTGAAGCTCGAGAGGTACGCGAGCGCGTCGTCATCCGACATCTCGGTCAGATGATCGAGGCTCGGGCTTCCCACCTCCGATTGCAGCCTCTCGAGGGCGGTATGGATCGCCGCGGCCTTTTGCGTCGCGAGCCCGGCGATTCGGATCGTCGTCTCGAGCTCGGCCCTGGGCGCGCGTCGAACGGCATTCCAGGCCGGATACCGGTCGCGCAGTGCGTCCCAGGCCCGATCGCGGTTCCGGTCTGTCGTGCTTTGGCTGAGAATCGTGAGGACGAGCTCCTCCAGGGGGTCCAGCCGAAGCTTCCCCGGTGAGCCGTAGCGACCGGCCAGCCTCGCCTCCGCGTGGCTGGCACGCGACGGGTCGAGGGCCTCGACCTGTGGACCTAAGACCTCGACCCCTGACCCCAACGCGGGTGGCCCGTTGCTTCCGGCGGCCCTCGATTCCCCCGCCTTACCACCGCTTCCCGCCGATGAGCACCCCGAGGACCGCGACGAACAAGGCCGAGCCGCCGACGGCCCACACGATCGGGAAGTCGACCCCGCCCACGGTCAGCACGTAGAACAGGGGCAAGTTGAAGGTGCCAGCGATCCACATCGCGAGCACGGCTCCGACGAGGCCGACGGCCGTGCCCACCAGAAACCCGCCGAGAGAATAGCCGGCGATCGCCTGCCCGAACCCTCCGCAAACGACGGCGATGACCAGCAGCAGTACCAGCGCAGATAACGTCACCAGAGCCTCCGCTTCACCACGGGCATGTCCTGTCGCGTGCCAAGGCCAATCCCTAGCTTTGCCGCACTGCTCGGGCGTGTTTCCAGGTGTCGAGCGCGCCCGATTGCCGGAGCGCACGGAATGTAGGAAGGGCGTATGGGGGGAGCAACGTGAACGACGGGCGGGGTGCGAGCCGGGCGTGACGGACATCTGGGACCCCAGGCTCACCGAAGCGCGGAACCCGCGTACCGCCTCCATCGACCGAGCCGAGCCGGGGGCGATCGTCGAGCTCATGCAGCGCGAGGATCGGGCCGTCTACCCGGCAGTGGAGTCGCAGGCGTCCACCATCGCGGCCCTCATCGAACGCGTGGCCTCCAGCCTCCGCCACGGAGGGCGCCTCGTATACGTCGGAGCCGGGACGAGTGGCAGGCTCGGGGTGCTGGATGCGGCCGAATGCCCACCGACCTTCGGCACGGACCCGACCGTCGTACAGGGACTCATCGCGGGTGGCCCCGACGCCGTCTTCCGTAGCCGGGAGGGTGTGGAGGACGACCGTGACGCCGGCCGCGATGCCATCCGGGGCCTCGAGATCTCACGGACGGATTTCGTTCTCGGAATCGCGACATCCGGGACTACGCCATACGTGCATGCGGCTCTCGAAGAGGCGGTCGCGCGAGGCGCCGGCGTGGGTTTCCTGAGCTGCACCGATCCGCCGGATGCGATACGCGAACTGGCGGATGTCCTGGTCACCCCGCTCGTGGGACCGGAGGTGATCGCGGGATCCACGCGGTTGAAGGCGGGGACGGCGACCAAGCTCGTGCTCAACACGTTGACGACCGGCGTGATGATCCGCCTCGGCAAGGTGTACGGAAACCTCATGGTCGACCTGCGGGCCGTGAGCCTGAAGCTCGTCGATCGGGGTCTCCGGATCGTGGCTCACCTGTGTGCGATCGATCGAGAGGAGGCGCGCGCCCTGCTCCGTGACGCCGGCGGATCGGTCAAGACGGCCCTCGCCATGCAGAAGCTCGAGGTGAACCGGGCGATCGCCGAGCGTCTGTTGGACAACGTGGATGGGTTTCTGGGGGAGGCCCTGGAACGCTACGCGAGCCCTCCACGGCCCTACTACGCCGGATACGCCTCGGACTTCTCGGCCGTCGATGCGAAGCGCCTCCTGACAGCTCTGGCGGACTCGCCGGTGGAGATCGCGGCCGCTTGCCGAGCGAGCGGGTCGAGCTCGTCGCATGGGGTGAGCCCGAGCCCCTGGACCGCTTCGGAACACGTCGCGCACCTGCTCGAATTCGAGACGGGAGCGGTGCGACCTCGCATCGAGGCCTGGCTTGAGGGCGAGGAACCCGGCTTCGCAGATTTTCCGCCCTCCCCAGAACCCCCCGGGGGTGCACGGCCACTGGCGGATCTGCTCGACGAGCTCTTGCTGGCCCGGTCGGGCACGGTGGACACTCTGCGGTCGGCCGACTCCGATACGCTGAGTCGCGAGGCCGATCTGGCCGGGGAGCGGGTGTGTCTGTACCAGTTCCTGCGCGGGGTCCGGCACCACGACCTGGCCCACACGCAACGCATCGAAGAGCGCGTCCACCCGGCACTGTTCGAGCCGGATTCCAACCCCCCCCTCGCTCCCGCCTACTGAATGGAACGCTATCTGGGTCTCATGTCGGGGACATCGCTCGATGGAGTCGACGTGGCGTTGGTCGGGTTCGAGGGCGAGGGAGAGCGCCCCGAGCGCGCGGAACCCTTCGCGTACACGGTCTTCCCGTACGAGCGCGCCTTCCGTGCCCGTCTGCGAGATGCGTGCGCGACCGGGTCCGTCGCCGAGCTATGCCGCCTCAACTTCGAGCTCGGCGCCCTGTTCGCGGCGGCGATCACGGAGACGCTGGCGGACTCGGGCGTGGACCCGTCGGACATCGTCGCGATCGGCAGCCACGGCCAAACGGTGTGGCACGAGCCGCCCGCGGGCGCCCCCGGGAGCACGCTCCAGATCGGCGAAGCGGCCGTCATAGCGGAGCGCACAGGCATCCCGGTGGTCGCCGACTTCCGCGTGCGCGACGTGGCGGCGGGCGGGCAGGGGGCGCCGCTGACCGCGTATACGGACCGCCTGCTATTCACCGACGATCGGCGGGGTCGCGCCATCCAGAACCTCGGCGGAATGGGCAACGTCACCGCGCTGCCGGCGGCCACGTCGCACGCCGGGCCGCTCGCGTTCGATACGGGACCGGGGGTGGCCCTCCTGGACGCGGCTGCGCAGCGCCTGACGGACGGCGTGCAGCTGTTCGATGTCGACGGCGCGCTCGCGGCAGCCGGCATCCCCATCGATGACGCGCTCGCGGAGTGGCTCGGTGACCCCTTCTTCGACGAGCCTCCGCCCCGCTCGACCGGGCGAGAGCACTTCAGCGAGGGCAGACTGGAAGCCTGGCTGGCGCGCCACGACGGCCGATCGCCGGCGGATCTGCTCGCCACGCTGAGCGAGCTCACGGCGCGTTCGATCGCCTCGAGCTACCGGTGGATCGACTTCGAGATCGATGAAGTCCTCCTGTGCGGGGGCGGCTCGCGCAACCCGGAGCTTTCCCGGCGCATCGCCTCGCAATTGGCACCGGTCCCGGTGCGTGGCCTGGAGTCGATCGGCTGGGACCCCGAAGCACGGGAGGCGATCGCGTTCGCGCTCCTCGCGAGACAGCACGTACACGGCTATCGCGCGGGCGCCCCTTGGGCGACGGGGGCACGCGGCGCACGTACCCTCGGCAAGTGGGTGCCGGGTTGAGGGACGTGAAGGCATGACCGACCCCGCGCGGGTCGTGATCGAAGCCCTCCGGTTGGACCGTTGGTCTGCAGATGAGGTGGAGCGACGGGCGCGCTCGGCCCTGGCGGCTGGCGTTGGGGGATTCGTGCTCTTCGGCGGCGAGGCGCACGCCGTCAAACACCTGTGCCTGGAGTTGCGCGCCGCCGCAGAACGCCCTCTCTGGCTGGCCGCCGACCTGGAACGCGGCGCAGGGCAGCAATTCGCCGGGTGCTCCCAACTGCCGCCGCCCGCCGCGCTCGCCTCCCACCCGGACCCCATCTCGGCTGCACGGCTCGCCGCCGCCATCACGGGGAAGGAGGCGCGCGGCCTCGGCCTGAACTGGGTGCTGGCTCCGGTGCTGGATCTGGACGTCGAGCCCGATAACCCCATCGTCGCGACACGAAGCTTCGGCTCCGATCCGGAGCGGGTGACGGCGCTCGGCCGCGCCTGGATCCACGCTTGTCAGGCGGCGGGCGTGGCGTCGTGCGCGAAGCATTTCCCGGGTCACGGTCGGACCCGAGCCGACTCTCACATGGAGCTGCCGGTCGTGGACGCCCCCGCCGCGCTGATTGCCGACGACCTGGCCCCGTTTCGAGGCGTGGCGGATCTGGTGGCCTCGGTGATGCCCGGACACGTGGCCTTTCCAGCCCTCGGTCAGTCCGGTCCCGCGACCCGCTCCCACGCGATCGTGACCAAGCTGCTACGTGACGAGATGGCGTTTGGCGGCTTGGTGGTGACCGACGCGATGATCATGAGCGGCTTCGGCTCGAATCCCGAAGTCGACGCCGTGGAAGCGCTCCGCGCGGGGTGCGACCTGCTGCTGTATCCAGAGGACGTGGAAGGCACCGTCCGGACGCTTGCGGACGCGGCGCGACGCGACTCGGCTCTCGAGGCGCGGGTTCGCGACTCTATCGCTCGCAGCGAGGCCCTGCTGGGCCGACTCGAGGGGCCCGACGCGCGCGGCGGCACCATGGGAGACGCACCCGAAGAGGCGAGTGACCCGGAGGCGCCGCTACGTCTCGCCACTTCGACGATCCTCGACAGGGCGGGTGAGGCGCTCCGTGGCCTGGACCCGCACCGGGGCACGGAGGTGTGGATCGGGATCGACGATCCCGCGAGCCCGGGCGAGACGCCCTCCGACGAGTTCGGCGCGGCATTCACCCGCGAGCTGCAGATGGCCGGTTGGCGGGTCGGAGCGGACGTGAGACCCGGACACCTTGGCTACGTCGCCCAACGGGTCGTCCTCTTGCAGGCGACGCCTCGTGGCTGGAAGGGACGAAGCGGCTTGAGCTCCCGGATGGCGGCTGCGGTCCGAGAGGCGCTGGGGGCCGCGGACCTCTCTGTGCCTATCGTCTTCGGGCACCCGCGGATCCTGGAGCAGCTGGGAGTGGAGGGCGCCTGCGCCTGGGCCATCGAACCGGTCATGGAGCGCGCCGCGGCCCGGTGGCTCCACCGCGCCGTCACCGGGCACCGCGACTCCGTGCCGCGCCGGTGAGCGCATCCGATTGGTGGGTCGTTGGGGCCTACCTCGCCTGCACGCTGGTCGTGGGCCTGTGGCTCTCGCGACGCGCGTCCGGCGGACTGGTGGATTTCTTCGTTGGAGGTCGAGCTCTCCCGTGGTGGCTGGCGGGCACCTCGATGGCCGCCACCACGTTCAGTGTAGACACTCCCCTGTATGTCTCGGCTCTCATCGCCCGTCGGGGGATCGCGGGCAACTGGGAGTGGTGGTCGTTCGCGCTCTCCCACATGCTGCTCATCTATCTGTTCGCCCGGTTGTGGCGCCGCGCAGAGGTCGTGACCGATGTCGAACTGACCGAGATTCGCTACGGGGGTAGACCTGCCGCGATCCTCCGCGCGGCGCGCGCCTTCCTGTTCGCCGTGCCGATCAACTGCATAGCGATCGGGTTCGTGATGCTTGCCATGCGCAAGGTCGTCGAGGCGTTGGGCTTGCTCTCGGGCCTCCCGGAGTGGCTGCCCGGAGATGAGCGGTTGTGGGCGGTCGTGGCGCTCTCGGGCTTCGTCCTGATCTACGCCGGCCTCGCCGGGCTCTGGGGCGTCGTCGCTACGGACTTCTTCCAGTTCTTCCTGGCTCTTGGTGGCGCGCTGCTGGTGGCGGGCTTCGCGATCGCCGACATCGGCGGGATCCCCGAGCTGAAGAGACAGCTGGCGGCGGCGGGGCACTCCGACGCGCTCCGCCTCCTCCCCAGCGGCGATCCCGACCTTCCGCTGAGCACGTTCCTCGCGTACCTGGGCATCCAGTGGTGGGCATTCCGCCGATCGGATGGGGGAGGGGAGTTCGTCCAGCGGTTGTCGGGTTGCCGGAACGAGGCGGATGCGGAGCGCGCGGCGTGGCTGTTCGCGATCCTGCACTACGTGGTCCGCGCCTGGCCCTGGATCCTGGTGGGTCTGGTGGCAGTGGTCGTCTTTCCGAACCTGCAGGACCCGGACATGGGGTACCCCCTGCTCATGCTCCGCTACCTGCCGGCAGGCCTGCTCGGGCTGGTCGTCGCGTCCTTCGTCGCGGCGTTCATGTCGACCGTCTCGACGCAGATCAACTGGGGCGCCAGCTACCTGGTGAACGACCTGTACAGCCGATTCGTGAACCCGGATGCCTCGCAGCGCCGGCTCGTGATGCTGGGTCGGCTGGGGTCGGTGTTCATCGTCGCGCTCGCCGGCCTGGCCGCGTTCTACGCCACTGACATCGGGGCCGTGTTTCGCTTCATGATCGCGATCGGGACCGGACCGGGGGCCGTACTGATCCTGCGCTGGTTCTGGTGGCGAGTGAACGCTTGGGCCGAGCTGGCCGCCATGCTCGCCGGCTTTCTGATTGCCCTCGCGTCGTATCTGCCGGCCTTCGGTGCGCTCGGCTTCGGCGAGCGGCTCGCGCTGACGGCGTTCGGGGCAGCGGCCGTATGGATCCCGGTCATGTTCCTGACGCGCCCGGAGAGCGGTGCCACGCTCGAGCGGTTCTACGCGCGCGTGCGGCCGGGTGGCCCGGGGTGGCGACGTATCCGGCCGGCGGGAGACCCATCGCCTCAACCGTTGGGTCGTAGCCTCGCACGAGCGGCCTTCGGGGCAATCGCTCTGTTCGGAGCCATGTTCGCGCTCGGAGCCGGCCTACTGTATGAGTGGAGGGCGGGTGCGTTATGGCTGATCCTCGCGCTCATCGGTGCGGGGTGTCTTGTGTTCGTGCGCCGCGGTGCGATCGATGCTGGCACGTAGCGTGTCAATCCTTCAGCGGCCGGCTAGAGGGGGGGTGGCCACGATGGGAATCCGTCGCGGGCGGAGGGGAGGCTCGCATCGCCTGGGGATTGGTGCGCTGGCGCTCGCCGCTTCCGCGTGCGTAGGGACCGTACAGCCGCCCCCGTCGCAGTCTCCCGCGGACGCGAGGCCTGAGCCCGCTCCGACCGAGCGGCAGCCACCGGCGCCGGCCGACACGGTGCGCCCCGAGCCCGAAGGAGCGCGGGCCGCCGCCCTGCCCCCGATTCCGACGTTCACGGGCCCCGTAGATCTGCAGGTCCAATACCCTCGGGCTCGTCAGCGACTGACGGCCGCCGACTCGAACTTCATCTTCGGGTCCGTCGGGACCGGTGACGCACGACTCGAGATCAACGACGTGCCGATCCCGGTGCACGCCAACGGGGCGTTCCTCGCCTGGCTGCCCGTGCCCCAATCGACGCACGGGGACACGGCCGTGTACAGGCTTACGGCTCGCCGCGACACTCAACAGGTCGAGTTGGACCTTCAGGTGCTGCTGCCGTACGATCCGCGATGGGCTGTGGAGCGCCCCGCGATCGAAACGGCGGGCTTCGAACGCATGCGGGAGCGCTGGGTGCTTCCCGGCGAGCCGATCGAGCTTGTGGTTCGGGGCGAGCGGGGTCTCGAGGTGTGGCTCGAAGCCGGGGAAGCGCGTTTTCCACTGTCCTCGCGCCCTATCGCCGGGGGACCCGTGGGTCGCTACGGAATCACCATCGACCCTCGCGAGCTTCGGGATGCAGCCTGCGGCGCCGGTCCCGGCGCCGCAGGCTGCCGCCCCACCACGGAAGAGCTCCTCTCGCGGGCGGAAGAGGTCGCCCGCACGCTGGCGGTCGACACGCTCGCGCTCGGTCTGGTAGCGACGGACGGACGCGACACGACCTTCAGCGAAGGAGACCTGACGCTCGGCTGGCTCACCCCGAATGATCTACCGGCCGCGGTGCTCCTGGAGGGTCCCGATCCCATCAACGGGCTGAGCCGAGTCGTGGTGGGGCGTCCCACACCCTCCGGTCCGTACAGGTGGAGGTTCCCCAACGGGACTCGGGTGCTGGTCAGCGGCCGGCTGGGGGACCGGCTTCGCCTGCGCCTCGGAGACGGCCTCGATGCGTGGGTCCTCGCGGAGGATGTGGACTGGGTAGCCGACGAAACGTCTCGAGATCCCGTCCGGGTGTACGACGTGCGCGTCGAGCCGAGCCATGACCGGGTCACCCTTCGCCTGGGCGTCTCGTCCGCGCTTCCGATCGAGGTGAGCCAATCGGATGACCGCACGTTGCACCTCACTCTCTTCGACGCCCTGGGGGAAACGAGCCGTATGGTGTACGGGGAGGGGGATCCGCTCATCGCCTCCATGGAATGGGCACAGCTTCCAGGGGCGCGCTATCGCCTGACGCTCCGTCTGACCGAGCCCGTGTGGGGGCACCGGGCGTCGTTCGAGCCGGGGGCGAGCCGCACGTACGAAGGGCCGCGGGGGGGGGCGCTTGCGTCGGACGATGGGGGCGTCATCCTCCGCTTCGAGGTTCGCCGCCCGCCCGACATCGATAGCGACCGTCCGCTGCTCGGTCGCAGGATCGCGATCGACCCGGGCCACCCCGGCGGGGGAAGTCACGGCCCGACCGGCTTCTACGAAGGCGACGCGAATCTGGCGATAGCGCGCCACCTGGTGAAGCTGCTCGAGGAGGCCGGAGCCGAACCGGTGCTCATCCGGTCCGACGGGAACGCCATGGGCCTCTACGAGCGGACGCGCCGCGCGGTGGACGCGAACGCGGAGCTCTTCGTGTCGATCCACAACAACGCGCTCCCCGATGGTGTCCGGCCGTTCGGGCGCGAGGGCACCAGCACCTACTACTACCACTCGCACGCGCGCGCGCTGGCGCGCGCGATCCAGGATGGCCTTCTGCGCGAGATGGGGTTGCGCGACCTGGGCATCCGGTGGGGCGACCTGGCGGTCGCTCGCTTGCCGTGGATGCCGTCGGTGCTCGCCGAGGGCGCCTTCATGATGATGCCGCAGCACGAGGCCGCACTTCGCACGCGTGAATTCCAGGAGCGCTACGCGCGGGGCGTTCTGCGGGGCCTCGAGGCGTTTCTGAGAACGCACGTCAAGGAGGATCGGTGAACCTGGAGGAGCTCCCGACGAACGAGCGGCCGAGCATTCACCCGACCGCGTACGTCGCCCCCTCGGCCACTGTCGTGGGGGACGTCACCCTCGAGGCCGACGTGAGCGTCTGGTACGGCTGCATGCTGCGCGGCGACATCGCCCCCATCACGGTGGGCGCCGAGACCAATATCCAGGACCTGACGGTCGTTCACGTCGATCAGGGGCGGGGAACGAAGATCGGCCCCCGGGTGGGCATCGGCCACCGGGCGATCATTCACGGGTGTGACATCGAGGCGGAGTGTCTGATCGGGATGGGGGCGATCGTCCTCACGGGCGCCGTGATCGGGGGCGGATCGGTGATCGCAGCGGGTGCCCTGGTGCCGGAGGGAATGCGCGTACCACGCGGCAGCCTGGTGGTCGGAGTCCCCGGCCGAGTCGTCCGTCAGGTAGACGATGAGCTGCGCGCGCGCATCCTCCGAACCGTCTCCGACTACAAGACCGTCAAGGAAGGCCATCGAAGCGGGCGCTGGCGCGGTCCGCATCGCCTATAATGAATTGTGAATTAGCCACTTAACACTGCAGATGCGTGCCCTCGGAATATCGCTGTCCGTCCAATCTGCACCTGTGCCTCGTCACCCGGATCCGAGTCCGATCCAAACCTTGACCACAACATGTTGTGGCATTACTATTCGTCCGCCACAAGATGTTGCGGTTTCGTGTGGAGAAGTCCCGGGAAACGTCGGGAAACGTGTAGAAAAACAAATCCGCCGTTGTGGATAAACGGCGGTCCCCAGCCGTAAGGCTAGCTCCAATACGAGGATAGGCCTGCGGCAGCGTGTCGCTGCCCGCCAAATCACCGGCGTAGGCCGGCATTCGACTTGCGCGGTCGTCGGATCCCGGCCGAAGCCGGTGTCCTCTCTGGGGTTGCCACCTCGTTTTGGCTCGGGGGTATGGTACGCAGCCCGGTCGCCGTGACGGTGGCCGATCACACCCATTCAGGCTTCGGAACAACGAGGAAGGGCGATGAACCGACCCAACGTGGCGGTGATGGGGGAGTCGTCGGTACGGCCGACGGAGGAGATGGGTACGTCAGGGGTGATCGCCACGCCTGCGGAGCTGCCGGAGCCGATCCTGACCGATAACGCTCACACGGTGCTGGCTCGCAGATACCTCAAGAAGAACGCGGCCGGAGAACCGATCGAGACCCCCCGGGACCTCTTCTGGCGAGTCGCCCGCGTCATCGCCGGGGAGGATGCCCGGTATGGCGCCTCCGAAGCGCACGTGCACTCGACCGCCGTGCGCTTTTACGACATGATGGCCGACGGTCTGTTCGAGCCCAACAGCCCCACGCTGATGAACGCCGGGCGGCCCCTGGGGCAACTCAGCGCCTGCTTCGTCCTGCCTGTCCCGGACAGCCTCGAAGGGATTTACGAGACGCTGCGCGACATGGCGCTCATCCATCAGAGCGGGGGCGGCACGGGCTTCGGATTCAGCCGCTTGAGACCGCAGGGGGACGTCGTGAAGTCCACCATGGGCGTGGCGAGCGGGCCGGTCAGCTTCATGGAGGTGTACGACGCATCGACCGAGGCCGTGAAGCAGGGCGGGACCCGCCGCGGCGCCAATATGGGCATCCTACGCGTGGATCATCCCGACATCCTGGGCTTCATCGACTGCAAGGCCGAGAAGCACAAGGTCACGAACTTCAACATCTCCGTAGCCGTCACGGGCAGCTTCATGGAGGCCGCGAAGCGGGGAGAAGACTACGACTTGATCAGCCCCCGGACTGGTGAGTCGGTGGGTCGGCTGAATGCGGCCGCGGTGTTCGAGAAGATCATCCATGGGGCGTGGAGAAACGGGGAGCCGGGCGTCTACTTCATCGATGAAGCGAACCGCTACAACCCGGCCCCGCACCTGGGGTCGTACGAGGCTACGAATCCCTGCGGCGAGCAGCCGTTGCTCCCGTACGACGTGTGCAACCTCGGTTCGGTCAACGTCGGCCACTTCGTGACGGACGATGCACGCATCGACTGGGACGGTCTGCGCGATGCTGTCCGGGACGCGACGCACTTCCTGGACAACGTGATCGACGCGAACCGTTATCCGCTACCGCAAATCACGGATCTGTCTCGTCGGATTCGTAGGGTCGGTCTCGGCATCATGGGTTGGGCCGACATGCTCGTGCGGTTGGGTGAGCCGTACGGTTCCCGGCGCTCGATCGAGCTGGGACGGGAGGTGATGAGGTTCGTGAACGAGGAGGCCAAGGTAGAGTCCGAACGCCTGGCGGCTTCGCGAGGCGTGTTCCCCGAATGGGAGCGGTCGATTTGGGGCCCGGACGAAACATGCGCGCGCGACGGGGAGGGGAAGAGGGTCCGCCCCATGCGGCGTATGCGAAACTGCAACCTGACCACCGTCGCGCCGACGGGAACGATATCGATCATCGCCGGTTGTTCGAGCGGCATCGAGCCGCTGTTCGCCGTCGCGTTCATGCGAAACCAGGCTGGCACTCTGATGCCGGACGTGAATCCGGAGTTCGTGCGCCGTGCGGAGGAAGGGGGGTGGTACTCCGAGGAGCTGATGAGCCGGATTGCCGACGAGGGCCATATCCACTTCGACGAGGTGTCGGAGGATGTGCAGAGGATCTTCGTCACGGCGCACGACGTCACGCCCGAGCAGCACATCAGAATGCAGGCCGCGTTCCAGGAATACACCGATTCTGCGATCTCGAAGACGTGCAACTTCCCGACGTCGGCAACCGAGGAGGATGTGCGCGAGATCTACGAGCTAGCCTACGAGCTGAGGTGCAAGGGGGTCACGGTATACCGCGATGGCTCGAGGGACGAGCAGGTACTCTCGACGGGCCAGACGGCCAAGGACGTGCAGCGGGTCGCGGGTGCGGACACCTCGGGCGGCCCGACCGCGGCTTTGGAGGCGGTTCTGGAGGAGGTCGCCGTGGATCCCGGCGTGGCGGAGGATCTGGCAGCCCAGCTCGCCCGCCTGGCAGAGCTCGAGAATCAGACGCGCGAGCTGGAGGAGCAGAACCGGCAACTGGGCCAGACCCTCGAGGAGAAGGACTTGCGGATCGCCGAGCTCGAGGGTGGTCACATGAAGCCCGCCTCGATGCGACAGCGACCCAGCGTGCTGCGAGGTCATACGCGCAAGATCGAGACGCCCCTCGGAAACATGTACGTCACGATCAACGAGGATGACCAGGCGCGCCCGTTCGAGGTCTTTGTGGCCCTGGGGAAGGCAGGTGGCCCGGCGATGGCGGACGCCGAAGCGGTCGGTCGGCTGATCAGCCTCGCCCTTCGGTCCGGGATCTCGCTGCGTGACATCCACAAACAACTTCGAGGTATCTCCTCCGATCGTGCCGTGGGGCTCGGTCCCAACAAGGTGCTGTCGAGCCCCGATGCGATCGCACAGGTGATCGAGAAGTACCTGGACGAAAAAGAGGGTGTACAGCAGTCTCTTCCCATCCAGGAAGTCGGGCACGGCAAGGACTCCAATGGCGGGACGCAGAGCGCCGAACGCCCGGTCATCTCCCGCTATGAGGAGACCGCGGCCAGGCTGTTCATCGGAACGTGCCCCGACTGCCGGAGCAGCATGGCGTTCGAGGAAGGTTGCGCGAAGTGTCACGCCTGCGGCTACAGCGAGTGCGGCTGAACCGACCCTCGCGCTTGCTCGGCTAGACGCCCCAGCATACAATATGTTGGGTCTCCTCCCGGCGTATCCACAACATGTTGTGGGTAATGTGTGGAAAACGCCCTCGATTGTGGATGCCCGGTGGGCCGTCTGTGGAAAAGTCCGAGGACCGCGTGGAAACCGAGGACGGAGGTCGGCCTAGAACCGCACCAGGGAGTGACCGATGGCCACCAACGAGCGCACGGGTGGTGGAGGAGGTGGCGGCGGGGCAGAACAACCGAAGGACCTGAGGCACCCGACGATCGACCGCCAGTGGCTGAAGACGGCGTTGGATGCACACCGGGTGGCGTTCGAGCAGGAGATGGCGCGAAAGCGCCAAGAGTTCGACCGAGAATTCGAACGCTTTTGGCGCGCCCGCGGGCCGTCCGCCTAACGACCGGAGATCCATCGGGCGGGACAGCGCAGACGGAGTTCCTTCCGGTGTCGAGACGACACGCAGCCGCGTCAGGCTAACTCCAACCACATCCGTGTAACTGTCCTAGCGTAAAGTCCTTCCCCGGACACCTGTCCTTCTCCCAACCCCCAACACGGACGCCAGTCCGCTGACAATGTGTACCAAATGTGTACCACCCAGGAGTACATGGTCCCCCCCAACTTAGCCTCGCGCAGTTCGCTTTCGTCGCATACAACGCGGAGCAACGTCTGGTCGTCGGGCTGTTGATATGACCGGAGCAGATGCTGCTCGTTTTCCCAGCCCCCGGCTGCGGCAACGTCCTTGAGCGGAAGGTGCTTTCTGCGGGTTGCCCAGCCGCGCCGATACGCGTGCCATGCCGACCCGTCTTGTGTGTCCAACCCCGCCTTGATCTCCGCCTGACACAGCCACAGAGCCGCCTGACGGCGCGTACACGGCCGATCGGGCTCGGCCCCTGATGGGGGAACAGGGGTGCAGCCCCCAGCCCCGGCCTATCGCGTAGCACGCGGTCGATGGCAGCGCGGGCCTGTGGGTTCAGCGGTGCTTTGCGGCTCCGGTTCATCTTGTCGGTGCGGGCAGGCCATAGGATCGAGCCGTGCGGTCTGTCCGAGAGCCTGAGGTCCGCATACGTCAGCTGGCAGATGGCGGAGATTCGGCGCCCGGTGTGATGCTGGAGGTCGAGAAGTTCGGTCAGGTACGAGCGGCGCGCGTCGGTGCGTGACATCGGGATGGAGTCGGCGACCGCGCGCACGGCCTCGTATCGGTCTGTGCTGGCGACGGGACGGCGCGCGTCGGTGTATGACTCCGGCTTGAACCGGATGGGGTTTGTGTCCAACAAGTAGGAGCCCGGCGCGGTCGGCTTCGTGGTCGCCCAACGCATGACCTGGAGCAGCCATTTCTGATCGGCCTGTACGCTGCGCGGCCCGACGGCGCGCCGCTTGTCCGGCTTCACGCGCTCGCCATGCGAATCGATCCCACCAAGGCCGCGAGAGCTGCTGGTCGGTGAACGAAGGGGGCTTACACGATGCCTGAATCGGCAGCCGATAGGTTCCGACACCTGTATTGCGAGTTCTTGGCTCACGTCATCGCGGACGAGGGCCTTGCAGTCGTGGAAGAGTTTACAGCTTGCCTGCCTGGGGATCGGGGCGGCGGCGTGACCTTCCGGTTCGGCGACGGGAAAGAGGTCCGGATAGGGCTAGAACCCGCTGTCGGTCGGGCCAAGTTGTATCACGAGGGAGGTCACGATTGGCCAATGAACCTTCACGACGATTATCGGTTGGGCGAGATGGGGGGGCAGGTGGGTGGCGAAGCGCCGCTGGTCTCCCATCGGTCGGCTAAAGAGGCTGCTGACTGGTTACTAGACCAGGTGAAGGGGAAACTTCAAATACCCTAGCTAGGTGGTCCCCTCAACCAACCTGTCCAGCCGTTCCATGAGTGCGACAGAAACCTAGGATAGAACCATGAACGAGGCAGCCCGTGTCCCACGGGGCGTCTTCTTGGCCGATCATATCAAAACTCTGAGGAACGACCCTCGCGCCCGGCTCAAAATTGCTCGTCAGCATCAGCCACTCCCCGGAGCCTTCCGCGAGGCTGCAATCGCCCTGCGCGCGCTCATTCGTGAGGCACGGAAGGCTGGCGAGGACGACGCCGCGCTACTCAGCGATCTCTACCTGACGGGCGCCCGCGACAGCTTCCTCCACTCCACGCCCCACATTCCTGGCTATGGGGTCGGCTACAACGTTGTCGAGACCATCCCAAGGGAGGTCTGGGAGTCCCTGGAGATGCCATATCCAAAGATTGGCTACACAGAGCTCCGGCTGCTCAACAAGACGGACCAGAAATGGCTAGTTGACGCTTGGGGTGAACCACGATAGCACCAAAGTGCGCTGGCTCTCCACCGGGAGGTCTGGTCACACTATGAGGCAGCTTATCGCCAGCGCGAAGACGAGTCTCCGAGCCTGGCTGAGACGACTGGCATGCCCGTCGAGGAGTGGGAGACCCGCATGAGAAGGGCATCCGAGGCAGTGAACCGGGAGACCTCTCGGAGGTCGTTGTGGAGCAGGCTACGGGGAGACTAGCCATGCCGATCATACGTGGCCGATGTCAGATTTCCGCTGCACGTGGCATCCAAATAATGGGTGTTGGAACCCACTGCGGGAGGTCGCTGGGAGCCTGGCCACTGTGGGGCAGGTACGCGCAGTGGTCTGGATTCGGTGGCCTCCCGTGGTTTGCTACGGGAGGAGTAGATCCCGGTGACAACCATACAGACAGCCGCGGGACGCCTGATCGCACACGGGGAGACCCAGCGTCAAGCTGAGACTCGAGGGCTCTTGGTGGGTGCCCTGTTCAGTCTCACCAGGGCCCACGATGTTCGTCACCGCCTCGAGTTGGCCGAGTTCACGAGCGAACTGAATGCCGTTCTCGGTGCGATCCGAAACGGAGAAACCGAAGTCCCTGACCACTGGCTTGACGGCTTCTATCTCAACTCGGCCGTGCTGCGTCTGGCATTCACGGCGGAGCGGGCACTGAAGATCATCTCTGGGCAGGACCGCAACTTCAAGCGTCTGATTAATGATGCTAGCCACAGGGACACCATCACTGAGGCCGAAGCGGCTGACCTGCACGAACTCCGTGAGGAAGTGAATCGGATCAAGCACGACCCCACCGACCTCAGCGAGCGAACGATGCGGACGGTGGACCGTGCGGAGGAGCTGGTTGAGATCGTGGAAGCACTCGTCGCAAAAGCAGGTCGGCAGGGGTGACACGCCAGCCGGCGCCAATTCTTCCAACGACCCCGCGGCGTTCCGCGTCGGCTTCCTCGCCCGCCTGGCCCATCACCTGAGCGATCCGGTGCCACGCGGCCAGCTTCTTTCGTTCTACCGCCTACCGCCGTCGGTCGGAAACAATCGACTGAGAAGGCCACGGCCAGGGCCTACCCACTCGTAACGTTAGTCGTTTCTAGCCGTGCGCCGGTTTCCATAACCGGCACACGGCTCCAGAAAGTCTCAACTGGTACGCGCCGTCCTGTAAGTCTCCAGGAGCACAGCGGGGAGTAAGGAGCTGTCTCTTAGACTGAGATTGAGTGAGAGCCCGCCAGGATCAGCAGGAGGCCGATTTGAACGTGGGTCGGGAGAATCCCCCACAGCTCGTGTACACTTTCTCCCGACTTGTGCGCGGTAGAGAGCCCGAGGGAGTCTTACGGATCGGATTCTCAGAATGCTGGTCTAGGGTTGTGCCGGTCAGGGAATAGAATCCGTTTCTGAGGTGTTAGCGGTGCCCGCAGCACGAGCCGCCCGTCGAGTCCGACGGCTGGCCGGATCTCCCGATCAGTCACGTTCAACCTGCAGTTCTCCTCCAAACCCGCACCCCACGCATGAGCTTCTCCGGTGGAGGGCTACACCATGGCGACTCCACCGACTGCATACTCGAACGGATACCCCATCGAATCCGTGGCTGGCTCCGCCGCCGCTAGGGCGGGCTGGGCCGGATCGGCGACATGAACAATCGGAGCGAAGGGGGAGATTCGGGTAGCGGGGTCCCGCACGATGTGCCGGGACCTAATCCATAACGAAAAGCTGCCAGCTGGCGGCTCTTTGACGGAAACACCAGCTGGCAGCTACCGCAACACGACACCCACAACGGGGCACACGTGTTTGGCAACTCTAGCCTACGTGCTCGTGGCCGACAGGTTCCCACGTTGGCTCGGCGGCCGAGCGGAGTCGAGCCCGCTGCTGGGTGCTCACGGGGACGACCTTGGCGTCGGGCGGGGCGCTGGCCCAGCGGCTTCACCTGAGTGGGCGGGTCACCCTGAGAAGCTCACTGAGTCACACAACGTCATCCATTACAAACCTGGAGTACACAATGCTCAGGCACAGAGCCTTCGGAGTGACGCTGCTATTGGCGTTCTTCGCCTATGGGTGCAGCGAGGAACAGGGCGTCTCCGGACCCGATGCGCCCACCGACCTGGGGGCC
>JBDHAC010000010.1:0-104803 GCA_039588275.1 Gemmatimonadota bacterium
GAGAACGACCCCGGCGGCCGGAGAGAGGTCGTGTCGCACCCCCAGTCTCCCGGCGCTCAACACCGCGGTTGTGTCGAGGTTCACCACCTTCCCCTGCTGCATGGCGGCAGCCGCCTGAAGGGCGTCGCCCTCATCGCCGTGGCGATACACGTGCCGGAACACGTCCAGGATGGTGATGGTGGGGACGACGAGCTTGTCGACCTCCTGGAGGGTCTGCGCGAAGAAGGCGGCGTCCGGACCGTCGGTGAAGTACTCCAACCACCCCGACGCGTCGACGACGTTCACGCGTTCCACTCCGCCGGAGACCGCTCGATACCTCTCAGGAATCCTCTCATCCGCTTCACGGGCCTGAAGGGGACGAACTCCACGCGATCCTGATACAGGAGGGCCTGCACCTTTTGGCCGGGCCGAAGCCCGAGCGATTCTCGGATCGGACGTGGGATGACGACCTGGTACTTGGGGGAGACGGTGACGACGGTCTCGGTCAGCATACGCTTCTCACATCGATGCGGACGAAGTATGACGGGACAAGGGTCGACGATAATAACGTTTTACACGTGGTCTTGTAAACCACGAGCGCGGCGGGTGGGAACGAGCGCGGACAGCGTGGAGCCGTCCGCGCTCCGACCGGCTAGCGGCGCTTGTGCTCCCGCTTCCAGCGACGGTGTGCCTCGAGGTTCTCGAGCCAGGGTTGCCGCTCGAAGTAGCTGCGCGTGGTCTCCACGACCTGCGGCGCCAGGAACAGCAGCGCGATCAGGTTGGGGATGATCACGATCGCGAGGAAGATATCCCCCAGCGTCCAGGCGACCGCCAGCGGCAACACCGCACCGATGAAGTGCGCGACCACGAACGCGACCTTGTACGGCAACACCGCCTTGACGCCGAACAGGTAATGGGCGCACCGGTCGCCGTAGTAGCTCCACGCGATCGCCGTCGAGATCGCGAACAACAGCACGGAGAAGATCACGATGTAGTGCCCCCAGTCGCCGAGCGGTGAGAGCCCGCGCCGGAATCCCTCCATGGTCAGGGGCGCCCCGCTCTCGACCGCCATCCCGTACAGGCTCGTGACGGAGCTCCCATCGGGAAGCTGCGCGGCCCCATCGTCCGGAGAGACGGTTCCTTCGAAGCGGGCCGTCATCTCCGGATCCACGAACAGCTCGTCGAGCGCGACCTCGTGCCACGCGACCTGCGGGGCCGAGATGTCCGCAGGCTGACCATCCACGTAACGGATCGGGCTGGTCACGTCCGCCGAGGCGCTGGAGCCATCGGCTTCGACGGTCACGTACGAAAGGTCGCCACCACCGTCGAGCACGATCTCGGTGGCGACCCGGTCGCTCCACACGCCGGTCATGATGATCACCAGCGCGGTCATCGTGCAGATCACGATCGTGTCGATGAACGGCTCGAGGAGCGCGACCACGCCCTCGGACACGGGCTCATCGGTCTGCGCGGCGGCGTGCGCGATGGGCGCCGACCCCTGCCCCGCCTCGTTCGAGAACAGCCCACGCCGCACACCCCACATGAGGGTCACCAGGAACGCCCCCACCCCCGTCCCGGCGATGCCCGCGGTCGGGTTGAAGGCCTCCCGGAAGATGAGCCCGAACGTCGGGATGAGATCGCCGGCGTTGATGAGGATCACGATCAGCGCGCCGAGCACATAAACCGCCGCCATGAACGGGGCGAGGATGCTCGTCACACGGCCGATACGCTTGATCCCGCCCAGGATCACGAGCGCGACCACCCCCGAAGTGATCAGCCCGCTCACCCACACCGGGATCCCGAAGTTGGTCCGCATGGCGTCGGCGACGGTGTTCGCCTGGATGCCGTTTCCGGTGAGGAACGCCGTGATCCCGAGCATGAAGGCGAAGAAGATCGCGACCGGCTTCCAGTTCTTCCCGAGCCCGCGCTCGATGTAGTACATCGGCCCGCCGGCTACCGTCCCCTCCCACTTGTGCTCGGGGTCCTCGTTGACCGTGCGGTACCTTTGGGCGAGGGTGACCTCTGTGTATTTCGTCGCCATCCCGAGCAGCGCGGTCATCCACATCCAGAACAGGGCCCCCGGTCCGCCCCAGTGGATCGCGATCGCCACGCCGGCGATGTTCCCGATCCCTACCGTGGCGCTCAACGCGGTAGTGAGCGCCTGGAAGTGAGACACGTCTCCCGGCTCGCTCGGGTCGTCGTAACGACCGCTGGTCACCGCGAACCCGTGCGCGAGGCGGCGAAGCTGGATGAAGCCCAGGCGGAGCGTCAGGAAGAGGCCCGTGCCGAGAAGAAGGACCACCTGAAGGGTGATCTTCTCATCGCCAACGGGAATCCCGAGCTCCGCGACGTTGTGGTTCAGCCAGTCGACGATCGCGGCAAAATCCATGTGCCTCCCCCGATTAGATGTTCCGCTGAGGATGGGCCCCGTTGTACAGTGGGGCAAGTTGGCCGGCCAATCGCGCACCGACCCGGTCGGTCGCCCTTAACGGGCGGCCCTTCTAGGCTGTCATCTCCCGTAGGACGGGGGGAAATGTCGGACGGTCACCCTGACATTCAGGATGCGTCGCTGGTTGCACGCGCTCGAGAGGGCGATGGCGTGGCGTTCGAGGCGCTGGTCCGCCGCTACTACCGCGCCGCGTTCGCCGTGGCGCTCGGCCAACTG
The DNA here is from genome assembly GCA_039588275.1 of Gemmatimonadota bacterium. GTDB lineage: Bacteria > Gemmatimonadota > Gemmatimonadetes > Palauibacterales > Palauibacteraceae > JBDHAC01. Next base: position 2,645 of record JBDHAC010000010.1, read on the forward strand.
GGAACCGCGATGGAGGCGGAGGATGTGTGTCAGGACGCGTTCCTGCGCGCCCTCGAGCGGCTGGACGATTGCGACCCCGCACGCTTCGGCGCGTGGTTGCTCTCGATCGTCCGGAATCGAGCGCACAATTATCGCGCTTATCTCGCGCTGCGCCGTGGACCGGATCACGAGCGCGTCCCGGCCGCTCGGGTCGGGCCCATGGAGCGGGAAGAACGGGGGCCATCCGGACATCTGGCACAGGATGAGTTGCGCCATGACCTCGAGGTCGCCATCGGCGTCCTCTCGTCGATCCAGCGCGAGGTGCTGCTCCTCCATGATCTGGATGGCCGGCCGCACCGTGAGATCGCGGACGCGCTGCGACTCTCGGTCGGCATGTCCCGCTACCACCTGATGCAGGCCCGCCGACGCATGCGCGCGACGCTCGGGGGAGAGTACGCGAAGGAGTATCTGAATGGATGAGGATCTTCACGCCACGGGGAGGGGCGCCGGAGGGGGCGGCCCGGATGACCGCGAGGATGGGATCGACATGAGTGAGCGGATCGACCTGAGTGCGCTCGATCCAACCGCGGATCCAGGTCGCTTCGAGCCATTGGTCCGGAGCATTGCGGCCCGCGCCGCCTCCGAGCTCACGCGTCGCGGCGGTCAGAGCGCCGACGCCATCAATCGGCCCTTTGACGAACACGCCATCACGGTCGTGAAGGTCATTCGCGGCTGGCAACGCCTGTTGTGGCCTGTAGCGGCGGCCATCACGCTCGCCTCGCTGGCCACCTTGAGGTTGGTGGAGCACCCCTCCACCGAGACAGAATCGGCCGACTCGCAACTGGCGCAGGCGTTGGGCGTGCCGGCCTACATGGCGAGTTGGGTCTCCGGCGATGAGATCCCGGGGCCGGCGGAGCTCGTCTTCTCCCAGGAGGAACAATGAGAAAGGGAGTCGAATCACTCGGACGGCTTCGCCTGCAGGGTCTCCTGCTGCTGGGTCTCGCATTCGTGAGCGGCGGCCTCGCAGGCGTGGCCATCGAGCACGCGCGGACGGCCACGGGAGAACGGGCCAACGCGACCCGCATGCCTCCCCCGTTCGGTCGGAGGGGCGTCCTGCCGCCTCAGTTGGAGCGCTTCGATCTGACCGAGGAGCAGCGCGCCGAGATCCGGGCGATCCTCGAGCGGAGACAGCCCGAGACGGACTCGATTCTGGGCCTGGCCATGCCGCGCCTCAACGCGATCATGGAGTCTACACGCGCAGAGATCCGCGAAGTCCTGACGCCCGAGCAAAGAGAGCGAATGGACACGATGGTGCCGGGGCGGCGCGGACCGAGAGGGCCACGTCTTCCGGGCCGCCGCGCGATGCCCGTCGACACCCCGGCGCAACCGGGCGGTGGCCCGGCCCCTCCCCGAGGGCCTGCGCCCGGCGGGCTTTGGTCATACTCCGGCCGATAAACATTGTCACGGTCTCGCGTCAGCGTAACGAACGGGGCCGTCGGCGTAACGAACGGGGGCCGTTGGCCCTTCGCCCTTCACCTAGCCGTTCCGAGCGTTGCCGGGGCGGGCGGTACATCTCTTGCTTGCACCTTCCTGTGAACCGAACTTTGGGGGAGCGCATTTGGGATCCCCCGGCCTACTCTCGGGAGGGCTGGAGAATGCTCACACGTTACCGAATTCTGGCGGTCACGCTGTTTCTCTTCTGTACGACCGCGACCACTTCTTGCACCGACAGCACCGGACCGGAGACCGGACAGGCCAGCATCCTGATCGCCGGGGATGGATCCGTCGCCGCTTCAGCGGTACCCGCGGGATTGCGCCTCAGCCTGGGTGACGTGCCCGTCGCAGCGGTCGGATCGATCGACCTCGCAGTAACGCGGGTCGACCTCCACCGCATCGGTGACGGGGACGCCGGGGAAGGTGGCGAGGGCGGTGAAGGCGGTGAAGGCGGTGAAGGCGGAGAGAGCGGAGGTGAGGGAGGAGGCTGGTTCACGCTGGACCTGGCGGCCGAGACTCCCATCGACCTGATCGGCCTTCCGACGACGGGTGGCGTCGAAATCGCGAGCGGTTCGCTCGCCGCGGGCACCTACAATCAGGTGCGGCTTTATTTCTCCACCTCGACGCTGACTCTCGCTCAGACGATCACCGTCGGCGGGCAGGATCTGGATCCGGGCACTTATGACATCCGGATCCCCAGCGCCGAACAATCGGGTTACAAGATCCAGATGGGTCAGTTCGAAATCGCGGGTGGAGAGATCGCGTCGATCTTGATCGAGGTCGCCACCAGCGCCTCGATCGGATCTCTGGTGTGGAACGCGAACGGATTCCAGCTCAGCCCGGTCATGCACAAGAAATAGCGATTGCGACTCCGGGCATGAGCCGCTCGGAGCGCCTGATCGAAGCCCAGAAGGCCCCGCTACCATGGCGGGGCCTTCTTTTTGCTCCATCTGGCACGAGTGTGCAAATCTTGTAGTTTCCGGCCCCATCGTTACCGGGCCGTGATTGACCGGCTCGAGCCGCCGGGTATGGATGGGAGGGGAATGGCGAACCCGATGACGCGGTCGAGACTCGCAGCGACCATCGCGCGCGAGCGACCCGAGATCCCGGTGCCCATCGACAGGCTCTGGGAGTTTGCCTTGAATCTGTCATGGACCTGGGACCGCGATGCACGCTCGCTGTTCAAGTCCATCGACCTCCCCTTGTGGAGAATCACGCGCCACAACCCTGTCGAGCTCCTTTTGCAAGTCAAGCCGGAGCGGCTCGCCGCGCTCGCGAAGAACGAGGGGTTTCTGCAGCGCTACGAGGCCGTGGTCTCGACCGTCGAGCACGAGTCGACCTCCGAGCACACCTGGTTCGCGCAGCACTACCCCGAGCACGTGGACAAGCCGATCGCGTATTTCTGCGCGGAGTTCGGACTGCACAACTCGGTTCCGATCTATTCCGGCGGGCTGGGCGTGTTGGCTGGAGACCACTGCAAGGCCGCGTCGGATCTCGGGGTGCCCCTCGTCGGAGTCGGGCTACTCTACACGCGAGGGTATTTCGACCAGGCCCTCCGATTGGATGGCTGGCAAGAAGACGCGGATGAAACGTTCGACCCCGCGCGCACGGCCCTCGAGCCACTCTCCGGACCGGACGGGGAGCCCTACCTCACATCCATCGTCAGCTCCGGCCGCAAGGTGTACGTCGGGGCCTGGCGGCTGCGCGTGGGTCGCGTCTCGATCTACCTGCTGGACACGGATCTCGAAGAGAACGATCGCGCGGATCGGGAGCTATCCCACAAGCTGTACGCCGGAGGGGCCGATCTCCGTCTGCGCCAGGAAGGGCTCCTGGGCATCGGGGGCGTGCGCGTGCTGAAGGCCCTCGGCATCGAGCCCCTGGCTTGGCACGCCAACGAGGGACACGCCGCCTTCATGCTGGTCGAGAGGGTTCGACAGCTCGTGAAGGGTGGCGTACCGCTGGACGAGGGGGTCGAGCGGGTAAGAGCGAGCAGCGTGTTCACGACCCATACGCCGGTACCGGCGGGACACGACATCTTCACGCGGCGACAGATCCGCGAATGGGCCGGGTCGTACTGGGACGAGTTGGGTGACGGCAACAAGCTCCTGATGATGGGCGAGCACCCGGAGCTGGACGGTGAGCGATTCCACATGACTGCCGCCGGGATCCGTCTATCCCGACGCGTGAACGGTGTCTCCGAGCGCCACGGGAAGGTCACCCGTGATATCTGGCACAGCCTGTGGAAGGGTCGCGCGGTTGATGACGTTCCCATCGGCCACGTGACGAATGGGGTCCACCTCGCCAACTGGATGAACAACGAGATCATGGCTCTGCTGGACAGGTACCTCGGCAAGGACTGGGGTCATCGTCTCGAGGAGTCGGAGATGTGGGAGGGGATCCTCGAAATCCCCGACCACGGGCTGTGGACGGTCCATCAGCGACTCAAGATCGGACTCGTCGATTTCATGCGAGAGGAGGCCCGGCGCCGCTGGCGGGATCAATGGAAGGAAGCCGCACACCTCGTGGGTGCTGGGACGCTCCTGAGCCCCTTCCCGCTGACGATCGGCTTCGCCCGACGCTTCGCGGCCTACAAGCGCGCTGACCTGATCTTCAGCGATGTCGAGCGTTTCCTGCGTCTTCTTTCGGACCCCTGGCGTCCGGTCCAGCTCATATTCGCGGGTAAGGCTCACCCGCAGGACGAGCGCGGGAAGGAGGTCTTGCAGGCGGTCTATTCACACACCCGTGAGCAACGCTTCGAGGGTCGCATCGCGTTCCTGGAAGACTACGGGCTCCACGTCGCGCACCGCCTCGTCGAGGGGGTCGACCTATGGGTCAACGTCCCCCGAGTGCCCCTCGAGGCTAGCGGGACCAGCGGCATGAAGGCGGCGCTGAACGGCGTGCCTCAGTTGGGCACCGCAGACGGGTGGTGGGAGGAAGGCTTCACGGGGATGAACGGCTGGTCGATCCCGCCCGCACCGCGCGACGCGGACGACGAGCAGGCCAGGGAGCAGGCGGACGCCGCGGACGCCGAGCAGCTGTACCGTCTCCTCGAGGAGGAGGTGATCCCCCTCTTCTACGACCGGGACCGCACCGGGATACCGGTGGGTTGGATCCAACGCATGAAGGCCTCGCTCATCACTGCGGCGCAGCAATTCACGGCTCGGCGGATGGTGCAGGACTACGCACGGGATTACTACGTGCCGTCGCTGCTAGGCACCGACGGTGACGATCCGCCGACTGTCTAGCGGGTCCCCGAAGCGATCGCGCGGGCCCTGATACCCGATTCAAGCGGTCGCGGCCGTCCCCGGCTCGCCCGCCCGCTTCAGGTACATACACGACAGCGGGGCCAGATCCAGCGTCAGGCACGCCGGTCGCCCGTGCCATTCTTCCTCGTGAGCGGTGAATCGCGCCGCAGTCACCGAGTCGGTGCTCCCTAGGAATTCCGGCGAGTCGGTATCAAGCAGCACCACGTACTCGCCTGACGATGGCACACCCAGGCGATAGTCGCTCCACCTCGTACCCGAGAAGTTCGCCACGACGAGCGCGAGATCGTTCCACTCCCGACCCCAGCGCAGGAAGGCGATCACGCTGCGGGCTTCATCGTGGACCTGGATCCACTCGAATCCGTCGGGTGAGAAGTCCAACGCATGGAGCGCGGGATCCTCGGCGTATAGCCGGTTCAGGGTTCGGACGAAGCGCCAGACGCCGCGGTGCAGCGGGAAGTTCAAAAGGCTCCAGTCCAGCTGCCCGTTCTCGTCCCATTCCGACCACTTTCCCAGCTCGGCGCCCATGAACACGAGCTTCTTGCCGGGGTGCGCCCACATGTACGCGAGCAGCGTCCGCAGGTTGGCGAACTTCTCCTCGTAGCCGCCCGGCATCTTGGAGAGAAGCGACCGCTTCAAGTGGACCACTTCGTCGTGTGACAGGGGGAGCAGGTACCGCTCGTTGTGGGCGTAGTGGATCGAGAACGTGAGCAGCTCGTGCTTTGAATGACGGACGAACGGATTCGCCTCGAAATAGCTCAGCGTGTCGTTCATCCACCCCATGTTCCATTTCATGTCGAAGCCGAGGCCACCCTCCCCCGTCGGTCCCGACACCCGCGGCCAGGCCGTACTCTCCTCGGCGAACAGCAGCGCGCCCGGGAACGCGTCATGGATCGCATCGGTGAGCTGACGGAGGAACGCTACCGCCTCGAGGTTCTCGCGTCCGCCCAACTCGTTGGGCCGCCACTCTCCCTCCCCGCGCGAGTAGTCCAGGTAGAGCATGGATGCGACGGCATCCACACGAAGCCCGTCCACATGGTACTCCTCGAGCCAGAAGCGCGCGCTCGAGATCAGGAACGAGACGACCTCGGGCTTGCCGTAGTCGAAGATCGCGGTTCCCCAGTCCGGGTGAACGCCTCGCATGGGGTCCGGATGCTCGTACAGGTGCGTGCCGTCGAAGCGGCTGAGCCCGTGCGCGTCGAGCGGGAAGTGAGCCGGGACCCAATCCAGGATCACACCCAACCCGAGCCCATGGGCGGCATCCACGAATGCCTTGAAGTCGTCGGGGGACCCGTACCGCGACGTGGGAGCGAAATACCCGAGCGTCTGGTATCCCCAACTCGGATCGTGCGGATGTTCGGTGATCGGCAGTAGCTCCAGATGCGTGAACCCCAGCTCTTTCACGTACGGGAGGAGCTCACGTGCCAGCTCCCGGTATCCAAGCCACTTGCCGTCTTCTCCGCGACGCCAAGATCCAAGGTGGACTTCGTAAATCGAGACCACCTCGTGATCCACCGCATCGCGCCGCTCGAGCCAGGCCTCGTCACTCCATTCGTACGCGCCCAGGTCGCTGACCACCGAAGCGGAGTGGGGGCGGACCTCATGGGCGAATCCGAACGGGTCCGCCTTCTCCAGAGCCGGCGGCCGCTTGTCCACCGACTTGGTGGTCCGGCCCGTCTTCGATCGGCTCATCCGGGGCCGGCGAGCCCGCGTGCGTGCGATCCGCGCCGACTCGGCTTCGGGGGTAGTCTCCGCCACAGCCGTCATCGGCCGGATCTGATACTTGTACCGGGTCCCGGCCCCGACTCCGGGCACGAACAACTCCCATACGCCGCTGGCGCCAACCGGGTACATGGGGTGCGTCCGTGCCTCCCACCGGTTGAACGAGCCCATCAGATTCACCGCACGGGCCTTTGGTGCCCACACCCTGAAGCGAGTGCCACGCACGCCGTGACGCATCTCCCGGTGCGCCCCGAGCAGATCGTGAAGTCGGTATTCCACACCCCTCGCGAACGCGGTCAAGCGCTCCGGATCGAGGGAGGGCCCGAACCGGTAGGGGTCGTCCGCGTCGCTCTCTCCCCCATCATCCCAACTGACTCGCAGGCGGTAGCTCTCCGGCACCTCTTCTTCGAGCTCCAGCTCGAAGACTCCCTCCGGGTGCACCCGCTCCATGCGTCTCGCGCTTTCCGGTCCGGTCGCGCGCTTTGCGGTAGTCAGGTCCTCCTCGTCCGATCCCGACTCCGCCGAAGGGGGCGGAGCCTCGGCGGAATCAGAGAGATCAGCGGTGACTCTCGGGGCTTCGGGGACCCAGAGCAACGTGACGGCGCGAGCGCTGGGGAGGAACACCCGCACGAGCGTCATGGCAGCTCGCGAGCTCGTGTCGGTCGGGGGTTCGTCCGCGTCCGTCGGCTCCAGCCTGAAGGCACCCAGAACACCTGATGGGTCCCGGCAAAGTCCCTCCAGCAACGCCTTCAGCGACGCGCTGTCGAATCGAGCCAATCGGACCTCACTCGGGCAAATGGGGTTAAAGGTCGACCGGCGCAGCTCTTGCGCCACATGGCCGATGAAGGGGCGCGAACGCGCGGCCCATCGTAGTATGCCGAGCATGAGCACGATCGCCAAGCCACACCGACCCAAGCAAATGCCCGAGCCTCGACCAGCCGAGGAGTTGGCGGTCGTACATCTCGTTGCGGAGTACTGGCCGTACGCTCGTACGGGGGGGCTCGCGGAGGCCGTGCGCGGCATCGCCACCTTCCAGGCTGCGCACGGGACGCCCGTCACGGTCTTCATGCCGCTGTACCGCAGGGTCCGTGAGGCGAATCCCGATCTCGAGCCCGCGCACGATCCGTATTACGTGCAGGTGGGGCCGCGCCTCGAGGAGGCGAGGGTCTACCAGCACCCGGGGGCGCCGCAGAATCCCCGCGTTCTGTTCATCGAGTCGGAGGCCTACTTCGATCGTGACGGCATCTACGGGGACAACGGCGACTACTCCGACAATCCGGCGCGGTTCGCCTTCTACAACCTCGCCGCGCTGCAGGTGCTTCCAGAGTTGGCGAACCTTCCCGTGGTAGTACACGCTCACGACTGGCACACGGCGTTGGCTCCCGTCTATCTGCGCACGAAGTTCGCGGGGGTGGAGGAGTTCGAGCGGATGGCCGCAATCATCTCGGTGCACAACGCCGGGTATCAGGGTCACTTCGAGCCGCGCGTGCTGGCCGAGGTGGGCCTCCCACCAGAACTGTTCCACTGGCGGTGGCTGGAGTGGTACGGGCACGTGAATTGGCTCAAGGGCGGACTCGTGTTCAGCGATTACGCGACGACGGTCAGCCCGACGCACGCGCACGAGCTCCGGACCCCGGCCGGGGGCTTCGGGCTCCACCACCAGTTCATCGCGCTCCAGGACCGATTCGTCGGGATCCGGAACGGCATCGATCTGGACGAGTGGGATCCGGAGACAGACCGCGAGATCGCCGCACCCTATTCGAGGTTCGACCTCTCGGGGAAGGCACGCTGCAAGGCTGCCCTCCAGCGCGCGTACGACCTCTCGGAGTACCCCCGCACGCCGCTGTTCGTCATGACCGCTCGCCTCGTGCAGCAGAAGGGTCTCGACCTGATCCTGGGGGAGGACCTGCTGTACCGAGCCGAGGCACAGTTCATCTTCCTCGGATCGGGGGATGGACGGTATGAAGCTGCCTTGCACGAGGTTGCCGCCACGGTTCCCGACCGGGTCGTCGTCGACACCGACTTTCAGGAGTCCAAGGAGCATGGCCTGCTCGCGGGTGCCGACATGCTTCTGATGCCCTCACAATACGAGCCGTGCGGACTCACCCAGATGCGCGCTCAACGGTACGGCACGATACCCGTGGCCCGTCGCGTCGGTGGACTCGCGGATACGATCGAGGACCAGGTGACCGGCTTCCTGTTCGATGAGTACACGTCGGACGGTCTCTACACCGCGATGTCGAGGGGCATGAACCTGTACCGGAGCGAGCCCGACGCATGGGATGAGCACATGGCCGATGCGATGAGCCGGGACTTCGGCTGGGCGAGCTCGGCCCAGCGGTACCTGGATGTGTACAGGCGAGCCCTGGCCGCACACCTGCCCAATCGCTGAACCCGTGATCGCTCCACGACGATCGGTCGTCATCCACGGCCACTTCTATCAACCTCCGCGGGAAGATCCGTGGACCGGACAGGTGCCCCGGGAGTCGTCCGCCGACCCATTCCACGACTGGAACGAGCGCATCGCGGTTGAGTGTTACGAGCCCATCACACGGGCGCGCGTGTCGGATCGCGATGGGAACGTCAACCGCCGGCTGAACGCGCTCGAGTGGATCAGCTTCGACTTCGGCCCCACCCTGCTCCAGTGGCTGGAGCGCGAGGCTCCGGAGACCTACGGTCTCGTACTGGATGCGGACCGCAGTAGCCGCGCGCGGGCCAGCGGGCACGGAAACGCCATCGCGCAGCCGTACCACCATGTGATCCTTCCGCTCGCGTCGCGGCGCGACAAACAGACGGAGGTTCGCTGGGGGATCGCCGACTTCGAGCGGCGGTTCGGACGGGCACCGACGGGCATGTGGCTGCCCGAGACGGCCGTCGACTCCGAGAGCCTCGATGTGTTGGCTGCGGAGGGCATCGCGTTCACCGTCCTGGCCCCGCACCAGGTGGACAAGCCGCCGCCTCGTGGCCTCCCGGGGTTCGTGCGTACTGCTGGAGGAGGCTCGATCGCCGTGTTCGTGTACGACGGCGATCTCTCACACGGCGTCGCGTTCGGGCAGTTGCTGGGCAACGCGGACACCTGGGCGGAGCGCATCGCGCCCGGCGTCGGAGGTGAGAAGCCCGCTGAGCTGGTCACCCTGGCTACGGATGGCGAGACCTACGGGCACCACCACGAGTTCGGCGTGCTGGCTCTCGCCGCGCTGATCACCGCGCTCGAGGCTCGACGAACGGTGCGAGTCGACAACTTCGCCGCGTTTCTCGCGCGGCACCCGGCGACACACGAGATACGACTGCGAGAGCCCTCGTCCTGGAGCTGCGCGCACGGTGTAGAACGTTGGCGGACCGCGTGCGGCTGTAAGGTGGCGCCGGAAGTGGAGAGCCAGCAGAGTTGGCGGGCTCCACTTCGGACCGCGCTCGAGTGGCTGGCCGGGAACCTCCACGACGTGTACGCGAGCGCCGGGGAGCCGTTGTTCGGAGACCCGTGGACGGTTCGGGATGAGTATGGCGCGGTCGTTCGCGCGGAGGCGGAGAACCGGGAGGCGTTCGTCCGCCGAGCCGTGGCCAGGCGTCCAGGGGAGACAGACGGACTCTCCGCCCGCGCAGCCGCGCTGCTCGAGATGGAGCGTGACGCGCTCCGCATGTTCACGTCGTGCGCCTGGTTCTTCGACGACATCGCCCGTCTGGAGCCCGCTCAGGTCCTGCGGTACGCGGCGCACGCCATCGACCTGGCGGCGGAGCTCGATCCGCTCGCAGCGCAGGGACTCGAGGCTGAACTTCTCGAACGTCTTGCCGACGCCCCAAGCAACGATGAGGCGATCGGCACGGGGGCGGACCTGTACGCGGACGTGATCCGAGAAGGTCGATCCTCCGGTCCCGTTCGTCTCGCCGCGTCGAGCGCGGATTCGGATTCCCGCTGAAGCGGCAACTTCTCTCTCCGGCCGCTGCCCTCGCTCAGCGGTCCGCCAGCGCCCGCCCCAGAATCTCGATGTCCGACTCGAATGACTCCGGGTCGAGCGGACCGAACGAGAAGCGAAAGAAGTCACGGAGCGGTGACTCGTGGCCCCGCCTCAGCATGTCGCAGTCGGTCCCCTTCAAGACGGCGGCCCCCTCCCTGAAGAGCCGCTCGTTCAGCGCTTCGGCGGTGTGCCCCTCCGGCAGTTGGCACCAGTGGTAGAAGCCGCCATCGCCCGAGAACAGCTTCAGGCCGAGCCGCTCGAACGCGTCGCCGTACCGCGCCCGCTGCCGGCCGTAGAAAGCCGGCACCGCACGCCGGACGTGCTCCATGCGCACCATGCGAAGGAGCTCTAACGCGAAGCACTGAGAGGGGTGAGAGACTCCTCCCATACCGAAGGACGAGAAATTCCCCAGGATCTCGATGTGCTGCCTGGCGGCCACCACCCACCCGATGCGGATCCCTGGGGCCTGGAGACCCTTGGTCGCAGCTCCGGCGACGAACACGTTCGAATCGTCGATGTTCCGGACGTACCGGAGCGCGCTCACGGGCTCGTCATGGAAGAGCTCGTACGCCTCGTCGATCAGGAGCCCGGTGTCCTCCCGCTCCGCCGCCCGTACGAGAGACTCAAGCTCTTCGCCCACGCGCGTAACCCCGGTCGGGTTGCACGGGTTGCTGATCAGGATCAGGGAGCGGCCGCCCTCCGCGAGCTCGGTGTAACCTTCGATACGCGGTCTGAACCCGTTGCCCGCGTCGCTCGTCACCGCGGTGTACGGCCGCTTCAGCAACCCGAGCATGTCGTAATAGGGCGTGTACTCGGTGGAGGCGACCCTGACGGTAACATCGGGGTCCAGGAACAGCAGCACAGCGACGATCCCGGGTCTTCCTCCCGCGAACACCATGACGTTCTCCGCTTCGATGTCCGCGCCGTAGAAACGCCGGTAGTAGGCGGCGATCGCTTCCCGGAGCGCCGGCATGCCCCACGCCTTGGGGTACCTGAGGTGATCCGGGGTCACCGTCACCGACGAGGGGATCTCGGGCCCGTCGGGCAACTGAACCGTGCGCGGGAATCCCTGACTCCAGGGATGGGTCCCGGGCTCGCCCATGTAGGTGCCGAACGAATTCAGGAACGCGTACAACGTCTCGTAGATGCCCATGGGTGGCACGTAACGGAGAAGCGACATGCGGGACTCTCTCGCGCCGTTCGGGTTCGGTAGCTGGGCTTGCCGTGGCCGTGCTCGTCGTCGCGGTGCGCGCGATGGTCCGGCGCGTGGTGGTCGCGCCGGGTGGTTCAGTCCGCGGCCGAGCCGAGCGCCTCCACGGAGTCCGGCGCTGCTGGCCCCAGCCGACCGTCTCGGGAGAAATGCCCGTTGCGTAGGAAGTGCTCGCACTCTTCCGCCACGACCCGCGTGTTCATGATGAAGGTGTGCGTATGGGGCACCACCAGGAAGGCAGCCCCTTCGACCCGCGCCCGATCGACCGCGACCTTGCCGTCATCCGCGCCCGGGATGAGCCACGAGGTGAGCGGGTTCAGCGTGCGGTTCCCGGTGATGATCCCCAGCTGGAACTCGGCGGGGCCCAGACGACTCGGGACGCTCAGGCTGTCGGTGCCCAGCTGCGAGCCGGCCGGCCCGAGGAACAGCCGGCGCAGCGGCGAGTCGGCCAGCGCATCGACCACCTCGCTCCCCTGGCTCGGCGGACTGAGCATCACTACCCGTCCTTCGTGGGTGGGAGAGTGCTTCGCCAGATACATGCGAACGAGGATGCCGCCCATCGAGTGGGTCACGAAGTGTACATCGGGCGCTCCTTTACAACATTCCTCGACGTGATCCCTCAGTTTGGCCACGAGCTCTTCGATCGTCTTGCCGGACGAATACCCGACGTTGACGGTGTGGTATCCGGCTTCCCGCAGTCTGGCTCCGAGAAGGGCCATCGACACTCGCGTCCGCCCGAGGCCATGGACGAGGATGACCGTCTCCGCATCTTCGGTCGCAGGCGGAGCGGAACAGGCCCCGAACAGGACCAGCAGACCTGCCAGGAGCGTCCCCGTCCGAAGCTTGCTCAAAGGTATCGGATTAGTTGCCAAGAGGCCGCGTTGCCGACGGCGTTATGGACGGCTTTGCGGCGGCGTCTCCGGCGGCAGATGTCGCGGACGTTTGTTCGCCTGCCTCGAGACGGCGGCGGAAGAGCTCGGCCTCGACTAGCTGGTCGATCTGACGCCCTTGCTCGAGCAGGGCATCCTCGAGACGCCCGATACGGTGCTCCATGTCCTCCTTTTCGCGGCCCTTTACACCGCGGAGCGCCTCCGTCAGGTCACGAATCAGTGGGCGGAGCACGAAATGAGCGGCGATCGACATCACCGGAACGCCGATGACGAAGAAGATGCCTAACAAGGGAATCAGGATTTCGAGGTCCATGGTTTGCACACATTTGCGGGAATGGCCCATGGCGGCACGCGAGAGGCCGCCGCCAACGGTATCAAGGACGGGGGCGTGAGCGCAAAGGTTTCAGCGGAAGGCACTAACGGAGGACCGGCGTCAGAAGACGTTACACGGCCGTGGCGCTCTCGCATCCCACCGAGCGCATGGGCCGCGATCGGCACAGGTGCCGTTCTGACGACATCGCCCTCACTCGAGCTCTTTACGGGCGATGCGACGCTGTACCCGCTCCCAGTGCTCATCTTCCTCCTGCTTTGCTGGATCAGAACGGGGCTCACGCGCCGAGAAGTGGGCTTCGTGAGCGGACGTGGGTCATACCAGATCGCGATCCTTCACCCGCTGCTCGTGGTCGGAGGCGTCGTGTTCTTGGCCACGGCCGTCGGCGTCACCCGGGTCGACGATACCCCTGTTCGCACGGTCGCCTTGCAGGTCTCGATGATGACCATCATGACGGCGCTCGGTACCCTGATCACGGAAGACGGCTTTTTCCGCGGGTGGCTGTGGGGGACGCTGGAGCGGGCGCGTCTCGCACCCGAGGCGATCCTGCTGTGGACCGCGTTCGCGTACGCCGCATGGCACTTGCCGGTGGCGTTGATCGAACCCTCATACCGGCTCCCGGCACAACAGCTCCCCGTTCATATGCTCAACGTGTGGCTGTTGGGGATGAGCTGGGGAGTTCTGCGACTCGCGTCGGGCTCCGTCCTTGTCGCGGCGCTATCGCACGGATTGTGGAACGGGCTCGCCTATACGCTGTTCGGCTTCGGCACCGCCTCCGGGGCCCTCGGCATCGGCACTTCGCTTCAATACGATCCGGAACGCGGTTGGGCGGGAGTGGCCTTCAACACCGCGGCGTTTCTCTTCTTGTGGCGCTGGTGGCAGCGACGCGAGCGGGCTCGGTCCGCGGCGGACGCCGAGGAGGCGGCGGACGCATCGAGCTGACGGTTTCAGTAGGGGACGGCCAGCGCCCGACAGAGGAAGCGCTGCAGGGGCGCGCCTGCCCGGCAGATCGTCGTGAACGTGTCCATGAAGTCGGGGCTCGTAAGCTGCGACTTCGTTACTCTCTTGGCGCCGATGAAGTCTTTGCGGCGTAGGTCCTCGATCATCGGGTGCTCGGGGTCGAACCCACGCGGCGCCGTCTTGAGCGAGTCCCCTTCGAGCTCGAAAACTCCCGCGAACTTCTTGGCATTTCGGGCTCGCTTCCAACTCGCCGGATCGTCGACGATGGCCTCCCGGATCTTCCGCAGCGCATCGCCGTCGGGGTGCCAGATCCCACACGCACAGAACACCTCCTTGGAGGATATCCCCAGATAGTACCCGGGGGCGTGTACGTCCTTGGCGGCCTCGTGCGTGAACCGGATCCCCACGTTCGTCTTGTAGGGACTCTTGTCCTTCGAGAACCGGGTGTCTCGGTAGATACGAAACAGCGAGCCCCCCGCGGGACGTGGATCCGCCACGAAATGAGGGCTGATCTTTCTGAGATGTGGGGCGAAGTCAGCGATGAACTGCAGCGCCGCGTCTTTGATGTGACGCTCGTAGCGGTCCTTGTTCGATTGAAACCACGGCCGGTTGTTGTTCTCCGCCAGCTCGCGGAGGAACTTGAACAGCTCGTTCGAGAAGTATCGTTGGCCCGCCATGTTCATCGCCTCGCGTGCGGTGTACGGTTCGTTCGGACCGCCTCACGGACTCCCATCTCGCGGGCGATCGCCGCGCCAGTATCCGATCTGGTGCGTCTCGCCTGGCTCGTCGAGCACGATCACGCCCGGCGCGGTCCGCTGGAGCTCTGCGACGAGCGCCTCGCGGCTCCCGGTTCTCCCGAACCACGACGTCGGTGCCCCGGGGGCGGGCACATGGATGGCGACCACTCGCTCCGCGCCGATCTCACGTACGAGGCGCGCACCCTCATCCTCCAGCAGCTTCCAATACGGTAGGAGGGCCAGGTGGATTCCCTCGTCCGCGAGTCGGTAGGTGGCGAAGTCCTCTACACCGGCCTCGGTGTCGCCGACATGCAGCGCCTTGAATCCTCCCGAGTTGACGAGCAATCCCAGGTTCTGGACCGGCGGATCGAAATCGCGCCCGTGATGCAGCCTGAGGATGCGGACATCGATATCGTCGAACGAGAGCACCGTGTCCCGTCCCTCGTCCGGCCACACCCCCACCACGCGCTCGAGTACCGCGGTCGGTTCCGCGCCACCTGCCGAAGACCCGGCCGGGTCTTCGGCGGGGTCGCTCGAGGCCGCATCGAGCAGGGCTGCGGTCTGTCTGGTCGAGACGAAGCGAGCGACGGGGTTGTTCCTCAGGTGCCGAAGAACCGCCGCCGCGTCGAAATGGTCGGCATGATGGTGGGAAGCGAGCACGAGCTCGACACCGCTGAAGGCACCGATGCCTCGTTCGACCGCCTCACGCATCGAGCTACTGACGGTCTCGTAGCCACTCACGCCGTCGCGAAACAGCGCGTCGATGAGCACGGTCTTGCCCGCCGCGACGAGCATCACGCCTTCGTTGGCGATGTATGCGATCAGCGCGGAGTCACGCGGGGCTCGACTGGCCGTTTCGATCGCCGCGTTCGTTCCCCCGGCGGCCGTCGCCTCGATGTTGCCCGCCTGCTCGGCGACCTCTGCAGTGGCCGTCGCCCGCTCGTTCGCCTCCCCGCAAGACCACAGGGTGGCTGCCGGAACGAGCGCGACCAGGACGCGAGACGTGGCCGCACGGATCGTGAGCGCCGGGCGTGTCATGGCCCGACGCTAGCCTGACGAGCGTCTCCCAACAACGCCGCGGCCCCATACGTTGTTCGATCGGTCGACATCGGGGAGCACGCCGTCGGGGTCGATCTGCACGTGACGCAGACGCTTCTCGGAAACTTCGAACACGAACTGGCCGGCCTCGGACCAGTGCTCTACCCCTACGTCCCTGAACTCCTCGGTACCGTCTCGGAAGATGAGGCGTAGCTCGAGGGGCATCACGATCCGGCCCCGATTCTCGATTGTGACCACGGTCCGGTCGTCCACCACGTGCACGCTCGCGACGGCCTGATCGAGCGTACCGTTCTCGTACACCCAGCCCCGGAAGAACCAATCCAATTCCTGGCCGGTCACGTCTTCCATCGTGCGGATGAAGTCCGCGGGCTGGGGGTGTTTGAATGACCAGCGGCGGATGTACTCGCGGAAAGCTTCGTCGAACAACTCCGGGCCCAAGACCGTTTCGCGCAAGAGCACGAGGACCGCCGCGGGCTTGTTGTAGGCCAGGAACCCGATCTCGTTCTCGTCGAGGCTGTCGGGGACCGTGAGCATCGGGTGCTCGGCGGAACGCATGTCGTCAGCGATCTGTCCGGGCTGCATCAGGGCGGCCAGGATCGGCGCGCCGCCCGAGAACACCATCCCCGAGTAGTAGTTGATGAAGGTGTTGAAGCCCTCGTCCATCCACGCATACCGGCGTTCATCCGAGCCGACCATCATGGGAAACCACGTGTGCCCGATCTCGTGGTCGGTGACCGCGAACAGGAAGCCGCCCCGCGCCTGGTGCGAGCAGAACACGATCATCGGGTATTCCATCCCGAGCGCGAGCCCCCCGACGTTGATGGCGACCGGATACGGGTAGCGGGCCCACTGCTCCGAATAGTGCTTGATGGAATGGCGCAGATACTCCGTCGACCGCTCCCAGCCCGAGAACCTCTGCCCGCCGAGTGACTCTTCCGGATAGGCGGACATGATCAGCACGTCTTCCCAACTCGCCGCATCCCAGATGAACCGGTCGGAGGCCGCCCACGCGACATCTCTGACGTTCTCGGCGCGGAACACCCAGGTGAGCGGCGCCTCACCCTCCGGTCGCGTCGACCGTTCTCCCGCTTCGTCCTCACCGATGATGGGGATCGTCGTCGCGCTGCGGCGCGCCTCGCGTAACCGGGCCTGCTGCTCCTGGGTCAGCACCTGTTCCGGATTCTGGAGCTCACCAGTCGCGACCACGATGTAGTCGCGCGGCACCGTGAGCTCCAGATCGAAATCCCCGTACTCCAGGTACCACTCTCCCTGGCCCAGATAGGGCAGGTTGTTCCAGCCGTTCACGTCATCATACGTGAACATGCGTGGGTACCATTGGGCCAACTCGTAGATGGTCCCCCGCCGGATCTTGAGACGGCCCATGCGGTCGGCGCCGGTTTCCGGAATCTCGAACGCGAACTCGAGGTCGAGCCGGAGCTGCGCCCCACCGGGGGCGAGCGGTTCCGGCAGGAGGACCTCCATCATCGTGTCCTCGATCCGATACTCGGGGGCGAAGGCCTGCCCCTCGAGATCGATCGTGACGCCCTGTATGTCGAACCCGCCATCCTTGAAGAACCCGCCGTGTCGCTGGCCCTCCTCGGCACGCTCCGCCCCGTAGCTGTCCTCGCGAAACAGGTTCTGGTCGAGCTGGAGCCACAGGCTCCGGAGCGAGTCGGGGCTGTTGTTCGTGTAGGTGATCGTCTCGCTTCCGCTGATGCGATGATCGCCATCATCGAGCGTCACCCGGATCACGTAGTCGGCGCGTTGCTGCCAATAGTCCTCGCCCGGGGCGCCCGATGCGCCACGGAAGTCATCGAATGCCGGAAGCTCGAGCGGATCGAAGGCGTGCTCGGGATCCGGAAGACGCTCCGGGTCCGGCGCCGAGGCCTCCTCTGTGACGGGTTCTTGAGCGAGGGCGACTCCGACGACGTGGCCGCCGGTGTGCACGACGAGAGGGACGGGCGGTATCGAGACGGCAGGAGCGATGAAGACGCAGAGCGATGCGGTTGCGAGGGCTCGCACGATGTGAGGTCTCATTCTCGATCTTTCTCCGGGCGCGAACGGGGTGCATCGCGTCGCGCGCGGACCCCGGCCTCCGTTGAATCGCGTACGCCACCTACAACCCGAAGCTGCGGCTGGAGTTTCCTCCCGGTTATCCGTCCGTCCCCTGGACGAGGAACTCCGACGCGGTGACGCGAACCTCGAAGGTCTGGCTCGAACGGCTCGGAACGAGAGCGACTTCGCGGTATTCGTGGGCGAGGAGCGGATCCAGGAAGCTGAAGCGCGTCGCGAGATCGAAGAAATCGACGGGCTTCTGAACCGCAAGCGATAGGACCGTCCGCGGCCTGGTATCTCGATCGTTCAGCCCGCGGTAGCTCCCCGAGACCCGGTCGAGCTCGTATTGGGCGTGAAGGCCGAGCCCCGTGACGAGCGGACGCCATTTCAGCACGTGGGCCTCTAGCTGGATAGCGTCGCCGGCGATTCGGTACGTGCGGCTGATTCCACCCGGGAACGTGAACTTGGCACGGATCGAGTCGGTCGAGATCCGTTCCGTGGTGACCGTCACCGCCACGTCCTCGCCCGTGAGCGACCGGTACCCCTGCGTCCCGACGGCGATGGCCCCGAACAGGATCGCGCCGGCGAGCAGCCCGCATCCGACCAGCAACATCCCGACGCCCCCCACCCAACGGTGTTGGCGCAGCGACCCGGAGCTGGCCAGGAAGAAGAAGAGCGCTAGGATCGCGCACGCGATCGCGACGGCGTCGACGATAGCCATGGGCCGCGAACCTACGCCGGGCGAGTCTATCCGTCGAGTGTGGCCAGTGTCGCGCCGGCACACGGATTCAGGCCCCCTGCCGCGGTCTGCACGCCGCAGGGGCGAACTGCCGGTGGCAGCGCCTGACGCCGTGCCGCTTTCTGCCGGAGCCCGGCCACACTCAGCGCGGTCCATATTCAGATCCCTGATGCGTAACACGTTGTCAACAGGCCGCTTGCGTAGCTACTGGGATCGCGCGCGCGGTATCTGTGGACGTGCTACGGTCTTCTCTTTGCACCACGTCCTCGAATGCGAAGCGGGCGAGGTGCGCCCGGTCACCGTCGCCGGAAGGCGACAGGTTGGCGGCGGAGCGGAAAAAAAAGTGGGATGACCGCGGGGGTCCCTGTGGAAGTACAGCAACGGTTGAGACAAGCTAAGGAAGAGAACGGCTTTGCCCTCGCGGTGACCCTGTTGGCGCTCCTCGCACTGACGGCGATCTCTACGGCAGGATTCCTCCTCTCTCACACCGATCTCCGGGTGAGCCAGAACCACAGGAGCAGCGTCGACGCCTTTTACATGGCGGACGCGGGGCTCGCCAACTACCTGGCCCGGGGCAACGTCTCGACCGACACGCAGGTGTACCACTTCCCGTCCGGCTCCACCTACGTGTGGGGAGAGCCGCTCGTGGACGTGAATGACGCGAGCGCGCTGTGGCGCGTGCTCTCACGAAGCGCATACACCCGTCTGGACGGACTCGGCGCGAGCAGAATGTTGAGCAGGACGGTGCTGGAGGCACCGGCCCCGTTCAACCTGTACGCAGCCGTGATCGCGCCCGGCGGCTTGAACAAGAACGGCGCGGCGGGGCTGGTCTCGGGCTTCGATGCGGCGACGCCCGCGGATTGCTCGATCGGCGGAACGCAGAATGTGGCCGGCCTCGTCGTGCCGCCCGGGGGACTCAGTGCCCGAGGGCTACTCAATGCCAGATCCCCGAGCTCCCCGCCGGGTGCACCTCCGACCCGGGGCTTCGCGGGGAATCCCGGGGTCGACTCGAGCCAAGTCGCCATGGCTATGCTTCAGGCCACGAAGATTCCCTGGCAGAGCCTGATCACCGGCAACTACGTGGGGTTCGACTACGTAGTCTCGCAGACCGGTTATCCGAGCTTCCGGACCCAGGTTCCGCAGGGCGACTGGCCGGTCATTCTGGTCGATCAGCCCGGATACCGAATGAACCCGACGATGAGCGGTCGCGGCACGCTGATCGTGCTGAACGACCTCGCCTTGAGCGGGAATCTGCAATGGGACGGGATCATCCTCGTGGGAGACGACGTGACCAGCAACGGTAGGCAAACCGTGCGCGGCGCGGTCGTGGCCGGCCTGAACCTGATGTTGAATCAGTCTACCGTGAAACCCGTTCAGGCGAACGGGAACTGGGACTTCCAATACCACTCGTGCAACATCCGGCTCGCGCTTGGCGGCCTCGGCCCGGTCGTCGAGGAGCCTGGCACGTGGTCGGAGGTCATGTAAGGATCTACAGCTCGGCGCGAGGGTCTGGCGGCGGCCTCCCAGCCTCCCAATTAAGCCGCCGGCCCTCGCGCTTCCTCATTCCCGCGTGATCAACCGGCCCGACCCACCCGAGTGAGTCCGATCTTCCCGGTCTTCGGCTCGCATGCGGCATCACGCCGCGTTATACGTACGCAATGCGACCCGGACCTCCGCCGCGCATCGATCGTGAGAGCGTCGTCAGGCTCTGGCTCCAACGTCAGGGCTTGGATCGCCCACGCGGGTCGCGACCGCTTACGCGCACTGGCCTGACCGATCACCTCGAACGGGCCGGGGCCCTCCAGCTCGACACGATCAACGTCGTGGATCGCGCACACTATTTGACCTTGTGGAGCCGCTACGGCGCGTACGATCGGACGAAGCTCGACCGGTGGGTGTACCGGGACCGGATCGCGTACGAGTACTGGGGGCACGAGGCATCGATCCTGCCGATCTCGCACCTTCCCCTCGGGCGGCGGCGCATGCGTCGCTTCCCGCCCAAGAGCTGGAGCGGGAAGTCGTGGTGGTCGGTGTATTCGACCTCCACCGCGTCCAAGCGCCGTGTCCTCAAGCGCCTGCGCGAGGAGGGCCCGCTCGAGAGCGCGGATTTCGAGCGCACGGACGAACACTTCGATGACCCTCGCCTGCTCGGTGGGGCCATGCCGGTCCCCAAAGAGGACAAGCGCTCGCTAAAGTTGCTGTGGCACGACGGGCGGGTCGCCGTCCGTGAGCGCCGCCACTTCCGCTGTGTGTATGACCTGGCGGAGCGGGTCTACCCCGACGGCGACGCCGCCACCCCGACCGAGTTCGAGGACAGCTGGCTTCTGATCGGACTGGCGGGAAACGGGATCGCCAGCGAGCGGCACCTGCTCAACTACTGGACCGCACCCAAGCTCGGGGCCGAGACCCGGCGGCGAGTGATCGCCCGCAACCTGAAGAAGGGACGGGTCGTCGAGGTGCGCGTGGACGGCGTTCGCGGACCGTGCTACGCGCTGCCCGAGCACCTGGACGGAATCGAGGCTGTGCCGGCGCCGAAGGGCACGACGCTTCTGTGTCCTTTCGATTCGCTGCTTTGGCGGCGGGAGCGCGTGGAGGAGCTGCTCGACTTTCGCTATCGGATCGAGATCTACGTCCCGCCCGCCAAACGCCAGTACGGCTACTACGTGCTTCCCATCCTGCACGACGGGCGGTTGGTCGGGCGACTGGATCCCAAGCTACACCGGGATCGCGGCCTCCTCGAGATCAAGTCGCTGCACCTGGAGGACGGCTTCGACGGCGATTCCAGGTTCGTGGCCGGGCTTCGCGGGTCGCTGGCCAGCCTGGCGGAGTTCGTGGGAGCCGACGACCTGCAGCTCCCGCGCAAGCTCCCGCGCGGATGGCAGGGGAAGCTCGCGTAGCCCGGGCGGGCGCGCCGGGCGCCGGAAACGGAAGCCACAAACGAGGGCGCTGGCGCAAGTCACCCGGCCTCGCTTTCTTCCCCCACCTCGACAACCAGCGCTCCTACGACGGAGTGCCTCGCCAGCGTCCGCTCGCGGCGGAGGGCCTCAAGGTGACGGAGCCCGAGGTGGGGGCGGGGATTCGGTAGTCACTCGCGAACTCGAGATGCGCGCCGCGTCACTCGGCGCAGTTGGATGCGAAGAGGGCGGCCGATTGGCCGCCCTCTTCGTTCAGACAACGCCTTCCCTGCACTGAGTCAGTCTGTGCTCGCCCTGACGTCGGATGTGCGAGCCCGGAAGGCCTATGGATCCTGCACCCGGGCCGGCGAAGGGGAGTTCGTGGTGGTCCCGTCGCCCAGTTGCCCCTGTCCGTTAGCACCCCAGCAGAAGCCTTCCCACGTGGCGGTCAGACCGCAGCTGAACCAGTTGCCGGGGCTGACGGCCTGAAACGACAGGCCGCCCTGTACCTGCACGGGCTGAGGCTGGTTCACCGTCGTGAGGTCACCCAGTTGTCCGCGGTGATTGCGGCCCCAGCAATAGGTCTGACCGGTCGTCGTGATGCCGCAGTTGTGCCCGACACCCTTCCCGGCCTCGACCGACTGCCAGCTAAGGCCACCCGATACGAGCGTCGGGACGAACCTTTCGCTCGTGGTTCCGTCCCCGATCTCTCCGTTTGGATTCCGGCCCCAGCAGTAGGCGTCGTCGTTCGTGGCCAGCGCGCAGGTGTGCGTCGAGGCCGCATCGATCGTCGAGAACGTGGTCCCGCCGGATACCTGGACCGGTGACGTGTAGGAGCCGGACGTGGATCCGTTGCCGACCCGGCCGCCGAACCCCCAGCAATAGGCGAGGTTGGTGTCCGTCACTCCGCAGCTGTGGTTGTCCCCCGTTGTAATGTCGATGAACGTGAGTCCACCGCCGACCGGGGTCGGCATCAACCGGTCGGTGAACGTGCCATCTCCCAGGTTCCCCCACCCGTTGTTCCCCCAGCAGTAGCCCGCACCCGTGTCCGTCACACCGCAGGTGGTCTCGAACGTCGCGTCGAGCACGTTCCACTTCAGGCCGCTCGCGACGAGGACCGGAGTCGGTCGCTGCGTGGTCGTGTTGTCGCCGAGCTGACCGTGACTGTTGTTGCCCCAGCAGTAAGCATCGCCGTTCGTCGTTATGCCGCACATGTGGGCGTCACCCGCGGCCAGTGTCGTGAACGTGTGCCCACCCGACACGGGGCCTGGCGTTGAGCGGCTCGTCACGCCCGAGTTGTCCCCGAGCTCGCCCCTCGTGTTGATCCCCCAGCAGTGGGCCGCTCCGAAGGGGTCGAGACCGCAGGCGAACGTGGCCCCGGCCTCTACCTGCGTGAAGGTGATGTCGCACGGATCGCCGACCCCATCCTCGTCCGCGTCCGCCTGGTTTTCGTTGGCGTCGACCGGGCAGTTGTCATCGGCGTCCGGGATGAAGTCACCATCGCCGTCCGGCCCTGGAGAGGGCGGCGTCGAGCCGTCGCCGGGGATTGCGATGGATCGCGGCGCAGCACCGACACCGATGGTTTGCGCTACGGTGTTCGTGCTGAGGTCGACCGCCGCGACTTCGCCGAGGGCCTCGAGCGTCAGGTACGCGAAGGCGCCATCAGGCGTAACGGCCAGTCCGCGAGGCTCCGAGTCGGTCACGCCATCGTCCAGGAGAACCCGGGCCGTCTCGCTGTTCGTGCTTGTCGAGATCACGCTCAGGGCTCCACCCAACTGGCCGGGGGTCGAAGCGGTTACGCCCCGCATCGAGGCATACAGCGTCGATCCGTCGGAGCTGGCCGTCAGATCCTGCGTGTCGCAGTGGATCCCGAGACCGGAGACGGTGGCGCCGACGGCCAGGCTCGGCCAGATGCCGAACTCGCTCATGCCGCAGCCGGCTGCCACGTTCGCTTGATATCCGCGGCGGACGCCGTCGTCCACCATGGCGAGCGCGCCGGGCTGGCCGGCCAAGATCCGACCCAACGGCACGATGGCGCGGGCGTTGAGGACCTCGATCCCGTTGCCGTTCGTCGCGATGTGCGAGACGAACGCGTACACACCGTCCGGCGAGAACGTGACGTCTCTCGGGCTCCTGCCCGTCCACTGCGCCCCGCCGATGACGGCACGGCTGGGGATATCGATGACGGCGACGGCCGAGCGGTCGGTGCAGAAGTTGTCGGGGTGGCCCATCCGGTACGCCGTCGCCATCGCGACGAAGGCTCGCGTGCCGTCCGGCGATATGGTAATCGCGTTCCCGTTCGCGGGACCCGGAGTTCCATCGCAGGCCGTCGCGAAGCCGAGCGGAATCCGGGTCGACTCCTCCTGGTTCGTGGCCAGGTCGATGACCGACACCGTGTTGTCGGCCCGGTTGAGCACCAGGGCGAGCGATCCGTCGGGCGTGATGTCGATGTCGTAGGGGTTATTCCCCACCGCGATAGGCAGTCCGTCCACCTGGTGCGTTCCGGTGCGGATCACCGAGACGGTGCCGTCGGCGCTGTTCGTGACGTAAGCGGGAGGACCACTCGCGACCGTCGGGAGGCCCTGGACCGGGCTCGGGCTCGTGACGCTGCGGCCCGCGCTGCCCGTACCGGCCTGACCGGCCCAGTTGGCGCCCCAGCACTCGGTCACGCCCGTCGGCGTCACGCCACAGGTCGTGTAGAGACCCGCGTCGATCGCGTCGTATGGCCCACCCTGCACCTGCACCGGCGTTGGCTGATTGACGCCGCTGCCGTTCCCCAGCTGCCCATAGCCCCCGTAGCCCCAGCACTCGACCGTCCCGCTCGATTGCCGGGCGCAACTATGGTAGTGGCCCGCGCTGATCTCGTCGTACGCGCCGCCCTGCACCTGCACTGGCGTCGCTTGAACGTTAGTCGTGCTGCCGTCTCCGCGCTGCCCAAACCGCCCGTAGCCCCAGCACTCGACCGTCCCGCTCGACTGCCGGGCGCAGGTATGGTAGGAGCCCAGTGCGATCTCAACGTACACGCCGCCCTGCACCTGGACGGGCGTCGGCTGCTGCGTAGTCGTGCTGCCGTCCCCGCGCTGCCCCTGCTGGCCGTGGCCCCAGCACTCGACCCCCCCGCCCGAACGCCGGGCGCAGGTATGGTGGGCACCCAGCGCGATCTCGGCGTACGGACCACCCTGTACTTGGACGGGCGCCAGCTGATTCAGCGTACTGCCGTCTCCCAGTTGACCGGGCCGCCCGTAGCCCCAGCACTCGACCGTTCCACTCGACTGCCGGGCGCAGGTATGGTAGTGGCCAGCACTCATCTCGTCGTACGGGCCGCCCTGCACCGGTGCTGGTGCCGGCTGGTTGGCTGTGCCGCCGCTTCCGAGTTGCCCGTGCGCCCCCCTGCCCCAGCAGTCGACCGTCCCGTTCGACCGCCGGCCGCAGCTGTGGTGGACGCCCAGCGCGATCTCGGCGTAGGGACCGCCCTGCACCTGGACCGGAGTCACCGAGCTGGTGAGAGATCCGTCACCAAGCTGGCCGTAGGTGTTGTCCCCCCAACAGAAGGCGTTACCATTTACCAGCGCGCAGGTGTGTGAGTATCCGGCCGACACGCCCACCGCCTTGGCGCTGAACCCCTCGATCGGAGCCGTCACGGTCACCGCGTCGAAGTCGATCACGGTCGGGAGCTCGATCCACTGCCCGTTCTCCTCCGTGTAGATCGCCAGCCGCGTCTCGTCCGCATCCGGCGGGATCGCCAGTTCGTCGAAGCTCAGTGTCAGATCCACCGGCTCGTGGAACGTCGTCCCGTCGGGCCCGAACTCGTACACGCTACCCTGCAGCGCCGAGACCTCGGCCGGGATCCCGCTCAGATCGGTCACGGGCTCGACCGTGATCCCCACCTCTCCCGAGACCGCCCCGGCAGGCACGTCCAGCACCACGTCTCCATCCTCCGCCGTGATCGTCACGGGATCGCTTCCGACCACGAACACCGCCCCCTCCTCGATCCGGAACTTGATCGGGAGCGTGCGGCCATCCGTGAGCGGGATGTACTGGCCCGTGTCGACGTTCTTGAGCTCCTTCCCGCTGTTCACCGCGTCTACATCCGCATGGCCCAAGGCCGTCCCTGCCACGCTCACGTTGATCCGGTATTTCTTCTGATCGTCCAGCGTGAACTCGTCGGTGTGCCAATTCACGATGTAGTGCTCGTTCGCCGGTTCCACTCGGACTGTCTCCGAGCCGGGGCCCGTGTTCATCGTGAACACCGCGGGCTGCGGCTGCAGGTCGAGACAAGCGATCGCCTTAGGCCCCTCAGGTGGCTCCGGGTCCTCGAACACCAGCTCGCACACCTCGACCTGGGGCGAGAGCGACCCGTCGAAGACGCCGCTCACCGTCGGGTCCGGGACCATCGGGGGCAGGAAATAGAAGTGCTCGATGGCGAGGCTGTGGGCTGCATCGGCGATCTCTGCCGACGGCCCGGGTGCGGCCCCGGGTGGCCCTCCGAAGCGCCCCGAATCGGGGCCGAGAACCGCCTGGTCCCGACACGCCGATGCGGTGATCGCCAGGCACAGTGCGAGAAGCGGCGTGATCGAGGGGTGGTTCCGGTCGTGTTTGCCGGTCGAGCGTGAGCGTGCGTACGACATGTCGCCTCCTGGGCACCGGGTATCGCCCGGGACACGGCCCTCCTAACTTCCGACCCGGTTAGGGCAGCACGGAAGAAACGAGGACCGTGTCCGCGGGCTCATTGCTGCAACCGTCGCAGGCTAGCCCGGGGCCGTGAACTCGCTGTGAGATGGCCGTGATGTGCCCCGTAGTAGGTTGACTCACCCCTAGAACAGAACCGTGATACGGCTGTACATCCTGGGTTCTACCTCTTGCCGCACAGCGACGGGTGAGGACCTGGAGACCGTTCTCCGCTCTCCCAAGCGCCTGGCACTCCTCACATATCTCGCTGTCGCTCGACCCCCGGGCTTTCATCGCCGCGACACCCTGCTCGGCCTTCTGTGGCCGGAGTCCGACCAGGAGCGGGCCCGCGCCGCCCTCCGACAGCTACTTCGTACGCTGCGCCAGGATCTGGGCGACGTCGTTCTGAGTCGGGGAGCGGGCGAGTTGGGCCTGGACTGGGATCGCTTCTGGTGTGACGCGGCGGCGTTCGAGGAAGCCCTGGATGAGCGTCGAGTGGGCGAGGCCGCTGAGCTCTATCGGGGCGAACTCCTGGCCGGCCTTCAGCTAGCCGAAGCGCCCGAGTTTCAGCGCTGGTTGGGCGAAGAGCGCACTCGCTTGCGACGGCGCGGAGGCGAGGCCACTTGGAAGCTCGCCGAGACGACCGAAGACCCGGACTTGGCCGTCAGGGCGGCGCGGCGCGCGGCGAGCTACACGCCACAGAGCGAGTCCGCCGCCCGGCGCCTGATGGCGTTTCTGGATGACCATGGCGACCGGGTCGGAGCGCTGCGAGAGTTCGAGCGATTCAGTGCGCGGGCCCGCGCCGACCTCGACATAGAGCCCGGCCCTGAGACACGCGCGCTGGCCGCGGAGATTAGGGGCAGGGTGAAGGAGGCGGACAGAATACACGACGCTGCCGCAGGGAGCGGCGAAGAGCCTG
Source organism: Gemmatimonadota bacterium (assembly GCA_039588275.1). Lineage (GTDB taxonomy): Bacteria > Gemmatimonadota > Gemmatimonadetes > Palauibacterales > Palauibacteraceae > JBDHAC01. Next base: position 29,518 of record JBDHAC010000010.1, read on the forward strand.
CGGAGCCCCGAGCGGAAGCGTCGAAGGGTCGCGCCGAAACCTCCGACTCCCCCGAGAACCGACGGAAGTTGCGCGAGGGCATTAGAATCGGCGTCGGAGCCACACTCCTGATCGGCCTCATGCTCGGCCTGATTCTACTGGGGATCCGGGAGCCAGAGGGCGTCCGGTTTCGGAGCGTGAGCCGACTCACGTACGAGGAGGGCCTCGAGATCGACCCCGTGCTCTCTCCGGACGGGGATCGAATTGCCTACTCCGCGGGATCCCCGTTCAGGATGGACATCCACGTGCGGCGTCTTTCGGGTGGGCGGCGGGTATCGCTCACGGCGGACCTCCCTGGAACACACCAATTCCCGGACTGGGCTCCGGACGGCGAGCAGATCGCGTTCGTGACCTTCGACGAGACGGCGGCTTCCACTCTCCAGCTCGTTCCGGCCCTGGGAGGAGAGGTGCGATCGCTGTACCACTCCGCCGACTCACAGTTGCCACTGCAACATCCGACGTGGTCGCCCGACGGCACCCGCATCGCGTTCGCGGTCGAGCGGAGCATCCTCACGGTGGAGCCTGAAAGCGGCACGACCGCGTTGCTCGCCGCGGGAATCTGGCTTCCGCATTCGCTCGCGTGGTCTCCAGCGGGAGATCGAATCGCCTTCGTTTCCGAGAACCCCGGCTATTCGGGCGCGTTCGGAATCGGCAACATCGCGCCGAGCGCCATCTGGGTCGCGTCGGTGGACGGAGGCGAGGTCACCCAGGTGATCTCCAGGACCGGGGTCAATCAGAGCCCGGTGTGGTCACCCGATGGCCGCCGGCTGATGTTTGTCTCCGACCGAGACGGCGCCCGGGATATCTACTCCGTCGAGCTCGACCCCGACTCGAAGCCGCTCGGCTCCCCCACCCGTCTCAGCGCAGGGCTCGACCTACTCACGTTCGCCCTGGCGCCGGATGGCTCGCGGCTGGTGTACTCGCGACCCCGAATAACGGCCAACATCCGATTCATCGACCTCGCCCGCGACTCTCCCGTGTCGTTCTCGGCTGGGCAGCGCCTGACCTCGGGGTACCAGAGCATCGAGACCTTGAGACTGTCGCCCGATGGCCGTTGGATCGCCTACGACTCGAACGCCAGCGGAAACCAGGACATCTACAGGATTCCGGTGGGAGGTGGCGAGCCCATTCGTCTCACCCGCGATCCAGCGGACGACTTCGCGCCGGTCTGGTCACCCGACGGACGTGAGATCGCCTACTACTCGTTTCGCGGGGGGGACAGGGATCTGTATATGATGGATTCCGATGGGCGCCGCCACGAGCAACTCACCTCGGGTGACGCATCGGACTCGTTCTCGGACTGGTCTCCCGACGGCCGCTCGCTGGTGTTTCAGCACAATCCCGCCGGGTCGACGATAGACATGCCCGTGCTCCATCAGCTCACCCGTGAGGGACTGGGGCACCCCTGGAGTCGTTCTGGATCGCTGACGGATGAGTGGAGCGTGGTCCCGCGGTGGTCACCCGACGGCCTGTCGATCGCATACGCCGGCCCGCAGCGCGTTGCCATCCTGTCCTTGGCCAGCGGGGAGCGGCGCACGGTGCTCGAGGGGGTGCAGCGGTCCGGACCGGTCATATGGTCTCCCGACGGCCGGGAGCTGTACGTGTACAAGCGCCAGGGCTCGGACTCGGGGCTGTGGGCGATCCCCATCGGGGGTGGCGACTCGAGGCTGCTCATCCCCGAAACAGAACCTCCGATCTCGGGCCCCTGGTTCGACGGGGACGGCACCCGCTTCTACTTCACGCGCCGCGAGGTGGAGGAGGCCGATGTTTGGGTGGCCGAGCTCGAGGGGCAGCCCTAGGACGCCGCGCCCAGAGCCATCGAGGCGCCCTCCCTTGGCATGGGACCACGCTCTCGCGAGGTCCGGCTGTGAAGAGGGCGGCCGATTGGCCGCCCTCTCCTGTTGAGGAGATCCAAGGATCCCTGTCGTAGATCATCGGGCCGCTCGGGCCGCCACCTCCGAAGCAGTCAGGGCGCGGTTCCAGATTGCGACTTCATCGATGTCGCCCTTCCAGCTCAGTCGGCAACCTGCGGACTCTTCGTAGGCGCCTATATAGAGGTCGTTGTCCGTTGCCAGGTTATAGCGGATCGGCTGCGTGTGCGGCGTGCCGGTGCCTACCTCGACACCATCCACGTACAAGCGCAGGTTCAGTTCGTCATAGGTTCCCACGATGTGGTGCCACTGGCCGTCGTAGATTCCGGTGCTCGCATCCGCCCCCTCAGACAACCTGGTCGTCGTGTTATCCGGGATGTCTCTGGCGACCAGGAAGTGCATCCTCCCGGAGGAGGTGACGAAGCCGTACCCGGCGTGAGCGCACGCCCTGATCCCTTTGCGGAGCGGGTAGGAGAAGTCGCCAGGGTACGCGGCCATCCGCATCCAGGCTTCGACGCTGATCTGCGTCGGCTCGAGCGAGGGATCGTTCGGAACGAGGACGTACTCCGACCGAGAGGAGCCCAACGGAGTCGAGCCATCGCGATCGATCTGCAACGCGCCGCCGAACCGACCGGGGATCCACGTCGGATCGTTGATGTCGGCCCCCGTCGTCGAACCGAGCTGACCGTCCAGCCCCGCGACGAGTTCGGCCGCGACCTGTCCGGCCCCGTCGTCGAGCGTCCACAGCGCGGCCATGTCCGGGTCGACGGGCGTCGAGCCTACCAGGACCGGCTCGTTGCGGTCGACCATCGTGCCGTCGGCGAGCTGGCCGCTGGAGTTGAAGCCCCAGCACATCGTCTCGCCGTCGTCTCGAATCGCGCAGGTGTGCGACCCTCCAGCGCTGATCGACTCGAAGAGGTGCCCGCCTTCGACCATGACCGGCGTCCCACTCTGGCTATTCGTACCATCTCCGAGCTGACCGGCATTGTTGAGGCCCGTGCACCAGGCCTCCCCCGCGAACGTGACCGCGCAGCTGTGCGCGAGTCCGGTGCTGATCGATTTCAGCCCCGAGAGCGAGCCCGAGATCCCCGAGCGACCGTTGCCTCCGGAGCCCCAGCAGTACGGGCCGTCGTCCGTCGTGATCCCGCACGTGTGCGAGTTCGCCGCCTCCAGGGACACGAACTTCCGCATTCCGGCGACCGTGACGGGGACCGGCTCGGACGTTACTCCGCCTCCGATCGTGGTGTTACCGAGTCGGTTGAAGCTGCCCCCCGACCCCCAGCAGAACGCCGAGCCGTCACGCGTGATCGCGCACGTATGCCGCTGGGCGGCGCTCACAATCACGTAGGTCTGTGGCCCGTCGACCGAATCGACGACCTTCTGTGGGATGTTTCCGTTTGACGTGCCGCCGTCTCCCAGTTGGCCGACGTCGTTCGAGCCCCAGCAATAGACGTCACCGACATCGTTGACGGCACAGGCGTGGGTCTCACCCATGCTCACCCCCGTCCAGGTCTGCGGCCCTTCGATCGGATCGCTCGTCGCGACCGGGGTGTTGATGCCCACGTTCCCGCCGTTTCCGAGCTGACCGACGGTGCCGAATCCCCAGCAGTAGATGTCTCCGCTGGTCGTCAGCGCACAGCTGGACCGTCCGAAACCGCCACCCTGGCCACCGCCCGAGCTGACCCTGGCCCAGGTCTGCGGTCCCTGTGGCGGATCTTCGATCTTGACCGGAGCGGTCTCAGTAAACGTCATGCCGTTCCCCAGCGGGCCGCTGCCCCAGCACTCGATGTCGCCGGCCTGCGTGACCTGGCATGTGTGCGACGCGCCCGCGCTGACGGGAGAGGGCAAGAGGGGGGTAATGGGCGGGGTCGGGTCCGGCAGCCCCTGGACCGGGCTCGGGCTCGTGACGGCGCCGCCCGCGCTGCCGGTGCCGGCCTGGCCGGCCCAGTTACCCCCCCAGCATTCGATGGCGCCGGCCGGTGTCACGCCGCAGGTCGTCCAGTAACCCGCCGCGATTGCATCGTAGGGTCCACCAAGCACGGCTCCCGGTATCGTCTGATCCGACGTGCTGCCGTTCCCGAGTTGCCCGTTAGCCCCGTAGCCCCAGCACTCGACCGTCCCGCTCGACTGCCGACCGCATGTGTGGTAGCCCCCCAGCGCGATTTCATCATACGGCCCCCCCTGGACCTGTACCGGTATCGATTGTTTGTTTGTCGTCGTGCCGTCCCCGCGCTGCCCGAAGTTTCCGCGACCCCAGCACTCGACCGTCCCGCTCGACTGCCGGCCGCACGCATGATCGAAGCCGATGCTGATCTCGTCGTACGGGCCACCCTGGACCTGTACCGGTGTCGATTGGCGAAGTGTCGTCGTGCCGTCCCCGCGCTGCCCGTTAGCCCCCCACCCCCAGCACTCGACCATCCCGCTCGACTGCCGGCCGCACGTGGTCGAGCCGCCGGCCCGGATCTCATCGAACGGGCCGCCCTGGACCTGCACCGGTGTCGGTTGCCGACGTGTCGTCGTGCCGTTCCCAAGCTGCCCGTTAGCCCCGGATCCCCAGCACTCGACGGTACCACTCGACTTCCGCCCGCAGGTGTGGAAAAAACCGGCTGCGATCTCATCGTACGGACCGCCCTGGACCTGCACCGGTGTCGGTTGCCGACGTGTCGTCGTGCCGTTCCCAAGCTGCCCGTTAGCCCCGGATCCCCAGCACTCGACGGTACCACTCGACTTCCGGGCGCACGTGTGCGACTGGCCGGCGCTGATTTCGTCGTACGGGTCGCCCTGCACCTGAACCGGCCTGGCGGAGCTGACGAGGGTTCCATCCCCCAGCTGCCCGGAGCGGTTGTCCCCCCAGCAGAAGGCGTCGCCATTCACGAGCGCGCAGGTGTGAGAACCTCCTCCCGTAACGCCCACCGCCTTGGTGCTGAAGCCCTCGATCTGAGCGGTAACGGTGTTCGCGTCGAAGTCGATCACGGTCGGGAGCTCGATCCACTGCCCGTTCTCCTCCGTGTAGATCGCCAGCCGCGTGATGTCCGCGTCCGGCGGAATCTGAGCCTCGTCGAAGCTGAGCGTCAGGTCCACCGGCTCGTCGAACGTGGTCCCGTCGGGCCCGAACTCGTACACGCTGCCCTGCAGCGCCTGCACCTCCGCTGGGATTCCGCTCAGGTCCGTCACCGGGTCGACCGTGATGCCTACCTCCTCGCTCAACGCGCCGGCCGGGACGTCGAGCACCACGTCTCCGTCCTCCGCCGTGATCGTGACGGGATCGCTTCCGACCACGAACACCGCGCCCTCCTCAATGCGGAACTTGATCGGGAGCGTGCGGCCATCCTTGAGCAGGATGTACTCGTCCGTATCCACGTTCTTCAGCTGGTTGCCGCCGCTCACTGCATCTACATCAGCGTAGCCCAGCACCGTCCCGGCCACGCTCACGATGATTCGGTATGTCTTCTGATCATCCAGCACGAACTCGTCGGTGTGCCAGTTCACGACGTAGTGCTCGTTCGCCGGCTCCATCCGGACCGTCTCCGAGCCGGGGCCCGTATCCATCGTGAACAGCGCCGGCTCCGGCCCGAGGTCCAGGCAGTCGGTCACCTGGGGCGGGTCCGAGGTCTCGAACACCAGCTCGCACACCTCGACCTGAGGCGAAAGCGACCCGTCGAAGGCCCCCTCCACCGTCGGGTCCGGGACCATCGGCGGCAGGAAATAGAAGTGCTCGATGGCCAGGCTGTGGGCCGCATCGGCGATCTCCGCCGACGGCCCGGGTGTCGCCACGGGAGGTCCTCCAACGAGCCCGGCCCCGGGTCCGAGGACCGCCTGGTCCCGACACGCCGACGCCGTAATCGCTGCGCACAGCGCGATAATCGGCGCGATTGAGGGAAGGCTCCGGCGATGCTTGCCGGTCGAGTGTGAGCGCGCGTACGACATGTCGCCTCCTGGGTTCCGGGTATCGCCCGGGACGCGGCCTTCCTAGCTTCCCACCCGGAACAGGGCAGCACGGAAGCAAGGAGGACCGCGTTCCACGGGCCAATCGCTGCAACCGTCGCAGGCTAACCCGGGCCCGTGACATCGCCGTGAAACCGGCGTGACACCTCCTGTCACGCCCGGTTGTTGGATGGAGTACCGCGTTTGATCCGACTTTCCTTACTGGGGCCGACCACTTGCCTGGACCCGTCCGGGGCCGACCTGGAGCGGGTGGTTCGATCCCCGAAACGGCTGGCGCTCCTCTCCTACCTCGCGGCGGCTTCCCCGCACGGCTTCCACCGACGTGACACCCTCCTCGGCCTGTTCTGGCCGGAGTCCGACCAGAAGCGCGCCCGCGGTGCCTTGCGGCAGACCGTCCGACACCTGCGCAGCGACCTAGGCGATGTAGTGGTGAGTCGCGGGCAGGAGGAGTTGGGCTTGGACTGGGATCGCTTCTGGTGCGACGCCGTCGCCTTCGAGGAGGCGCTGGACGAGGGCCGGGTCCCGGACGCGATCGAGCTCTATCAGCGCGACCTGCTCGACGGGTTTTACTTGTCGGGCACTCCCGAGTTCGAGCGCTGGCTGGACCGGGAGCGGCGCCGGCTCCAGCGCCGGGGGGCGGAAGCCGCCTGGGCGTTTGCCGGTCAATTGCAGGAGCCGAGCGAGGCAGCGCGCTGGGCACGGAGGGCTGCACGGTTTACTCCTCGCGGAGAGACTGCGGTTCGCCGGCTCATGCAGTTCCTGGACGCGCGTGGGGACGCGGTCGGTGCCCTGCGCGAGTACGAGCGCTTCCGCGTGCGTGTGCACGAAGAGCTGGGCGCGGGGCCCGGGTCGGAGACCGCAGCGCTGGCGACCGCGATCCGAGAAGGTACCAACGTCCCGACGAGCCAGCCGGCAAAGGTCGAGGGAGAGGCGCCGAAAGAGGGTCCGACGTCCCCCGAGCTCGATGACGAGGCGTCGGCGCAGGACACGAGTGCTACTCCGAGGCGTCGAGGGCTGGCGCTCCCGGTCAGCGTCGGCAGCACCGCTCCGATCGTCGCATCACGCGCGCTCACCGGAGAGACCGCGACCCTCGCGGACGGAATCCACTCCCTCACGCAGGAGATCGAAATCCGACCGCATCGTCTTTCGGCCTTTGAAGGCGCCCTCATGGCCGTCGGTATCGGCGTCGCGCTGCTGGCGACTCTCGGCACCGCGCGCCTTATCAACGATGTGGGTGATGGCATACGCTTCCGCGCGGCGATGAGGATCACCGACAGTGAGGGTCTCGAGATCCAGCCGGCCCTGTCCCCAAGCGGGGATCGGGTCGCGTACGTGACCGGGCAACTCAGCGCGACGCGCGTGGAGGTACGCCGAGTATCGGGCGGCCGTCCCGTTCGACTGACGAGTGAGCTTCGGGGCACACACCGCTCGCCGACGTGGTCTCCGGACGGAGAGCGGGTGGCCTTCATCACCCACGAGGTGAGCGGCGCCTCGACGTTGTACGCGGTGCCGGCCACGGGAGGAGCCCCCCGAGTCCTGTTGCGCGCCGAGCCCAGTCCCGCCGGGCTGTGGGGACTCAGCTGGTCACCGGATGGGAGGCGGATCGCACTCAAACGTGACCGGAGCCTTTACACGCTCGACACAGACACGGGCGAGCTGACACACCTCACCGACGCGTGGGCACCTCACTCGCTCGCCTGGTCACCCCGGGGTGACCGGATCGCGTTCGTGTCCGAGAACTCCGGGTACCCGTACGGCTCCAACATTGCGCCGAGCTCCGTCTGGGTCGTGCCGGCGATAGGGGGAGAAGCAAGACGCATCACGTCCGGGGGTGACTTGAACCAGAGTCCAGTCTGGTGGCCCGATGGGCGTCGACTCCTCTTCATCTCGGACCGTGACGGCACGCCCGACATCTACTCGCAAAGGCTCGACGATTCGTCCGAGCCGGCCGGTTCCCCGGTCCGGCTGACCTCGGGCCTCCAACCGCTGAGCTTCTCCCTGTCCGCCGATGGCTCGCGGCTCACCTACTCGGTGCCAACGGTCGATGCAGATATATGGGTTCTCCCCATGCACGAGGGGAACGACGACCAAGTGCCCCCCCGCCTGGCGGACGCGACCCGGCTCCTCGACACTCGCCAGGTCATCGAGACCGTCAGCCTGTCACCCGACGGGGCGTGGCTGGCGTACGACTCGAACGCCAGCGGGAACCAGGACATCTACAAGGTCAGCGTGGACGGCGGGGAGCCGATCCAGCTCACACGCGATCCGGCGGATGACTTCGCGCCCGAATGGTCACCGGACGGGAGCGAGCTCGTGTTCTACTCGTTCAGAAGCGGGAACCGCGACCTGTTCGTGACCGACGCCGACGGGCGGCGGGTGGAGCAGGTGACGACGAGCGACGGCTCCGACGCGTTCCCCAGCTGGTCACCCGACGGCGACGCGATCGTGTACCAGCACAACCCCTCCGAGGCCCCTGGAGACTTCCAGACCCTTCGCCGGGTGGAACGAGACCGCCCCGGAGCCGATTGGAGCCCCCCGGTCCAACTCAACCGGACCTTAAGCGGGAGGCCGCGTTCGTCGCCGGACGGTCGCTGGATCGCATACTGGGGGCTCGGCAACCTATCGGTCCTATCGGTGACGACGGGCGAGGAGTCGGTGCTGCTACGGGGCGCGTCAGGCAGGGGCGCGCCTGTGTGGTCCGCGGACAGCGAATCGCTGCTCTTCGCCGCCAGGCTGGACGGTGTCTCCGCGATCTGGAGGATCCCGAGAACCGGGGGTCAGCCTCAGCCCGTAGCGGTGGATGGGGGTCCCGCATTCGTCCGGTTCTGGTTCGACACGGATGGGGAGGAGATCGTGTTCACCCGGCTCGAGTCCCAGGAGGCCGACATCTGGGTGGTCGAGTTGGAGGGCCACCCCTAGAGCGGTCTGCCGGTGGTGGGACGAGACCGGAGCCGGTTCTGGGTGCGGAAGACTCCTTGTCGCCCCGCCGAGGCCGACGACGCCCGCTTTCGCGTTTCCGCCGGTGGGACGTTTCAGCGGAAACGTCACCCCTCGATCAACAGGCTCTCAACCCGTCGGTGGCGCCGTTTCCAGCATGACCGACGTGCTTGCGACACACAACTACACCTTCAGCGCCGCGGCCGCTCGCTCGTAGTCTTCGGGCTTCACGTACAGGACGTAACCGTAGCTCCCGCTGTCGTCCGCCACCCCGCTCGAGGCGAACACGTTGACGTTGGCCTGATACAGACGCTCGTGGACCCTTGCCAGCGCCCCCAACTCGTCATCGCCCTGGACGAGCAGCGCCGGGTTCGGGCCATCCAGCTTCACGCCGGCGTTCTTGGCGGCCCTCTGAAGCTGTCCCGAGTCGTGGGGAAAGAGCGTGAGCTGTGCGCGCATCGGCCCGACCGGCACGGCAGTGAACGCTACGAGGTTGATCCCTTGATCGGCGAGCGCGGAAAGGAGCGAATACGCCGCACCCGGCTCATCTCGAACGGTGGTGTAGAAGTAGTCGACCCGTCTGATCGTGTAGGCCATCGTCGACTCCCCGCCGGTCGCCATTGAAACCTGAGTCACCCGCCGCCCACGCACGTCTTCCCCGCCCCAATCAACCGAATCAAACTCCGGGTGGCAAGCACCCGTAGAGCCTCGATGAGCGACCCGGGTGAGCACGCTTCGCTTGCGTCTGGATCCAGCCGGGTATCGGTTCACAAGCTTTGGATGGACCTGAGGCGCTCACTACGACGCTGACGGCTCGAGACTCTCCACGGAGATCAGATGCGGGAAGGCTACATGACGGAATCCCACTCGAAAGAAGGCCCGTCCTCGCGATCGACCGGGACGCTCCCACTCCTCGCGATTCCGCTCCTACTCTCGGCGCCCGGCGCGCTGATGGCGCAGACCCCGGAGCCCGAGCCAGGTACGGAAGCGGAGTCGCACGCACCGGGGACACTCCTGGTCTCGTCGGTCGAGATTCCGCGCGAGGAAGGCGGTGTGTACGAGGCCGAGCGGGGTGTGCTGTACGTTCCGGCCAATCGGTCGACGCCCGGCACGGGGGTGTTCGCTCTGGAGTTCCACCGCTTCCCCGCCTCGAGCGAAGCGGACCCCGCCACGCCCCCGATCTTCCAGCTGAACGGCGGGCCGGGGTGGCCCGGCTTCGGCGACCGGCTCGAGCGCTCCGGTTTCTTCGAAGAGAACATCGAGCCCCGCATCCGGCTGGCGGATGTGGTCGTCGTCGGCCAGCGCGGGATCGGCTCGTCCGGTCCCGATACCGCATGCGAGGCGGCGGAGCCGCTGGGCGCCGAGGTGGAGCCCACTCTCGAGGCGCGCGCCACGCAGATGTTTCTGGCCACCCAACGGTGCCGCGCGAAGTGGGAGGCCGAGGGCGTGGACCTCAGCGGGCTCACCGTGATCGAGGCGGCCGCGGATGTGAACGATGTCCGCGAAGCCCTCGGCTACGACAAGATCCAGGTGCACGGCGGGAGCTTCGGGTCGCACTGGGGCATGACCGTGCTGCGCTACTACCCCGAGATCGTCGAGCGCGCGGTCCTGAACGGCATGGAGGGCCCCGACCACACGTACGACATGCCCGGTTGGGTCCTCAAGGCTCTGGAGCGTACGGCGGCTGACGCGGAGGCGTCCGGCGCCCTGGGCGACCGGGTTCCCGAGGGCGGCCTCATCGCCGCCTTCCGCGAGCTGATCGAGCGCGCCGACTCCGAACCCATCGCAGTTCGTATCAAGCGGCCCGGGTCGCGGGATTCGGTCGACGTGATCCTCACGGGTGACGATTTCCGAGCGCTGTGGGGTGGCTTTACGCCGAGCCTGCGTGGGCATCGCATGGCCGGCTGGCCGGCGGACATCATCCGGCTGTACGAGGGAGATCTTCGGGTGCCCGCCAACCGTCGCCTCGCGGCGCGGACCCGCGCTCCCGGGGTCCCCACGGCCGCGTTCTTCATGTTGGATTGCAGCTCTGGAATCAGCCCCGCCCGAGCGGCTCGGATGCTCGAGGATCCGGGCGCCGAGGTCGTAGGCGCCCTGGGCTGGTTCTATCAGGTGACGTGTCCCGCGTGGGACGCGGATTTGGGTGAGGAGTTCCGGGAGAACTTCGACACCGACATCCCGACCGTCATCGTCCACGGCAACTGGGATGTCTCGACGCCGCTCGAGAACGCGCTCGAGCTCGTCCCCCACTTCAAGGTGAGCCGCTTCGTGCTGGTGGACCGTGGGACGCACGGGGCGCTCCGCGAAGCCCTCGATGCTTCGGATGAGTTCCGTCTGGCACTCGAACGGTTCGTGACGACGGGCGACATGTTGGCCCTGCCCGAGAAGGTGGTGCTCCCACCCCTTGAGTGGAGACAGCCACCCGAGCGCTAAGCGGCCGGCCGGAGGAGCGGTAGGCGACCGGTGGAGAGATGAGCGGCCGCTTCAGCCTTTCTTCTTCAGCCTTACTGCGGTCAGCACGCCAACCGCGCCGATTAGCGGGTTCAACAACGCCAGCCACGTAGGCTGCTGCGCGCTCTGCATCGCCTCGAACATGGCCACGTCGGCCGCTCGAGGCCCGGGGTCTTCAATGCCTCCGGTCAGTTGCGGGAGCGCGAACACGATCCCCAGGACAATCACGACCAACGCGAGTATGTGGGCCGCCCTCTTCTCTCGGGCAACCGCGAGACAGACCAACCCTCCCAAGACCGCGGCGATGAATCCGAGGACGATGCTGACGACGATCCACAGGGACGAGATGTCGTACGACCCCGGCTGAAACGAGCCTTCGGTCCCCAGCGCGAGGAAGGCGAGCGAGAAGGTTCCGAAGACCACGACGACCATCACCAGGTAACCCAGGATCACGCTACCGATCGTCTTACCCATGACCTGCGCTCCTTGCCGAGGAAACGGGAACCGGTTGAGCCACGGAACGCCGCTCGCGGGACAACGATGCACGCCGATCATTCGACGCGCCATGGCTCCGCCCGTGATAATGTCATCTCTCTGCCATCAGCCTGCCTCGCGGTAATCCGTCCAAGGGGGCTACTGAGAGATGCGGGATCCATCGAGAGAGCAATCACGGGAGGACCCATGAGCGAGGACATCCATTCGAGCGGCGCCCTGAGTCGTCACGATCTGGAGGCGCTGCGCTTCCCCATCGGGCGGTTCTCACCCCGGGACGACTTCACCGCCGATGACCGGGCGGCGTTATGGAACGAGATCGCCGCTGCGCCCACCGATCTGCGGGCGGCCGTGGACGGGCTCGAGGAGGCGCAACTCGACACCGCCTATCGCCCCGGAGGGTGGACGATCCGACAGGTCGTGCACCACGTTCCGGACAGCCACCTGAACAGTTACATGCGGTTCAAGCTGACGGTGACGGAAGATGTCCCGACGATCCGAACGTACGACGAGGCGGCCTGGGGTGAGCTGGAGGACGCCCGCCACGCGCCCATCGACGTGTCGCTCGACCTGCTCGATGCGCTCCACGCCCGATGGGTGCCCTGGCTTCGCTCGCTCTCGGACGACGACTACCGTCGCCGGCTCGACCACCCCGAGTGGGGCGAGATGAACCTCGACGTGCTCCTCCAACTGTATGCGTGGCACGGGGCGCATCACGTGGCCCACATCACATCGCTTCGTGAACGGATGGTCTGGTGACTGAACCGTGGCTGAACGAATCGGGCCCGATCGTGTCGCCTCCGATCATGGCGTGGCTCCCGTGATCCCACCATCAGGCGACGGATCTCTCGGGGACCTGCGCCGTCTCCTCCAGAGCGTCGACGGCCAGGGGTACCGAGCCTACAAGCGGGCCAAAGGTGCATGGCGGGGGGATGACTTCACGCTCCACATCGACCACGTGCAAGGAGATCCGTTCGCGACGCCCAGCAAGCTTCGGCTCTGCCTCTCTCCCGACGTTCACGGCATCCCTGACGAGGCCTGGTCGACCGCAGCACGCAGGATCGGGTCCTGCGACTTCTTGCTGCGGACTTTCAAGCGCGCGTGCGAGGCTCTCCCGCGTGTCGGTGGCTCCGGCAAATCGGGGCTGGTGCTCGTCAGCGTCGACAGCCCCATCGTGGTGGAGCGCGCCGGTTGCTCCATCGATGCGGAGGGACTCACGCTCCGTTTCAGAGTGGGTTTGCCCGCCGCCGGACGCCGCTGCCTCGGACGCTCGGCTGCCGACCTCCTCACGCAGCATCTTCCGCGCGCGTTCGAGACGGTGCGCTGGGGCCACGTCGATCAGGAGCTCGCGTGGAGCTGGATCCGGACCACGGAAGATCAGGACCATCTACAGGCGTGCCTCGCGGATCACGGCCTCGTCGCGTTCGTACGCGACGGGAGCATCCTCCCCCGAAAGAGCGGTGTGAGCAGCGACCCGCTCGCGGGAGCGCTGCCCTTCGAGGGTCCGCCCGAGCTGCGAGTCACCCTCGGCACTCTGCACCACGGCGAGGTCGAGGGAATGGGGATCCCTGCCGGGGTCACGGTCGTCACGGGGGGAGGCTTCCACGGCAAGACCACCCTGCTCGAGGCACTGCAGTTCGGGGTGTTCCCGCACGCTCCCGGAGACGGACGCGAGTGGACGGTGACGGTCGCGGACGCGGTCAAAGTCCGCAGCGAGGATGGCCGAGCCGTGTCGGGCGTAGATCTGCGGCCCTTCATCCACGATCTGCCCCTCGCCCGTGACACGGTGAGCTTCTCCACGGCGGACGCATCGGGGAGCACGAGCCTCGCGGCCGACATCATGGAAGCGCTGGAAGCGGGCACCTCGCTTTTGTTGATGGACGAGGACACGTGCGCCACAAACCTGATGGTCCGCGACGCCCGCATGCAGGAATTGGTCGAGCGTGAGACGATCACCCCGCTGATCGACCGCGTGCAAGAGCTCCTCGAGCTGGGGGTGAGCACGATCCTCGTGACCGGTGGTGGGGGTGACTACCTAGACGTGGCGGACACCGTGCTTCTCATGGAGGAGTACCGAGCGCGGCTCGTCACGGAGTCGGCCCGGCGAGTAGCGGCGCAGCACCCTACCGGCCGACGAATCGGAGAGCCCGACCACCCGCTCCGCGCGACTCACCGCATCCCTCGGCCGGAGAGCTTCGACCCACGTCGTCGGGATGGGAAGATTGCCATCAAGACTCGCGGCGCCGACGCTATCCAGTTCGGGGGTGCTGAGCTGGAATTGGGCGCCGTGGAACAGCTCGCCGACTACGGTCAGACCCGAGCCATCGGCGCGCTACTCGCGGAGCTCCAATCACGGTGCGACGGCACCAAGCGGGTGGGCGAGCTCGTCCACGACGCCGTCCGGCGCGCCCGCGAGGAAGGCCTGATCGCGATCGAGCCCAGCCCCGAGTTGGCCATGCCCCGGCCACAGGAGCTGGCCAAGGCTCTCAATCGTCTCCGCTCCCTCCGAATCCTGCCCTAGCGCGAGCCACCGGGCTCCGGCCCCGCCAGCGTTCGGCCCCACCAGCATCCGGCCCGCGTCCGGCCCCCTCAAACCCGCATCCTGCCCCCCTGCGTGGCAACCTGAGCGACCACCGACGGCATGCCGTCCCGCATATCTCCATGTCGCGCGGTCAGTTGTAACACGGCCCCGAAACTTGCAGCAGGACCCCCCGCGCGCCGACCGGATCGGATGGGGAGGTCGAGGCCGCGGGAGGCCGGCCCACGGCGCGCGAGGACTCAGAGAGAATACGTAGAGCGGAGTTCGGATGGACCTGCTTACCGTACTGGTGGTCTTTGTGGCCCTGGTCTGGGGCACGAGACTGCTCGTCCTCACGACCGTTTGGCTGAGGCTTCGCCGCCTGCGGCTGCGTACGGCGAGAGTCGAGGTGTGTGATCCTGCCGAGCTACCGCACGAGATCGATTCGCTGTTCGAGGTAGCCGGTCAGCATTTCGAAGAGCTCGGCTTCGTGTTCTCGCACGCCCAGTGGACCGATGCCGTCGTGACGACCGAGGGCCGCCGCCCGTATCACGTCTTCCACCACCCATGGACCGGGACGTATGCAACCGTCGGCCCCCCACTCCCCGGGACCGGCGAGCGCGCGTTCCAGGCAGGATTCTCGACCGCCTTCGACGACGGAACCGTGGTCGCCACCTTCGACGGCGTCGAGCATCTCGCACTCTCGCTTCCCCCATGCTGGGAGAGCCACGACCACCGGCTGAATGACCTGGACCGGCAGTGGGAGCGTCACGAGGCCGCTATCCGGGAGCGGCTCACCGCGCATGAGACCGTGAGCTACTCTCCGGCGGAATTCGCGGCCCGGGAAGAGTTCATGCTAGCGGCGACCCTGGCGTTTTGGGAGGAGAAATGTTGGATCGCTCGCGGCCGCGCCGACGGTGGGGGCAGAGCCGGCGCGAGCTGGCGTATCGTCTCCGCGGCTGCGTGGAGCTTCGCCCGCAGGCTAGTTGCGGAGAACCGGCGGATCGCAAAGCTCCAGCGGGCAGAACGGATCGAAACGGCCGCCGCACACCGCGTCGAGCGAGGCGCAGTCATGCCGGCGGTAGGACCCGCAGCGGTCACCGCCGCGCGACCGGCGGCGGAGCGCATCAGCGCGCCTTGGCCCGCGGAGGTGCAGGGACGCGCCGACCGTGACGTGGTCGAGGGTGGGATCGAGGGAAACGCTACGGCCGCGAGTTCCGAATCGGCATCCGAGCGAGAGGCGCACGCCGCCGCGATGGCCTGGGAGTTCGAGTACCTGCGCGAGGCGAAGGAGAGGCAGCGCCGCCCCCTGTTCGGCAAGGCACTCATCTTCGTCGTGAGCACCGTCCTGTTCGCGCTCGCGCTCGGATGGTTCGCGTCCTGGAGATTGGTGGGGTTCATCTTCGTGGCCGTGCTCATTCACGAGCTCGGTCACCTCGTCGGGATGACCGTGTTCGGATACAAGGACCGGCAGATCCTCTTCCTTCCCCTCTTGGGCGCGGCTACGGTCGGCCGGAATCCGGGAGCGAGCGCCTGGCAGCGCACTGTCGTCTATCTGCTGGGTCCGGTGCCGGGTCTGATACTCGGCGTCACCTGCCTCTTCCTCTTCTATGGGGGTGGGGCATCCTGGTGGCTGGAGTTCGGTCTCGTGGTGCTCGTCATCAACTACCTGAACCTGCTTCCTTTCGTACCGCTCGACGGAGGCCGCGTGGTCGAGACCCTGATCCTGGGGCGCTTCCCTCGAGCGCAGGCGGTCTTCTTGGGGGTCGGAGCCATGGCGTTCGCCTGGGTGGCCTGGCGCTTCGGTGATCCGGTACTGGGGGTGCTGGCCCTCATCCTCGCGGGAGCGCTCCCCGCCAAGTGGCGCTGGGCCGAGGCCGTGAGACGGATCACTCCGCGCATGCCGAGGGACGCCGGGCGCGCGGAAAAGCTGAAAGCCGTGTTCGAAACGCTGTGTGAGCCCCCGTTCGGAGCGATACCGGCCGCGACCCGGATCGGGATGGCCGACGGCATTCTCGAGCACCTCGAGTCCCGCAGGCCGACGCTGGCGACGGCCGTCGCCGGTACGATGTTGTACGGCGCGCTCCTCATCATTCCGTTCACGCTCGCGACGCCCTATCTGTTCATCGGCGGAGAGGGGGCTGCCGTCGAGGAGACGCTGGAGGCGGCGCAGGATCCTCAGCCCGACCAGGCCTCGTTCCTGCTGCGAGACGGGCCACCCGTCTCCGCTCTGTCACGCGATGGTGATGCGATCCCGCGTCGCAGGGGCGTCGAGTAGCCCGGCTAGAACCCGCCCGGCCGGACGATGAGATCGGGACCCATCTCCCGCAGCTCGTGCGGAGAGGTGGCACCGCACAGACCCATCGCGGTGTCGGTCTCGGCCCGCAGGAGCTCCAGGACGCGAACGACGCCGTCCTCGCCGTCCACGGCAAGCCCCCACAGGATGGGGCGGCCGACGCACACCGCGTCCGCCCCCATGGCCAGCGCCTTGACCACGTCCGTACCACGACGGATCCCACCGTCCAATAGGACCGAAAACTCGGCCGACTCTCGGCTGTCGCGAGCGAGTGCCTCGCGCGCGGCCTCGGTCACCTCCGGCAGCGCCGAGATGGTCGCGACCGACGTATCCAGCTGGCGTCCGCCGTGGTTGGAGACGATCACGCCCGCCGCCCCATGCTCGATCGCGAGGCACGCATCGGCGGCGTGTACGACGCCCTTTATCAGGACGGGTAGATCGGTGAGGCTGGCAAGCCACTCGACGTGCTCCCACGACAGCTCCGGATCGAACATCTCGGCCACGTAGGCCGCGAGACCGGAGTCAGCGTCCGCAGCCCCGAGGCGGCTCATGTCGCCCCTGAGGTTGGGCATCGAGAGTCCTTCGAGCAGCTGGAAGCGGTTTCTCACGTCCCGCTCGCGCACGCCCCAAAGCTGGGCATCCACCGTCAGCACGATCGCCGTATACCCTGCGGCCTCCGCTCGCCGCACCAGATCTGCCGTCGCCTCGCGGTCACGATAGAAGTAGAGCTGAAACCACGCCGGCCCGCCCGCAACCGCCCTCACCTCCTCCATGGCCGTTGTGGAGAGCGTGCTCAGGATCAGGATGGTCCCGGTTCGGTCGGCTCCCCGCGCCGTGGCCAGCTCGCCCTCTTCACATGCCAGCCGGTGGAACGCAGTGGGTGCGACGAGGATCGGCATCGACACCTCCTGACCGAAGATCGATGTTGACAGATCACGTCCGCTGATATCTCGTAACACACGATATCGTAGTGTGATGCGGCTGTACGCCTCACGGTTGTCCCGCAACGTGATCTCGTCGTCCGACCCGCCGGCGTAGTAATCGAAGGCCATCTGCGGGAGCTTGTCTCGAGCGGCAGATTCGTAGTCGAACAGGTTGATCGGATCCATGCGAGAGAGACTACGACGTGCCCGGGCACGGAGGCCAGTACTAGGACCGCCCGACCGCGCGCGCACCGGCTCGGCGAGCGGCGAGCTCGACGTATATGGCGTATGCCGTCGGCAGGGGAAGCTCGAGAGAGTGATGGCGCAGTCCACACAGGTGGAACTCGAGGACCCGCCCGATCTGCTCCTCCACCTCCGGTCGCGTACACGCCGTGGCGACGCAGCCATCGAAGTCCGGGCAGTGCGCCGAGTATCCGGACTCGGTCTTCTCGATCACGACGAGATACCTCATGTGGCCTGAATCCTCTCTCGGGAATCGGACGTCTGGCTGACACGAGGGATGACCAGGCGGCTCAATCACTCATCAAACGGGTACACGGGGGCCAGGCGAGAGAGCGAGCCAGATCCAGAGGAGGATCAACGTGAGATCGGGAATCGGCGCCGCGGGAATGGCCCTGATCGCGCTCCTGGTGGCGGTGCCCCTGACAGGTCAGGGGCGGCCGAGCAGCGATCGAGCCTCCGCCCCGATTCGAATCAGCGGAGGCAAGGTGCGGATCGGGAGCCAGCCCGCCGGATCGCTCCGCAGCCTCTCGGACCGCGGAGGGCTGGCGCGGGTCATCCGCGGCCGGCTCGAGCGCGTAGGGGACGCTCGCTCGAATCGGTTCGGGCCTGACGCCGGTGAGCTCGGTCGATCAGGGCGCCGAGGCCGACCGCTGCGCGGTGCGTATTACGACCCCTACGGCTACTACCGCGACTTCCGCTATCGCAGCTCCGGAGAGGAGGGACCGCGCTACGACGCCCGACGCCTCCTTCCGACTTTCGGCCGCCCCGAGCCACGGACGCTCGGCCGCGCCTACAATCTCCAGGGATCACCGAGCTACACGCCGATTCGCACGCACGGCGAAGGGTTCGTGCGAGCCGGCTTCCGCCTCCGACCGCTCCTCCTACCGACCCTCGTCATCTTTGCGCCGTATCCGGTATGGCGCGGGAGCCTGTTCGACGGCCGACGATAGCCGCCCCTCCGGCCCCCGGGGCCGAACCGGCTCGAGGGAGGCGCCTCGCGGCAGGCGCGTCGCGAATGCCGGGATGACGTAGTCGTCGAAGAAGTCCCGTATCCTTCGCGTGTGCCCGCGCTGCCTGCGGTTGAGCGATGAGGTGACCACGGCCACCAGATCCAGCCGCGGGACGACGACTACGTACTGTCCACCGTATCCCCAAGCGAAGTGGGCGATCTCCCCGCCCCAATCGTCCATCCACCACAGATAGCCGTATCGGTGGCCGTTCCACGGCGATCGGTTCCTCGGTTGCCAGGACAGATCGATCCACTGCTCCGGGACGAGCTGCTCGCCGGCGTATTGCCCGCCATCCAGAAAGAGCTGACCGAACTTGAGCAGGTCCCGTGGCCGCATAGCCATGTTGTTACCGCCGAGGTAGTAGCCCTGCGGGTCCCGATCCCATTCGTAGAGCGGGATGCCGAGCGGACGGAAGAGGACCTCACGCGCATACGCCCGCAAGCTCTTTCCGGATCGTCTCGACAGGATCACCGAGACGAGGTGTGTGTTGCCGGTCGAGTAATCCCAACAGCGCCCGGGATCGCACTCCATCGGTCGGCGGAGCGCGTCCCATGTCCAGTTCCTCGACGACACCCACGCCCCGTAGTTACCGAAGCTCGTCCCCTCGATGCCGGTCGTCATGCTCAACAGATTATGCAGCGTGACGCTCCGCTTGCGAGGATCGAGACGCCCGTTCGCCTCGAGCTGATCGAACGTCTCGGGCAGGAGCTCATCGATCGTTTGCTCCGGGCCCTCGAGAAGGCCATCCCGAATGGCGATACCGACCAGGGGCGACAGGAGCGTCTTCGACACGGACTTCACGTTCACCGCGCGATCGGCGCGCATGCCGCGGTAGTAGTTCTCCACCACCACCTCCCCCCGGCGTGACACGAGAAGACTGGATAGCGGCGTGAGCTGCCCGGCTCGCTCCAGCATGCGCTCGAGCAGATCCGGATCGTAGTACGCGGACACGTCGGGGGTATCTACCGCGATCGCCGCGGTCGTCGGGACGCGAGCGGTAGTGCCCCGATCCATCGGCGAGCTGCCGGCCTCCTGAGCGAGGGCGGTCACCGCCAGCAGGGTAGCTGAGAGGACGCCGAGGGCGGCCCAGCCGGTCTGCCGACCGCGATATCGAATTGCGTGCGAGATCCTCATTAAGAGCACACTAGGGAGCGCCGTGGCGTCAGAAGCAAGTCTGACGATGCGCCGGTCCACGTTGCGGGCGCGAGCCTGCGCCCCCAGATCATCGCATGACCTGGCTCGCCGCGCACTGGCCGTTCCTTCTCCTTCTCGTCCTGTACAGCACCATGCTGGTGCGGCATGCGCTGGAGGGGCGACGCCGAACGCACGGCCGGGCCGATTACTACGTGGGTGGGCGCTCCATGGGAGGGTTGGTGCTCGGGTTGTCGTTCTTCGCGACGTATTCGAGCACCAACAGCTTCGTCGGCTTCTCCGGGCAGTCGTACACCTACGGTGCCCCGTGGCTGCTGCTCGCACCCGGCATCGTGCTCTTCTCGCTCGCTTCCTGGGTGTGGGTCGCCCCGCGGCTGAGGGCGTTCACGGGCGCCGTCGATTCGGTGACGCTCCCCGACTACATCGGCTTTCGCTTCGACAGCGAGGCCGCGAGGGTCCTCGCCGCCCTCATCGTGATCTTCGCCAGCTTCCTGTACATGACCGCCGTGTTCAAGGGGATAGGGAATCTGCTCGAGATCTTCCTGCATATCCCGTATTCCGCCGCGATCGTCTTCGTCCTCCTGGCCGTCATGGCATACACGGCTGTTGGCGGATTCATCTCGGTCGTGAAGACCGACGCCGTTCAGGGAGTCCTGATGGTGCTGGCGGCCATTCTTCTGTTCGGAGCCACGGTCCGGGCGGCAGGTGGCTTGGGGGCCCTCGACCAGGTTCGAGGGGGCATCGATACGGGGCACCTGTTCACATGGGACGCGGCGATGCCCTTCCCCGTCCTCATCGGGATCATCGTGGCGGGCACCATGAAGACCGTCGTGGAGCCGCGACAGTTGTCTCGCTTTTACGGACTCGCGGACCGTGGAGCCCTCCGACGCGGCATGTGGGCATCGACGCTGGCCTTCCTCATAGCGTACGTGCTCCTCGTCCCCATCGGGCTCTACGCCCACCTAATCCTCGGGGGAGCCGTCGCGGAATCTGATCTGGTGGTCCCGACGCTGCTGGGGCAGGCGGGGATCGTCCCGCCGCTCGTAGGCGCGTTCCTCGTTATCGCGATGCTGGCCGCGGCCATGTCCTCTCTGGACAGCGTGCTCCTGGTGATGGCCTCCACGTGGGAACGGGACGTGGTCTCGCTGCTGCGTCCCGAAGGGTCCGAGGCGGCTGCCGTGCGGGCGACGCGCTTCTACGTGGCGCTGTTCGCGCTCGTGACCGCCCTGATCGCCCTGCGTCCTCCGGGCAGCATCGTGACCCTGACCGCGTTCTCGGGAAGTCTGTACGCGGCCTGTTTCTTTCCCGCCGTGGTGCTGGGGCTGTACTGGCGGAAAGGAAATGGGGCGGCGGTGACCGCATCCTTCGCGGTGGGGATTCTCACCCTCCTGCTGTGGAAGGAGCTACCGGTCGGCGGCCTGATCCACGAGGTGTTTCCCGCGATCGCCTTTTCGACCCTCGCGTACGTCACGCTCGCGGCGCTGGGACCGCCGTCACCGCTGGCGTCCCGGGCGGGTCAGGATCCTCGCTCTTAGAGAGCTCGAGGTTCGAGGGTCCGTTCGTGCAGGCCGCTCTGAACGGCCTGATCCACCGACGCGAGACGCGCCGCCGTCCGGTCACATTGGAGGATGGACGTCCGTCGTCCCGAGCTTCAGCGTCCCAACTCCCGGGCAAGGCCCGAGCGTCCCACCGACGGAAAAGCACGGCAACCGTCTCGGTATGATCCGGGGAACCCTCAGCCGACGAGCCCCAGCTCGGCCAGGTGCGCGAGCGCCTGCTCGACGGACCATGCTACCGTCTGATGCGTGCTGACCACGCCGAGCTGCGATCGGGTATCTTCCGAGGGAGCTTCCCAGCGCTCGGCGGCAGCCTCGTAGATCGCCCAATCGGCGTCCGAGGCCCCTCCCCTGCGCCCCGCGATGTGCGCGTGCACGATTTCGGGCGGCGCGTCGCACAGGAGGAACACCCCCGGCACCCCGTGCTCCGCGGCCAGGTCCAGCAAGGTGCGCCGTCGCGCGTCCTCGCGGAAGCTCGCGTCCACGATCACGCGCTCTCCGTCGAAAAGCCGCTGCTTCGTTTCCTCGACGAGCGCCGCGTAGGTACGCTCGTTCCACTCGGGCGTGTAGATCCCCTCCCCGAAATCCGCCGCGCCCGAGGTCGTTGGATCGAGGCCCGCGAGTCCCTTCCGCGTCCTGTCCGATGAGAGCACGGTGAGCCCGAGGCGAATAGCCAGCGCGTCGGCGAGCGTCGACTTGCCCGTGCCGGGGAGCCCGCCGACCAGGACCAGACCCGGGCGCCGCTCGGGCGGCTCGAGCTCGGACAGCGCGAGGAGCCAATGCGCCCGCGCGCTCCGGACCGCGGCCCTGCGCGACTTCTCGGGCACTTCGGGCCCTTCGGCCGCCATCCCCTCGACCTTCCCACGCACCGCGGCCCGGTACGCCGTGTAGAACCGCAGCAGCCCTTGTCCCTCGACATCTTCTGCGGCGTCGAAGTATGCGTCCGCGAACACCTCGGCGAGGTCGCGGCGCCCGCGAAACCCGAGGTCCATGGCCAGAAACGCCATGTCCGCCACCGGGTCCGCGAAACGGAAGCGCTCATTGAACTCGATGCAGTCGATGATCACCAGGTCCCCGGGGGGTTCCTGTTCCGGGAACAGGTATACGTGCTCCAGGTGGAGATCGCCGTGCGTGTCTCTGGGCACGTCGGACTCGGCACGTCCCTCGATCAGCGGGCGGAGCCTGCGGAGTTCCCTCTCGAGCGCCTCCGTCATCCGTCCGTGAACGGTGGCACTCAAGGTGGTCCCGATATGGGCGCGCGATTGGTCGAGGTTCTCGCGGGCGTTGCCGGCCACCGTCTCGAACCGGCCCCAGCGGCTGACCTCGGGACCCGAATGAGCCTCGGCATGAAACCGGGCCAGGCGACGGCCCAGCACCGCCACGTGATAGTCGCGCAGGGCACCCTCCAAGACCCACGCCAGCAGCCTCGCGTCGTCGGGCAACCGCCGCATCTTGACCGCGTACTCGACAGCTTTGCCCTCCTCTGCTTCGCCCTCCTCCGCTTGGCCCTCGACAGCTTCCCGGCCGGCCGCGGGTTCGTCGAACCGCTCACGCACTCCGAGGCCGTCGGGCGTCTCCACGATCGGGACGACGCCGAGGTACACATCCGGCGCCAGTCGGCGATTGAGCCGCACCTCTTCATGACAGTAGTGGCGTCGGAGTGCGAGCGTGGTGAAGTCGAGGAACCCGAGCTCGACGGGCTTCTTCACCTTGTACGCGGAGGACCCGGCGAGGAAGACGACCGAGATGTGAGTCTGGTGCACTTCCACGTCCGAGACCGGGTGCTCATAGGCATCCGGACTGGAGCAGGCTTCGATGATCCGCGTCAGCTCCGACATGACTCGCCCGCGCATCGTATGTGATCAAAGATAACGCTGCAGGAGAAGCATCCCGACCAGGCACAGCGACAGGAGTATCCCGACCGGGGCGCGCCTGCCGTGCTCGTACGACTCGGGGAGCAACTCCAGCAACACCATCAGCACCATCGCACCGGCGGCGAACCCGAGCGCGTACGGTAGCGAAGGTCTGAACGCCTCGACGAACACGAAGGCGGGCACCGCCATCAGCGGCTGCGGGATCGAGGAGAACACGCTCCAGCCCGCGCATGCCGCGATGCTCCGACCCCGCGGCCGAAGGACCGCGCTGATCGCGAGCCCCTCCGGGATATTGTGGACCGCGATCGCGATCGTCACGAACGCCGCCAGCGTCAGTCCGCCCGCGAATGCCGCGCCGACGGCCACCCCCTCCGCGAACGAGTGCACCGCCATCACGATCACGATCAACAGCATCTTGCGGGCTCCCTCGCCACGCACCGAGCCGAACTCGATGTCGCGCTCGTCGAGCCACCGCCTGGTGCCGAGGATAAAGAGGACGCCGACGTTGGCACCCACGAACGGCTGCCATGCACCGTACTCCGTTCCCTCGGCGAGCAGGCCGAAGCTGGCCCCCAGCATGAGGCCGGACGCGATCGCATTCGCGTACGCCACCGCCCCGGTGGTGACCCGTCGCAGGAAGGCGAACGGGAGCGCTCCGAGACCGGTCGCCAGAGCGGTCACCGTGGCCCACAGCAGGACGCGAAGAACCTCCGACGTCTCGGGACCCGCGGTCATGGCAGCAGGACGCGCAGCAGCGCAACCGCGCTCATGGCTACGGCGGCCGTGACGCCGATCCCCACCTCGTGCGCCTGCGTGTAGGCTTCGGGGAGGAGCTCGACCACGGTCAGATAGATGATGGCACCAACCGCGAAGCCGAGGGTGGGAGGAAGGATGACGGGCGCCGCGAGTAGCACCGCGTACGTCGCCACCGCCATGAGCGGTTGGCTCACGTCGGTAAGCACCGAAAGCGCGGCCGCCCGCCTCAGCGAAACGCCCCGGGGCACGAGTACGGAGCAGAGCGCCGTCGCTTCGGCCACGTTGTGAACCGCGAACGCCAGCGCCATGAAGATGCCGAGGCGGAGCTCGAGAAACATCGCCACGCCGATCGCGATCCCCTCCGAAGCCGAGTGGAGGCTGTTGACCACCACCACCTTGTAGCCGTACTCGGGGGACATCTCATCCGTGAGGTTGAGCTGCAGGTCGGAGGTTCCTCCAAAGGCGTGGGACCCGTACACGAACAGGATGCCGAGCACGGCCCCCGCGGCCCCGGGCGCCGCAGGGCCCGTCAGCCCTTCGCTCACGAGGATGTACGCCGCCCCCAGCATGAGTCCCGCAGCCAGCGCGTTCGCGAAACCGATCAGCGCCGTGGACGGGCGACGACCGAACGCCCACGGGCCCACACCCAAGGCGGCGGCCGCGGCCGCGATCGAGCCGTACAGGAGCGTCGCGAGCGTCCGGTCTACGGGCATGATCCCTCGCTGGTCCGCTCCACCCGGTTAGTGGGGCTCACCGATGACCTCGAGTGCCTTCTCCAATAGCTCGTCTCGACCGTCGATGACTCCCTGCAGCGTTCGACGCACCGGCACCGTCGGCTGAATGCCGACGAGGTGGTGCTGGGAACCGTCGTGTTTCACCACCTTCATTCCGGTCCAGGTGACGCGGAACCCGCCGGGCAGCGCCATCGGATTCGCGTTCCCGTTGGTTCCGGCCGTAGGCTGCCCAACGATCTCCGCCAGGCCATAGCCTTCGATGAAGCCCATAAAGGACTCGGCGTAGCTGATGGCTCTTCCATCGGTTATGAAGACGACCTTCCCGCCGATATGTGGCTTTCGCGCGGGAAGTCGCCAACCGTGATTCTGATAGCCGGCGATGTTCGCCCGGTCGGGGTAAATGATTTGCGGAACCCTCATCCAGGCGCCGGACGTGTCCGGGGACGCCAGCAGGTGACTGATGACCTCGTGGTTGCCGTTCGGGTAGCCGCGTAGATCGAAGATGACGCCCGGGGCCGAAGCCAGCTCCTGGATCCTCGCGCTGATCTCCGACATTTCCGCTTTGTCCAGGTCCACGTAGAAGACGCCGTCATCCAGTGCTTCGATGTCGGCGCGCTCGAACTCGGAAAGGGCTGGATCGAGCTGCTGCCTTTCGACCTCTACGTGCAGCTCTTCGCCTGCACGCAGGATCGTCAGCCCGACGAGCCCTCCAATCTCCCCCGAGCCCAGGGCTCGCAGGGCCTTGACCCGCTTCCACTGTGGAGATCCGGAGATGTACTCCTCCGCCTCGGCGAGGGCCCGTGTCGCGTCCACGCCGTCGACTCCAACCACGACATCGCCACGTCGGATCGTTTCGACCAGCGGTTTCGTCACGACAATCTCGTCCTCGACCCAGTCCAGAAGCAGAGGCAGCCGACCCTGCTGCGAGTAGTCGGGGTGCGACACGTTCCCGTGCCCGTCCTGGAGGCTCGCCACGAGCCTGCCCAGCGTCAGGAAGAAGTCCTCACCCCCGCTGTCGTCGAGCGCGTCCTGGAGGGCGCGCGTCAGTTCCGCATCCCAATCCACTCTTACGACATCGAAGTAGGGATAGAAATGCTGAAAGACGTTCCAGGCGATGACCACGTCGCCCAACCGCACATCCTCCTCGTCTGCGGAAAGCTCTCTCAGGTGGACGGTCTCGAGGCGCGCCGTGAGTGCCTCGACCGAATACTCGGTGGTCGGTCCCCAGGTTGACGCACTGTCGCCCAGGAGTGCGAGCGGTATCCGGCACGAGAGTCCAGCTCCCAGCTCTCTCTGTATCACCTCGCCGAGTTCCGGATGTGCCGCAAACAAGGGGAGAGAAACGACCAAGTGTTCGCTGTCGATCAAGAGGGCACGATCACCGCGATACCGATCGCTCGACGTCACTTCGTACCGATACCCGGGGCTCGGCGTGAACCACTGCGACGGTGGTTCGCCCTCTTCTCCTTCTTCGAATCCCGGGTTGCCGATCTCGATCGATTGCCATTCGCCGGCTTCGTTCCGGGTCAGGAGCTCGAAGTCATCCAGAAACAGCGGACCCCGCCCGACGAGGAACCCCCCGAACGCGACGCGCTCGGCGTCGTCTGCGATCGTTCCGTCGATCTCGTAGGCACCCCATTCGCCCGAGGTGATCGGCCGGTCCCGCATGTTATCGAAGAAGCCCCTCTGGCCTCCGGGCCGATCCACGCGGAGCCAGAGCTGGGCCTGGCCGCCGCTGGCCGGGACGTCGACTCGCGCGAACGCTCTCAGCCGAACCGGCTTGCCCCGATGTGGGGCGGCTTGCACGGCTTGGGTTATCGTGCCGAACGCTCTAGGGGTGACCTCGATAGCCCGGTTGAGACGCTTACTCCGGTAGATGGAGCCCTGCCCGCCCAGGTGTACACCGAGATGTTGCCAGGCCACCAGGTCGAGCCCCGCAGTGTCCCGCGGCATGAGCGTGACCGGGGGCGGCTCGTGTGCGGTGGTGTAGATTCGAGCCGTCGGTGCGATGGGCCGGAACAGCTCACGTAGCGTACCGAGCAGCTCCTCGCGTGAGTTGGCCCCCTTTACTCGCCCAGCACCGTAGATCGCGAGCCGATCCCAGTCGATGGCGCTCGCTTCCTCGCTCGGATGGAAGAAGCGTACGTAGCCGTAGAGCTTCGCGAAGGCTCGTAGATTCTCTACCTCCCGGCCGGCTCGAGGCTCCTGGCCGGCTCGAGGCTCCTGGCCGGCGTAGAACGCCAGCGCGGCGGGGAGCGCGGCGCACAACAGGAGCCGCCTCATCGTTTTCGGACGATTCCACGACATCGGGGCCTCCTCTCGAGGCAGCTAAGGCCACGGTCGCCTGCAGCGTTACGGACCGGACGCGCATCGGCAAGGGGCAGCGGCTAATTCGGCTCACACGGGGTATTCCCCGCCCGGAGTTCGTATATTCTTCCACGGTCCCACGGGGGCCCTGCCCCGAGTAAACCATCCGAGAGCGTACGCGCGAATGGATCAGGCAGAATGAGGATCAATCCGAAGCTCTGTGTCGGGTGTGGCAACTGCGTGGCCGTGTGCCCCATGGCGGCCATTTCGATCGACCCCGCCACCGAACGGGCGACCGTGGACCACTCCGAATGCGTGGAGTGCTTCGCGTGCTACCGCAACATGAGCACCGAGGGGCTGAATCCCACGCTCGTCCGCGGCGTGCGCAAGCTTCTCCGTTTCGCGCGTGTCCGCTTCGATCCAGAGCCCGACGTGTGTCCCACCTCCGCCATCGAGCCGGAAGAGCTCACGTGGCCTCGAACCGTCCGCCGCGCCTTCAGCGATACGCAGGCGCCACACGAAGAGACCGGCGTGCATGGCCGCGGCACGGAGGAAGTCAAGACGAATGACGTCACGGGCCGGGTACGGGAGGGCGACGCGGGCTTTGTCGTCGAGTTGGGTCGACCCGCGGTCGGGGTCTGGTTCCGTGACATCGAACGGGTCACGCGCCACCTCGCCGCGACCGGCGTGACATTCGAGAGCAACAACCCCGTGACCGGCCTCATGGTGGACACCGCTTCCGGTACCCTGAACCCGGACGTCCTGGGAGAGAAGGCCATGTCGGCCATCGTCGAGTTCAAGGTCGGATTCGACGAGGTTCCGCGCGTGCTGCGCGCGCTGGAGGAAGTCGCGAAGCGGATCGACACCGTGATGGCGGTCGGGGCATCGGGGCGGTGTGACGGAAACGGAGACAGTCCTCTCCAGCGTGTGCTGGCGGGCTCCGGGTACATGCCCATCCGCGCGAAGACCAACCTCGGCCTGGGACATCTGTCAACATGACCCACACGCTCCATCGATCCGGATCCGCGGAAGACCAGAGGGACGACTTCCTCGTCCTCGCCATGCCTGCGAGCGGTTTCGACTCCGAGCTCGCGGTCGAGAAGCAGAAGGAGTTCCTGCGGCGCGCGCTTCGCCACGGCCCGGTAAACATCGGTGATACCGCTCACCACGGTTGGCACCACGCCAGAAGGAAGCTGAGACCCACCGTTCACTGGCGGCGCGATTCGACCCCGCGCCCGGAAGAAGTGATCGACGCCGTGGACGCGCCATCACCGGTCACCGCCGTGTTCGACAACTACGAATCGATGCGCGCATTCGTAGAGGAGTTGCGAGACGCCGACCTCGGGTTGTCCATCAACGTGAGCGCCCTCACGGCCGTGGCGGAGGAATGCTGCAACTCGGTCGGGATCGCGCGGCACAGCGTGGAATACTCATTGGGGTTCTTCGGTCGAATCGAGTGCCTGCCCGATGCCACGGCGCTACGCCTGTGTACGATGTGTGGCCACGGAATGATCAGTCACGCGCTGGCGCAAAAGATGATCTCTCGGGTAAGGAACGGGCGACGGACGCCGGGGGAAGCGAGTGTCTGCCTGGCTCGCTTCTGTAACTGCGGAGCCTTCAACCCGCGCCGGGCCGCCCGCATCCTCGAAGGAGCATCCGTGGGTGGAGGGTAGAGCGTGGTCGTCGACGCGAGAACGAGCCGACGGGGCGGGAAAGAGCGGGCGGATACAACGGAGGAAAGAACATTGAAGCATAGACAAAGTCGACGGTGCGCGGTTCGCGGCTCGATTCTCGCGGCCACGCTGGCCCCGCTGGCAATTGCGGCGTGCAGCTCGATCACGAGCCGGGATTGCTGTTCGGCCGAGGTGCGCGAGGACTTCCGATTCGATCTGGACGCTACGAGCCGGTCACGCTTTCGTGTCAACGCTATTGATGGTCGAGTACTCGTGATCATCTCCTCGGGTGAGGACTTCATCGTTCGAGGCCAGAAGCGCGTCGGTGGGACCGATCAGGCCGATGCAGAAGCTCACCTCGCCAACCTCACGATCCAGATTACCGAGCAGGCCGAAGAAATCGTTGTGACATCGATCCACCCGCGCACGGACGGGCGGCCGTACGTCGTCGACTATACCCTGGAGGTGCCCGCTCGGCTCGTGCCTGAGATCTCGACCGTCAATGGAGACGTAACGATCGAGGGTGTGGAAGCCGGTCTAGCCGTGCAGATCATAAACGGCGCGGTCACTCTAAGGGACATCGTGGGCAGTAGTGAGGTGGACGTGATCAATGGCAGCATTGTCGCGCAGGTCCGTATCCGGGACGACGAGCTGATCCGCCTGGATGGTCTGAATGGAGACGTCTCGCTCTCGATCCCAGCGGACACGAACGCTCAGCTCGAGGCGACGGCCGGGAATGGAACGGTGACCGTCACCAATCTCACGCTCACGAACGAGCTCATTACGAGCAACGTGGTGACGGGCACGATCGGAACGGGCGCCGGAAGCATCATGTTGAACGCCGACAACGGTAACATCACGCTCACCGGGTTCTAGAGCCGCTCGCCCGCTGGCCGGGTCACCCCATGAGAGTGCTTCTCCTGGGCGTCGGTATGCAGGGCAAGGCCGCGCTGCACGACCTGGTCAACAGTGAGTCGGTGCGCGAGGTGGTGGCCGCCGACCGCGACGTTGGCGGTCTCGAGACGTACGTCGCGGAGCGAGGCTACGGCGGGGTGGTCCGCTGCGAGCCGTTTGATGCGACCGACGAGGCGGCTGTCGATCGCCTGATGGAATCGGCGCCCGACGTGGCGATCGACCTCCTCCCCACTCCCCTCATGTCTGTCGTAGCGGCGTCCGCCGTCCGACACGGTATTCACCTGGTCAACACGAATTACCTCACGCCGGAGATCCACGCGCTGCACGAGCCGGCGCTCGAGAACGACGTGACGCTTCTCCCGGAGTGCGGCATGGATCCAGGGCTGGATCTCGTCATGCTCGGGCACGCGGTTCGTTCTCTCGACCAGGTGACGGGGCTCCGAAGCTACGGGGCAGGGATCCCGGCCCGCGAAGCCGCCACGAACCCCCTCCGGTACAAGGTGAGCTGGACGCTCGAGGGCGTGCTGCGTGCCTACCGGCGGCCCGCGCATCTCATCCGGGATGGAGCTCGGGTGTCGATCGGTGGAGACGAGATCTTCCACGCCGAGAACGTGCATGAGATCGAGATCGAGGGATTGGGCCTGCTCGAGGCATATCCCAACGGTGACGCGCTTCAGTACCTCGATCCGCTCGGGCTCGACCGATCGCAGCTGGAGGACGTCGGACGCTTCACGATGCGGTGGCCTGGGCATTGCGCGTTCTGGCGTGCGCTCGTCGACCTGCATCTGTTGGATGAGGCACCCGTGGTCGTGGGAGGCATGCCCGTGGATCGGCTGGAGTACCTGACAGCCGCTCTCGAGCCTCGACTCCGGTACGCACCGGATGAGCGCGATGTGGCCGTGCTCCGCGTCGAGGTCGAGGGGCTGCGGGCCGGCCTTCGAACGCTCGCGGTGTCGCAGGTGGTGGATGCGCGCGACCTCGAGACCGGGCTGACGGCGGTCAGTCGGCTGACCGGATTCACGGCCAGCGTCGGCGCTCAGATGATCGGCGGCGGTCTCATCACCCAGCGCGGATTACTGTCGCCTCTCACCGACCTACCGATGCGGCTCGTGTCGGAGGCGCTCGCCAAGCGGGGCATCCACGTCTCCTTCGAGCTGGGCGCGCTCGGCTGACGTCGAGCTGCGAAGGCCGGCCGCTCACCGCAGCCCCCGGCATCAGACAGCAAGCGGCCAGATGATCGGTAGGACGAATAGAACCACCAGGAGGAGGACGATCACCTGCGGGATTCCCACCTTCGCGTAGTCGGCGACGCGGTATCCACCCACACCCATGACCAACAGGTTCACAGGGTGCCCAAACGGACTCATGAACGCTGCCGACGCCCCCACCGCCACGACCATCATCAACGCATAGGGCGACACGCCTACCTCTGCGGCGGTGTTGAGCGCGATGGGCGACATGAGGACCGCTACCGCCGCCGTGGGAATGAACTGCGCGGCCAGAGCGGTTACCATGAACAGTCCACCCAGGAGCGCCATCGGTCCGAGCTCCGCCGCGCGTCCGAGAACGCTGCGGGCAATGAGGGTCGCGGTCCCCGACTCCTGCATCGCTACCCCGAGCGCCAGCATCCCGCCGATCAGAAGGATGACCTTCCACTGAACGGCCTCGTAGGCCTCATCCGCGGTCATGCAACCCGTGAATACCATCATCAGCGCCCCCGCGGGCGCTGCGATGAAGATCGGTAGCAGCCCCGTGGACGCCGACAGCACGACGGCCGCCATGATCGAGAGCGCCAGGGGTGCCCTCGGTGCGCGGAATATCTCGCGCATCTCCTCGGTGAGCACGAGGAATCCGGGATCTCGCGCCAAGAGTCGCAGCCTGGCCCGCTCGCCGTACACGAGGAGCGCATCCCCGAAGCGCAGCGGCATCGATCGCACCTCGACGCTCGAGTGGTACGAGCGCCCACCTCGCCAGATGGCGAGCACGCTCAACCCGTATTTCTCCCGGAAGAAGAGTTCCTTGAGGGACCTGCCGGCGAGCGTGGCACGCGGAGCCAAGGTCAGCTCGGCAAACCCGACTTTCTCCGACTCCAACTCACCGATGCC
The DNA here is from genome assembly GCA_039588275.1 of Gemmatimonadota bacterium. GTDB lineage: Bacteria > Gemmatimonadota > Gemmatimonadetes > Palauibacterales > Palauibacteraceae > JBDHAC01. The sequence continues at coordinate 61,315 of JBDHAC010000010.1, forward strand.
TGGCGCCGTCGGGCGGAGCTCGAGGTCGACCAGCGAGTCCAAGACGAGGAAGTTGTCCCTCCGCCCCTCTACCACGAGCACGTCCCCGGCCTTCAGCCGCGTCCCGGGGCTAGGGAGCACGATGCCCTTCCCGTCTCGTTGGATCTCCAACACCGCGAGATCGAACGCCCGTCGCAGGCGGGTTTCCTCGAGCGTGTGTCCCTCGAGACGCGAGCCGGATGGGACCTCGAGGCGCAGCAGCCAGCGGCTGAGCTGGTACCGCCGGGTCGCCTCATTCGCCGTGAGTCGTTGGATGTGGCAGAACTCCGACGCATAACGAAGCTGCTGAAGCTTGTCGCGCGTCCCGAGGACCACGAGCACGTCCCCCGCCTTGAGCTTGGTCTCGTGGATGCGGGCTCGCCGGACTGCACCTTCGCGCGCGATGGCCACCACATGCGCACGGTACCGATTGCGGAAGTCGATCTCGCCGAGCGTCTGTCCCGCGATCGGCGAGTCGCCCGCGACTTCCATCTCGGCCAGATCTACCGGACCGGAAACGAGCTGTCCCGTAGACGGAGGCTCGCCACCGGGCTCGATGAAATGCCCCCAACCGCGCAGCGTCTCGAACGCCTCCGGTTGCCCGGCCGCCACCACACGGTCTCCCCCACGCAGCTTGAAGTTGGGTCGCGGGGCCAGGATCATTCGCCCTTCGCGGCGCACGGCCAGGACGCCGAGCCCGAGCGCGAGTCCGAGGCGGCAGTCTACGAGCGATCGACCCGCGAGCCCTGAATCCTGAGGCACGGAGATCGTGAACAGCATCTCTTCTATCTCGTATTGGCCTCGCAAGTCGACGTCGGCGGACTCCCCCGAGCCCTCCGCATATCGGCGTGGGAGCAGGCGCCCACCGAACAGGACCATACACAGTGTGCCCGCCAACAGGACGGTGAGCCCCAGCGGGGTAAAGTCGAACATCTCGAACGGCTCGAGGCCCGCCTCGAACAGGGCTCCGGCGATCAGGATGTTGGGGGCCGTCCCGATGAGCGTGGTCATGCCTCCGAGCAGCGTGGCGAAGGCGAGCGGGATCAGCAGCCGCGATGGCGGTTGCCCGATCCGGCGTGCGATGTCGAGTACTACCGGCAGTAGAAGCGCCCCCACCGCGATGTTGTTCATGATCCCCGACAGGAGACCCGCGGTCATCATCAGGACGAACGTGATCCGGACGGCTGACGCGCCCGCGAGGCGGAGCACCTGGCGCCCGAGCAGGTTCGCGACCCCGGTGCGGTACAGGCCCCCGCTCAGCACAAGGACGCCCGCGATCGTGACCACAGCGGGGTCCCCGAAGCCCTGGATGGCCTCGGTCGCCGGGATCGTGCCCGTTACCGCGAGGGTCACGAGGATGAGCAGGGCGATCATGTCGTACCGCACCCACTCGGTGACGAACAACACGACCGCCACCGCGACGATCGCCAGAACGAGGACCACGTCCGCCGTCATGGGCTGAAGAGCGGTCCCGCGTGGAGGTTGCGTACCACCGGCAGTCCGCCTAAACCGGCCCGGTCAGCGCTCGACCTCGAACGCGAGCAATACGTTGCCGGAGATCTGCCCGAAGAGCCCATATCCGGAGTTCACGAGCAGCATGCCGCGCGATACCACAGGACCCGGGCCGTCGAGCGCACCTCCCCGCCCCGGAATCCCGTTGGCGGTCTCGAACTCGCGCACGGTGTCGAAGTCCCACAGCACGGACCCGTCCTCGGTCGAATACGCCCGCAGGTGACCGTCCAGGCTCCCCGAGAGGACCGCACCGGGGATCGCCGTGGGCGCGGCTGAGAGGGCCGGGACGCAACCCTCCCTGTTGGCACACGCCGATGGATCCGCGGGGGCGCTCCACAGCACCTCGCCACTCCCGAGATCCAGGGCGTAGAGACCCGGGGAGGCCGGGAAGTCCGGCTCGATCCCCATCATTCCGGCAGGCGTGTCCGAGTTCGGCGCGTAGACGCGCTCTCCGTCACTCGCGAGCCCCCAGTGCACGCCGCCGAGGGCGCTCCCCTTCCCGACCTTCGTGGCCCACAAGACCTCACCGTCCGTGTCCGGGTCCAGGGCCCACACGACACCCGACTTCTGGCCGGCCACGAGGATCTCTTTCCCGCCCGGCTCGGTCACGAGGACGGGGGCCATGCCAAAATCCACATCCGGACCGATGGGATCGGGACAATTCTCATCCTGCGGCGAGCCGCACGACAGATTCCACGAATCGTCGCTCGTCCCCTGGTACGACCACGCGAGCTCCCCGGTGAGCAGATCGAGGGCGAGGATCGCATCGCTGTACTCGGTCGATGGACGGGTGTAGTTCTCGCCCGTCCCCACGTACAGCAGGCCGCGCTGCACGTCCACCGTGGGGCTGGACCAGACCGGCGCCCCCGATGGCGCGAACGTCCTGGCTCCGGCGGCGTTCGTCCCCACCTCGCGCGGCTCCTCGCGGATCGCGCGGTGGCGCCAGACCTCGACCCCACTCGCCACTTCGAGCGCGATCACCTCGCCCGATGACGTGCAGCACTCGTATTCGGGGTTCCCGGCCGTCGCGACCTCCATCGAGGAGACCGGCACGTATACGCGGCCGTCATGGAGCGCGACGGTCCCTGTGTTGCTGGCCTCCGGGTGCGAGCCCACGCGAGTCGTCCACAGGAGCTCGCCGGTGGCGGCGTCCAGGGCGTATACGTCCGTGCGAAAGTCGGCGAAGAACGCGGACTGCCGCCGATCAGGTCCCTCGCCGATGACGATCCCCCCCCGGACCGCGGCACCGGCCGCGAACACCCAATGGGCGCAGCCGGTCTCGAGGTCTAGCGAATAAACCTCTCCGAACTGGCTGCCGACCAGAATCCGATCACCGACTACCGCGGGCTTCGAGCGCACCTGCACGGCATCCGGGAACCCGAACGCCCACTTGAGCCTCAGCTGCGGCAAATCCTCGACCGTGAGGCCCGCCTGGCCGGTCGTTCGGAATCCCGTGGCCTCCGGATTCCCTCCCCAGCCCGACCAATGGACCGCCTCGGCTCCCGTCACCTCGTCCGAGGACGCGCAGTATGCAGCGTCCGGGAGCGGTGTCTCGACGAGCATACGACCGGTGAGCCATTGCGCCACGGCCACGCGCTCCTCATCCGAAAGCTCGTCACCATGGACCTGCATCCGCCCTTCCTCGAGCGCGTCCACGATGGCGCGCGGCGACATGCCGGAGAGCGCCGTATAACCCGGGGCGCGAGCCGGGCCGGCGCCGGCGTGGCACTGGCCGCAGACCGTTCCGAACACCTGCCCGCCCAACCCGGGAGCGGGGGTCGCACCCAACGAGATCCCGGGGGCTTCTGAGCTCACGGACAGTGCCTCCTCCGGGGCTTCTGGCGCGTCCGCCTCCGGTGGCGGGGCGCCCTCACCGCAGGCCGCCAGAGTGATCAACGCAAACGCTGACAGCAGGGATGGGACACGTCGGTTCATCGTCGCTTCTCCTGATCTTCTCGGTCAAACCGCCCTCGCGCGGGAGCATCGCAGACTCGCGCCTCTACCGTATCCCCCCGCACGCCACCCGCGCTACCCGCGCCCGGACCGCGTGACTGCCGGGGCGGCACGGTCTGCGCGACCCTCCTCGTTTGTCCTCCGACGCCGCACCATTCTAGATTACCGTCCCACAGGCGGGATCGTGCGACCCGCCTCGAGGGACCGCGGCGCGCTGTGAGGTCGGGGCGCGCCCCCCCTGGGTTGACCGGACTCCACATTCCGGCTCGGTGCCGCGTCCCATTCATCATCCATCGTCATTCGGCGTTACTCCGTCGAACCGGAAAAAGGAGACCTCCATGAGACGCTTCGCACCCATGGCCGCCCTCTTCGGAGCCGCGTTGGCGATCGGCTTCGCGCCGATCGCAGCGCAGGAAGAGGAGGCCGACCCCTACGTCCGCGAGAGCTACTGGCAGATCGGCTTCGCGGATCTCGAGGGCTGGATCGACGCCTATACGGACTACGTCGTTCCGGCGCTCGCCAGCATGCAGGAAGAGGGACTGATCAACGGGTTCACTGCCGGCCAACACAACACCGGTGGAAAGTACAATTTCCGCTTCGTGATGATCGTGCCCGATTGGGGCTCGATCGATACCGCCCTGGAGGCGCTGAACAGCAAGATGGCAGAGGCCGGGACTCCCGACTTCAGCGGCATGATCCAGGCGCACGAGGATCACATCTGGCGCCTCACCGACCTCTATCAGAGGGAGGGCGCGGACCCCAACCAGCACCTCTACATCGCCAAGTTCAACGTCCGCCCCTCCGAATTGGAGATGTGGAACACATACTACGACGAGGTGTGGAGACCCGCGCTGATGGGCGCGACCGAAGCCGGCACCATGAACGGGTTCGCGGTCGAGCAGCACGAGCACGGCGGGGCCATGAACTGGCAGCTCCTGCTCCTCATGCCCGATTGGGATTCGATCGACGATGCGTGGGCCGCCCAGTTCGCCGCGTTCGAGGCCTCGGGAGAGCGGTTCACGGCGCTCGCGCGGGCGTTCACCGCGCACGAAGACGACATCTGGGATACGATCTCGGTCGAGACCGGAAGCAACTAGTCGCCCTGGCGAGTTATCGAGCCGCTGTGCCGGAGGGCGGCTCGAACCTCGCTGGCTTCAGCCCGGCTCGTCTTGCGCCTTCGGCGCGCGCGCGCCGGATGGCCCGCAGGTAGGGGTGGTAATCCACCTCCATCGTGTGTCGGCTGGACTCGACGAAGCGGCTTCGCAGACAGCGCTCGGATCCGTCGATCGCGGCACGCATCTGGTCAGGCGAAGGCGGTCGCGCGATCACCTGCACGAGGTCCGCGACCCACTCCGCTTGCGCCTCGGCGAGGGGCGGAATCGCTCCAAGCGGTTGGATGAGTCCGAGGAAATAGACCCCGCCGCGCTCGGGCGGGACGACGTGCAGGTAGAGCGGGAGCCGATTGTCGGTCGCGACGCCGCCCGCCTCGAGGGCCGGCAGGAAGCCTTCGTCCAGGAACGGGAACGAAACGCGGTAGCCCGTGGCGTAGATCACGACACCGACCGTCTCCTGCGTGCCGTCGACGAAATGAACCTCGTCACCGGCCAACCGTTCGACATTCGGTTTCACCACGATCCGGCCCTCTCCGGCAAGCCGCGTCAGATCCTGCGAGATCGTGGGATGCTCCTGCCCGAGACGGTGGCGCGGGCGCGGGACGCCGAGTCGCGCCTGGTCGCCATATGCGAGCCGCACCAATGCTCCGATGAGGGCCGTCTGCGCGCGGATCGGGAGACGCGAGGTGAGGGGCGTAATCCAGTGGTCCAGCGGGCGACCGAAGAGGTACTTGGGTAACACGTGCGCGCCGCGCCGCGTGGACAGGACGGTTCGTGCGGCAACCCCGGCCGCCTCGCACGCGATGTCGCACGCCGAGTTGCCGATCCCGACGACCAGCACACGACGACCTTCCAGGCGCACCGGGCGCTCGGGGCTCCGGTAAGCGTGCGAGTGCATCTCCAGGCCGTTGAAATGTCCCGGCCGGCCGGCCGACTTCTCGCCGCGGCTTCCCGGGAACCACGGCCAACTCGGGTCCCAGTGGTGCCCGCTCGCGATGAGGACGGCCCCGTATCGGCGAACCTCCGTCTCTCCCGTCCGGAGCGAGCGCACGGCCACGTCGTACGGTCCCTCTCGATCGTCTTCTTCACCCACCGGTGAGACCCGCACCACCTGGGTGCGAAACGTGATGGAATCCGCGAGACCGAAGTGGTCGGTGAAGGCGTCGAAGTAGTCGGCGAGCTCGGAGTTGTGAGGATAGGGGGAGTCGCCCTCGGGCATCGGAAAGCAGGCGTACCCGGTGCGATCGCGTGATGTGTTGGTCTGGAGCGACGCGTACGCCGGCGAGCGGCCGGTGTCATTCTCGTATCGCCACAACCCGCCGACCTGGGAGCCCAGCTCGAAGCAATCGAACGGCACGCCGCGCTCCCGGAGGACCTTGGCCGCTACGACGCCGGAGGAGCCGGCACCGATGATACACACGCGATCGGTCATGGCGCGGGTATTCTTGCCGATGTGACTCGCGGGCGCCATGTGCGGCCCGTCCGACGGACGGGGCCCGGATGGCCGCGGAGCGGGAGGGTCGGGCCGAACCGCAGGTCTACGGGCAGCCGGGAGGGACCGCCCGTCTGGGCTCAGGAGCCGATCTGGGCGGTGAAGCTGCTCGCGCTCAGAAGCCGGTTCATGTCATCGGCCACTTCGACCACCTGAGCGGTATACGTCGACGCTTGCCTTACGTCCGGGACCTGGATCCGAGCAACCGGACCCGACGCGACGGCGCCGATCAGTATCAATCGCAGCCCGGGACCGGTCGCGATGTGAAAGAGAAGGTGGCTGTCGTTGACGGCGGTCGGGCTCGAAGCCTGTCCCACGATCTCGATCAGGAACGCGTGCCCCTGCCCGCCCGATGCCTGGATGGAGAGCGTCAGCGTACCTGGCTGCGGCGTGTCCGGCTCCACGATGGCGGTCGGCTTGCAGCCCGCCAGCAGTATCACCAGGCCGAGGGCCGCCGGACGACCCAATCCGAGACACACCGATCTGATGCTCAACTCATTACCCTCCCGGAATGGTGGAGGCAAGTAGACCCAACATCTGCACGTATGCCCGGAAATCGCCTACATCGTAGCGACCGTTCTGGTTTCCGATGGAGTCCAGGAAGGCCACCACATCCGGCGTCAGCGCATTGGGCCCCAGGAGACTGTTGGCGGCTTCGCCGACCGTCGGCTGCCGGAGCGCGGCCGCTACGCCGAGCGTCACGGCAGCCGTTTGCGGCGAATTACTTGCAGCCGGGTCCGAGATCGTGATGGTGGCGGCGTAGCTTCCGGGGCCGAGGTCCGAGCTGTTCACCGAAACCGTGATCGTCTGCGACTGTCCCGCTCCCCGCGCCCCTGTCTCTGGGCTGAGGCTCACCCAGGTCTGATCCGTCACCGCCCGCCAGTTGAGCGTTCCGCCCCCGAGGTTCGTGACTGTGAGCGGCTGATCGGCGGGGTCGCTCCCCTCGTCAGCCGAATAGGTGAGCGCGTTCGGTGCTACCCCGATCGCCGGCGATGACGAGACCGCCAAGTTGACGACGACGACTTGAGGGGAGTTACTCGCGCCCGTGTCGCTGATCGTGACCGCGCCCGCGTAGTTGCCTGCCGCCAGGTTGGCGCTGCCCACACGGACGGTCACCGCCTGCGACTGGCCAGAGGTCAGAGAGCCGCCCTTCGGGCTTACGCTCAACCACGGTTGGTTGACCGCCGCTCCCCAATTGAGCGTGCCGCCTCCCGTGTTTGTCACGGTGACGGTCTGGGTCGGCGGATCGCGCCCTATCTGAGCGTTGAAGCTGAGAGAGCCGGGGGAGAGACCGATCGCGGGGAGCGCGGACACGGTCAGATCGACCGTCACGATCTGAGGGCTGTTACTCGCGGCCGGGTCACTAATCGTCACCGTCCCCGTGTAACTGCCGGTCGCCAGGCCGGCACTTGTCACCGTGACCGTGACCACCTGTGATGCGCCAGACGTCAGTGACCCTGAGCTCGGGCTGGCGTTAAGCCAGCTCTGGTCGACCGTCGCGCTCCAGTTGAGGGTGTTGGTCCCCGTGTTCGTCACGGTGACGGTCTGGGTCGGCGGATCGGTCCCGACCTGCGCTGCAAACGTGAGCGTGTTCGGGCTCACGCCGATTGCCGGGGCTGAAAACACGGCCAGGTTCACGGTTACCGTCTGGGGGGAGTTGCTCGCGCCGGGATCGCTGATCGTGATGGTTCCGGCGTAGCCGCCAGCCGGGAGGTTCGCGCTGCTGACCATCACCGCGACGGCTTCGGACTGGCCGGCACCAAGCGACCCGCTGGTCGGGCTCACGCTGAGCCAACTCTGGTTCACGTTCGCAACCCAATTGAGCGTGCCACCCCCGGTGTTGGTGATCGTGATCGTCTGGCTTGGTGGATCCGTGCCCAGCGGGGTTCCGAATGTCAGCGTCGGCGGAGCCACCCCGATCGCGGGGAGCGCCGTCACCGTCAGGTCCACAGCCACGGTTTGGGGCGTGTTGCTGGCCGCCGGATCGCTCACGGTCACCGTGCCGCCGTACGTCCCCGCCGCCAGCCCGGAGCTCGTCACCGTCCGGAGCTCGTCACCGTCACGGTAATGTCCTCGGACGCGCCGGCCGCGAGCGAGCCCGAGCTGGGCGCCGCGTCGAGCCAGCCCTGGTCGACCGTGGCCGTCCAGTTGAGCGTTCCGCCACCCGTGTTGGTGACCGTCACGACCTGGGTCGGCGGATCCGTCCCCACCGTGGCCGCATACGTCAGCGTCGTCGGGTTCAGACCGATGGCCGGGGCCGCCGTCACCGTTGCAGCGAGACTGTTGTTGGTCTCGTCGCTCTCCGTCTCCGCGTCGTTCACGTCCACGATCGCGCCCAGGAAATACGTGCCCGGGGTGACGCTGGGTACCACGAACGTGCCGACGTGGGAGTCCGACGCCCCCGGGGTCAGATCCGTATTCTGGACCCAGGTGTCGACGTGGATGTCCGCCGTGGTGATGGTCTGGTCCGTGGAGAGGTATATGCGACCCTGCCACGTGTTACTCGAGGTGGCCGTGCCCTGGTTCTCGTAGACGACGGTCGCCTGGATCGATTGCCCGATCTGAGCCGAGGCGGGTCCCGTGACGGAGGTTGGCACCAGATCGGGGCTCTGGGCTACCAGCGTCGCTGCGGCGAGCGTCGTGAGGGAGAGCCCGATCGCGGCCGGGCCGACGATATTCAGCAGAGCACCGCGTGCGCCGCGGGCCCGTTTGGAAAACGGCACGTCAGGTCTATCCAGGGTACGTCGGGTACGTCCAGTTACGTCGGGTGCGCCAAAACGGCACCGCGCACCGGTACGTCACGGCCTCAGAGCGACCCCACGATCACCGCCGACCCGCTAAACCCTGCACGGTGAATCGGCCGGTCGCTAACGTCACTATAAAGCTAGCACGATTCGCCTGGACCTCCAAAACGCTCTTCGAGTCACATCGACCCCGCCCTTTGCGGCTCTTCCGGTCCTCGGTGGTTGACGCGCCCGGGCCGAGCGCGTATCTGGAGGCGTCTCTGGTCGCACCTTCCAGCCAACCCCTCACCAGGAGCATCTCGATGAAGTTTCTCATCAGCTGGCGCGTTCACGACGACAAGCGACACGAAGTGCTGAAGGTCTTCTCCGCCATGACGGCCGAGGACGATCAGGCGGATGCGGGAGGAAGCATCAACGTCATCGGACGGTGGCACGACCTCGTTGGTTTCACGGGCGCCGCTATCTGCGAAACCGATGATCCCACGGCAGTCCACAAGTGGATCCTCAACTGGAACCACGTCTGCGACATCGAAGCGATCCCCGTACTGGACGACGAAGAGTGCAGGGCGGTCGGGCGTGAGAAGCTCGGCGACTGAATCACGATCGTGCCGCGACCGAACCTCAGCCCTACAACCCGCGTAGTGGCCCCGGCGCCGTAGCCGCGGCAAGGCGGGAGTGACTCGCAAGTGAGAGTGAACGGGGGACACGCCGCAGAGCGTGCCCCCGCTCGCCGCGAGAAGGCTAGAAGCCGGGCGCGAGCATCACTGCGTTCTGAACCAACCGGGAGGCGCCGACCCAAAACATCCGGTATTGCGTGTCGTCGACCAGGAAGACGACCTGCCCCTGCCCCAACGGCTGTACCGCCGCGAACGCCTGCCCCGCCAGCTTCTCGAGGTTCTCCCCGGAGGCGTACCCGGCGGTCAACAAGGTTGCCGCATCCCCATCGTAGCGCCCGACCGTTCGTAGGCCTTCACCTGGCTCGAGCGCGCTCGAGCCGAACTTGAGCATGTACACCCGCTCGGGGAGCCCGGCAGCCATGGGGTGGGACGTGTCCAGCATCCCGCGCAGGGCTGATCCCGGGACCTGCTGCAGACCGAAGAACCGTTGACGATCCTCGAATCGCAGGTACGCAGCGGGATCCTCGCCTGTCGCCTCGGCGGCTGCACCGGCCTCGGCGGCTGCACCGGCCTCGCCACCTTCCGCGTCCAGGCTCGGCGTGAGCTTCGCGCTGGTCAGGCCTGATCTCCCCTCCGTAAAGATTATCGCGCTCGCCTGTGTGCCGATGAGCGTCCCCCCGGCACCCACCCACTCACGGAGCTGCTCCACACCCTCGTCGCCGAGCAAGCCACCCAGCCCGCCCGCGCTGGGGATCAGGATGACGTCGTACTCGTCCAGCTCTTCGGAGAGGAAATCCTGGGCCCGCAGCCGGGTGAGCCCGAGCTCCGTCTCCCGATCGAACAGGAACCAGAGAAACCCCGCCGAATACGTCGAGATCGGGCTGTCGACCAGCATGGCGATCTTTGGCTCAGGAATCGGCCGGCTGTCATCCGAACCCAGATCGATGCCGGAGGGCATCCGACCGCTATTCGACCCGACGATCTGGACACCGGCCGCCTGCGCGACCCGCTCCATGTCCGCGGCCGGATCCAATCCGGCGGGCTGCCGGCCGAGGAGGACGATCAGGGTGCCGATCCCGAACTCCCTGGTCCCATCGCCGAACGGCTTGCGCGCGAACCGGACCCGGTAGCCGGCGTCCCACAATCTCGCCAATGCCTTGGGAGCGCCCCGCTGCCGCCACTCGACCAGGTACGCGTACGTCGCGCCGGGATTCACCACACCCGATGGCGCGCTCGGTGCCGCCGTGAGGGGGGTCGTGACGACTCCCGTCCCGCTGGCGGTCCAATACGCGTCGAGGTTATAGGCCAGCGGCGCCGACCAGGTGGCCATGTCGTACATAACCGAATCCTCGATCGCCAGGTTTCGGCCGAGCACCGTGTTGATGAACAGATGACGCGGTTGATCGGCGCGGACGATGAAGGTGCCCGCCGCGAACGTCCGGCGCTGCGGAACATCATCCCAGTAGTCGCGGGCGTCCGCGACCGTGAAATCCGCACTCGCCCTATCCACCTCCACGCCGTGCCGCAGCAGCATGTCGATGACCCCGTAGAGCCATGTCGAGCGCTGCGGATCGTCGGGGAACAGATACGCCGCCGCGGGCCCCTTGTTGGTGCCCTGGCCATGCGCGTCGCGAAAATAGCGCAGGAGCTCGGCCCGATTCTCGACCGCCGTTCGGATGGTGGCCATCGATGTCGTGTAGTGGTCGAAGATCCGCTGGCGGAGCGTGAGGACGTATCCGTCGTTCGTCTCGACCGCGCGGGCGCCGCGTCCCCCGCCCCCCTGCTCCACCAACATCCCGATCCCACCCATGACGCTCGGATAAGAAGAACCGTAACCGGGATAGAAGAAGTCGAACGACTCGCCCGTGGCATACATGAGACGGTTCTGATCGAACGCATCGGTGTTCGCGCGCCCGAAGGTCGCGTCCCAGCGCTCGTAATCATCCGGGAGCAGCAGGTTACGAGGAGTGGTGCCGGGGTGCGTGAAATAGTTGTCGTTGAAGCTCTGCTCGTGGTGGTCCACATGGACCTGTGGAAGCCACCGCTGGTACGCCGCGATTCGGCCCCGTGACTCCGGGTGCACGAGCCACACCCAGTCACGGTTCAAGTCGAACCAGTAGTGGTTGGTGCGTCCGCCCGGCCACGGCTCATCGTGCTCGAACTCCCTCGAGCTCGTGGTCAGGACGTTGCTCTGCACCGATCGATACCAGTTCACGTACCGGTCGCGGCCGTCCGGGTTGATGCAGGGATCGAGGACAACGACGGACTCTCCGAGCCAGCGCTCGATGTCGGCGTCGCGGCCTGCCGCCAGCCCATACGCGACCTGCATCGACGCCTCGGTCGATGAGGCCTCGTTCCCGTGCACGTTGTAGCTCAACCACGTGATCACGGGCTCGGAGGCCATATGTGTCTCCGCGTCCGCATCGCTCATCGAGCCCGGGTCCGCGAGCCCGAGATTGGCCTGCCGAATCTGCTCCAGTCGGCCGTGGTTCGCGGGGGTGGTGATGACCAGCGTGTAGAGCGGGCGGTCTTCGTAGGTCCGGCCATACTCTTCCATGGTCACGCGATCCGAGGCGGCGGCCAGGGCCTGCAAGTACGCCACGACGCGGTGGTGCGGCGTGAACTCGACTCCCAACTCGTAGCCGAGAAATTCGGCGGGAGACTGAATCGCCGGGTCGTAGCTCCCCTCCGGCGAGAAGGCGAACCGTTCCGGAACGAGAGGGTCCTGCGCGTGAAGCCAACCACCGAGGCCCAGGGAGAGGGCCGCAGCCGCCATCGGTGCTCGTATCCTGTCGATCATCGATCCACTCTGGTGAGGGGGCTCCGCTAGGCGCCTGCCTCTCCGCGAGGCCGCGGAGCGCGAGAACGCCGTTGAACATGGGTCGGCAATCTACGGGGAGGATTGCGTCGTAGGCACGGGCGGCCCACTCCTCGCCGTAATCCGGTTCCACCTGCATACTGGTTCAGTCCAGCAACCTCACTCACAGAGGCGAAACGATGATCCGCTTCACCGCGCGCACGCTCGCACGAATCGTTGTCCTCCAGATATTCCTGCTGGCGTCAGGCATGACGCTTTCGGCACAGGAGTCGCCCGCATCGGAAACGAGCCCGCGTCCCATGACCGTTGAGGACGTGCTCGCGCTCAAGAGCGTCGGGCAGGTGACGATAAGCCCCAACGGAGGCTGGGTTGCTTACGTAGTGACGACGCGCGACTTCGAGGAGGACCGCAACGAAACGGACCTATGGGTCGTCTCCACCGACCCCGACGGCGGACCGCCGCGTCGGCTCACGTACCGTGAGGGCGCCGATAACGCGCCGCGGTGGCACCCCGACAGCGGGTGGCTCGCGTTCGGATCGGACCGCGGCGAGAAACGTCAGGTGTACGGCATCCGACCCGACGGGGGCGAAGCCTGGCAGGTGACGGACTTCGAGACCGCTGTGGGCCAATTCCGCTTCTCTCCCGACGGATCGCAACTCGCGTTCACGTCCTCCCCGGAGCCCACCGAGGCGGACGAGGAGCTCGAGAAGACGCGCGGCCGCCCCATCGTGTGGGACAGCGCGTACACGGACCAATGGTCCCGGCTTTACTCGGCCCCGCTCGAGGATGACCGGATCGGTGAGGCGAGCCGGCGTTCTCCCGATTCCGTGTACGTCAACGGGTTCACGTGGGGACCGGACTCGCGGGCGATCGCGTTTGGCGGCCGGCCGTCACCGGCCCTGCGCACGTATCGGCTGGGCAGCGTCTACGTGCAGATGGAGCCCGATGTTCCCGCACGGCAGGTGACCACGATGCCCGGCGGTGAGAATCCGGTGGCGTGGAGTGAAGGTGTGGGTCTTATCGTATCGGGCTCCGGCCACGAGCTCGGCACCCACAACGGGCAGCTGTGGGGGATCCCGCTGAGCGATGCGGGCGAGGCGGCCGGCGAACCAGTCTCGCTCACGGGCGGCCTGGACGAGAACGCGGGCTTCGTCGTCGTGACGTCCGAGGAGCTCCTCGTGCAGGCCGCGCACCGGACGGGGCGGCGTCTCTACCGCATCCCGCTCGAGGGCGCCGGGGCGGGTGGTGCCGGGGTCCGCGCGTCAGGCCCTCCAGAGGCCTTGACCGACGACGCGCGTTTCTATTCAGGGTTCTCCGCCACGAAGGATGGCTCTCAGGTGGCCTTCACGGCAGAGGATGCGGCCAATCCCGCCGACGTGTACGTCACCACCACCACTGGGTTCGGTGTTCAGCGGCTCACCGACATGAACCCACAGGTGCAGGACTTCGAGCTCGGCGACCAGCGCGTGGTGTCGTGGCGTTCCCGCGCAGACGGCGAGGAGATCGAGGGAGTTCTCACGCTTCCGGTCGGTTACCGCGACGGAGACCGTGTTCCCCTCGTGCTCGTGATCCACGGCGGACCCTCCGGAGTCTCTTCGGATCGGTTTTCCGCCACGCGGGGCGCGTATCCGATCCAGGTGTACGCCGGGCTGGGCATCGCCACCTTGCAGCCCAACTACAGGGGCTCGACAGGATATGGCGAGCGATTCCGCGGCCTCAACCGCGGCGACATATCGGGTCGCGACTGGATCGACATCGACTCGGGGGTCGACACGATGATCGAGCTCGGGATCGCGGATCCGGATCGCCTCGGCGTGAGTGGATGGAGCTTCGGTGGCCACCACACTTATTGGGGAATCACGCAGACCGATCGGTTCGCGGCGGCCAGCGCGGGGGCGGGCGCCAATGACCTCGTCTCCATGTACTCGCAGACGGACCTCCCGGAGTTCTACCACACGTACTTGGGCCCGAGACCGTGGGAGGACTTCGATCTGTACGAGGAGCGCTCCGCCTACCGCTACGTCGAGAACGTCACGACACCGTTGCTCATCCAAGTGGGCGAACGGGACGAGCGGGTTCCCGCCGAGCAGAGTATTCAGTTCTACGAGGCGGTGAGGGCGATCGGGAAAGCCCCCGTTGCGCTGGTCCTGTATCCAGGTCAACCACACGGGGTTAGGGCACCGCGTCTCGTCCGAGATCTCATGTCCAGAAACGTGGAATGGCTCACGAAGTGGCTCCTCGAGGAGCAGAAGCTCGTGCCGTAACGGACCCACGCGTGAGTGGTCCCGATCGTCATGGTCCGTGCACGCTCGCATAGAACACAGACACAGGAGAATCCGATGAGGAGACGACCCCGCGCCTCTGTCGGGCGGGCCCGAGCATCGGTGGAGCCGACCCTCGGCCGACTCCTGTCGGGCATCGCGATCTGTCTGCTCTTGGCCTCGAGCCTACACGGCCAGGTTTCGGCTGCCGAGGTCGTCTCACAGGAACTTCGCGAAGCACCGCAAGAGGATTCCCGGTCGTGGATGACGCGGCTGATCGACGTGATGGACCTCCAACCCGGCATGACGGCGGCGGATGTCGGGGCAGGCAACGGACGGTGGGCGGCAGGCATGGCCCGGCATATCGGCTCGGATGGACAGGTGTTCGCGAACGAGATCGTGGAGCGTCTGCTCGAGCGGATTCGCCGCACGGCGGACGAGCTCGGCGTCGACAACGTGGTCCCCGTGCTCGGAAGCGAGACCGATGCCAACCTTCCGCCCGAATGCTGTGACCGAATGCTGGTGCGGTTGGCGTACCACGAGTTCCGGCACGAGGAGCCGATGAGCGCCACGATGCTCGCAGCTTTGAAGCCGGGAGGGTTCCTCGTGATCATCGAGAACTCCGGACAGCACTCTCACAGCATCGCGCCTGCACTAGTGATCCAGCAGCTCAGCGCCGCGGGTTTCGAGTTCGTCCGCCAGATAGACGGGTGGGATGACCGCCCGAGCCGATACCTGCAGCTGTTCCGAAAGCCGTAGCCCGCCCCGCCACCCTACGATCGAAGAGGACTCTGCCAAGTGACACTCCTTAGACTGATCCCGTTCATCCTGGCTTCCCTGGTCCTGGGAGCACACTTCCTCAGGGATGGGCTCGTCGTTCTCGTGGCTGTCTGCGCGCTGCTCCCCTTCCTACTCCTGGTCCGGAGACGCTGGGTTCTGCCGCTCCTGCAGGTCTACATCCTCGTGGGTGCACTCGTTTGGGCGCAGACGACGTACGCCCTCGTGCGATCCCGCGGGGCAGAGGGAGAGCCATGGACACGGATGTTCCTGATCCTGGGTGGGGTCACGGTCTTCACGCTGTGGGCCGGATATCTCCTGCGTTCCCAGCGCGTGCGGGAACGGTACACGCGTGATTCAGGAGAGATGGACCGATAGTGGACGGATCTCGGCGGGGTCGGTGCCGGGGAGTCTGCCCACGGGGGATGCACAGCGAGAGGAGAAGGAGCGTGGAAGCGCGAATGCACCGGGGCCTCACCCTTGCCGCCTTGCTCTCATGGGCCTTCATGGGATTCCCGGGAGCCGTTCTCGGCCAACCCGCGCGTCAGCCACTTCGAACCATCGTCGAGGATTTCGAGGCCGGCTGGGAGGACCGTTGGCGGACGCAGAATCTGGGACGCGGTCGGACGGCGTATACGGCCGTGGACGGTGGTGACTCTCGCGCACTGCGGGCGATCAGCGACGATGCAGGCTCGGCCGTTGTCCGACCCCTATACCTCGCTGACCTGACCGAGGGCACGATCGAGTGGCGGTGGAAAGTTGCAGGCAGTATCGCGGGCAACGATCGCGAGCGCGAGCGAGCCGGTGACGACTACGCGGCGAGGCTGTTCGTCGTTTTCGGCTCCAGAAGTTCCATCCGTGATGCCATCTGCTACGTGTGGGCGGCGGGGGAGCCTTCCGGGAGCGTGTACCCGAGCCCGTACGTCAAGAGCGTCGCCATGATCGTGCTGCAGAGCGGTGACGCGCGGGCCGGGGAGTGGATCACCGAACGCCGGGATGTGCTCGCCGATTATCGAGCGTTCTTCGGCGAGGATCCGGAAGCCCCCACCGCGATCGCGTTGATGGTCGACACCGATGATACCGGGTCGAGCGGCCTGGCCTGGTTCGACGACATTCGCCTCGAGGTGAGGGAGAAACCGTAGCCCGCCTCGTAGAACTCGGGCGACCTAGGCCGCGGCCTCCGCGGCTTCGGTCAGCGCCAGCCGACCGGCGGTCCCGGCCACAAGGTCGTACGCGGCGTGGGCGACGATCGGCGCCCACAAAGACCCCGACAGCAGGTACAGACCTCCGAGCAGGGCGCCCGCGGCGGCGGTCTTGAAGACACCGGCGATCTCCTGATAGGCGTGCGCGAGCCCGAATGCCGCGGTGGAGAGCGCCCACGCGGCCGCGACGGGCATGTACGCCCCCAGGTAGGCGATCAGGAAACCCCTGTACAGGATCTCTTCGCAGATTCCGGCGGTGATCGCCAGCGCGGTGAACCACCGCGCCTCCTCGTCATCGTGTGGAAGGTAGTCCGCGACGTTGCCCATCTGTGTTCGCAGCTTCGCCCGGGCATCGGCGCTGTCGCGTACGCCTCTCAGCTGCGTCAGCAATACCGCGACGAGCAGGATCGTCAGACCCGCACCGATCCACCCGCCCCGTCCCGCGAGCGGCCCGAACCCCAGCACGCTCCAGCCCCTCCCAATCAGAGTCCAGAAGACGAGCAGCGCTATCGTGGGAACCCACTCCAGGAACAGGTCCTCGCGATAAATCCGGATCCGCGCGTCGCGGCGCCCAGCGGCGATCTCCCGTTTCAGACGCTTGAAGGACCGGATACCATACGCCGGAATGAGGGCTGCGAGGACGATCAGGAGCAGGTGGTCGAAGAGTTGGGGGATCACCTTTCCGCCTTCGCGGTCTTACCGGGCAACGGCAGCGGTCTTACGTCGCAGCATCAGCTGTCCTATCCCGCGCGTCCACCCAACCGTGCGAGCGCTTCCCTGGCCCGGACCGCCGGCTCGAACGAGGCGTCCGCCGATTCCCACGCGGTCATGGCCTCCTGCAGGACCTCGCGCGCTTCGTCCGCGGACCCCTGCTCCTCGAGCACGAGCGCGAGCTCGTAGTTGGCCACGGGATCCCCTGGCTCCACGAGCAGCGCCTCTTGGATCGACGCGGCGGCGGCGTCCAGCTCGCCCAGCTCACGCTGACAGCGGCCGATCGCGATCTTCGGGTCGAGATCCGTCGGCGTGAGGGCTACCTGCCGACGATACTGCTCGATCGCCTGCGACCACTCCTCTCGATCTTCGTGGATTCTTCCCTGGGCTTCGACGACGATGCGGCGCAGCGCTTCTGCGCTCAGCGTCCGGATCAGCTCCTCCATCCCTGGCAGCGATGCTTCAGCCCGGTCGGGCTCGTGCATCTCGAGATGGATGCGCAGCTCCCCGAGAGCCGCGAGCTTGTCGAACGGTGTAGAGAGCTCCGCCGACAGGCTCTCGAGCCTACGAAGCGCTTCGTCCGGACGGCCCGCCTTCACGTACAGTGACAGTGCCAGCATCTGCTGAGCGACAAGCACGAAGGGCGGCTGGAACGATCGACTCTCGGCGAGCCTCCGCTCCGCAAACTCGAGCGCCAGCGAGATCTGGCCGCGAAGCTCGTAGTAATCCGCGAGCGCGTCGAGCGCTTCCTCACGCTCCTGGGCGGTCCTGGCCACGGCGAGCATGTTCTCGTACTGCTCAAGCGAGCCCGAATAGTCGCCCAGGGACAGGTCGAGGTTCGCCAGCCTCAGCATCGGACCCTGATCCGCGGGATCGAGCAGCGTCGCGCGCTCGAAGTTGGCCCGGGCCTCGTCGTGGTCTCCGCGCTGGCGGTGGATATCGCCGACCTCAAGCATCGTCTCCGGGTCGTCCGGGAACAGCTCGAGGTAGCGGAAGTAGTAGTCCAGGGCCTCGTCGAACTTGGCCTGTGATTCGTACAGGTCCCCGATCTGTCGGAGGATCTGATTCTGCCCGGGATCCAGCTCGACCACCCGGCTCAGCGAAGCGATCGCGTCGTCCGGCTCGTTCATGCTGAGCCACACCTGCGCGAGCACTTGATGCGGCGCGATGTCGTCCGGGAACAGCTCCGCCCACATGTTCAACACCGCGATTCCGCGCTCGGTGTCCTGCCGTAGGAAGTAGTGCTCGGCCTTTACCCTGAATTGCAGGCGCTCCGGCATCCGGTACATGTACTCCATGGCCGCTTGCAGTCGCGCGATCCCCTCAGGGCCCCGATTGGCCAGGATCTGGACCTGGTAGAGGATGAGGTTCGCCAGCGCGAAGGTGGGATCCAGCGCCACCGCCTCGGAGAGGGAGCGAGCGGCCGCTTCGTAGTCGTCCCGGACTGCGAGCTCCCTCACCCCGTCCGCGAACAACCGGAAGACCACCGGATCCGAGGTGAGGATCTCGGAGACCGGAAGATCGACCGCACCTTCCAGGCTCTCCGCGCTCGGAATCTCGAGGTCCTCTCTCAGCTGACCGGCGATCCGATCCGCGAGCTCGAGCGGCTCGATTCCGGAGTATTCGTGTCGGGCCACCACCTGCGCGCGGGCCGTGCGGTACAGCGTCACGGTCGCCTGGATGCTGTCACCCGCCGTCGACACGGTCCCCGCGACGAAGTGATCGCGGTGCAGGTCTTCGGAGAGCTCCCGCTGGAAGATCAGCGGGACCCCCGTCAGATCGTCGAATCCGGCCTCTCTCAGCCGGTCCTTGAACAGGGCCGGGATCTGTATCTCGACGAACTGCTCCTGAAAGAGATCGGTAGCTATCGCTTGCGGGAGCGCATACTGAAGCCAGGCACCGGAGGTGTCTGCGCTCTCGAGGTCGAAGTTGAACAGGGCCAGCCGACGCCGGAACGACTCCTTGGGGATGACGCGCTCGACCTCGTTTCCCTCTTCGTCCTCGACCGTGACCACCGTCGTGACCGCGCCCAGATCGCGCCCCCAGAAGACCGCGCCGAGTACCGCGGCGGCGACGGCCAGGTTCAACGGCACGCCGATCTTCTCGGAGCGCGTTACGGGATCCGCTCCGGCGCGGCCGTGATGATACGCGATCAGCACCACGCTCGGAATTACAAGCGCCGCCGTGAGCAGCGCGAAGTCCGTGAGGGCCGGAGAGAGCAGGTAGCGGTTCACGAGGAAGTCGAGGAACTCCACGAGCCCCCAGCACACGCCGATGTACAGCAGCAGGTACCGGAACACGTGTCGCTCGCGCAGGTCGTTGATCAACGCCGATATCTACCTTCCCGTCATTCGCGGCCAGGATTCTCGGAACTGTCCCGGTGCCCGCCCGGGACTCTCCTCAACGGCGCCTAAATGTCGGCGTGCTGGCCTTTAATTCAAGTCCGAGTCACGGGGAGGACTTCTCGATCCGTGCTCGCACTACGAAGGGAACTTCGAGCTCGTCCTCCGTGACCCCGACCAGCGTGGATCCGCGGATCAAGGGATACGGCCGCCGGCTGAGCGCGAACGGCAGACGAACGCGACCCAGGTAGCGGCCGATCGGGTCGAACACATCGAGGCGCGTCCCTTGGTCCTCTCTCTTGGTGACGGGGAAAACCCACAGATTGCCTTCGTCGTCGAAGAGGAACTCCTCGGTCGCGGGCTTCGTGTCGGGGATCTTCGACAGATCCACCTTGCCGCCCTGATCGGTGAACCACTCCAGCTCGGCCTCCGCCTCCGCCATGTCGGCGCCGGTCACGGGGAGCGGATCGAACTCGCGCGTGAGCGTTCGGAGCGTGTCACCCTCGGGGGTCAGCTCGAAGAACCGGTAGTTGCCGGAG
The DNA here is from genome assembly GCA_039588275.1 of Gemmatimonadota bacterium. Lineage (GTDB taxonomy): Bacteria > Gemmatimonadota > Gemmatimonadetes > Palauibacterales > Palauibacteraceae > JBDHAC01. The sequence continues at coordinate 81,413 of JBDHAC010000010.1, forward strand.
AGCATTCCCCAGATCGAGCCCGAAGGCGCCAGCCGCCACCGGAAGGCGGCGGAGAACGGCACCGAGGCCATGGCGACACCGCCATCGGGGCTCCTCAGGACGAACCGTTCGCGCTCGACCGGATCATCGGGAACCGTGAGCGTGTCGAGGGCGGTGAAGCCGGCGTCGTACCGGACGAGCGCGATCTCGAAGCGCTCCTCATCCGGTCGTGGGACCGGTGCATAGTACCGACCCGCGTCGTCGAACCCGCCGGGCCACGGGATCATCACGAACCCGCCCGGCGATGCGTGCGAGTCGAGGAGGGCACCCACAGTATCGATCACCGATACTCGGTTGTTCGCGGGATCGACGACCCATAGATGACCGTCGGGCCCGAACTGGGCGTGCAAGGGACGGTTGAACTCGCCGGGGCCACCACCCTGGCGCCCGATCGTGCGCACGTGGGCCCCGTCCGGGGCGAAGACCCTGATCTCCTGCGCCTGCCCTTCCAGAACGTAGATGCGCTCCAAAGGGTCGATCTCCAACGACATGATCTCGCCGAACAAGCTTGGACCGACCTCATCCCTGCTTCCGATCCGAAGCTCCTCGGTGACGCGCCAGGTCGCCTCGGGGGTCCAGAGCGGATCCGCCGTGTTCGTGACCACGACCTGTCCGGATGCGAGCGTGTCGATGGTTCCCGCCCAGGAAGGTTCGGCTTCGCCGGAGGGGACGCAGCCTGCCGCGAGCGATGCTGCGAGCCAAGACAGGTGGAGTGGAAGACCCGGGCTTGGAGCGCACATTCGCAGGTTCACCATGTCGGAATCCGCTCTCTCGAGAGGGACTGGAAGCCAGGCTCCATGGACTAGACAACTTCCAACCCGCGGACGGTTGTCCGCCACCGCCCCACTCGCGCGGGTCTCCCTGCGTGGGCGTTTCAACGCGCGTTTCACACCGTTGCAGCGTCCCTCGTTGAAACGACCCCCCTGAGAGGATCCGGACTACCACCAAGTGGTCCAAGCCGTTGCCGCGCAACGTGGAAGCTGGATGGAACCTACGCGACCAGCCCCCGGCGCGGCCCGTGCCGAAGGATGGACCGGGCACGCGGCCGTCGAGAGCGCCGCGGACGTCATAAGGCATCATCATACGCAGGAGGTCGTAGTGGGCAGGAATCGAGCATTCACGTGGGTGGCCGCGCTCGCCGGCGTCGCGCTGTTGGCAGGCTGCGGGATGGACAGCATGACCGGCGCGCCGGAGGCGCAGGCGGGCTTCGGGAAGCGCAACGGCGGCGTCTCCAGGGCACGCACCTATAGCGTCACGATCGAAAACCTGACGGGCGGACAGTGGTTCACCCCGCCCCTCGTCGCCACGCACCAAGGGGGAGAAGGTCTCTTCGAGGTCGGAGCACCAGCCAGCCTCGGCGCGCGCGAGATCGCCGAGAACGGAAACCTGCAGCCGATGCTGGACCGGCTGAACGCGAGCGATCACGTGTCCGACGTGGTGGTCGCGGTCGCGGGCACTCCGCCGCCTCTCGCGCCGGGCGCGAGCGTGAGCTTCACCATCGACGCCCAGCCTGGCGCGCGCTTTCTCTCCGTCATGTCCATGCTGATCTGCACGAACGACGGGTTCACCGGACTCGACGGGCAGCGTCTGCCTTCGCGGGTAGGGCAGCAGATCGTCCTGGACACGAACGCGTACGACGCGGGGTCCGAGATCAACACGGAGGATTTCGCGGATCTCGTTCCGCCGTGCCCCGTCCTGACGAACGTGCCGAGCATGGATCCCGGCACCGGGATGAGCGATCCGGCGCTCGCCGAGAACGGTGTGATTCGCATGCACGCCGGGGTCGTCGGGAACGACGACCTGGACGCCGCCCTGCACGGGTTCTCGAGCCCGGTCGGGCGCATCACGATTCGCCGCACCGGCTGACATGGCGACTCCAGTGGTCGGGGCCCGGATCCGGGTCCCGACCCGGGGTCGGTGGGCGGGAGCCCTCCCCGGGCTCCCGGCATCGTCTTCATCGGCCTTATGTTCCCATCATGACTCTCACCTTTCACCGCGCATTCCTGGTCACACTGGGGGGAACGCTCCTGGCGGCTCTACTCGTGGGCGGGGTCACGCTGGAGCGTAGACTGGCTGCCGAGTTGGAGGAAGACGTGCGCCAGGATCTCGCGATGGCGCCGCCGCTCCTCGCCGACCGGCAGTCCACCCAGGCCGAGGCCCTACGCATGCACGCGCAGGTCCTGGCGCAGACGGAAGCGCTTCGGGCCGCTCTCGCGGCCGGCGACCGGTCAGGTACCGTGGCCTATGCGGAGCAGCTCGCGGGGGAATGGGGCGAGGACCCCGTGGTGCTCGAGCCCGGGGGACAAGTGTGGGTCGGACCGCGTCTCGAGCCCGACCTCGTGAGCGCGGCGGCGGCCGGCGAGAATCCCTACGCGCTGCAGTACACGGGCGGCGAGCTGCACCAGGTCGCGGTGGCCGCGGTCTTTCAGGGAGAAGAGCAGATCGGCGTCGCTGGAGTGGCGCTCGCGCTCGATGCGCGGGCGGCCGAGGTCCTCGCGGGACTCACGCATTCCGAGGTCGTGCTCGTGGGACGCGATGGGGCGGTCGTCGCCTCGACCGTGCCCCCGGAGGTAGCCGCTGCGATCGTGGGCGCGGGTGGCCCGGCGACTGCTGCGGGGCTCACCGAGACCGTCGAGGTGACCGAGCTGCAGGTTCCGGCCGTGGGGCGGTATTGGAGCACTGCGGCACCCCTCGCGGACGCCGGTGTCGCCTTCTTCGTACGCTCCGCCAGCCGCGAGCTGGCTGCCCTTCCCCGGCTACGTCGCGCCGCTCTGATTGCCGGGGGCCTGGCCCTGCTCGTCACGCTGCTGGTGGGCTCGGCCGTCGCACGCGGGATGTCGCGTCCCATTCGCGCGCTGGCGGGTGCGTCCCGCGACCTCGCAGCCGGCGACTTCGACGCACCGCTTCCCGCTTCGCGCGTATCCGAGGTCGCAACAGTGAGCAGGGCGTTCGGAGAAATGCGGCGCGCGCTCGCGGCCCGGCTCAAGGAGCTGGCCGAGACCAACGTGCAGCTCGAGGATCGCCAGGCGCGACTTCAGGCTCTCCAGACGCAGCTAATTCAGCGCGACCGGCTCGTGGCGGCCGGACGCCTCGTGACCGAGCTGGCGCACGAGATCCGGAACCCCGTGGCAAACGTGCGGAACTGCCTCGAGGTCGTGCGCCGTCAGACCGGCGACCCCAAGTCGCGCGAGTTCACCGACCTGGCCATCGAAGAGCTCCTCCGGATGCACGAGCTCGCAGAGCGCATGCTCGACCTGAACCGGCCCGTCAGCCCGGGCGCGACCGCGTGCGATGCGCGTGCGGTGGTCGATGATGTCGTGTCGCTGGCTCGGCTGGGCGATCACGAGGGGCGCTGGACGATCAGCGTCTCGGGCCCGGAGACGGCGAACGCCGAACTGCCGCCCGACTCGTTGAAACAGGTGCTGCACAACCTTCTGACGAACGCGCAGGAGGCGAGCCCCGACGGGGGCCCCATCGAGGTCCGGCTCGAGTCGGCGAACGGCCAGCTACGGATCGAGGTTTCGGATCGCGGCCACGGAATCCCGGAGGACGCGCGGTCTCGCATGTTCGACCCCTTCTTCACCACCAAGGAGGACGTGCACGGAGTCGGACTCGGACTGTTCATCGCTCAGGGTGTGCTGCGCCGTCATGGTGGGAGCATCAGCGCCAGAAACCGCACCTCGGGTCCGGGCGCCACGATCCTGGTCGAGCTTCCGGCATGATCCCGGCCTCCGCTTCGCCTCGGAGATACGACTCCAGCTTGCTGCTCATCGTGGATGACGACGTCGCGTTCCGGCGCTCGACCGCCGAGCTCCTGCGGGACGAAGGCTACAGGGTCGAGACGGCTGCCAGCGCGCCCGAGGCCTCGGAGGTCCTCGAGCGGGAGGCCGTGGACCTCATGCTCCTGGACGTGCGGATGCCGGGGCTCGGCGGGCTCGAGGTGGTGGAGGTCCTCCGGCGGCGAGGTTCGCCGATACCCATCCTCATGATCAGCGGATACGGCGATGTCGAAACGGCGGTGGAGTCGCTCCACCTCGGGGCGGACGATTTCCTCACCAAGCCCGTCGACCCCGAGGAGCTGAGCCGGCGGGTCGCCGAGCTACTCGAGCGCCGCCCGTCACCGGAACGTCTCGCAGCGGCCACGAACTACGGGATCGTCGGACAATCCGCAGCCATGGCGGAGCTGATCGACTCCGTGCGCCAGGTGGCGGAGTCGGATGCCACCGTCCTGGTGATCGGTGAGACGGGTACCGGGAAGGAGCTCGTGGCGCGAGCCATCCACAGCCTCTCTTTGCGTGAATCCGGGCCTTTCGTGCCCGTCAACTGCGCGGCGCTCGCGGAAGGGCTGCTGGAGTCCGAGCTATTCGGGCACGTACGGGGGGCGTTCACGGGAGCCACGCGAGACAAGGACGGACTGTTCGCCGCCGCGAACGCCGGCACCCTGTTCCTGGACGAGATCGGCGACATGAGCCTGAGGCTCCAGCAACGGCTGCTCCGGGTTCTCCAGGAGCGCGAGGCGATGCCGGTGGGAGCGACCCGCGCGCGGCCCGTGGATGTTCGCGTCGTAGCCGCTACCCACCGAGACCTGCGGGAGGAGATGGACGGCGGCCGCTTCCGAGACGACCTCTTCTATCGGCTCAACGTGTTCCCGATTCACATCCCCCCGCTACGCGCACGCAAGCGAGACGTTTCTCTCCTCGTGCACCACGCGCTCCGACGACTCGGGGAGCGCTCCGCCGGTGGCGTTCCACCCGCAGTGTCGCTGCCCGCCATGCGCGCGCTCCGGGCGCATGATTGGCCCGGCAACGTTCGCGAGCTCATGGCGGCCGTCGAGAGCGCAGCGATCCGGGCCGGAACGAGCGAGATCGGGCTCGAGCACCTCCCCCCCGAGATCCGGGCCGACCGAACCGAGGGTGGACGGTACCACGCACCGACGCGCCCCGACGACGAGCGCGACGCGATCGTAGCCGCGCTGGAGGCGGCACACGGCGTCCGCGCACGAGCGGCCGAGCTCCTGGGGATGAGCCGGACGACCCTCTGGCGCCGGATGCGGGCGCTCGGATTGGTCGACGGAGACGGAGACGGAAACGGAAACGGAGACGGCGAGAGCTGAAGCGCCGGGATTATTCCGGGAGCGTCTCCAACAACCGGGTAAGCCGGGTCCGGTACTCGCGGAACGCGGCTCTGCCTGCCCGGGTGAGCCGCAGCAGCGTGCACGGGATTTTGTCCCGGAACCGCTTTTCCACTTCGACGTACCCGGCCTGTTCCAGCTTCCCGAGGTGGAATGAGAGATTCCCGCCGGTGAGTCCGGTCTGGTTCGCCAGAAACGTGAAGTCCGCCTCATCGATCACGTATAGATGCGCCATGACCATGAGCCGGGCCGGCTCGTGGACGAGCTTATCCAGATCCGCGAGCGTCTCCGTCTCGGGCGTCTCACTCACGATGACGCCTCCACCTGCCGCGGCGGGTAGCGACGCATGAAGCGGATCAGCCTCGCGAATCCCGCCAGCGTGATCACGGCTCCGACGACGGCGAGCCCATACTCGGCCGGCACACCGAAGGGAACGAGCGCGGCCGCGATTACCGCGAGCAACGCGTAGCCCATGAACCACGGCGCTCGAAGGGCGAGTCCCGCCACGCCCAGGAAGAGCGCCACCATGAGCGCGAACGGGGCCAACCCGAGACCGATCAGCGTCTCCCGCATCGAATCCCCACCCCTATCGAACACGAGCCACACCGCGACCCCGGCGAGCGCCGTCCCCACCAGGGCCCAATGGAGAGTCCACAGCCCACGTCGTTCTCTCTTTCGGCGTGGCTCGCTGAAGCGAACGTAGCCGACGTGCCGGGTCGCGATCTTGTCGCGCAAAGGCTTCCACATCGTCGCGAGGAGCGCCGGCGCGAGGATGGTGAGCATCGGGAGCTCGAGGAGCACTCCGACCGCGAACCCGAGCAGCCCCAAACCCGCCAGCAGATCGATCAATCCGTCCTGCTGCGTCGTTCGGTAGGTGTGCTCCTCCAACTCGTCCAGATCACTCAGGCGCTTCAGATCGCTCGAATCGATTCGCTCATCCATCGTATTCACCTCGAAGCCCATTCGGGCCGATGCAGACGCGAGAGCCGACCGGTGTTTCCGGGCCGCGGGCAGCACCTGCTGAGTTTGCACTGCCATGTAGTCTGTACTACAAACTATTCTGCGCCGAGGAGATCGTCAAGGGTCTCCAGCCGAGCGAGGGTCCCCCACGTGCTCAGGGCTCCGTCCGTCGCGACCGTTCCGAAGACGTCTGGCGGGAGAGAAGCGACGCGGTAACGTACCGTAACCTTCAAGTGTCAAACCTAGTTGAATACGACACCCAACCTCGTCACGGAGGGTGCGCACATGCGCCACCATCGTTTGATCCCTTTGTTGATCCTCCCCGCCGTGCTCCTCCCCCTCCCCGCTTCATCCCAGATGGCCCAGGAAGCGGTGGACGTGGAGCTGGTTCAGCAGATCCGAGAAGAAGGTCTCGAGCGCTCGCAGATCGAAGCGCTCGCTCACCATCTGACGGAGATCATCGGTCCCCGGTTGACGGGCTCTCCGGGCATGATGAAGGCCAACCAGTGGACGGCCGACATGTTCCGGGAGTGGGGCCTGGAGAACGTGATGATCGAGCCGTGGGGCGAGTTCGGGACCGGCTGGCGACTGGATGACTACCATGGCCGCGTGCTGACGCCGTTCGTCCAGCCCCTGCAGGCGCAGCCGCTGGGTTGGAGCGGGAGCACGGACGGGGTCGTCCGTGGCCCGGTCGTCCACATGATGGTCAGCGATTCGTCCGAGCTCGAGCAGTATCGAGGCCAGCTGGCGGGAGCGTTCGTGATGATCGATCCGCCACAGGACGTGGTCCCCGAGTTCGAGCACCGTGACAGGCGCACATCACTCGAGGACCTGCTCGAGCCCGAGCCGCGACCCGAGGCCGGCCCCGGCGGCCCGCCGGCGGACCTCGAGGCCCGTAGGGCCGCATTCCGCGCCCGCCGTGTGGTCACGAACGCCGCGATCCAGATGGCACGCGATGAGGGCGCGCTCGCTCTCATCAGCATCTCCTCTCGAAACGACGGCGTGATCCGCGGCGGAAGCGGCGGGCAGCGCGACCCGGGTGCCGAGAACATCGCTCATCTGGCGCTCACCCGTGAGCAGTACAACCAGTTCTACCGGACGCTGGGGAGCGGCCATTCGGTCGAGCTCGAGGTGAAGGTCGAGACCACCTTCTTCGAAGACGACCTGCAGCAGTACAACACGCTCGCCGACATCCCCGGCACCGACAAGGCGGACGAGTACGTCATGATCGGCGCCCATCTGGATTCCTGGCACATGGGAGGTGGCGCCACCGACAACGCGGCCGGATCCATCGTCATGATGGAGGCCATGCGCATCCTGAAGACGCTCGGTGTGCAGCCCCGACGCACGATCCGAATAGCGCTGTGGAGCGGTGAGGAGCAGGGGCTCCTGGGGTCACGGAATTGGGTCGCGAACCACGAGGAGCTGCACGACCGGATCTCGGCTTATCTGAACGTGGACAACGGCACGGGGCGGCTGCGCGGAATCTGGGATCAGTCCAACGCCAAGGCGATCCCGATCTTCGAGCAGCTCCTGTGGCCGTTCCGCGACCTGGGCGTGGTGGCGGTCCGGCACGGTAACACGGGCGGCACCGACCATCTCGCGTTCGACCGCGCCGGCATCCCGGGTTTCAACTTCATCCAGGACCCGATCGAATACGGCATCAACACGCACCACACCGAGCTGGACACGTACGACCATCTGCTGCTCGAGGACCTCAGGCAGGCGGCGGTGGTGGTCGCCTCCACGGCGTACCACCTGGCCATGCGTGAGGAGATGATGCCGCGTAAGGAGGAGGTGGTGTCACAGCTTCCGTAACGTCTCGCCGCTCTCCGGTCGCCTCCGGCACCGGAGGCGCCGCGGGCTCCCCCGGGTATCACACGCGCCCGGCACGCCGAACGGCGGGCCGGGCCGTCCTCATTCAGTCGTTCTCTTCAGCCGACGGCGCGCACCGGCTCTGCCAGCTGACCGCGTGCGGGATCCATCCGCTGGAGTCCTCCCCGCATGACGGCATACGCTCCGGCGTAGAACGCCACCGCGAGCCCGACGACGGTCGTGAACCCCCAATGCACCGCCGATAGCGTGGCTAGCGGCGGCGCGATGACCGACGCCGCTCCGTTCACCGCCCACGCCCACGGCACCATGGGTAGCCGGCGATCCGAGACGATCTGAAGCCCGGTGGGGAACGGGATGCCCATCAGGAATGCGACCGGCGCCAGGAGCGCCAGGCTCAGCCCGACCCGTGCCGTACCGCCCCACCCGCTCCAGACGGAGAACAGGTAGGGCAACAGGACCACGTAGAGACCCACGAGTGCCGCGATCAGGACGACGACGAATCCCACCAGTCGCCCGGCCCCCCACATGGCCATGCTCGCGTGCCCACCTGCGTGCCCGCCCGCGTGGCCGCTCCCGCCACGGGTGCCACGACCGCCCATGCGCCTGTCGGCCAGCGCGCTCCCGAGACCCGAAAAGACCAGGAAGGCCGAGAGCACGACCGCGATCGCGTACACGGGATGCGACAGGAAGAGCATCAGCTTCTGGATGAAGGCGATCTCGAGGAACAGGTAGGCGAGGCCGAGGAGACCGAAGTAGAGCACGACGCTCCCCGTGGCCGGAGGCCACGAACCTTCGTCGGTGTCGGGGGGCTCGGCAGCGGCTCGCCACCGTTTCCAACGCGAGACTGCGAGCAGCGGGACGAGCACGAGCAGCAGAGCCGCGGCGAGCGCCTGGAGCGCGGTCGCGATCAGCACCACGTAGCCCCACTCGACGACGCTGGTCCACCGTCCCCCGAGCGCATCCGTCAACCGCGGGAGCGACGCCCACTTGAAGAACCGGAAGAAGTACGGCCGGTCGTCGGTGGCGGGCCGCACGTGGAAGGCGTAGCGGTCGTAGAAGCGCTCCCTCGACCCCTCATCCGCGAGGACGCGACGGGCCGCCTCCCAGTACACGGGCTGCTCGAGCACCATGAACCGGTTCACCTCGGACTCCTCGAGCCCGGGAAGCCAGCTCAGGTCAAACCCACGCGCCCCGACCCACCTTCGGATCGCCTCCACCTGCTCCCCCGTCAGGGGCGAGCGAGTCAAGAGCAGCGTGGCCGTGTTCCACGAGCGGACGAAGGCGAGGTGTCGGGCCGGCGCCCGGATCCCCTTCTGCTCTGCAGCCTCGACGAGCGTCGCGAACATCTTGATCGCATCACGAGGTGGCGTTCTCAGCCAGCGCGTGATCGCCAGCGCGCCGCCGGGCGACAGCCGGTCCAGGTACAGCTCCACCGCCTGTCGCGTGTACAGGTAGCTCTCGCTCAGCGCTCGAACCCCCGCCGCGGAAGCCGTGAAGGAGTCGAGGAGCGAGATCTGGATCAGGTCGAACCGCGCATCGGGGTGTGCCTCCAACCAGCCGCGCGCCTCCGCCACGACGGGCGTCACGTCGGGCCGTGCGAACAAGCCCCCGGAGTGTGCGCCGAGCGGACCTTCGATCAGGGGCAGGACGTTCGGATCCACCTCCAGCGCGGTTACGCCGCTCGCCCCGTGGTAGAGCGCGTTGAGGACCTCGGTGCCCCCGCCCGACCCGATCACCAGCGTCCCGGGCCTGTCCAGCAGCTGGTACGGGAGCGCCGGGGTCACGTAGTCGAGGAACGCGAACGGTTCGAGCGACCCGTCGAACCGGTGTACGGGGGAGACGGCGTCGGCATCGAAGTATAGACCCACCTGCTCGGGCAGCTCGCCCAGCTCCGCCATCGGATAGCCCGAGATCTGGCCCGGCGTCTCACGGATCAGGGATGAGCCGACGACGGTGAGGGTGGAGAGGGGGCTATGCGCGGTCGCCAGCACGCCCGCGTCCGGTAGATCCATGGCGTACGAGAGCCCCTTGTACGGAGACACCCGGATCGTGGGCGCACCGATCCACGCGGTGAGGAGGACCGACGCGAGTCCCGCGGCGAGCCACCGGGCGGTCGTCCCTCCGGGCACCCGGCGACCTGCCGCCGCGCCGGGGGCGAGAGCCAGCAGGAAGGCGGCGATCACGAGGACGGTCAGAAGAAGCGGGAGTCGCCCCGGCGGAGCCACGAACAGCAGCCCGATCACGCCGGCCGCTCCGAGACCGGACCCGAGCAGGTTGGCAAAATACACGCGGCCCACCCGGTCTCGCTCGAGCAGGAACGCGAAGAGGATGCACGAGGAGATGATGAAGAACGGGACGGCCAGGACCCCGTACAGCAGGAGCAGCCACGCAAACTGCACTCGACGCACGAGGAGCTCGAAGGTCTCGAACGGGATCGCTTGCGCGAGGGCGTGCGAGCCCGGGAGCGCGATCACCAGGAGGAGGGTAGCGGCCCGAAACAGGGTCGGCTCCCTGCCCCGCACCCGGTCGCCGAGCAACGCGATCGCGGTCCCGCTCGCCGCGAAACCCAGCAGCGCTACGCTGATGATCATGTAGGCGAAGTGGTGCCACTCGGCTATGGAGAGGATTCGGGTGAGCGCCACTTCGTACCCGAGTCCCGCGGCGCTCAGGAGGAATACGGCCCCGAGCAGCGGCCGGGGCTTCACCTCTCCGGCTCGCCCCGCGTGAACGGCACGAACGCCACCGGGGCGACCGACCGCTGGGCCACCGATCCGTCCGTCCGTTTCTCCAGCAGCATGAGTTGCTGTGTTCGGAAGGGCGGGCCGACGGGGATCACCATGCGACCTCCCACCGCGAGCTGCTCCACCAGCGGAGGCGGGATGTGGGTGGCGGCGGCCGTGACCACGATGCCATCGAACGGTCCGTGCTCGGGCCAGCCGAAGTATCCGTCGCCGTGCTTCGCGCGCACCGCGGCGTAGCCCAGGCGTCGGAGCCGGGCCCAGGCGCTCGTTGCCAGCGGCTCGATGATCTCGATCGTGAACACGGAGTCGACGATCTCGGCCAGCACGGCCGCCTGGTACCCCGACCCGGTGCCGATCTCCAGGGTCCGGTCGCCCGGGTCCAGCTCCAGGAGCTGAGTCATCAACGCGACGATGTAAGGCTGCGAGATCGTCTGCCCGTGTCCGATCGGGAGCGGTTGGTTCAGGTAGGCCGCGTCACGCAGCTCGCGCGGTACGAACTCGTGCCGAGGCACGGCGCGGAGAGCCTCGATGACCTCCTGGTCGTCGATCGGCTCCAGGAGGGGATGCACCGAGGCGATGTACCGCCGCACCATCTCCTCGCGTACATCTTCGTAGGGCTCGTTCTGGGCGACGGCCGGATGCGCCAGGCTCGTGAGACCGATCGCCCACAGGAACGCTCCCACCAGTCCGACGGTCAGTCGCCGTACGGGCGCGGGCTCGATCACCTTCGGACTCGGCTCGCCTCGCGCGCGGACACTTCGAGTTCCCTCCTCACACATGCAAGCCTCCGGGCTCGTCTCCGGGGATGCAACGGGATGAGTATACGCCGGTCTACGGTCCGGCACAGTGCGCTCACGCCCGACCCCGGGCGAGTCGGGGCTCGATGGGGACGCAGACCGCTTGCGGCCCCGTCCGGCAAGGCTCAAGGTTGCACCCGGCCCTCGGGTGTGACCGTTGCGGACCCGCGCCCCGGCTGCGGAAGTCCACCTCTCCCGGGTACACGCTCTCATGACCGAAGCCACGGCCCGATGACGGAAGCCCAACTTCTCGCCACTTCGACCGGGACGGCGACGTCCGGCGAGCCGCCGGACCGGGATACCCACCCCCCCCTCCTGCTCCGGCAGGCCGTCAGCCGCGTGCGAATCGTGGCGTTGCTCGTGCTTGGCGTGGTCACGGTCAGCTGGCTGATTCAGGGAGCGATCGAGGGGTTCTTGTGGGAGGACTTCCAGGTGCTCGGACAGTGGGGGCCGCCCACCTCAATGATCGTCGGCTCGGTGCTCATGTACTGGGCGGCGCGCAGCCCTGGCACGCCCGCGCGGACGGTCGTGGTGCTGGCCCTCGCGTACGAGGTTGCCGTGAGCTTCGGCATCGCGTTGTCCGAGTATTGGGGTGCCTTCGAGGGCTTGGAGGCCGCGGTCATCACCGGCGACGTCGTCGGATACACGAGCGTGGCATTGTGGATGTTGATGTTCACCGTGCTGGTGCCCGTGCGCCCCGGCCAGGCGGTGATCGGGCTTCTCGGATCTGCAGCCGCGACACCGATCACGTATCTCGTGGTCGTGGGGGCGGGCGATGCCCCTGTGCTGCCCGCCAGCCAGTTCTTCTGGGTGTTCGTGTTCCGCTACCTGGTCGTAGCCGCGCTGGCGTACATCGCCGCACGGGTCATCTACCGACTGGGCAAGGCCGTTCAACGCGCTCGCGAGCTGGGTAGCTATCGGCTCGAGCAACGCCTCGGCGAAGGGGGCATGGGCGAGGTATGGCGCGCGAACCATCGCATGCTGGCCCGGCCCGCGGCAGTAAAGCTCATCAGTCCAGCGGCGCTCGGTGACCCGACGAGGCACGCCGAGACCCTGGCTCGTTTCGAGCGGGAGGCACAGGCCACGGCCGCCCTCCAATCGCCCCACTCCGTGCAGGTATTCGACTACGGCGTCGCGGACGATGGACGGCTGTACTACGCCATGGAACTACTCGAGGGAATCGATCTCGAGCGACTCGTGGACCGGTTCGGCCCTCTCCCACCGGAGCGCGCCGTATACATCCTCGAACAGGCTTGCGAGTCACTCGCGGAGGCGCACCGGAGGGAGCTCGTTCACCGGGATATCAAGCCGAGCAACCTCTTCCTGTGCCGATACGCGCTCCAGTTCGACGTCGTGAAGGTGCTCGACTTCGGGTTGGCGAAGCACACCCGCTTCGACCGTGACGATCCCATGTTGTCGCGCACGGGAGAGATCCGGGGCACTCCTGCCTATCTGCCGCCAGAGATGGCGCTGGACGAAGCACCGGTGGACGGGCGGGTGGACCTCTACGGGCTGGGTTGCGTGGCATATTGGCTGCTCACGGGGGCGCTCGTGTTCGACGCCGCATCTCCCACGGCGATGATCATCGCCCACGCGACGCAGCCACCCGTCCCGCCCAGTCAGCGATCGGAGACCCCGATCCCTCCGGAGCTCGACGAGCTCGTCCTCGCGTGTCTCGCAAAGGCACCGTCCGAACGCCTCGCATCGGCCGAAGCTCTCGCGGAGGGTCTCGCTGCAATCCCGCTCGAGCATCCGTGGACCCAGGAGCGAGCGGCCGAATGGTGGGCCCTGCACGGATTGGCCGCGCCCGCCCCCGAACGGACTCCCTGAGGGGATACCCCGACTCCCTGAGGGGATGCCCCGGCCCGGGAACGCCAGGCGGGTCCGTGGCGAACCGCGTGCAGCGAGCCTCTCTCCGCACGAAGAAGGGCGCCACGAGGGCGCCCTTCTTCGGTTCAGGACCAGGTTCGGAAAGGCGCTCAGTGAGCGCGATTCGTACGCTCAGTCATCGTCATCTTCGTCATCATCGTCGTCCTCGAACTCGAGCTCCGAAAACCCGCGCTCCATCTCGGACTCGAACTCCACTACCTGACCCTCGAACTGCGACAGGTCCATGACCGTGCCGTCGGGGCGAGCGAACCAGGCGGCCGGATCGACCACGACGTCAACGGTCGCGCTGGTCCCATCGGTCAGATCGAGCGGCGGCTCGAACTCGATCTCGATTTCGATCTCCGCCTCGAAAAAGACGCTGAACGGTACCGCCGAGCCGCCTGTGGGCGTGAACGAACCCATGACGAGCATGCTGGCCTCTTCCGGCCAGTCGGGAAACTGAGCGCGGATCGTGGTGACCAGCGTCTGAATCTCGCCCGCGTCCTCGTTACCGTCGTCCAGCTCGAGGTCTTCGACCTCGAACTCCAGCTCGTCGTACACCCCCGGCGGGACGGGCTGCGAGACCGTCGGCTCGCTGCCACCGTCCAGCGGGAGCTGGATGAACTGCGGGGGCGCCTCGAACTCCTCGCAAGAATCGTCGGAGCCCGAGTCGTCACAATCGTCGTCGTCCTCGAGCTCGAGCTCGAACTCGGCGACGATCATCCAGATCTCATCGAGCGTGAGCGCCCCGTTTGATCCATCCAGTGTGAGCGACTGCGCGAGCGTGTTTCGCGCCACGCGTCCCAGATCGCCGGGTGCCACCGCAGGCGCGGCTCCGATCGTCGTCTGAAACGCGATCGACACGCGCGGTTGGCCGTCGTCGGGCCCGGTGGTCGAATCACACCCCGCCAACCCGAGCGCGACGAGCGGTCCGAGGATCACGCTCCGCGCCTTCTTGCCCACTGTCATGATCGTAGTCATCACGTCCTTCCGCCTCTCACTACCGGACCCGTACCGCACGTCACGCCATCTCGTGACGCCGATCTGGTCCCTCTGCAGGGCAAGAGGCGTTCCTCGGGGGTTTCGCGACGTAAACGGTTTCAGGGAAAGCGTTTAGGAGGCTCCCGGTCGCCAGCGGGGTCGTCTCGCTCTGGAACATCGGTGCGGTACATGTCCCGATTCGAGACAGGTGCCCGCGGAGGAACGGCCCGGGGGAGCCCGGGGCTACGTCCGGTGAGGGTGCTCCGTCGCGTAGTTGTACGCGGTGTAGGCCGAGATCAGGTGACAGACCCAACCCAGGAGCCCGCCCGTCCCGATCCACATGCCGGGCGTAACGATCAGCCAGCAACAGCCTCGCAGGATCTTCCCGTTGTAGATCTGGCCCAGACCCGGCACCAGGAAGCTCAAGATCGCCGCCGTTCCGGGGTTTCTCATCGTGTATTCTCGCGTCGTCGTGTTCTATGTCGGTCGCCGGTCGTCTTCACCGGCACCCGACATTACGACGTGCCGCGAGGGCGGGTTTCGGGAACCCGAGGGGAGGTCAGAGAATCTCGACCAGTTCGATCTCGAAGTTGAGCGCCTCTCCCGCCAGCGGGTGGTTCCCGTCCAACGTGACGTGCAGGTCGTCGAGCGCAGCCACGGTGACCGTGAGCTCGTGGCCGTCACCGGTTTGTACGTGAAGCTCCTGTCCGACCTCGAGCTCCAGGTCGGAAGGAAGCTCGGCTCGATCCACCCTGAACACCAGCTCCTCCCGCCGATCGCCGTACGCGTCGGCGGCCTCGATACGTGCGTCCACGCGGTCGCCGGGGCTCATCCCGCTCACCGCCTCTTCGAACCCCGGGATCAACGAGCCTTCGCCGATCGTAAACTCCAGCGGTTCCCGGTCCGCCGAGCTGTCGAACTCGGACTCATCGTCCAGTCGCCCGGTGTAGTGCACCTGCACGCGGTCGCCGTTCTTGGCCTCTGCCACGGCATGCTCCTTTTGGTTTGGGTTCGAGCCCCTCAACTCCCGTCCTCCGCCTGCGCGGCCATGGCCTCCAGCTCTGCCATCACCTCTTCGGCCCGGTTCAGAAGTGAATCGGCGCCCGGGTCGATGGCTCTCATCCGGGTGAACAGGTCCTCTCGCATCGCGTCGATCGCCGAGGCCACGTCTTCCTGTTGGAGGGCCTGGCTCTGCGTTTCCTGAATCGAGACCTGGAGCATCTGGAGCTCACCGCCCAGCGACTGGATACGCTCCTGCTCCCCCGCCTCCTGCGCGGCCCCGTACTCGGCCCGCAGCGAGTCGAAGCGCGCCTGCATCCCCCCGATCCCGGGCGCGATGGACTCCATCGCCGCGTCAAGCTGTTGAATGATCTCCTGCTCGCGTGCCTGCATCTCGGGGTCTTGCATCGCCTGCTCACGGACGGGCGCTAGGACCTGGTCGATCGCTTGGAGCTGCGTCATGAGAGCCATCTGCCGCTGCATGGTCTCGGCATCGATCTCCGCGGGAGCGCCCGGCACACCCTCGTGCGGGTTCGCGCTCGCCTGCGCGCCGTCCCCCGCCTCGCCCGCACCGTTCGCTTGGCAGGCCGACAGCGCCAGCCACGTGAGCGCCGGGATCGTCCGGGCAAGACGGACGGCGCGGCGCCCGGAGACACGGGGAGATCTACCGGTCCTATCGACCGGGTAACGCTCGCTTCTCATGCGTGAGAGTCCTCTCGATGAGGGAAGGCGCGGGGACGACCCCACGGCGACGATCGCGGGAGGGCGGGACCGATATGCGCATGGCGCCAAACGGGTCCCCGGCGCGCCGCGGCACATGTTAACTGGGCGCGCAGGTTCTCGCACCCGGCGTCGGAGATCGGAGTTCGGTCGACCGAGGGCGCGAATCGCGGGGTGGGGTTCAGGCGATCGAGGCTACGTGCCGGCCGGGCCCGCTCCGAGGTCGAACGCGCCCAGCGGCTCGAGCCGCCCGTTCAGCACCACGTCGACCGTGTGCATCCCGGGGTAGTGCTTCCGGGTCGACATGTCGGCGAGCGAGATCGTCTTTCGAAGCGAGGCCGTCTGGCGCGGGGCCAGCTCGAGCCCCCGGAGCTTGAATACCTTCGGGCTGGTGCGACCACTCGCCTTCACGAAGTGCAGGTGCAGATCCACGAGCAATCGCTGCACCCCGGCACCGGTGTTCAGCAGATCGAACGCGATCACCACCGAGTCGCCGATCCGCGGCGCCGGGGGAGTGATGGTCACGTCGCGGATGGTCACTTCGGCCGGATCGCCATAGCCGAGCAGCGCCAGCGCGCCCGGATCACCACGCTTGACGGCCGAGCGAAGCGCGTGGCGCACGAGCCAGCGGCGATCCTCGCCCGCGTCCTTCAACCACCTGCGCGCCGTGTCCACCAACAGCTCCGGATGATCCTTGCCGATGTCGTTGAGGTTGTTGGCGACGGAGCGACGCACGAAGAGCTCGGGATCGTCTTTCAGCAGCTCCAGAAGCTCCAGCACGGGACCCGGGTCTGTCTGGAAGGCACGAAGCCGGGGAGCCCAGGGCAACCGCGGGCGCGTACCCTCCGAGACCAGACGGCGCACATGGGGACGCGGGTCCGCGCTCCATTCCTTCAGGCGAGCGAGCGTCCTGTCCGTATGCTCGACGAGGAACGGACGGATGCTGATCTCGGCGGTGAACCGCTGCGTGAGCTCGTACTGGGCGTCCATCGAGACCTCGAAGTCGTCGAGCCCGTACTCCGCCACGAAGAAGACGTGCGGCAGGTACAGGAACCCGGACATCCCGGAGCTCTCGGTCTCGTCCGCTTCGGTTTGGCTGTCCTCGCTCTCTTCGATCTTCGGGCCCAGCGACGCCATCAGAATCTCGATCGCCGTCGGATAATCTTCGGGGAGGTGGCGTCGCAGAGCCCTGGCCAGGTGCCAGCCGCGCGGTGTGAGCTCGAGATCCTCGAAGCCGTCCAACGCGTCGTGCAGGAAGGCGTCGGCCTGGAAGTCGGCGTACACCGCCGAGATCATGCGGGCGATCTTCTGCGGTATCTCGGGGCCGAAGTAGTTCTTGAGCGGCTCTGCCACGGACGAAGCACCCGTTCGGGTTCCTGACGTTCACCCACAACTTGCGGGTGTTTCCGGTCTGGCTCCAGCTTGGAGCATCTAACGCGATGGTTGTTGCTCGGCGCTACCAGCCTCGGGGCGTCGAGCGAGTGGCCGTAGCCCGACGTCTCCGAGCGTCTGTGGGTTCCGCCGATGACCGATTTGAGACTCGTCTCCAGCGCCTCCGAGGTAGTCGGGCCGACGACGGGCGCGCGCGAGTCCTTCCCCCCGCTCCTGCTCGAGCAGTCCATCCGTCGCGTCCGCTCGTTGGCGCTCGTGATGATCGGTCTCCTGGTGGCCACGTGGCCGGTCCAGGGCCTCCTCCAGGGGTTCTTCTGGGCGGAGTTTCAGGACGCCGGCCAATGGGGTCCGCCGATCTCGATCCTCCTCGCCTCGCTGCTCATGTACCTCATCGCGGGCAGCGACCGCGTGTCCAGCCGCGCCAAGCTGAGATACGCCATCGCGTACGAGGTGGCGGTGAGCTTCGGGATCTGCTGGACCGTGTATTGGGACACGTTCGGGCTTCTCCAAGCGTTCCAGATCAACCGGGACATGCTGGGGCTCAATCCCGTCGCCGTGTGGATGCTGAGCTACACCGTGTTCGTCCCGACTCGGCCTCGCGATGCCATCGTGGGATTGCTGGGATCGGCTGCGGCGACGCCCATTACCTACGCGATCCTCGTCGGACTCGGCCAGGCTCCCGCCCTGCCGCTCGACCAGCTCTTCTGGCTGTTCACCTTCGGGTACCTGATCGTCGCGACGCTCGCCTACTTCATGGCGCGCGTCATCTATCGCCTGGGCGAGGAGGTGCGTCGCGCGAGGGAGCTCGGGAGCTACCGATTGGAACAGCGATTGGGGGCGGGGGGCATGGGGGAGGTGTGGCGAGCGCGACACCGGATGCTGGTGCGTCCGGCTGCCGTCAAGCTCGTGAGTCCGGCCATGCTGGGTGGGGATCCGGATCGCCTCGTCGAGACACGGGCCCGCTTCGAGCGCGAGGCGCAAGCGACGGCGCAGCTCCAGTCCAGCCACACGGTCGAGCTGTACGACTATGGGGTCGCGGACGACGGTCGGCTCTACTACGCGATGGAGCTACTGGATGGCATCGACCTCGACCGGCTCGTGAACGAGTTCGGTCCGGCGCCCGCGGAGCGGGTCATCCACGTCTTGGCGCAGGCGTGCGCGTCGCTCGACGAAGCCCATCACCGCGGGCTGATCCACCGCGATATTAAGCCCGGTAACATCTTCCTCTGTCGACACGCGTTGCAGTTCGACGTGGTGAAGGTGCTGGATTTCGGCCTCGCCAAGCACACCGTGCTGGACGAAGGCGATGGTCGCCTGTCGCGGACAGGCGCTTTCCAGGGCACCCCCGCTTTCCTGGCCCCCGAGCAGGCGCGGGGAGAGGAGAACGTGGACGGACGGGTGGACCTCTATGCGCTCGGCTGCGTGGCCTACTGGCTGTTGACCGGAGCGCTCGTATTCGACGCGCCGTCCCCCGCTGCGATGATCGTGGCCCATGCGACGGAGGTCCCGGCACCACCCAGTCGACGGACGACCAACCCCGTACCCCCGCAGCTGGAGGAGATCGTGATGGCGTGCCTGGAGAAGGGCGCCGACGCCCGACCGGCGACGGCCCGGGACCTGAGCGAGCGGCTGGCCGGTGTCCCCCTCGACCAGCCCTGGACCCGCGCGCGAGCGGAGGCGTGGTGGGCGGAGCGGGAGCCCGATCTGGGTCTGTGGTGAGAAGAACAGGCGCCCGCGAAAAGACCGCCCGCCTGAAGAGACCGTGGCCGTGAAGGAACCGGGTCCGTGAAGGCGAGCGACAGGCTCGCGATCGCATCCGGCATCACGGACGCGTACGTGCTGCCGTTGCTCGTGATGCTCACATCGTTGACGGACCACCTCCGGTCGACGGCGCACCCCGTCCTGTATCTTCTGCACCGCGGTTTACGCGACGAGTCGCTAGAAGCGATCAGCGGCGTGGTGGAGACCCGGCCGGTCACCTTCGGCGCGGCAGACCTGGCGGCGCTGCCGGAACATCGCCACTTGCCACCAGAGGCGGCGTGCCCCCTGCTGCTGGCCGACCTCTTGCCGGCGGATCAGGGCCGCGTGCTGTTCCTGGACGCCGATCTGCTCATCCTCGATGATGCCACGCGCCTGTGGTCGGTGGATCTGGATGGGCGCGTGGTGGCCGCGGCGCCCGACAGCGCGATTCGATTCTGTAGCTCACCCCGGGGCGTCAAAGGCTACGTCGACTTGGGCATTCCCGATCATGCGGTCTACTTCAACGCGGGCGTTCTGTTGACCGATCTGGACGCGTGGCGGCAGCGGGACGTGACCCACCGGGCGTTTGACTATCTCCGGAGCACCGGAGAGTCCGTGGACTTCCTGCACCAGGAAGCGCTCAACGCGGTGCTCTGGGATGACTGGCGACCGCTGCCCGCGCGCTGGAACCTGTTGGCCGGCGTGGCCGGCCGGCCGTTCCAAAGACCCGGATCCAATGCATGGCGCGATGCGGGTATCGTTCACTTCGCGGGCCGGCTCAAGCCCTGGCGGATGCCCGTCGGTGGTCTCTTCAACGAGCGCTACCAGGCCGTTCTCGAACGCGTGCTTCATCTGGCACCGCCACGCCGTCGGACATGGAGCGAGTCGCTCTATAGCCTCTATGATCGGCGACTGCGCGACTTCTGTTACCCCCTGGAGCGCTTCCTGTGGAATCGACGGATCCTTTGACGCCGACTCTCTCGGTGATCCTGCCGGCGATGCTCGGGTGGGAGACCGTTCGGGTGGCGCTGGACGCCTGGCAGGTCCAGACATGCCGATCGCAGCTGGAGGTCCTGGTTCTGTGTCCCGATGCGGAGGAGGCGAGCGCTTCCCTCCCGGCGGGGTGCACCGCGATCCCGACGGGGTCGCTGCTCCTGCATGAAGCGCGAGCGTTGGGCATTCGCCGCGCGCGCGCCCCGTACGTCCTGCTGGCCGAGGACCACTGTCTTCCGGACCCGAGCTACGCGGGGCCGATTCTGGAGCGCATCGCGGAGGGTTGGGATGCAGTCGGTCCGACACTCAGGCCCGGTAACCGCGCGACGACCTGCGCGCAGGCGTCCTTCCTGCTGGGGTATGGCCAGTGGATGGAGCCGCTCGTAGGCGGACCGACCGACGTGTTGCCCGGGCATAACACAGTGCTGCGGCGTGCCCCGCTGCTGGATCTGGGCGATCGACTGGAAGACGATCTGCTCGTGAGCGCTTTCCTGCTCCGGAGGCTGCGTGAGGCGGGCCTGCGATTCTTCCTCGAGGACCGTGCGCGCATGCGGCACTTCGACTTGTCGGCGTTGGGCTCGACGCTCCCGATCTTCGTGACGGTGGGTCTGGGCTTCGGCGCCGTCCGGACCCGGAGCTGGCGCTGGCCGGCTCGGATTCTCTATCCGCTCCTGGCGGGTGGGGTGGCCGCCCGGCATTGGGTGCGGGCTCTGACCCAGTACCGCCGCGCCGGCCCGCAGGCCGGACTCCCTCGGTCATGCCTCCCCATGGCCGGCCTCCTCGCGCTCTTCTGGGCGGGCGGAGAGGCGCTTGGCGCGCTGCTCGGGACCGGGCGGGCCGCACCCCAGGTCTGGCGGTGCGAGGTCAAGCCTCTCGCCCCGGAGGATTTGCAGGCCGGGGCCTGAGGCGGTCCCTGGCGACAGCCGCGCGAGACCGGCGGTCCCTGCGACCGCCACCAGGTCGAGCCGAGCTTCGGGCCTACTCCTCCTCGCCCGACGGCACCTCGCTCCGGATGTAGTGCCGGATCCCCTCTGCTTCGAGCTCGGTGAGGCCCGCGAAGCGAGGCATCCCGTTCTGGAGCATCTGTCCACTCATCACCACGTTCATGAACGCCTCGCGGTCGAGCACGACGGGTGAGGCGCGCAGGTCGGGCGCCACGCCGCCCGACACGGCACCGGCGCCGTGGCACATGGTGCAGGCCTCCGCGTACGTGATGCCACCGGCCTCGGCGAGCACGCTGTCGACCACGAAGTCCGCACTGACCAGAGGCTCGGCGAAGGTCGGTGCGGCCGAAGGGGGAAGCTCCACATCGCCGCCGATCGCGAAGGCGATCAGACGGCGGGGTTGCGCCTTGTAGGCCCAGCCGTGCTTCGCGACGAGCGAGCCGAGGAAGGCGGGACCGGCGCCGCCCCACCCGACGAGGATCGCCACGTACTGCTGACCGTCCACCGCATACGTGATCGGCGGGGCGGCCATCCCGAGCCCGACGTTGGCGCTCCATACCTCTTCACCGGTTCCGGCGTCGCGCGCCACCAGGCGGCCGTCCGCCTGGCCCTGGAACACGAGGTTGCCGGCGGTGGTGAGCGTGCCGGCACCCGCGATCCCCGGTGTCTCCACGTCCCACGCGGCGGTCTGGGTGATGGGGTTCCACGCTTTGAGCATCCCGTAGCCGGCGTCGGCCGGCACATCGCCGATGCCCGGATCCGTCCCGGTGTCGAAGCGCCAGTCGGGACTCTCCCAATTCTCCACGTCGATGGTTTCCTCGCCGTAGCCCCCGGCGAGCTCGATGACCGGGATGTAGACGAGGCCGGTCTGCGGGTTGTACGACATGGCGTGCCAGCTGTGCGAGCCCAGCGGCCCCGGCACCACCGCTGTCAGGCTGTCGGCGTATCGCGTCCCGGGGGCTTCGATCGGCCTCTGCGCCTCCAGGTCGAAGCCGGTCGCCCACGTGATGTCGGCGAACGGCTCGGCCGACAGCACCTGGCCGTTCTCGCGGTCGATGACGTAGAAGAACCCGTTCTTGGGCGCGTGCATGGCCGCCTTGACGGTCCGACCATCGATTTCGAGGTCGGCCAGCACGATGTCCATGTTCGAGTTGTAGTCCCACGTCTCGCCCGGCACGGTCTGGTGGTGCCACTTGTACTCTCCCGTCGTCGCGTCGAGCGCGACCACCGAGCACAGGAACAGGTTGTCGCCGCCGTCCGGGCTGCGGATGCGCTGGTTCCACGGCGCGCCGTTCCCCGTCCCGATGAGCAACTGGTCAAACTCGGGGTCGTACGTGATCCCGTGCCACACCGTCCCGCCCCCGCCGTACTTCCACCACTCGCCCGTCCACGTCTCGGCGGCCATCGCCATGGCGTCGTTCTCGAACCCGTCGGCCGGGTTGCCCGGCGCGGTGTACCAGCGCCAGACGCGCTCGCCCGTCTCGGCGTCGTACGCGTCCAGATAGCCGCGGATCGGACCCATCTCCGTCCCACCGTTGCCGATCACCACGAGTCCGCGAAACGCCTTGGGCGCGCCGGTGATGAAGAGCGGGAGCTCCGGATCGAGGGTCATCGTGCTCCAGATCTCCTCGCCTGTCTCCTGGTCGACGGCGATCAGGCGCCCGTCGACCGTCGCGACGTAGATCTTCCCCTCGTAGAGGGCGATCCCGCGGCTGGCGCCCCACATGATCCGCAGCCGGTCGCCGGCGTGCTCGATCACCTGCGGATCGTACTCCCACAACAGCTCGCCGCTCGTGGCATCCACGGCCCGGAGCACGTTGTAGCTCCCTTCGAAGTACATGATCCCGTTCGAGACCACCAGATCGCCGACGGTCCCGTCGCTGACCTGGGTCAGGGGGCTGAAGCGCTGCTCGTCGAACGTGCGGCCGAACGCGAGCCAGTCATCGGTCTGCGACGCGTCCGCGAGCGCGGCGTCATCGATGACCGGGGGGGCTTCTGGGTCGGCCACGCAGGCGGTGAGACACAGGAGGACTACAGGCGCGATGATGCTCCTTCGCATGCGACGACTCCTGCTGGGGTGGGTGGCAAGGACGACGCGGGAGTCTACAAGGGTGTGGCGGGGGCCGCGAGCCCGGGCGGCAAGGCCCGACCCCGCGGGCGAGGGCGCACCGCCGGGCGTCGCGAGCGTGGATGGCGGCGCCCGACTGATCGTATTGGGAGTCCGTGGACCCCGCATATTCTAGTTCTCT
>JBDHAC010000011.1:0-68826 GCA_039588275.1 Gemmatimonadota bacterium
GTGGCTCCCTCGAAGACGAGGCCCGCTGCGTCCGCTCCCCAACGGTGCTTGATGATCGCGTTCTGTCCGCCGATCGGGTTCGCGCTCCCGTGCATCACGTGCGAGACCGTGACCCCGCCGGCGGCCGCCCGATAGATGTTGACGTCGGTCGGATCGATCACGTCCATGATCGAGACCATCGCGGAGACCGCCACGCTCCCTTCGTTGATCGCGTCGGCGGCGAGATGGGAGTGCGCATCGATGATCCCCGGGATCACGTACTTGCCGGTGCCATCGATCACCCGCGCGTCCCCCGGTGCCGGGACTTCGGCGGCCGGTCCGACGGCCGTGATGCGGCCGTTCTCGAACAGGACAGCGCCATCCTGGATCGTGCCGTTCGTCGCGGTCATCACGGTCGCGTTACGGATGAGCACCGGCTGGGCCTGTGCCGTGATGTGATCTGTTCCTGGGCCCACGATGAGCCCCATTGCGGCGAGCCACGGCACCGTACCCCGCCCGATTTGGATCGTTATGCGTCTCATTGTCCCTCTCCCGGGCGGGTACCAGTGAATTCGCTCGAGAAGCGGCCGCCGAACGATGCGGTGCCGCTGACCTCCGTCCCCTCCACGGTCCCGGTGTAGACCACCTCGGCCGTGCGGCCGCCCATCGGTTGCATCGCCGTGAAGCTGAAGTCGCTACCGCTCACCCAACCGTCCATGATCGTGGCGTCGCCGCGGTCGGTGGTAATGTCGCCTGTTAGCGTGCCATCCTCGCTCATCTCGAGATCGAGCGTGATCTCCTGCGTCTGGCGCGGCGTCGAGATGGTGAGGACCCAACGACCCGTCATGTCCACCGCGGGCGGAGTCGTGGGTCGCTCGGCTTCGCGCTCCTCGAACTTCCGGCCGTCCACGAAGACCATGTTCACCTCCGTCGACTCATCGAACAGGTCGCCATCTGTGACGATCAGGTTCGCGATCTTCCCGGCATCGACCGATCCCAGCCGGTCCGCGACGCCGAAGATCTCGGCCGGGCCCAGGGTGAGCGCCCGTAGCGCCGCATCCGCCGGGAGCCCCTTTTCGATCGCGACATTCACGTTCTCGATCACCTCGCGCGGGCTCCCGAGATCCCCCGAGTAGAACCCGAACGTGGCGCCCGCCGCGTGCAGCCGGGCGGGCGTCGTGGGTGCGTAGGCTCGCCGCCGAAGAGACGTGAGCGCCTCATCAGCCTCCGGATCGGCGCTTCTGCTCCGCTCGGGCCAATCGAGGTTCACCAGGACGGGCACACCGCCGGCTGCGAGCTCGTCCACGATCTCGTACGCCTCGTGCGCACCGGCCACGACCGCGCGAGCCCCGGTGTCTTCGCCCAGCTTCACCGCGCGGCGTATCTCCTTGACCTCATCGCCGAGGAACACGGTCGGCCAGCCCTCGGCGACCGACCGTTGCACGGGGGCGAGCGCGCGGTCGTATTTGGGCCGCGCTCGTCCGGCGGGATTCGCTTCGTACGCCGCCTCGTACCGCGACTGGTGCTCGGCATCGGCGAACAGCTGCTTCACGTACGCCATGGTGCCCATGAGCGAGCTCGGAAACGAGCGAAATCCGCCCGCTCGATTCATGGTCACATGGAGTGCTGCAGGAGTCTTGACCACCATCTCCTGCGCGTCACCGCCGAAGCTGATGACGGCGGCCTGACCAGTGACGATCCCCTCGCTCGGGACGGCAAGCGCCGTCGTGAACCCTCCGTTACGCCATGTCTCGAGCCGGTCGTCTTCCGGATCGAGCATGTCCGCCGCGCTCACCCACGGGGTGGTCGCGGGACGGTCCTCGGGGCCAGCGGAGATCGGCTGGTTACCGCCGCCGACTCCACCGGGAGCTCCACCCTGGCCACCCCCTGTTTGCGCCTCTTCGAGCCCGACCGAAGAGAGACCGTCGAACAGTCCTGGATACACCGTCATTCCGGAGCCGTCGATCACCCAGGCCTCGGGCGGGATCGACACGTCCGTGCCCACGGCTTCGATGAGCCCGTGGGAGATCACGACCGTGCCACCCTCGATCACGGGGCCCGAGACGGTGACGATGCGGGCGTTCTGGATCGCGTAGAACGGGGGTGGTTGGGGCGTGTTGCTGGGTTGCTGCGCGTCGGCCGCGGCGGGCAGTACCGCTGCGAGGCTGGCAAGCACGAGCTTCGTGCCCCTCGCTCCACGGCCCCGGCACGACCCCTGGTGGACGTCGTGGAATCTCATCGGCGCCTGAACCTCTGTCTCAGGTGTGGAAGTGTGGGCCGGCGACCACTCCCACCGAGAGGATCGGTCGGCACGCGGCCCACGCGTGGCAACGACGTTTAGGGTATTGAACACGTGGAGGGCAATCTCCGCTTAGCCGGGAACCGGCGTCAACCGGCTCGCGCAAGGAGTGGCAGGTCCCCGAAGCGAGCGCTCGGACGCCTTGCGTCTGCAGCGAGCGAGGTGCGCCTCCCACCCTCGCGCTCTTCCGGCGTCGCGCGCGAACCTCGGTGAGTCCGATGCGGGAGGCTCATCCCTTCCGGAGAACCACCTCTATGCCGGGCGTGTCTGGATCGGACCCGGGGGGCACCGACCGGCCTCGCAGCTCGATCGCGAACTCATCTCGCGACGCCGGCCACTCGGAATCTCGCACGAACGTCTCCGCCTGCTGGACGAAGCGGACGATCTGCCCTACGAGATTGAACGTCCAGGCACCTGCCATGTCGGCGTTGATGTCCACGCCTGCCGGGCCCGCACCGGGGATGAACAGGCGCCCGGCAACGCCCGAGTTCTCACCCAGGGTGAGGTTGAAGAAAGCTCCGCCCGCGCGCAGGTCGGTGGTGTCTGCGCCATCGACGAAGACGATGGTCGTGGCGAGGTAGTCTCCCACCAACTCGGAACGATCGATGCGGCCGGTGCTACGCTCCACCTGGATCACCGAATCGGCGCTGCACCCTCCCATTCCGGCGACCGCGATCGCCCCCAGAACGAGGCGCACGCTCGTTGCCCGCGACCCCGACTTCCCGTTTGTCATAGTTCCTCCTCGGCGCCCCGCCACCTGATCCCCGCCTTCCCCGCATCACGCTGGGATTCGTCAGGTCGAGTGCTGCCAGGCGCCCGGATGAGCAGTATTCTAGGGCGTACGCCTCGGCGATCCAGACCCCGGGGCTCTGCCCACGGAGATGCGCCATCTGACTCGAGCCTTCAGCGGGAGTCGGCCCATGTACACGCGTCGCAACTTCCTCGGCACCATCGGTGGTCCCGCCATCGCGGCCGGCACGTTGGCCAGCGTTCCTATTCGGTGGAGCGACGCCCTCGCCGCCGCCCGGAAGCTGGCCGCGACGCCTGGCTCGCCGGACGAGATCGCACAGGAGGAGGACTTCTGGGTCGGCATCCAGCGAGCGTTCACCACCGACCGGTCGCTGGTGAACCTCAACAATGGCGGCGTGAGTCCGACTCCCGCCCACGTGCTCGAGGCGATGAAGCGCGATCTGGACTTCGCGAATCAGCTGCCGGTCTACTTCGGGTGGCGCATCCTGGAGCCGCAGCGGGAGGGCGTGCGCCAGCGACTCGCGCGGGAGTGGGGA
Source organism: Gemmatimonadota bacterium (assembly GCA_039588275.1). GTDB lineage: Bacteria > Gemmatimonadota > Gemmatimonadetes > Palauibacterales > Palauibacteraceae > JBDHAC01. Next base: position 3,565 of record JBDHAC010000011.1, read on the forward strand.
GTGGACCCGGAGGAAGTCGCGATCACCCGCAACGCCTCCGAGAGCCTCCAGACCCTTCAGTTCGGCTACGACCTGGAACCTGGTGACGAGCTTCTGACCACGACCCAGGACTACGGGCGCATGCTGACCACCTTCCGACAACGGGAGCGGCGCGAGGGCGTGGTCCTGCGGGAGATCGTGATCCCCATACCGGCTGAGGACCCGGCGGAGGTGGTTCGCCGCTTCGAAGAGGGCATCACCGAGCGCACCCGGCTCATCCTCATGTGCCACATGATCAACATCACCGGGCAGATCCTCCCCGTGCGCGAGGTGGTCGCCATGGCGCGGAAGTACGACATCCCCGTGATCATCGACGGGGCGCACGCGCTGGCCCACTTCGACTTCAAGATCTCGGACCTGGACTGCGACAACTATTCGACGAGCCTGCACAAATGGCTGTTCACGCCGATCGGGAACGGGCTCTTGTACGTGCGCCGCGAGAAGATTCCCGAGATCTGGCCGCTCATGGCGGCGCCGGCGGCCAGGGATGACGATATCCGAAAGTTCGAGGAGATCGGGACCCACCCGGAGGCGAACTTCCTCGCCGTGGGCGAGGCGCTCACGTTCCACCAGCTCATCGGTGGGAAGCGGAAGGAGGCCCGCCTGATCCGCCTGCGAGATTACTGGGCGAAGCAACTGCTCGAACACGATCGAATCCGGCTCCACACCAGCCTCGAGCCCGGCTTCGCGTGCGGCATCGCCACGGTCGAGATCGAGGGGATCGAGCCGGGCCCGCTCAACCAGTGGCTGTGGCAGCGGCACAAGATCTACACGACGCCGATCAACCACCCCGAGTTCAAGGGCCTACGAATCTCGCCGAGCGTCTACACCACGCTCGAGGAACTCGACCGTTTCGTGGATGCGATGGTGCACGCCACCCGGCACGGGATCCAGACCTGAGCGCGTTGGATCGATCTGTCGCGTGGGCCGCGCGGGTTATACGCGCGAGCCGCGAGGATCCCGAGCGCCGCGTTCTTGACGCGGCCCCGAGGTGATCGCGAGAGGATTGTCGCCGGGCCTCCGCTTCATGGTGGCGGCCGCCTTTTCGTTCAGCATCATGAGCGCCCTCGCGAAAGCCGTCGGGCGCACGATCCCGAGCCAGGAGATCGTGCTCCTGCGCGGAGTGTTCACCGTCGCGCTCAGCTTCGGGACGCTGCGCGTGATGGGGATTCCGGCGAGGGGCAGCCGGCCCCGGCTCCTCATCGTGCGGGGCCTGTTCGGATTCGCGGCGTTGAGCGCGTTCTTCTACGCGATCGTGCACCTCCCGCTCGCCGCCGCCACGGTGATCCACTTTACGAACCCCGTATTCACGGCGCTGATCGCTGCGATCGTGCTCGCAGAGCCGATCCGGCTGCGCGATTCGGCGAGCGTGGTCGCAAGCCTGACGGGCGTGGTGTTGATCGCGAGACCCGACTTCCTATTCGGAGGGACCGGGGCCGGTCTCGACCCGCTGGGGGTGGGCATGGCCCTCACGGGCGCGGTTCTGAGCGCGTGTGCGTACGTGACCGTGCGCCGGCTGAGCGCCACGGAGCACCCGCTCGTGATCGTACACTACTTCGCGGTCGTCACGACGCTCGGCGCGATCCCGACGGCCGCCCCCAACCTCGTGTGGCCCTCCTCGGGCGCTTGGCTCGGGCTGGCGGGCGTCGGGCTGGCGACGCATGTGGCGCAGTTCTGCATGACCCGCGGTCTGGCCCTGGAGCCCGCGGGGCGGGCGATGGCGGTCGGCTACCTGCAGATCGTGTTCGCGGCCGTGTGGGGATTACTGTTCTTCTCGGAGCGACCGGACGCGTTGAGCGCGGTCGGCGCCTTCCTGATCATCGGGAGCACCGCCGCGCTCGGACGCAGGCGCGCGGTCGCTCAGGCGGGGGCACCGGGGGGAGAGGGGCGCGCGCCGATTGCCCGGTCGGAACAGAAAGAAGAGCCATGAGGGAATCGGAGATCGAGCGCGCCAGGAGACTCCTGGCGGAGGCGGCCGAGGTTGTCGTGCTCACCGGGGCCGGGATCAGCGCGGACTCGGGCGTCCCGACGTTCCGGGGACCCGACGGCCTGTGGAAGCGGCACCGCCCCGAGGAGCTTGCCACGCCTGGGGCTTTTGCCCGCGACCCAAGGTTGGTGTGGGAATGGTACGGCTGGCGCAGGGAGGTGGTGGCCGCCTGTCGCCCCAATGCCGCGCACATGGCTCTCGCCCGGTGGGCCCTGCGTAGAGCCGGCGTCCACATCGTGACCCAGAACGTCGACGGCCTGCATGGCCTGGCTGCGGACGAGGCGGCCACGGATTCGGGAGCCGCGACTTCAGGATCCCCAGCGCTCCGCTCGTCTCGCGGCGCGGAGCCGATCGAACTTCACGGCTCGTTGTTTCGCGTGAGGTGCACGCGGTGCAGGGAGCGCTACGCGCACCGCGAGCCCATCGACGCGACCTCGGCGCAGACGCTCCCGGCTTGCCGCGCTTGTGGAGCTCTGCTGCGGCCCGACGTCGTGTGGTTTGGAGAGCCGCTGGACGAGTCCGTGCTGTCCAGAGCGTTCGAGCTCGCCGCAGGCGCTGGAGCGTGCCTGGTGGTGGGTACGAGCGCGGTCGTGCAGCCCGCCGCGAGTCTGGCCACCGTGACTGCGCAGTCGGGCGGAGGGGTCATCGAGGTCAATCCGGACGCGACGCCCCTGACCTCGGCGACCGCAGTGTCGATCCGGGCGAGCGCGGCCGAGGCCGTACCGCTACTCGTGGGCGAACCCGCGTAGCCGGTCATGGCACGGGAATCAGGCGCAGGACGCGGTCGTCCTCGGGGGCTGCCGCGCCGCGCCCGTCCCGGTTGCTCGTGGTGATGTAGAGGTAGCCGTCTGGTCCCATCGCGACCGCGCGGATCCGCCCCAGCTCCTCGTCCAGGAAGACCTCCTCGCGGGTGACCTGCCACGGAGGTCTCGTGCCCGGGGACCGGGCCAGGGCGAGCCGTTGCAGCTGCTGCCCTCGCAACATCCCGACGAATGCGCTTCCCTGCCACGGCTCGTGGAGCCCATTGTAGATGGCGACGCCGGATGGGGCGACGGCCGGACTCCAGACGGCCAGCGGGAGCACGAAGCGATCACCGCCGCGGGCACCCGCCACGGCTGGCCACCCGTAGTCCGCCCCACGCAGGATCACGTTCACTTCGTCATCGTTTCGCCGGAAGCGCTCGTCGGGGAAGCCGCTCGGTCCGTGCTCCGTCGCGAACAGATCGCCGGTCTGCGGGTGCCACGCGAGTCCTTGTGCGTTGCGTAGCCCGGACGCGTACACGGGTGAGTCCGGGAACGGGTTGTCCGCGGGGATCCCGCCCTCCGCGGTATACCGCAGGAGCTTGCCGACCAGCGACCCCTGTCGTCCGGCCTCGCTCGGCCGCCGTGCATCGCCGGTCGTGACGTACAGCATCCGGTCGGGCCCGAAGCCGACCGCGCAACCGGCATGGAACATGGCTGCCGGCAGATCCATCACGACGATGGTGGGCTCGGTCCCGCTTCCGTCACGATCCGTGAAGCGCATGACGTCGTTGGCCGCGCCGCCGGGTACCCGCCTCCGTTGCGTAACGCAGGCGAAGACGTGACCCGTCCGGGCGAAATCGGGCGCGACGGCGATTCCCATGAGCCCGGCTTCGCCGGTCGTGGCGACGCTCCCCTGCAGGTTGGTCCACGGTTCCGGGCGTAACACCCCATCCTCGATGACGCGGATGCGTCCGGGACGCTCCGTGACGAAGATCCGGCCATCGGGCGCGAACGCGATCCCCCACGGAACCAGCAATCCTTCTGCCACGGTCTCGACCCGCACCGACCCCGTGGCAGGAGGCGCTCGGTTCCCGACATCGGTCTCGCGGAAGCACCCGCTCGCGATCGACAGTGCGCCCACGGCGACGGCGACCCACCACCCCAGCGGGAAGGTCCCGTTTCGCCCCGGCGGCACCGGCTCTGAAGCCCGACGGCGGATACTCACTCTTCTCCGAGCCATTCTTCGATCAGTCGGCGCGCGATCGAGACGCGACCGGGCAGCCTCAATTCCCCCGCCGCAACCAGCTCGCGTATGCGTGAGCGTTCGAACCACCGCGCATCCTCCAACTCGTTCGAATCGACTCGCAGCTCGCCCCTGACGCGGGTGGCCGTGAAGCCGAGCATGAGCGACGACGGAAAGGGCCACGGTTGCGAGGAGTGGAATGCCACGTGGCCGACCTCGATCCCGGTCTCCTCGTAGACCTCTCGCACGACCGCTTCGTTCAGGTCTTCACCCGGCTCGACGAAGCCCGCGATGGTGGAGTGCATGCCGGTCGGCCATTCGGGTTTGCGCGCCAAGAGACACCGGCTCCCATCCGCCACGAGGACGATGATCGCGGGATCCGTGCGCGGGTAGTGTTCGGCGCGGCAGCTCTCGTTCGTACAGCGGCGGAGATGTCCGCCCTCGGCCATCTCCGTTCGATGCCCACAGTTGCCGCAGAAGCGGTGCCGTTCGTGCCACTCGACCATCGCCCGGGCGTAGGCCAACAGCGCGCCCGCCTCCTGTCCGAGCAGGGCGCCTATGCGGTGCAGGTTCTTGAACTCGCCCAGGTCCTCGAGGGGTGGGGGGCCGTTGCCCTCCGTCGGCAAGCCCACCGCGAACAGCGCTCCACTCCGTCCAAACCCAGGAAGATCGGACCCAGGGCGTCCGCGGCCCGGAGCGCGGGGTGGTCGATGGGAACGAGGATCGGATGGAGTGGCTCTTCCCGACTCACGAGGCTGTGCGCCTGCCACACGGGCACGGCGCGCGTAGTCGGATCCTCGAGCCGTCCCTCCAGCCACGCGGCGTCTGCTCGCCGATCGGCTGCGCGATCCAGGGCGGCTCCGGCGAGACGGTTCAGGGGTTCATTCACGGCGGCGGTTTCTGCACCTTCCGAGAGCGACTAGCTTGCCCCGCCCGAAACCCCCTTGCGTGGTTCGGGCGAGTGTCCAGAGACCACGGCGGTACCCGCTCGCGCGGGGCTCGCGGAGGAGGAAGCTAGTGGCCTCTCAACCAGAAGGCATGGAGAAACTCGAGCGAAGCTCGACGCGGGCACGGCTACGAAGCTACCCGGAGCGCTCCGTACCCGAGGAGATCCCGGACATCCTCGCGGCGGGGCAGGTAGCGCATCTCGGGTTCGTGATCGACGGACAGCCGTTCGTCATCCCGTTCTCCTACCACTTCGAGCCACCCGCGAGCGACGAGCCCGATCGGGTCGGCCGGCTTTTCCTGCACGGCTCGACCAAGGGGCGTGCAATACGGCACCTGGCGGGCGGAGCAAGCGTGAGCGTTGCCGTCACGCACCTGGACCACCTCGTCTACTCTCGCACGGCCCTCGATCACTCGATGAACTACCGCAGCGTCGTATGCTTCGGGCGGGGTCGTCTGATCGAGGACGAATCCGAGAAGGCGAGGCTGCTCGAGCGCATGGTGCGGCGTTACTTCCCGGGACGCGAGGAAGCCGTCGATTACGCCCCCCCGCCCGAAGGGCACCTGAAGGCGACCGCGCTCGTCGAAGTGGTCATCGAGGAGGCGAGCGCGAAGGTGCGCCGGGGTGGACCCAATGGACCGCTGGACGACGATCCCGATGCGCTCGGGAGCGCCGGTCTGATCGAGCTCTGAGAGCAGCCCCGAGACCGAGATGCGACCTGATCTCCTGACCTTCGACTGCTACGGTACGCTGATCGACTGGAACCGCGGCATCGCCGGCGCCGTGCGAGCGGCATGCCCCGAGGCGGCCGGTCTCTCGAACGAGGCGTTGCTCGGCTCGTTCTACGCGATTCAGGACGGCCTCAAGACGAGCGAATACCGGCCGTATCGACAGCTGCTTACGGAAGTCACGCTCGAACTGGCACGGCGGAACGGGTGGACGATTAGCCAAGAGAGCGCGAGACAGGTACCGGCGAGCATCCCGGATTGGACGCCCTTCGATGACACGAACGAGGCGCTGGCCCGACTGGCGAGCGCCGGGTTTCGCCTCGGTATCCTGTCGAACATCGATGACGATCTCCTGTCGGGCACGCTACGGCACTTCGACGTCGCCTTCGACCTGCTCGTGACCGCTCAGAGCCTCCGCAGCTACAAGCCGGCGAGGGCACATTTCGATCGGGCCCTGGAAGAAGTGGGAGGTGAGCGTGACCGCCTGCTGCACCTGGCTCAGAGCCTGTTCCACGATGTCCGGCCCGCCACACAGCTCGGGCTCGACGTGGTCTGGGTAAACCGGGCGAGCGAGCCGCACCCCGCGGACGTCGAGCCGCTTGTTGTCACCCCGGATCTGTCGAGCGCGGTGGATTGGGTGCTCGGGCGCTCCGGGGCCGCATAGCTACGGACGGACAGGATCTCCCGAACCGGGAACCGGCCGCCGGCCCAGCCAGTTCCACAGCAGCACGCCCACCCCGACGAGCGCCGAAACGATCAGCGCTGGACGCGCGGGTACGCTTCCGGCAACGGCGATTCCCGCCGGGAATCCGGCGAAGACGATCATGCCGCTCACCCACCCCCATACGTGATCCGGTTGGTTTACCGGACCGCGACGGCACCGCCCGCATTGCAGACCGGATCCAATCCGGATCAGCCGCGAAGTCGGGCGGATCGGAAGAGCATGTCGGCCGATTGGAGGATCTTGGCTTTCAGACGCGGTGGGTAGTCAGGCCGCTCGTCGAGAAAGACGCGCACGATCTCGGCCGCGTCGTTCGATGCGTGTCCACCGAGCGTCCCGTCGAGCCACCGCTTGGGGAAGAAGATGTCCCCGGTACGCTGGATCTCCTCCAGGAGCTCAAGGCTAGGGAGCACGTAGCGCAGCGCATGCTCGGCGCGTAGCGGGTGGTTGAGGAACCCGACGGCCTGCAGCACCCAGGGCTCCCGTTCGCGGTTGACCGGATCGGACAGCGACTCGAAGAAACGATCGCGGGCAGCCGGGTCCGCGGAGAGCGACGCACGCATGAACCCGAAGCGGGCCGCGCGGTCAGGGTTCTCGATACGCTCCTGCTGGCGGGCGAGAATTTCTTCCGCGTCGGGCACTTCTCGAAGCGCGAGCTCGTACGCGAGACCCATGTAATCGGGCTCGGACAGCGGAAGCCCGGGGATGTCCAGGTCTTCGCGCCAGATGGCCTCCAGCCTGCCGATGGCTTCCGCGCTCAGGCCCAGGCGCCTGTAGGTCCGGAAGTAGCTCGCCTTGAGAGTCGAGGTCGGTGCCATCTCGAGGCTCGACCACAGAAGTCGCTCGATCGTCGGCCCGACCGAGGCCCGTTCGGCCGGCGCGAGAAAGCGCCAGTAGGCCGTTTCCAGGTCCGCCAGCATACGGGAGAGGAGCAGCTCCTCCGTCTCCGACTCGATCGCGCGCTCAGCCAGCTCGACGAACGCGGTCGGAGACACTGTCCCTTCGAGCAGCTCGTCCCAGAGGGACAGCCAGGCGACCGCGCGAGGGATCGGGTCCCCCACTGCGGGGAGGTCTTTCAGCAGGCGCTCGCGGGTTTCCGGATTCAACCGGAACAGCCCGTACCCGGCCCCGCCGCCGTTGGCCAGTACGAAGTCGGGCTCCTCCGGCCCGATCTCGAACGACGCTCTCTCTGCCTCGAGACGCACGTCGGTGGTGATCGCTCGTCCGGCTGTCACGGCAGTGAAGCCGAGCGGTTGAGACCACACGAGACCGCGACCCAGCGGATCGCTTTGCGAGACCGTGACACGGGGGCGCTGTCCGGCTCCGTCCCCTTCCCGCCCTCTCCGGGGTACCGGGCCGATGTCCACGGTGACCGTGGGTCGACCGGGCTCGTCCACCCAGGCGCGGCTCCATGCCGCGAGGTCCAGCGGCGACCGACGATCCAGAATCTCGATCAGATCCGGCCAGCTCGCGTTTCGGAATCGATACGTGGCCAGGTACTCGCGCAGTCCGTCCCGCAAGGCCGTCTCGCCCACGAGCCGTTCGAGCTGGCGCATCACGATCGGCGCCTTCTGGTAGATGATCGCGCCGTACAGCGTGCCGGCCTCGTTCAGGTTGTCGAGCGACTGCCGGATGGGATTCGCACCCGCGGTCCGATCTACCGAATAGGCAGCCGGATAGTGGGCGAGCAGAAAGCGCAAATCGTGATTCAGCTCGGGGAACGAGGGATTCACGATCTTTGCGGCCATGAAGTTGGCGAACACTTCCTTCATCCACACGTCATCGAACCACCGCATCGTCACGAGATCGCCGAACCACATGTGCGCGGTCTCGTGCGCGATCACGCTCGCCCGACCCAGAAGCTGGGCCTGCGTGGTCGATTCCTCCAGAAAGAGGCTCGAGGCGCGGTACAGGATCGCTCCCGCGTGCTCCATTCCGCCGTACTGGAACGACGGTACGGCCACGAAATCGAACTTCCCGAACGGGTACGGGATCCCCGTGTACTCCTCCAGCCACGCCAACGCCGTGGCATGCAGGTCGAAGATCGCGTCCAGATTGCGCGCCACGTTCGTCGAGTCCGTCTCGCGGTGAAACAGCCGCAGCCGCCGACCGTCACGCACCGCCTCTTCCACCTCGAAGCGCCCCGCCGCGAACGAGAACAGATACGTGCTGAGCGGCTCCGTCTGCGCGAACCGAACCGAGGTCTTTCCCGGACCATCGGGGGCCGGCTCCTCCGTGACCTCCTCGAGCGCCGCCCCGTTCGCGACCGCGCGCCATCCCCCGGGCACGTGCAGCGTGAGGGAGTAGCGCGCCTTCAGGTCGGGCTGGTCGAAGGAGGGAAACGCCCAGCGCGCGCGGTCGGGGACGAACAGCGTGTAGAGGAACTCTTCGTTTCGATTGAGGGACCCGTCGCCCGCCTCGAACTCGATCTCGACGACGTTGCCTCCCGATTCGAGGAGCGTCGAGGGGATCCGAAGGTGCTCATCGCGAAGATCCACACCGACCGAGTCACGACCGTTCACCCGCAGCGAGCCGACTCGATCCGGGGTCGACGCGAAGTCCAGCAGGAGAGGCCCTTCTCCACTCCACTCGAAGCGGAGCTCGGCGCGCCCGGTGACGGGATCCGTGAGCGCCCCGGGGATCCAGAACTCCAGGTCATACCGCAAGTCCGAGATCGACCCGACCCGCTCTTGCGCCAGGCTGAGGGACACACCCCGCTCCGACTCGGACCCCGTCGGCGACGCTCGGTCACACGCTGCCATCGCCAATGGATGGATCGACGTGACGGCGAGGAGTGCGGCGGCTCGCGAGCTCAGCCCGCGCCCCTGGTGCTCATGATCACTCCGTGCGTGAAGCGATACATCTCCTTCCACAGCCCCTCGTGCGCGAAGATGTCGTTGTGGCCGGCGCCGTCGGCTATGTACCACTGCTTGGGCTCACGGCCCGCGTCGAATACCCGCTTCGCCTCATCGGGCGGGATGACGTCGTCATCGGCCCCTACGGCCATGAACAGGGGCGCTCGCACCCGACCGATCCGCTCCAGCGAATCGAACCGCGTCTCATCCCATTCCAGAAACCACGAGGGAAGCCAGCGAAGACGTCGCCGAGCGATGGCCGGCGTATTCGTGAACGCCCCGAGGAGGACCAGACCGGCGATTCTTCGTTGCGTCGCCAGGTCCACGGCGACGGCGCTCCCGAGCGAGTTGCCGATGAGGAACAGGCGACCTGGCTCTACTCCGCGCTCGTCGACCAACCAGCGATACACCGCGCGAGCGTCGGAGTACAACCCCTCCTCGGTCGGTCTTCCTTCGCTCAGCCCGTACCCCCGGTAGTCGGGGAGCAGGACGTCCAGCCCGAGACCCGCGAGCGCGGCTGCCACGGTGCCGCGGTCACCAAGGTGCCCGGCGTTACCATGGAAGTAGACCGCCGCGCCCGAGCTCGGTTGCGCCGACAGGGCCGGGAACCACCACCCATGCAGGAGCGGTCCGTCGAACGTCGGGATACGGACCTCGGTCGCGTCCGGAAAGCCCCAGTAGCGCGGGTGGCTCTCCTGAGGCTCGAGCGGCTCCGGGTAGAAGACGAAGAAAGGCACCATCCGCGGGAGCAGTAGGCGCAGTCCGACGCCCGCCCCGATGACCACTGCCGCCAGGATGGCCAGGATCTCCACGTCTCAGAACACCTCGCGCCAAAGCGCGTATAAGCTCATCATTAGAAACCGGTTATGGCATTACACCTGAAGCATCGTATGCGGCCCAATCCCTGTAGAGATCGGGTCGCCGGTCGCGCCAGAACAGGCGCCGGGCGGTCGACGTTTCGCACGCGGTGAGGTCCAGATCCGCGACGATGATCTCCTCGACCAACGTCCCTCCGCGAGCAATCACGCGTCCTTCGGGATCCGTCACGAAGGACTCCCCCGCGAACGTGAGGCGTTCCTCATCACCCACTCGATTGCAGAGGGCCGCGTAGTACCCGTTCTGGAACGCGGCCACACGGACCTCGGCCTCGTACAGGCCCTCGGGCCACTCCCCGACCGAGCCCGCCTGTGGGATCACCACGAGTTGAGCCCCCTGCTCCCCGAGTCGACGCATGTACTCGGGATAGTGTCGGTCGTAGCAAATGGCGACGCCGACTCGACCGACCGCTGTCTGGTACACGGGTGCACCGCGATCCCCTTCCGCGTAGTAGGCTTGTTCGTGAAAGCAGGCGTAGTCGGTGATGTGGGCCATGCGAGTCACGCCCAGCAGGCTCCCGTTCGCATCGAACACCGGGGAGCTGTCGTAGCACCGCCCGTCATCGGCTCTCTCGTACATGTTGAAGACGGTGACCAGACCCAGCTCGAGAGCCCGCGCGCCGATGCGATCCGCGGTCGGGCCCGGGATGGATTCGGCGACATCGGCCGCCGAGCGGTCCGCCTCGCGCTGGGGGAAGAAACGGTCGACGGCCAATTCCGCGAAGGCGACGAGATCGGCCCCGAGGTCCTTCGCTCGCCCCATGGCCTCGAGCGCGCGAGCCAAGTTCTGGCCACGGTCCTCTGCCGCTGCCTGCTGTACGAGCGCGATGCGCATGTGAGACTCCGTGGATGCCAGTCTGGCAGGTTGCGGCCAGGCGTGGAGCCGGCATCGAAACCGGCGTGCCGTGGGATCTTCGGTCGGCGGGAGACAACCCGCAACGGCTTCATCGCCGCCTGTCCTTCTGACGGGCGGGGCGGGCGGCCCCGATTCCGATCCCGATGTAGATTCGTACTCATGTGTGGACGCTTCACGCTGCAGACTCCGGTTCCCGAGCTGGTCGAGTTGTTCGAGGTCGATCACGTGCGAGCGACGCCCTCCGGACCGCGCTTCAACGTGGCTCCGACCGACGCCGTGGCCGTGGTTCGGCAGCGACCGGACGGCGGGAGGGAGCTGGATGCCCTGAGGTGGGGGTTGATCCCGGGCTGGGCGCGTGATCCGGCGGAGCTTCCGATGCTCATCAACGCGAGGAGCGAGACACTCGACAGCCGGCCCGCCTTCGAGGAATCGACGCGCTCTCGCCGCTGTCTCGTGCTCGCGGACGGGTTTTACGAATGGCGAACGGAGGGTGGACGCCGTCAACCGTACCTGGTCCGCCTGAGGGGCGGCGGGCCATTCGCGTTCGCCGGTCTGTGGGACCGCTGGTCCGGCGACCCGGAAGGCCCGGTCGAGTCCTGCGCCATCATCACCACGGATGCGAATGATCTCCTGCGACCCGTCCATGATCGGATGCCGGTCATACTCGCACCCGCCGATGTGTCACATTGGCTCGACCCGGAGGTGCGGCTGTACGCAGAACTGGCCCCCTTGCTCGAGCCGTTTCCCTCCGATGCCGTCGAGCTCGTACCGGTCAGCCCGCGCGTGAACCACATCCGGAACGACGACGCAGCGTGCGTCGAACCGCTCGGCCCTTTGATCGGGACGCCGTCCGAATTGGCGGAGCGGATTGCGGATCGGCCGCCTGACGCGCCGGCGCCACCACCCGACCAGCTCGATCTCCTGTAACGGGCCCACTCGCTGTCGCGAGTCCCGCGGGCGCGGTTCCGAGGAGGGCTTTATTGCATTCGCGCGACAGAACCTCGGTTCCGGCGTGCTACACTCTGCGTTCAGAACACGACCTTGATCCGCGCATGTCCCGTTCTCATAACGAGTTGAAGCGCGCTCGGCCGGGGAACGCCAATTGCTCCGCCACACCTGCTGGAGTCGGGCCATCCCGGGCGGGTGGCAGGCGTCGCCAGGAAGCGGGTCGCCATGACATACACCCTCTGGTACTCGGACCTCGATCGGCACTCGATCGAGAGGGTCGGAGGCAAGAACGCGTCGCTCGGCGAGATGATTCGGGCGCTGAGGCGTGAAGGCATTCGAGTGCCCGAAGGCTTCGCTCTGACTGCCGGCGCGTACACCGACTTCGTTCACCACAACGAGTTGGGCGCAGCGATCCGCGCCCACCTGGAGGAGCTGGAAACGGGGGCACGCCCCCTCGCGGAAGTGGGCGCGTCCATTCGCGAGCTCTTCCTGCGCTCCGAGTTCCCCGCCCCGATCGCAGAGGCGGTGCGCGAGGCGTACGCCGAGTTGAGCCGGAAGAACGGCGTCGGGGAGCTCGACGTGGCGGTCCGGAGCAGCGCGACCGCGGAGGACCTTCCCGAAGCCAGCTTCGCAGGCCAGCAGGAGACTTTTCTGAACGTATCGGGTGCGAGCGACGTGCTGGACGCTTGTCGCCGCTGCTACGCCTCGCTGTTCACCAACCGGGCGATCGCGTATCGGACCAAGCAGGGCTTCGACCACCTCGATGTCGCGCTCTCGGTCGGAGTCCAGCGGATGGTCCGATCGGACCTGGCTAGCGCCGGCGTTTGCTTCTCCATCGATACCGAGACCGGCTTCCCGGACGTCGTGCTGATCAGCGCCGCGTGGGGTCTCGGGGAGACAGTCGTGCAGGGGAGTGTGACGCCCGATCAATACACGGTGTTCAAGCCTCTGCTGGAGCATCGGAAGCTCACTCCGATCATCGACCGAACCCTGGGCACCAAGGAGATCAAGCTCGTCTACGGGGACGAGATGGAGACGCCCACGCTGGAGGTCCCCACGGAGCCCTCGGAGCGTGACGCCTACGTGCTCGACGACGAGGAGATCCTGCAACTCGCTCGCTGGGTGTCGAGAATCGAGACGCATTACGGCTGTCCGATGGACATCGAGTGGGCGAAGGACGGGCGCACGGGCGAGCTGTTCATCGTCCAGGCCCGACCCGAGACCGTCCAATCGCGTCTGGACGCCGGAGTGCTCAAGACGTACACGCTGGAGGAGGTGGGGCGGGAGCTCGTGGCCGGACTCAGCGTCGGTCAGGCGATCGCGACGGGACGCGTGTGCGTGATCGAGGATGCCCGCAACATCGACCGCTTCGAGGACGGAGCCATCCTCGTGACCGAGATGACGGACCCGGACTGGGTACCGATCATGGAGCGGGCGGCAGGAATCGTCACGAACTCGGGCGGCCGGACGTGCCACGCGGCCATCGTGAGTCGCGAGCTCGGGACGCCGGCCGTGATCGGGACGGGGAACGCGACAGACGTCCTCGAGGACGGACAAGAGGTGACGCTTTCGTGCGCCGAAGGCGACGAAGGGTTCGTGTACGAAGGGGTCCTTCGGTACCACGAATCCGAGGTGGATCTGGATGACGTCCCGGAAACTCGAACGCGCATCATGCAGAACGTCGGCAGCCCGTCCGCCGCCTTTCGCTGGTGGCGGCTGCCGTCCGCGGGAGTCGGTCTGGCTCGGATGGAGTTCATCATCAGCAACCACATCCAGATCCACCCGATGGCGCTCGTGCACTACGAGGATCTGGCGGATGAGGAAGTCAAGGCCAGGATCGCCACCCTGACACGGGGCTACGAGACGAAGACGCGTTACTTCGTCGACCACCTGGCACGTGGTATCGCCAAGATCGCCGCCGCGCAATGGCCGGAGCCCGTGATCGTGCGGATGAGCGACTTCAAGACGAACGAGTATGCCGACCTGATCGGAGGCGACGAGTTCGAAACCCCGGAGAGCAACCCGATGCTCGGATTCCGGGGCGCCGCCCGTTACTACAGCGATCGTTACCGCGAGGGCTTCGCGCTGGAATGCGAGGCCATCCGCTGTGTCCGAGAGGAAATCGGGCTACGCAACGTCCTCATCATGATCCCGTTCTGTCGTACGCTCGCCGAGGCCGAGCGCGTGCTCGAGGTCCTGGCGGACAACGGTCTCCGGCGAGGAGAGTCGGACCTCGAGGTCTACATGATGGCCGAGGTCCCGTCCAACGTCATCCTCGCCGAGGAGTTCGCCCGGCTGTTCGATGGATTCTCGATCGGGAGCAACGACCTCACGCAGCTGATCCTGGGCGTGGACCGGGACTCGGCAGAGCTGGCGAGCCTGTTCGACGAGCGCAACGACGCGGTGAAGCGAGCGATCCGCGACCTGATCGACCGAGCGCACCGGCATGGCCGCAAGGTGGGGATCTGCGGTCAGGCTCCGAGCGACCACCCGGAGTTCGCGACGTTCCTGGTCGAGGCCGGTATCGACTCCATCTCGTTGAATCCCGACAGCATCGTGGACGTCAAGCACCGGGTCGCCGAAATGGAGGCGGAACGCGACGCGACCGCGACGCGCCCCTCGCGGCCGCGCGTACGAATGCCGGCCGCGGCGCGCGGCCGGCGGCCGCGGCACTCGTACTAGCAGACCGACGGTTAGATCCAGCCCGCGTCCAGGGGCTCAGAGGTTCCCGAGCACCTCCCGGATCCGCGCCTCGAGCCGCTCACTCCGCTCGGGCCGCAGCCCCTTGCTCCGAATGTGGTCGAGGAAGATTCGCTCGAAGTTGAAGTAGGGGTAGCACCGCTTGCATACCTCGATGTGCTCTCGGACCTGTTCCGTCATCTCGGCGTCCAGCTCGCCATCCAGGAACTCGTATACCCGCTCGACAGCCTGTTCGCAGCTGATCATCTCTCGATCGCGATCGCTCATGACAGGTAACCCATGTCGCGCGCGTAGGTGTACAGCCGCTCCTGAAGGCGCTTGCGGGCTCGAAACAGGCGCGACTTCACCGTCCCGACCGGGATCTCCATGATCTCCGCCACCTCCTGATAGCTCAACCCCTCGAGATCCGACAGCACGACGGGGATCCGAAACTCGTCCGGCAGCTCGTCGATCGCGGTAATCACTTCCTCATCGATGATTCGGTCGAAGAACCCGCCGACGGGGTCGGTGTCCTTGACCTCCGCGAACACCGAACGGTCGGCCACGTCATCGAAGTCGACGGTCTGGGGCCGCCTTTGCTGGCGACGGAAGTTGTTGATGAACGTGTTGCGAAGGATGGTCATCAACCAGGCTCGGCAGTTCGTACCCAGCTGGAAATCCTCCCAGGCTCGGTACGCCTTGAGCAACGCCTCCTGGACGAGATCCTCGGCTTGCGACGCGTTGCCGCCCGTAAGACGGAGTGCCAAACCGTACAGCGAATCGACGTGGACGAGGGCCTCGGCCTCGAACTCCGCCTTCTTGGCTCGCTCTCGTCCTGCGTCGTCTCGATCCGTCATATCCCATCTTCCACGATCGATCACCGCGCCAGCACCGCTCCAGCACCGCTCCAGCACCGCGTTCTCCAAGGACACGCGGACCTCTCCGGAGTTCCCGATCCCGCCGATGCCTCCACCTCCGAGCGTGCGCCCGGGGCATGCGCCTTCGGAACCCGTGTCCCGTTCGCCGACCTCCGGAACCTCACCTTCATGTTCCTTGTTCACCCGGGCAAGCTCGTGATCCGCGGCCGCTTCTTTCGGCACGCCGTCGACTGCCGCCATCTTTTCGAGCCCTACCAGTTCGTGAACGATGGAGCGAGAATGATCGGACGAACAGGCCTTCTGTCGGTGGCCGCCCTGACGCTCGCCGCGCTGCCGGCGTGCGCGCAAGACGGAGGCGGGTCGTCCGACTCGGCGAGCGTGGCGAGGAGGTTGGGGGTACGGGCCGTGGAGCGCTGGGCCACAGACTTCTCGCGCATCGCCGTCCCCATCGAGGAAATTGCATCGGGCGGCCCCCCGAAGGACGGCATCCCGGCCATCGACCGGCCGAAGTTCGTCGAGGTCGATGCGGCAGACGAGTGGCTGGGACCTACGGAGCCCGTGCTGGTCGTCGAGTACGCAGGCGTCGTGAAGGCCTACCCGTTCCAGATCCTCATCTGGCACGAGATCGTGAACGACGAGGTGGGCGGACGGCCACTGTCCGTCACCTTCTGTCCCCTGTGTAACACGGCGTTGGTGTTCGAGCGTCGCGTGGGGGAGCGTGTGCTCGACTTCGGCACCACGGGGCGGCTCCGCTTTTCCGACCTGGTGATGTACGACCGGCAGACCGAGACCTGGTGGCAGCAGGCGAGCGGCGAAGCGATCGTGGGGACGCTCGTGGGCACGAGACTCAAGTTCTTCCCCGCGAACACGCTTTCCTGGGAGAAGGCGCGCGAGCTTCATCCCCGGATGCAGGTGCTCTCCCGCGACACCGGGTACGATCGCCGATACGGCCAGAATCCGTACGCGGGGTATGATACGCAGGGCGGTCCCATCGGCCCGTTCTTCAATGCCAGCGTGGACCGGCGCTTCCCGGCGATGGAACGGGTGGTGGGACTGGACATCGAGGAGGGCTGGGCGGCTCCCTTCTCCGAGCTGTCGGAAGTCGGCGTCATCAACGCGGAGTTCGCGGGCACCGAGTTCGTCGTCTTCTGGACGCCGGGGGCGTCGAGCGCGCTCGACGAGAGGCTCATCGCCGAGGGTCGCGACATCGGGCAGAGCGCCGTCTATGCACGCACGCTGGGAGAGCGCACGCTGACCTTCGAGCGCGACGGAGACCGGTTCCGGGACCGGGAGACCGAGTCGACGTGGGACCTCGCGGGTCGCGCCGTCGATGGCCCCCTTGCCGGTGAGCGCCTGGCGCCGATTCCGCATGGAAACCATTTCTGGTTCGCGTGGGCTGTGTTCAAGCCCGACACCGAGGTGTGGCAACGGCCCTGAGGCTCGCGGCCCGTCGCTGATGTGGCGCCGACCGCGGGGCTTGACGACCTTGCCGGGTTACCGAAGGACTCCAGCAGCGAGCGGCTATTCGCATGACACCGACGGTCGCGTTACTCGGACTCCTCGTCCAGGTCGCGCCGGCCTGGGGTGAGGCACCCCGGCTCCCGACCCCGCTCGCGAACAATGCGGTCGCCGCCGTGCGGACGCCCGACGGTCCCGCGGTCTTCTCTTTCCTCGGAATCGATTCGACAAAGGCGTGGGACGGCCGCCCCCCCATCGCGCTGCGCTGGGACCTCGGCTCAGCAGAGTGGCGCGCGGTACGTGAGGTCCCCGGCGCGGGCCGTCTGGCCGCGACCGCGGAGGCCGTTCGGGGCAAGATCTACCTGTTCGGCGGTTACACCGTGGCGGATGACGGGAGCGAGCGGTCGCTTCCGAACGTCGACATCTACGACCCCGAGACCGATCGATGGAGCTCCGGCGCTCCGATTCCGGTCCCGGTCGACGACGCCATATCAGGCGTATGGCGCGACTCACTCATCTATCTGGTCTCGGGGTGGCACGATCGGGACAACGTGGCCGATGTCCAGATCTATGACCCGTCTGAAGATCGATGGATGGCGGCGACGCCCATCCCGGGAACGTCCGTCTTCGGCCACGCGGGAGGCCTGGCGGGGAATACGATCGTCTACATCGACGGCACACGCACGCTGTCAGAGGGGCAACCGCGCTTCCGCATCGAGGGCTCGGCCTGGGCGGGCGACATCGATCCGGATCGCCCAGAGGACATCAGATGGCGGCGGCTGCCGCCGCACCCGGGTCCCCCGCTGTATCGTGCCGCAGCCACGGGTGTCCCGGACCGATGGGTGATCTTCCTGGGCGGCTCGGACAACCCGTACAATTACGATGGCCAGGGGTACGACGGCGTTCCCTCCGAGCCCCGCGCCGCGGTCTTCGCCTGGGACATCCGGGCGGGGCGCTGGCTCACGCTGCCGCCTCTCTCGGTCGCGACCATGGACCACCGTGCAATCGCCATCGTAGGACCCGAGCTGTTCGTGGTCGGCGGGATGGAGGCCGGCCAGCGAGTCACGCGGCGCGTGGTGCGCGCTCACCTGGGTGACTTGTTGTCCGCCGGAGCCCGGCAGCGGGAGCCCTGACCGGCCGACGGATACCCGCATCCCGCGCGCGCCTCAGGGGGTGTGGAACAGCCACTCCGACGGGATTGGCCGCCAGCCTTCGCCGGCGCCGCTGACCTCCAGTTCCAGCACCCGGCGGCCACCGGCATCGAAGTACCGCGCCTCGACCTGGTGCAAGCCCGCACGGAGGGCCACGGCCCCCGATCGCTCGGTGGCGGCGTGCCGGCCGTCGTGGTCCACGGTCACCTCGCCTGCGACCGAGAGCCGGCTTCCGTCATCGGATGTGAGGCGGAAGGAATAGATGCCGTCCTGCGGAATTCGCAGGTAGCCCGTGAACCGAAGACCGAACCCGCTCTCCCGCGGTTCGCGCCCGGTCAGCCGCACTCCGCCCGCCGGACCGCGGGCGCCTGCGACACGACCGTCCAGGTCCTGAACCGAATCGAACTCACCCTCGTACAGCTCGAAGCGCAGACCCGACACGAGCCGGTCCTCGACGACGACCGCCGGGTCTCTCAGCCGGGCGCGGGTGAAACGAGCGGTGGCCATCGGGCCCGCGCGACCGTCCGGAAGGAAGACCCGCGCCCGAACCGGGACCCCGTCCTCCGAGAGCGAGAGCTCGATCGGGCCCGCATAGCGCGTCGATACGCGCGTCGGCTCCGATCCGTCGGTCGTGTAACGGATCTCGCCCGCGGCGACAGGCGCGTCCAGAGTCAAGCTCACCCGATCGGCCAGCAGGAGTCCATCCCCCTCCAACCCCCGCACGTCGGGGATGCGGTAGTTGACGCCTAACGCATCCAGCCTCGACAGGTGTGCGGGGAGACGCCCGAGGAAATGCGGCCAGCTGCGGGAGGTGCGCGGCGACCACACGACCTCCGCCAACGCCAGCAGACGTGGAAAGACCATGTACTCCACGTGCTCCGAGGTCTTCATGTACTCCGTCCACACGTTCGCCTGTGCCCCGAGGACATGCCCGGCTTCCTCTCGTGTGAGCTCGGCGGAAACCGGCTCGAACGCGTACACCTTCTCCAGCGGGGTGAAGCCCCCGATGGCGAGCGGCTCCTGACTTCGATCGCGACTCTGATAGTAGTCGAAGTAGACGTGGCTGGACGGCGTCATGATGACGTCATGGCCCTGCCGGGCCGCCTCGATCCCGCCCGCGGTTCCGCGCCACGACATCACGGTCGCTTGCGGAGCGAGGCCGCCTTCCAGGATCTCGTCCCAGCCGATCAGCCGGCGTCCGTGCTCGAGCAGGAAACGCTCGATCCGGCGGATGAAGTAGCTTTGCAGCTCCTCCTCGCTCGCCAGACCCTCGCGGGCCAGCACGGCCTGTGCGATCGGACTCTCCTCCCAGCGCACCTTGGGCGCCTCGTCACCTCCGATGTGGATGTAACGGCTCGGGAAGAGCTCGAGGACCTCGGTCAGGACGTCCTCGAGGAACGCGAACGTGGCCTCGGACGGGCAGTACACGTCGTCGTATACGCCCCAGCGAGTTCCGACTTCGAACGGACCCTCGGTGCACGCCAGCTCCGGGTACGCCGCGAGCGCCGCGAGCGAATGTCCCGGCATCTCGATCTCGGGGATGACCGTGATGTGACGCTCCGCCGCGTACGCCACGACGTCGCGGATCTCCTCCTGCGTGTAGAATCCTCCGTACGGGACGCCGTCGCCCACGAACGGCTCGAAGTTCTTCTCGAGGATCGTCTCCCGGCGATACGCGCCGATCTCGGTGAGGCGCGGGTACTTCTCGATCTCGATCCGCCAGCCCTGATCTTCGGTCAGGTGCCAGTGGAATGTGTTCAGCTTGTAGAGCGCGAGGAGATCCAGGTACTTCTTGATGAACTCGACCGGGAACATGTGCCGCCCCACGTCGAGGTGCATGCCGCGATACCGGAAGCGCGGGGCATCGGCGATCTCGACGGCGGGAATCGACCAGCCGTCGACCAGGCCGTCGCCCGCGAGTCCCCCTTCGACCTCGACGGGAAGGAGCTGTCGCAGGGTCTGAGTCGCGTAGAAGATCCCGGCCGGCGTGGCGGCGGACAGTACGACGGCGGTTGGATCGACGCGCAAGCGATAGGCCTCGGCGTTGACCGCCACACCGGGCTCGGGGTCAACCTCCGCACCGGGCTCGGCGGCGACCTCCGCGCCGGTCTCGGCGATGGCGTCATCCAGAACGAACGAGATCGTCCGAGGCGAGCCCGGCTCGACATCCTCGGCAATCGGGAGCCGCAGACCCGTACTGGCCCGCACGGCGGCGAGCCAGGATTCGGCCGCCGCTCGAAGCTCGGCGTGGCCGGGGTCGGAGAGCACCGCCCGAACCCGATCGTCGAGCGTAAAGGCACCCTCGATCGGAGCGAGCGCCGCCGGGCGAGGGACGATTTCGTATGCCTGCTGACCCGCGAGCCCGGCGCCTGCCAGCGGCGCGATGAGCGACCCGATCGCCAATCCGCCCCCGATTCGCTGGACCCGCCGCCCGAGGCCGACGGCCCGAGGCCTATCCCTGCCGTCCTTCGACGTCACCATCCTCGCCCCTCCCTCCCGAACGCGATCCCGACACTCTGGAGAGCAGGGCCCGGGACGGACAAGACCCGACCGTGAGGGCCGGGTCTGACCGTCGGACCCTGAGGATCAGGACCTGGTAACCGGACCCGAAGACGGTGGCCTCTGGTCAGAAGGTGGCCACCAGCGCCACGCTCAGGACCGTGTCCAGCTTGTCGAGCTCCACGAAGATCGTATCTCCCGTCGGCGTTCCGAGTGGCTGCTCGAGCAGCACGCCGGCGAGCGACGGCTGGTTGTCCCACAGGAGCTGCAGGCTGGTTCGAAATGCCAGGTTGTCGCTGATCGCCACCGAGAGCGCATTGGTCAAGTCGCCGCGCAGATCATCGGTATCGTTCAGGTTCTCGTCCACGATCAGCATGCTGATGAAGTTCGTCGACTCCGTCAGCCGTTGCCAATAGTCCCACGAGAAGCGGGCGCCGGCGAACGTGTCCGAGCCCGAGCTCGCGACGTCGTCCTGGATCGTGTACGTGACACCGTAGTCGGTACGGAAACGGGTGCGTTCTTTCTCGACCCAGATGTTCCCGAGACCACCCGCGAACGAGGTACGGTTGTCAAAGCCCGCGAACGTGTTCCTCTCCCACCCGGCCCCGCCGTACGCGAAGAACGCTCCGGAGAACGCGTAGTCGTATCGGCCACGAGCGTAGTAGTTCTCAGCGGTCAATTTACTGTCGGACTGCTCGTTCACCTGGAAGTCGGTCGTTGTACCGACCGCCGTGCGAGTGGTCGTCGAAGACTCGCTACGCAGCCCACCTGCATTGAACCGAAACTCGGAGCTTTCCCAAACCTTCCGCAGCCCCGCGCCGAGCCCGAACGTGTTCGCCTCCGCGTTCCCGCCTGTAAACAGGAACGACACTTCGGCCGTGTAGAACCAGCCGAGCTCCTTCTCGTCCTCCTGCCCCTGCAATGGGGCGGTCGTAAAGCAGAGCGCTGCTCCGACCACGGCCGTCGCGACCGCACCACCCCAACCCCTTAATGACGTCCGAACCATGGGCGTGTGACCTCCGTATTTTGGGCGGCGTTTGCCGCCAGTGTGACGCGCGTGCCACACCGTAAGATCGCGACGCCGCGTAAAAGTCACATGGCGCCGAGCGGCCGAATCAGGCGGCCGAATCAGGCGGCCGAATCTGGTTTGGCCTGGACCCGTCTACTGCCTCGCCACCTCCTCGAGGAAGGCGCTGTTCGCCACCGTGACGATTCCATCGTCGTGCTCCAGAATCGTCTGCGTGGGCGTGATCGCGCTCAGGCGGCCGCGCGCACCCGCAATCTCGAGCTCCTCTCCCATCCGGAACGTCTTCCGCGCGTAATAGCCCGCCAGGATGTTTCGCGTGATGTCTCGCGAGCCAAGCCCGAAGGACAGACCGAACGCGAGCGCGAAGCCGGCCAACACGCCCGTGGTGACCAGACGGACGATCTCGGTATCGATCCGCAGCTGTCCGATCGCCATGATGCCCAGCACGAAGAAGAGCACCGCGGTCACCACACCGCCGAGAGACGAAGCGAACTCGATTCCAGAGTTTTCCGCCGCGCGTGTGACGGCCCCACCAGCCGCCTGAGCCGCGATCGCACCCAGGACGAGGATCAAGACCGCCGCGACGACGTTGGGCAGGTACGAGAAGAACGAGCCCACTGCGCTGGATATCGCCCCCAACCCCAGAGCATCGGCCGCTGTCCGCAAGAAGAGCAACAGCAGGAGGAAGTAGGCCAGGCGAGGCAACAGCTGCGACATCTTCTTCTGCACGCCGATGCGACGAAGGGCCTGATCGACTCCCATCCTCTCGATCGCCGCATCCAAGCGCGCGCGGACGAGGAGGCCGCGCAGTAACCGCTCGAAGAGCTTGGCGACCAGCAGGGCCAGCAGGAGCAACACGATGCCGACCACGACTCGCGGCGTCATGTCGATAAGCGAATCCAGAAGCTGACGGAACGCGTCTCCGAGACGTTGTTGTATCTCCTGCATCAGCCATCCCTCCTATCCTGGCTGCCGCCAATGACACCGAAGAGTGCCGGCAAGTACTCGAGCAGCGCGTGCGCCATCGCCGACCAAGAGAACGTCGCGACGTCGGACACGAGCGTCCGTCGCTGAATCCGCCCGCGCAGCCGGCTCATGAAGCCGAGCTCCGGCTCCAGGGTCAGGCTGCCTAGCAGGTGGATCGGCTCGCCCGCATCGTCCATGTCTTCGACGCCCTCCGGTGGACCCTCGCGGTCGGTCATTCCCCCTCGCCCTCTCCCTCGATCAAAGCGTCCTCGTTCCCCTCAGCAACACCGGTCAACTCCTGGTACCGTTCCCGAAACTCCTCACGTGCTCGTTTGATGCGCATCTTGACCGCCGACAGCCCAATCTGCAGGTGCTCCGCGATCTCTTGATAGGAGAACCCGTCCAGGTCGCGCATCAACAGTGGTACCCGCAGGGTCTCCGACATCGAATCCAGGACGGCCTCGATCTGCACCCCTTCTTCCGTCGCCACCAGCCGGCGCTCGGCCTTCGGCTCCCTGCGCATCGCCTCGTGTGCCTGCACGGCGGGCGCGTCCGCATCCACACGATCGGGTTGTCGCTGCCGCTTCTTCAGGAAATTGATGCAGTGATTGACCTTGATCCTCTGCAACCAGGTCCCGAAGGCGGCCTGCCCGCGGAAGCTCTTGATGCCGAAGAACGCTCGCGTGAACACCTCCTGCGCGAGGTCTTCGGCATCATCGGGCGACCGCGTCATATAGCGACAGTTCGCCAGGATGCGGCCGCGGTGGCGTTGGACGAGGACCTCGAACGCCCGCAGATCGCCCGCACCCGCCTCCTGCACCGTCTCGACCAGCACGTCGTCGGCGACCGAGTCGTATTCGTGTGCCATGATTACACCCTCATGGACACGACTGCTGCCCGAGGGTCACATGAATCAAGGGTGTGCTACCCGGGATCGCCTGGATGCCCGGATGTGACCCTCGCGCGGTGGGATTGTCTGATGCACGTTGATTGGATCTCACCGACCCGTTCGCGAAAGGAGCACCGAGATGCTCAAAGAGTTCAAGGAGTTCGCCATCAAGGGCAACATGCTCGACATGGCCGTCGGCATCATCATCGGCGCCGCGTTCGGCACCATCATCACCTCGTTGGTCAACGACGTGATCATGCCGCCGATCGGTCTGGCGCTGGGCAACGTCGACTTCTCCCAGCTTCACGCGGTCCTCCAGCAAGGCGACCCGGCGGGGCCGTACGCCACGCTCGCGGCGGCCGAGGAGGCCGGCGCCGTCACGCTCAACTGGGGCGCGTTCATCAACTCCGTTCTCAGCTTCTTGATCGTCGCGTTCTCCGTGTTCATGGTCGTCCGCAGCTTCAACAAGCTGCGCGCTGAACAGGAGGCTCCGCCCGAGGAAGCACCACCCGAGCCTTCCGCGGAAGAGACCCTGCTCGGAGAGATCCGGGATCTCCTCAAGGCGGGAGGATAGCGACCCGTCGTCGACGAAAGCCAGCGACAAAAGCCAGCCGGACGTCATCAAGCGGCCCCATCGGCGTCACGTCGACGGGGCCGTTTGACGTCCGTGCGCGGGATACAGGGTTCGAAACCCGCCGCTCCTGGCGCCCGTAGGGGGTGTCGAGCCGACTGCACCTACTCAGCCCCTCGGAGTGGATCATGGATGAGATTGCCCCGATGCTCGTATTGCTCACGCTGATCCTCACGACCGGTGGGGTCATCCTGTTCCGCCCGCTCGCGAAGCGCCTCGGGGATCTCCTCGAGATCATGGCCCAGCAGCGGCGCGCGGTCCGGGAGAACGACGCGGGCGTGCAAATGCGCGAGGTGGTGGAGACGCTGAACGCGCGAATCGCACTGCTCGAAGAGCGTCAGGATTTCACCGACGCGCTCCTATCGGCGTCCCGGTCAGGGGCGGCCTCGGAGCTGTCGGACCCCACAGCGCGGAGCCTGCCACAGCGACCCGTATCCTGAATCGCGCGCCGGCCACGGCCCGGCGCCCGACGCCCTCCGCCGAGGGGCAGGCGGGCGGTTCGCCCGCGGAGACGCTCCCGGATGTACGAAGGGCCCCGGATCGCCGGGGCCCTTCGGTTTCTGGATGCCGTATCCCGCGGGGCGAGCGCGGGGAATCACTCCACCAATCTGAGGTATTTCACCACGGGCCCCGCGTTGCTGCCGCTACCACCGCCGATCGCCAGAAGGGGCATGATGCGACCGTATATGTTTGCCGCCCCGGGTGGACCCGGATCGACGTCCTCGATGAAGACCCCGACGAAGTGGCTGATCTCGAAGTGCGGACCGGACCCCTGCTGCGTGTAGGTGTTGGGGTCGAACACCGGCATCGCGCGGTATCGCAACCCACCCGTCACGACCTGGTTGCCGTTGAGCGTGTCAATAATGCATTGACAGGACGAATTGTACTCTTGCCCCGGGTATAGGTTGATGATGTCCCGGAACGTTTCGGCGAGGGTCTGCCGGTTGCCCGACTCTCGATAGAGCGAATCGCCGGCAACGTAAGCGGAGTCCTCGCCGTCGGGGCAGCCCAGGATCCGCTCACGGATCGGCGGGACGCCGTTGTTCTGTGGCGGGAGCCACAGCTCCCACATCCCGGGCATCAGGCGCGTGCTGGGCGGCGGGCCGGGCGTCGATCCTCCTTGCGAGGGGAGGAGCACGAACGGCTCGTAGAGCTGCCACCCGGTATAGGCCGCCTCGGGCGTGATGCCATCGGCCTGGTACGGTCCAATGTAGTAATCCCCGTCCAACGGTTCCCATTCGGGTGTGCCGATCGACACCGGTTCGGGGGGCGAGTAGAAGGTGTCATACCACCTGTCCGGGAGCGCGACGGGTAGCACACAGCTTACCGAGCTCGGTCCGGTTGCAGCCTCCGCTGCCGCCACCGTCCCGACGTCCACGTCGTTCATCCCGAACAGGCGAGCGAACAGCGTGCTCACGGGTCCGCCATAGGACTGGCTGCGCAGGACGCGAACCCGAACCGTATCCGGGAGAATCACATCGATGTCCTGATCGCGTAGCAGGATGTTGCTGGTTCCGACATCGTTGGAGTCGGCGTACGCCTTGGCCCAGTCTCGAGCCTGGGAGCCGTCCGGTACGTAGATGAGTGATGCCGCGCCCGCGAGCGCCGCTCCGTCGGCGGTGCGTTGGGCTTCGGTCCGCCGCTGCATGAGCATTCCGAGGTCGATGGACAAGGCCGCCATCGAAAGGAATACGACGATGCCAAGCGCCAGAAAGGCGCTGATTGCCCCCCGCTCGTCCCCACCCCGCCCCAGGCCATGAGAGACTCGCATGGGTCTGCCTCGGGATTCGGGTGATGCCGCTATTATTCTCGCGCCTTGCCGCCGCTTCACTCCCGCGGACTCGTGCGCCTCGGCACTGGGCTGTTGCTGCGGATCTCCACCACCTACTGCGGACGCCCGGGAGCGGCTGCTCCCGCGACGAGAAAACCGCGTGGGTGGTCCCAACTGAGGGACCCGGTCCGACGACTGATGCTCACCGGACTCGCAATAATCTAGGGAAGCGACCGGTGGCTGTCCACTTCCCCCCGCCTATGACTGGCAAACTGCGAGCCTATCTTGTTGCGAAACGCGCGTTTGCGGGATCGGGTGGCTTGCGGCGTAGCAGCCTCGGGACACCTGGCGGGGGCTCGGCGTGGCCTCGGACACTCTGTTAGGGCTCGGCGTGGCCTCGGAGGGAGACCTCCAGACAGGTCAGCGAACGCGCACTCTCGGCGCCCGAGACCCGTACGCCGTCGCTGCTACGATGCGACCTGAGGCGTCCCGCTCGAATCGGCCCGGGGCGCCGTCTGACATGATCACGAAGCGGTCACTCCCTGTCAGCACCAGCTCGCTCGCGGGCCGCTCACCGACTCGAAGCTCGAGGCGGCCGCGCCGCCAGCGGATGGTCACAGCCATGTCGGGGGCATCCGCCAGGCGGTAGTCGCCCACGTACTGCCGCGCCTCGTCCGAGGTCAGGGCGCGGCTCCGCACGCTGCGCGGAGCATATCCTGGCCACTCGTACGCGGCAGCGATCGCGTACAGGATCTCCTGCACCAGGGGCTCGCCGGTGTCCCCGTTCGTCATCACGACGGCCCCGAGTCCGCGGCGCGGGTAGACGATGAAGCCCCCGCGAAATCCCTCGTTCGCACCTCCGTGCCCGAACAGGAGATCGGGGCCGGAATCTTCGAGCCTGGGTCCGAGCCCCCAGCCGTTCAACCCCGGCCTCAGCATCTCCGCGCTCATCGATGGCGTGAGCACTCCGTCCGTGGCTCCCTCGAGCCAACTGCCCACCGCGAGGGCATAGCGCACGAGCTCCGAGGGCGTGGTCCAAAGCCCGGCGGCCGCCTTCTCCGGGTACGTGTGCCAGGCCCCGACTACCGGTGTCCCATCGGCTTTGTAGCCGGTCGCCGCCGCACCCCGCAGTTCCTCGGGGAGTGGTTGCTCGTAAGTGCTCGCCCGCATCTCGAGCGCATCCAGCACCTCGCGCATGACGACCTCGAAGGAGCGACCGGTGATATCCTCCACGAGTTGCTGCATGACCGTGTAGCCACCTCCCGAGTACCTCCACTCCGTGCCCGGCTCGAGGTCGACGCGCACGGGGTCCGAATTGGCCGGCGGGACTCCGTCCAGCACCTGGACCGTGCTCGGCAGCCGCTCACCCTCCGCATAACCCCGAAACCCATGCACCGTGAGCCCCGCGGTGTGCATGAGTAGCTGCCGCAGCGTGACGGGCGCTTCCCGGTAGGGGTCGTCACGCGGGATCCGCCAGGAAGAGAGGTGCCCTCCGATATCCTGGTCGAGGTCGATACGACCCTCCTCGACGAGGCGGAGGGCCGCGAGCGCAGCCACGGGCTTGCTCATGGAGGCGGCCTGAAACAGCGTCTCCGACGTCACGGTGCGGTCCGACTCGAGGTCCGCCTCACCGTATCCCCGGGCCCACTCGAGCCTTCCCCCGTTGATCACGGCGACGCTCACTCCCGGGACGCCGTGGAGCGCCATTCGATCGGCGAGCCGGAAGTGGCGCGGCCCGCGACCCTCGATCTGGACGGGACCCAGGAGGCCCGACTCGACGCGAGCGATGCGGGCCTCGATCTCCGCCGCGCTCGGAAGGGGGAGCTGGCCGCCGGACGAATCGCAGGCCCCTGCCAGCAGGCAAAGACCGACGGTACCGGTCGCGAGTCGTGACGAGGCTCTTCCGCTCAAAGGCTCGACCTCCTTGGTCTCTCCTACCGGCGGGCATCCGCGAAGGTTTCGCGAGCGCTGGACCCGAGGCGCCGCCCGACCGACCTTATGGCCATGAGAATCGTCTACTTCGTGCCCGGGCCATTGTCTCTCGGACCGCTCGGGCCCGACGAGCTGGTCCGTCGCGGAGAGTTCCTCTCGGCGCACGCGTTCGCCGGAACGGAGATCGCGGTGCGCGAGACGTCGTCGGGACCCGCCTCGGTGGAGTCCTCCGTGGAGGAGCACCTGGCAGTGCCCGGGCTCCTCGAGGCGGTCCCCGAGCTGGAAGCGGAAGGCTTCGACGCGATCATCATCGGCTGCTATGGGGATCCGGGATTGGCCCCCGCCCGGGAGCTGGTCGGCATCCCGGTCATCGGACCCGGCCAGGCGAGCGGACACGTGGCCGCGCAGCTGGGTGAGAGGTTCGGGATCCTGACCGTTGTCCGGGAGGTGGTCCCGGCGATTCGTCGCCAGATGCGTGGCTACGGCCTCGACCCGTTCCTCGCCGACGTTCGCGCCGTGGACGTCCCCGTCCTGGAGTTGCGAGAGCGCGCGGGGGAAGTCCTCGACACGCTGGAGGAAGAGGCGAGGCGCGCGGTGGACGCCGGCGCGGACGCTCTCGTCCTCGGCTGCATGACGATGGGGTTCCTGGATGCGGCGAAAGATCTCCAGGAGCGGGTGGGGATCCCCGTCGTGAATCCCGTGCTCGCGGCCCTCCGGTCTGCGGAGAGCACAGTGGCCCTCGGGCTGGCGCACTCGCGACGCGCGTACCCGGTCCCCAGGAAGCAGGGGGCGGCCACTCCGATCAGTTGAGGGAGGCGACGGCAGACGACGCCCTACGGCCGGATCACGCCGACTCCGCCCTCGAGCCGAACCCCCGTCCCGAATGCTTCCGAGAGATCCGCGAGTCCATCGAGGATGGCACTCGCGTGCTCGCCCGTCGCCAGTTGAGGTCGGCCGCGCTGCGGGCGGTCCAGCCCGTGACCGAGCGTGACAGGGTAAAGACGAACCTCGTGCAGCGCGCCGCCCCGGAACTCCGTCATGGCGAGGATCCCATCCCAATACGCCGGATCTCCAGGGAACCCTCCCCCTCTCGAGCGCTCGATGCGCCGATCCTGAAACTCGCCGGGGAGCGCGTCCGGAGGCAGGTCGTACGCTTCGTAGTTATCGGCGGGTTGAAGCTCCACCGTTTCGTTCTGGAAGATGAAGTCCCCGAGGCTGTAAAAGATCGGTTTACCCTGATAGATCTCGATGCCCCGTAACACATGGGGGCCGTGCCCGGCGAACACATCCGCGCCGGCATCGATGACGGCGTGCGCCGCCTCGATCAGGAAGTCGGCCGGAATCTCCCGCCGGCCCGCGGACTCGTGCGTGTGGCTGGTCACCAGGACGAAATCCGCCTGGCGCGCAGCGTCCTGCACGGTCCGGACGATGTGCTCGAGGTCGTCTGGGTTGGCGCGCGTCTCCTGCCGTAACTCGTCGCCGCGCACGAATCGCGCTCCGCCGAACGTGAATGAATCGGCATCTTCGCGCAGACCCGGTCGGAACCCCCGCAGGATATCCAGCAGGGTCGCGAACCGGTCTTCCGGCAGGATGTAACGACGGCTGAACCGAAGCGGGCTGAGCCCGGGCCGCCCTCGCATGTCCTTCCGCTGCTCGCCGGCGCGCATCGCATCATCGAACGTGGATGCGATCGAGATGAGCGCGACGCGTCCGCCCGGGGTCTCCAGATACGCCGGCGCGCGCGCTTCGGCGAGGTTCTCTCCCACTCCCGCGTGCACGAGCCCCGCCGCCTCCACCGCGCGGGTCGTCGCTCGCATGCCGCCGACCCCGAAGTCCATCGAGTGGTTGTTCGCTCGGCTCACCAGATCGAACCCGAACCATGCCAGCTCGCCGGCCATTCTCGGCTCCGCCCGCATGTACGTGCCGCCCGGCGCCGCGGCCGGAATCACGTCTTCCTCGTAGTCGTGGAACAGCACCTCGAGGTTCGTGAACGCCGCGGTCGCGCCGCGGACGAGCTCGCGCAGGGTGAGGAAATGGGGCTCCCGGTAAGGGCTCAGAGCCCGGGTGATGATGGCATCGCCGGTAAGTGCCAGCGTGATGTCGCCGCGCGCGTCCTCGAAAGACTGCGCGACGACCGCCGTCGAGTCCGCCGCGAGCAGGATCCACCCCGTGAGCAGGAGCGCCGAGGCCCACGAAAGGTTGGCGCGCGCGGGGCCGTCGTGGCGGCCGTGCGAGTGGCCGGGGTCGTCAGGCGAAGTGTCCGTCATGCCCACCTCCGGAGCGCGTTACGCTGAGGTTCCTTGTCCGTTTCCGGGTTCCGTCGACACATTCGGGTAGCTCGGTCGACACCTTCCCACGGTCCGGTCGAGCCCCCAGGATCACATTGTGATCAACATAGTCCCGCGAACGCGCTCCACGCAGCAGCTCTCGGAGCGCCGCGAGGCGGGCGGCGCCCATACTGTCACACTTTATGTACATGGACTCAAGTACTTACCGGACAATAACATGAAACATGTCCACGCCATCATCGTCGCGCTCGCCTCAGTCACGGGAGTCGCCGCGGAAGTCGGCCTCGCGCGCCCACTCCTGGCGCAGGACCCGGTGGACCGGGCCGGGGCTGCCGACACGCGGCCCGAAGAGTCACAGGACGCGAACGTCATCGTCGACCCCGCCCTGTTCGCCGGGCTGAAGTACCGCATGGTGGGCCCGACGCGGGGCGGGCGCGTCACGACCGTGGAGGGCCACCGCGCCCACCCGTACACCTTCTATATGGGAACCGTGGGTGGCGGAGTCTGGAAGACGGAGAACTACGGACAGGAGTGGCGCCCGATCACGGACGGCCACCTGGAGACGGGATCGATCGGCTCGGTGGAGGTCGCCGATTCCGACCCGAACGTCATCTATGTCGGCACCGGCTCGGACGGGATCCGGAGCAACGTCATCACCGGGCGGGGGATCTACAAGTCGACGGACGCGGGTGATACCTGGACCTTCCTCGGACTTCGGCAGGCGGGTCAGATCGGGGCGGTCAAGGCCCACCCGGAGAATCCCGACCTGGTATACGTCGCCGCCCTCGGACACCCGTTCGGACCGAACGAAGAACGGGGAGTGTTCCGGTCGAAAGACGGCGGGCTGAGTTGGGAGAAGGTGCTGTTCGCGTCCGACAGCGTCGGGGCGATCGACCTCGAGCTCCATCCCACGAACCCCAGCACGATCTACGCGGCCATGTGGCGGGGCGAGCGCAAGCCGTGGACGATCATCAGCGGGGCGCGCGACGAGGACGGCATCTGGCGGTCCACGGATGGTGGGGATACCTGGGAGCGGATGACGAACGGGCTGCCGCCGGACCTGATCGGAAAGATCGATCTCGGCGTCTCGCCGGCCGACCCCGATCGCGTGTACGCGCTCGTGGAGGCTCCGGAGCCCCTCGAAGGACTGTACCGCTCGGACGACCGGGGCGTCTCCTGGCGACTGGTGAACGACCGCTCGATGGAGCTGATGCGACGGCCGTTCTACTACACGAACGTGACCGCCGACCCCACGGACGCCGACGTCGTGTGGGTCAACAACGAGCGCCTGTGGAAGTCCACCGATGGCGGTGAATCGTTCGAAAGGGTTTCGACGACGCACGGGGACAACCACGACCTGTGGATCAACCCCGACGATTCGCGGATCATGATCCAGTCGAACGACGGCGGCGCCAGCGTGACCCTGGACGGCGGGAGTACCTGGTCGACGATCCACAACCAGCCGACCGCGGAGCTGTACCAGGTCGATGTCGACGACGACTTCCCGTATTGGCTGTATGCCGGGCAGCAAGACAACTCGACGATCGCCGTGCCCAGCCTGCCTCCGGCGGAATCGGCGCCAGGTGGTGCCGAGGCCTGGTGGAAATCGATCGGCGGTTGTGAGACGGGTCCGGCAGTTCCGAGGCCGGGAGATCCCGGTGTCGTGTATGCGAACTGCAAGGGCCGCTTCGGGCTGTACAATGCGCGCACCGGTCAGGAGCAGCGGTACTACGTGGGCGCCGTGAACATCTACGGCCACAACCCGGGGGATCTTCCATATCGCTTCCAGCGAACGGTCCCGATCGAAGTGTCGCCGTTCGATCCCGACGTGGTCTATCACGGGTCGCAGTACGTGCACCGCACGGTGGACGGCGGACGCACGTGGGAGCGGATCAGCCCCGACCTGACGGCCTTCCGCCCCGAGCGCCAGGTCGTCTCGGGTACCCCCATCACGCGCGACATCACCGGCGAGGAGCACTACAGCACGCTGTATGTGATCGAGGCTTCGTCACACGATCGGCGCGAGATCTGGGCCGGGGCCAACGATGGCCCGGTCCACCTGACCCGCGATGGGGGCGAGAGCTGGACGGACGTGACGCCGCCCGACATGCCCCCCGAGGGGCGGATGAACGCGATCGCGATCTCGCCGCACCAGCCGGGCAAAGTGTACATAGCCGGGTATCGGTTTCAGCTCGATGACTGGGCCCCATACATCTACCGTACCACGGACTACGGCGAGACCTGGACCCGGCTCACCGACGGGACGAACGGGATCCCCGCCGACTACCCCGTGCGCGTCGTGCGCGAGGACCCGGACCGCGAGGGCTTGCTGTATGCGGGAACCGAGTTCGGGATATTCGTCTCGTTCGACGACGGAGCCCACTGGCAGAGCCTCCAGCTCAACCTGCCGGCCACCCCGATCACCGACATCGAGCTCGTCTACGGCGATCTGGTTTTGTCGACGATGGGCCGGTCTTTCTGGATCCTGGACAACGTCACGCCGTTGCACGCGCTCTCGCCGGAGCGGAGCGCGGAGCTCGCGCAGGCGGACGCTCACCTGTTCCCGCCCCGTTCGACCTACCGCATGCGATACCGAACTCCGGGCGGGTCCGGCGCGCGCAGTCCCGGTTCTCCCGAGTATCCATCGCCCGGCGCCACGATCGATTACTACCTGGGCTCGGCTCCGGACGGTGACGTCGCCCTCGAGATCCTCGATACGACGAGACAGCTCGTGCGGCAGTTCGAGGGCGGCGCCGGTGAGGCGCCAGCGATCGAGCCAGGCGGAGCCGGCGGCGGTGGCGGTTTCGGGAGTGGCGGTGCCGGCGGCTCCCGGCTCCGGGCGTCGGCGGGCATGCACCGATTCAACTGGGATCTTCGACACGCGGGACCCGAGGGCGCCGATCGCGGGCCCCTCGTCCCACCCGGCGTTTACACGGCGCGGCTGAGCGTTGGCGACTGGTCGAAGGAGTACGGGTTCGACGTCCGTATCGATCAGCGCGTGTGGGCCGAGGGGGTGACCCAGGAGGA
Source organism: Gemmatimonadota bacterium (assembly GCA_039588275.1). Taxonomy (GTDB): domain Bacteria; phylum Gemmatimonadota; class Gemmatimonadetes; order Palauibacterales; family Palauibacteraceae; genus JBDHAC01. The sequence continues at coordinate 36,702 of JBDHAC010000011.1, forward strand.
CCTCGAGGCTCAGTTCGAGCTCGGCATGGAGGTCGTGCAGACCCTGGTGGAAGCGGAGGATCTGGCGGCGAGCGTGGAGGCCATGCTGGAGGAGCTCGAAGAAGCTGCCGAGGCGGGAGAGCCGGCCGAGGGCATGGGAGCGCTTCGCGAGGAGTTGATCGGCTTGAGGGCGTCGCTCGTCGACGAGGACGGCAGCTACCCCCAACCCATGCTCATCAGCCAGATCGAGTACCTGAACGACATGATCTCGCGCGCCGACCAGCCGCCCGGACGTGACGCGTACGAACGCCTCGAGCAGCTGCAGACGGAGCTCGCCCGCGCCGCCGAAGCGTTCGCCGAGTTGCGGGGCACGCAGGAGCGCTAGCGCGTCGCTGACGAAGCTCCCACAGACCGGCCAGCGACGCGAGCAACGGTCCGTTCCGGCCTGCGGACCGTTGACGGGACTCCCACGCTCGGGCACTCTTGGACAGGCGGCGGTCCCGTCGCCACCCCCAGGGCTCCGGGGCTGCCAGATGTTCGTGCGGCTAGGAGGTCCCCATGAAGCGGTTCACTCTCGGTGGTCCTGTCGCGATCCCCCTCATCCTGTTCGCTGGCCAGCTCTCGGGTCAGGAAGTCAACCACCCGATGTACCTCGTGTACCAGGAGTACGTTAGAGCGGCACAGACGCCCCAGTATGAGGAGGCGACGCACACCCTCCTCGATCGCATGCTCGAGACGCCGATCTCGAGCCAGGTTCAATTCGTGACCATCGCCGGCCCGGAGCTCGGATACGCGTTCGTCGTTCCCATCGACGGCTTCGCGGGTATCGATGCGTTCAACCGGAATTTAGCGGCGGGGGCCGGGCACATCGGGCTCGATGAATGGACAGGACTCGAGGATAAGATCGGTCAGGCGATCGACCACCGGAAGTCTATCGTGATCGAGCTCCGGCCGGACCTGTCCTACCTGCCTGACCTGGTCGACCTGACTGCCGAGCTACCGTTCCGCAACTACCACTGGTACTACACGATCCCGGGGAAGCAGCAACAGCTCGAGAGCGTCGCGCTGGAGCTGGTGGCGTTGTACGCGGCAAACGGAATCGGACACGGATTCCGGTTCTATCAGATCCTGCTCGGCGACGACCTTCCCGGGTACGTCGTGGTCGAGCGGGCGGAGAGCGAGGCCGATTATGCGGCCCGCACGGCAAAGATCCGCGAGACGGTCGGTGGGGACGCCGATGCGTTGCTCGGGAAGGCGCTGGCGTTCACGCGCCGGATCGAAGTCATGGAAGGACTGATCCGGCCCGACCTCTCGTTCCCGCCCGTCGACGTACACCCTCGAGACTAGGAGGCTCGCGCTCGCGGGCTGGCTCTCGAAGCAGGCTTTTGCGGGCTGGTCTCGCAGCAGGCTTTTACGGGCTGGCTAGCCGTTGCTTCACCCGGCGGGGGCCAGCGCCAGTACTCGGAGCGGGCTCCCGCTGCCGTCCACGATCTTGAGCGGCGCGGCGATCACCACCGAACCGGTGGGTGGAAGCTGATCCAGATTGCACAGGCTCGCCAGCCCGAACTTGCCCGCCCCGTGCATGATCGAGTGATTCGGGAACGGGGGATCGAAGCCGCCGGCCTGGCCCGCATCGGTCCCCACCGTCTCGACCCCCACGCCGAGCACGTCGCGCTCGTGTGCCAGGGACAGACGCCTCAGTCCTCTCCGAAGAAGACTTCGAGCTGCTGCGTCGGCGACGGTTTCGTCAGGCGCGAGACGATCACGAACAGAGCAAGGCTCGTCACCACTCCCACCTCGACCGCGTCGATCCCGAAGCGTGGGAAGAGGTGCTCCTGCGCGAACAGCTCCCACAGGAGGCACGACAGAAAGCCGCCCAGCATTCCCGTGACCGCACCCACCGCCGTCCCGCGGCGCCAGTTGAGGCCGATCACGACGGGGACGAAGAAGAACGAGGCGATGAACTTCGCCTGCTCGAGCACGATCCCCTGCACGTCTCCGAGCTTCTGAAGCGCGAAGAAGACGGGGATGATAGCGAGCACCACGATCGCGACCCGGTTCACGTTCACGAGGTGCTTCTGGCTCGCGTCGGGGCGGAGGAACTTCCCGTACAGGTCGTGCGCCACACCGGCGCCGGTCACGAGCAGCACGGAGTTCACCGTCGACATGATCGCCGACAGCATGGCCACGAGCAGGAGCGCGCCGACGACCGGTGGGAGCACCTGAAACGCCATGACGGCCGTCGCCTGATCCTGCGAGGGGAGGCTCGGGAAGAGCACCCGCATGAGGAGACCGATCGACATGATGCACACGCTGATCACGACCTGGAAGCCGATCGACACGAAGATGGCGCGGCGCACCGTGCGCTCGTCGCGCATCGAGTAGAAGCGGGTGAGCTCGTAGGGCGCCGCCGCGATCGAAAGCCCGAAGGCCACCGCGAACGCGAGCAGCTCCAGCGGGCTGAAGTACCAGCCGATCAGCCGATCATCGAGTGACTCGAGGAACCGAAACGAGCTGCGGATCGCATCGACGTGGTTCAGCCCGCCGACCTGGTCCAACAGCACGGGCACGGCCACCAGCAGCGCACCCACCATGATGAGGGTCTGAAGGAACTCGATGTAGGAGCTGGAACGAACGCCGCCGAGCAGCGTGTAGATGGCGGTGCTCGCCACGATCAACAGCATCGCGGTGATCGGGCGAATTCCGAACACGACCTCCGCGATCTCTCCACCCGCCTGAAACTGCGCCACCAGGTAGATGGTGTACGCCACTACGATGAGAACGCCCGCGAGCGCACCCGCCCGGTCGCTCCCGTAGCGGACCGAGATGTAGTCGGGGACGGTGAGCGCACCCAACCGTCGGAGCTTCGGAGCGACGAAGAAGGCGGAGACGAGCCACCCGGTCCACAGGCCGAGCCATGGAACCCACCACGAGATCCCGGTGAGGTAGTGGCGGCCCGCGGTGCCCACGAAGGTGCCTGCGCTGATCTGCGTGGCGGCCAGCACCGCCCCACCGACGATCGGTCCGATCGAGCGGCCCGCCGCCAAGAAGTCGACCTCGGTCTCCGTGTGGAAGTAGCTCCATACCGAGATCCCCATGATGACGACGAGGTAGACCCCGAGGACTACATAGAAGGTGGGCCCCACCGGTCAGGCGCTTCCCTCGGTGCTGTCGTCCTCTTCCGTGTCCGGGTCCGCGTCGGAAAGGAGGCGTGCGATTCCCTCGTCCAGCTCATCCTCGAGCTTCCAGAAGTGCCGTACGCTGATGAGGATCGTGCCGGCAATCAGGATGGCCGAGAGGGACACGAGGACGATCAGCAAGCCGGTGCTCAAGCGACATCTCCGTTGCGGGGGCTGCGTGTCCCTGCGGTCAGGACATCGGAGCGGCGGGCAGTGCGCCACGCCCACACGGCCGCGAGAAGGATCAAAACGACCACTGCCAGGTCCGCGGCCCTCGCGAAAGACAGGCCGCCCGCCGGGTCCAATCGAACGAAGGTCGGGGTGCTCGAGAGGGTCGCGGTGAGGGTTCCCTCTGAACTTCGCCGGAATCGCGGGAGGCTCGTCCCCAGGTCCAACCCCTGCGACGAAGCCGGGGTCAGCTCGACGCGCAACGTCACGGGGGCGGATGCGAGCTGCGCCTCGGGAGATGAAACGAACAGGGGGATGCGGTCCAGCCGTCCGGTCACGCGATACCGCAGGTCGACCGGTACCCGTCCGCTGATCCGGAGGTGGTATGCGCCGGGAAGGCGCTCGATTCCTGGAGAGTACAGGGGCTCACCGGCTCTAGCCGCCCCATCGACGCGGAGCTCCTGACCGTCGAGCCTGATCGCATGCGCGTCGACCACGCCGTCCAGCGCCGGGAGCCGCTGCGTAACCGTGGCTGCGTCCGGGCTGAAGCGAATCACCACCGTGTCTGCCGGAACCGCCGCGGCGGGCGGCCCGATCCAGCCGCCGGCGACGACGAGGAGGCCGACCTGGGTCCCTAAAAGCGACATCCGACTTCCTACTCGCGCGCCAGGCGCACCACCTGCCCCGCCTCGTATAATCGGTTGGCGACCTGATTCACCCGCCGACGCAGACCAGTCTGCAGGAACGGAAGCCGATCGGGGTCGTCGGCCGCGACGGCCGCGAGCGCCTTCACCGCGGCCAACCTCGGGATCACGGCGCGCGGCAGGGCCGGGTCATGCTCGAACCGTTCGCCCTCCGCGTACCCGAGCGGCACGAGGATCCGAGCGAGCTCCACGAGCATCGTGTTGACGCGATCCGCGGTGAGAGATTCGGGCGTCGTTCGCTCGTCCTCCACATCGCTGGCGGGCGGGCGGCCGTTCCCGCTGATGGGGATATCTTCGTCGTACAGCCAATCGAGCTCCCTGCGCAGTCCTGCCAACTCGTCGAGCGCAGGAGACAGGTCGAGCCACTCCGCGGCCGCCACGGCGTACTGTTCCAGAGCCTCGCCCAGCTCCTCGACGGTACCGCGGAAGTCGAACGGAAGGATCACCGCGTTCAGGACCCTCGTAAGCACGGTCACGTACACGGCGAGATCCCGTTCGAGGTTGGAGCGCTCGGCCACCTCGAGCACGTCATCCTCCGTGTGCCAGGCGATGTTGCCGCCACAACCGCCGGTCGGGTAGAAGCCGAGCGCCTCGCGCTCCTCGGTGGGAATGTTCGAGAGGAGCATGAAGAAGGAGGTGAGACCGATCTGGTTGAAGGAGTAGTCACCCGCCCGCAGCGGCCGCCGGCCGACCGCTTCGCACTCCGTGGCGTCGCGGATCGCACCACGGCACAGGGCTTCGGCTTCGGTCATCCACATCACTTCCTCGTACGCGGTCGCGTGCCAGCAGCCAGGCGAGTCGATGTTCACAGCGGCGACGCACCGTTTTCGAAGCTCGAGGGCGAACGCGTCCGCGAACCACGTGGACCCCCCGTAACGTCCCGTCGAGTGCGCCGGCCACCAGGCCACCTTGAGCGTGCGGTGGAGCCCTTCCCTCCCTTCGTGGAAGATGCGGGCGAGCTCGAGCAGAGTCGCATCGCCCACCGCATTGTCTCCGATCCCCACGTCCCACGAGTCGTAATGGCCGTGGACGAGCATGAAATCGTCCGATGCGCCCCTGACCGTGGCGACCGGAAGCTTGCACGGGTACCAGCCCTCTTCGAGCTGGACGTGCAACGTCAGCTGGACACGTGCACTCGCCCCGGCGTCCGCTGGCTCGGAAAGCAGCGCTCGCAGCCGCTCCCCGTCGGGGTTGCTGATCGCGACGACCGGCGTCGTCGGCTTCGATGCCAGGTTCTCGACGGTCGGCGTGCCCCAGATCGGTGTGCAGATGCCCCAGTGGATGTTCTCGCCCGGGTTGATGTAGATCTGCCCGGTCGCGCCCGCGGCCTCGAAGCGCTGGACCGTCAGCGGCATCGCATATCCTTCGGTGACGATGATCTTCCCCGCCACGTCGGGGAGCTCGGGCCCCTGGCGGCTCTCGAACAGGTCGCCCGTCCCCCGCATCCGGTCGGCGGGCACGTAGACGGCCGTCCCCGAGAGTCCCACGGTCGTGGTCGAGGCCGAGAACGAAGGCGGCTTCGCACGAAGGCGGTCACCGTCCATCTCGACCCACGACTCGCGTGGAAGCGACAGGTAGAGGGTCGGCTCGTGCACCTTGTGCTCGATCCCGAGCGCGGTGAGCTGTGCCGCGATGTAGTCCGCCGCCTCGTGCTCATCCGGCGCGCCTGACTCCCGTACGAGGGTCGAGAAACGCTGGATCAACCCCCACCCGTGGTCGAAGTCGACTCGCTGGAGCAGATCCCGCTCGAGAGCAGTCGCGGGAGACGGTGTCGGCGTCATTTCGAGACTCCTGGGGTTTCGGCCAGCGCTCGGCCAGGGTGGCCTGACTCCCTGGTCGGGGTCCAGCTATATTGACATCCCCACGCGTCACTGCAACCGTTCGGCGAACCGGCACCGGTCGCGGCGCGTTGTCCGTCGGGGCCGTATGCCGCGCAAACACCCACACGGAGTCCAATTCGAATGAGCCGTCGTTCCGGTTTCTGGGGCTCTCCATTCCTGCGCCTCACCGGCTACTACATCGTCGCCGCGGGGCTCCTGTACGGCGTCGCCATGGTGTTCCCGGTCATCCTCGATTCCTTCTCTGGTGGGCGTCTGAGCGACCTGGCCCAGCGAGGCTTTCTTGGTGGAGGGGACCCGGTCGGCGTGAGCGAGGGGTCGATGCGTGGGCCGGTGGAATCGATCCTGTTCGCGACGCTGGCCATGATCGGGAGCATGGTCCTGCTCGCGCCCGTGGTATGGGTATACATGATCACCCGCCAGCGGGAGGGTTACGACGAGTCAGTCGTCCACACGGTCATCATCCTGCCGATCGCGGTCACTGCGCTCGTGATCGTGGTGCAGGACAGCGTGGCGCTCGCCTTCAGCCTGGCCGGGATCGTCGCCGCGGTCCGCTTCCGGAACACCCTGAAGGACACCAAGGACGCGGTGTACATTTTCCTGGCGATCGGGACCGCTCTCGCGGCCGGGGTCCAGGCGCTCGGGATCGCTGCGGTGGCGACGGTGCTGTTCAATTACCTCGTGCTGTTCATGTGGAGGTTCCAGATCGGGAACATCTACGCGGATCAGCTCGGGCGGGCGCCCAAGATGCGGCTGGGTGACGTGCTGGCCGGTGCGGGGCGCACGCCCGGGGCCGGATCCGGCAACCTCACGATCGGCGATCCCAACGCGCTCGCGGCCCTGACGCCGGACAGCCTCACCGAGATCGTCGAGCGCAGACAGCGCTTGCGGGAGCAGATCGCCGGCGGGGGCAAGGTCGCGAAGAAGTACAACGGGCTGCTGGTCGTGCTCTCCCCGGATACCGAGGAATGCATCGAGGCGATCGAGGAGGTGCTGGAAGAGGGCACGAAGCAATTCCAGCTCGCCGAAAGCACGGCTACGCCGGAAGGAGAGTGGACGCTCGAGTTTCTCATCGGCCTGCCGAAGAACGCCTCCGGGCAGGACCTGATCGGCACCCTTCGCCAGCGAGTCGGCCAATGCATCGTCGCGGCCGAGTTCCGCAACCTGAAGCTCGAGAAGTAGTGCCGCGTACGCCCCGGATTCCGCCGCTACTACGCCCCGTCCTGTTCGTGGCCGCGCTGCTGGCGTGTCGACCCGATCCCGCCATCGAGGCACAGGAGCGCCAAGCCCAGCAGCCTGAGGCGCCAGCGAACGAACTGCAGGAGAGTCCGACGGTGCTACCGGACTACGGCCTGTCGGCAGAGCCTGACGTGCAATGGAGGCTCCCCGGGCGACTGCGTGAGATCTCCGGGCTGGCGGTTACGGCGGATGACCGGATCTTCGCGCACGATGACGAGCGCGGAGTCATCTACGAGATCGATGCCGCCGAGGGGCGGCTCGTCAAGGCATTCGCTCTGGGCGACATCACCGCGGCGGACGACTTCGAGGGCATCGCCGTGGTCGGGGACAGGTTCTACCTCGTGTCGAGCAGCGGTCGCCTGTACGAGAGCTTTGAGGGTGAGGACGGCGAGCGCATGCTGTTCAACACCTACGGCACGGGCGTCGGGCGGCGGTGCGAGGTGGAGGGTCTCGCGTTCGAGCCGGCGGACCGGACGCTGCTGCTCCTGTGCAAGGCGCCCCGGGACCCGGAGCTAGGGGAATCCGTAGACGTTTACCGCTGGTCCGTAGACGAGCGCGCCATGGCGAGCGATTCGTTGATCAGGATCTCCCGCGCGGCGCTCACCGAGGGCCTATCGGGGAGCCGATTCTCTCCCTCCGGCATCGAGCGCCACCCGGAGACGGGACACTACTTCATCGTGGCCGCCCGTGAGGCGGCGATCGCGGTGGTCGACGCCGCCGGGGGAGTCCTCTCGGTGGAGGCGTTCCCCGAAGGCGCCCACCGCCAGGCCGAAGGAATCAGCTTCACCTCGGACGGCTCGCTGCTCATCGCTGACGAGGGAGGCGCGGGGCGCGCCCGGCTGAGCCGATACGAGCGACCTCCACCCGAAGGGCCGGGAGACGCGGAGGACGACGCCTAGAAGGCCATCCCGGCCCGGAGGTAGACCCCCGTCAGATCATCGCCGTTCACGATCCCGAGGCTCAGCGTCTGCAGTCGGTTCATGAACGAGAGCCACAGCCCACCCCCAAAGCCGGTGTGCCAGGTGTCGGCATCCTCGGGGTCCCCGTCGAAGAACACGCGCCCCGCGTCCGCCGCGCCGAACAGACCCAGCTGGGTCGGGACGAGCATGTTGAAGGTGGCGACCGGGAGCCGGAGCTCGGCGTTCCCGTACAGCGAGGCATCCCCCGCGAATCGGCTGGTCCTGAAGCCACGCACCGAGCGTCCACCGCCCAGGTACGCGGCTTCGTGGTAGGGGAAGGTCCCGAAGACCTTCTGGCCGCCGACACGCAACGCGAGCGTCGGCTCGACGGAGATCGGAGCGGTCAGATAGGCGCTTGCGGACCCGTGGATCTCGCCGAAGGTGGATTCGACATCCAGGATCGAGGGATAGATCGCGCCGGCCGCCTCGAGCAGCACACCCCGCTTCGCGTAGCCCGTGTTGTCACGCGTGTCGATCGCGAACCATGCCTGCGCGCCGATCTCGCTGAAATTCCCGAAACCGTAGGGGGGCGGGTCCAGGCTCCCGATGAAGCGATCCGCGTTGTCATCGGCTGGTGCGCTCGAGTGCTTGAGGACCGGTCCAAAGCCGATCTTGAAGGTCGGTCGCAGTGGGTCGGTCCCCGCAGCAGGGTCGCCTCCCCGGTCCTCACCCATGTGCCACTCCAGGCCGAGGCCCACCTCGAGCTCGCGGTGCTGCACCTTGAAGAACCGGCTGGCTTCGGTGGCCAGGGTCTCGTTCCCGAACCCGTAGAAGCGGAGCTTGTTGATCCCGGTGTATTCGACGTGGATCAAGCCGTCGACGTGCGACCACATGTTGCGGAAGCGGGCGTCGTACCCGAGGAGTATCTCCGGTCCGACGGTGGCGAGCCCCGCGCTGAACAGGTGGTACGTCTTGAATGGCACCTTCCGGAATCCGTATCGCTCCACCCCCCGGCGCAACCCGAACCACAGACCGAGGTCCGGGCTGTAACCGAAGATCGGGAATCCGACCACGTTTCCGCCCCAATCCAGCGCGTACCGATGCGCAAGGTCCTTGGAAGGCGGGCGTTCGAACGGGCGCTCATCGACGCGGGCGCCGCGACCCGCCTCGAACACGTTGTCGCCCCTATCGTCGTGGAAGTGGACTTTTCCGGCCGGGGCACGCGATTCGTTGACGAAGTGGTCATCGCCGCCGCCTCCGATCACCCGCACCGTGATCCGGGCTCGGTCACCCGAGATCTCGGCCCGGTCGTCGCCTCCCCGTAGATACAGGCGTATCTGCCGTGTGACGTCGGGGTCGAACGTGCGGCGGAACCAGGGCGGCTCACGCACCCCCTCACCCTCGCCGAGCAGTCCGATGTGGACCCGCAGCTCACCGGTCGGCAGGTGCTCGATCTCGGCGTACTCGTCCCGATCCGTCGCGTAGATGTCCGCCCAGCGAGTGATGGTGCGGTGGAATTTCCGCGCGGCTTCGCCCAGTTCGTCGCGGCGCTGCTTGAGCGCGTTCTCGATGCGCGCTCCGACGAGGGCGAAGTGCTCCGGAGGGAGCCGACGGACGGCTTCTTCGATCACCGGGTCCGTCAGGTCTCGCCGGATCTCGAAGACGACCGAATCCCACACCGGCCATTCCAGCTCCACGAGGACCTCTCGATCGAGCTCCCACCCGTTGAAGGTGAGCCCACCGATGTGGGGGTAGTCGGCCTCGAACTTCGTCTGCTGCGGGCGCGTCCGCCGGTACACCCACATGATGAACCCGTCGTAGTCCACGAACGCCTGATCGCGGTCTTCGGGGATCGGTATCCAGATGCGGCAATCGCCGCGCTGTTCCTCACCCCACCTCCACTGGCCCGCGTGCCGGTCGCGATCTCCGATGACCATGTCCATCAGCCGCGCCTTGAGGTATGCGCGCGCGTCGGGGCGGTCGCACGGACCCTCTTCGATCGCATCCCGGAAGTTGTCCGTGCCGCTGATGCGGCGAAAACCGCCCCAGCCGGGCGTGTTGTCCGGCCCCTCCTCCGGCCGCTCCACCAGCATCCCGATCAGTCCGGCGTACTCCTCGCGATACTCCCCCAGACGCGGGTCGTCCGGGACGACGACGAGCTGGTGCGTGGGGTAGAGGATGCCGGTAGCCTCCATGAGGGGATCCACGATCAGGCCCGCCGTCGGGAGGAGCGCGCTGATCTGATCCTGGATGATGTCCTCGACGAAGGTGCCCTTGAGTTCGGGAAGCAAGCGCTTCGTGGGGTCCTTGTCCATCGAGCGGACGGCGTACTCCAGCCCGTCTCGGCCGACGAACTCGAGCGTGACGGACTGGCCAAACCCGCCGGTGTCTATCGGGGTGAGCCCGCCGCCGACCGCATCGAGGTCCAGAACCGGTACCTCGATCTGCCTGATCCACACATCGCGGTAGTCATCGCCATGCAGCCAGCGACCGAACGCGCCGGCCCGGTAGCGCTCGCCGGGCACGACCGTGTGCGTCGTCGCCCCGGGTGGAGGTGGTGACTTGACGATCTGTGCGGCCAGCGTCGTCCCGGAACACGCGAAGAGCGCCGATGCGACGAATCCGATACGAGGTGCTCGGATCCGGGCTGTGCCACGGCGTGCCCGGAGGATGCGGAACTCCATGCTCTCCTCGCCCTTTGGATAAACGTGATGACCGCCGGGATCAACCAGCCGGTCGATTGGCGTGCGGCCGGAGCGGTTCTAGCGGACCCGCATGGGCACCGAGAAACGAGTGCGGTCCCAGGTCAGCTGCAGGATCCCACCGTCCTCGGTCGGCTCGATAGAGATCGTGAAACGATCCACCGGCCCTTGGATCCGCTCGGTGGTCAGCGGGACGCGGACGAGATCCTGCGCCTCATCGTACTGCGTGCCCCACTGGCCGGTCTGCGAGTTGATGATGAGCGTCGCCGATTCGGCCGTGTACGTGCTCCACAGGGTGTAGTCACCGGCGGGCACCTCGGCTTCACCGATGAGCAGATCGCGGTCCGTGCTGAACTGCGTCGCCGCGTTGGCGCCCGTCCGCCACACCTCGTCGTACGGGACGAGACCTCCCCAGATGTCGCGACCGCGCTTCGCCGGACGGCTGTACGCGATCTCGAAGGTGGCGCCACCGCCACTCTCGGTAACGGTCGCGCCGGGTGACGGAGTCCCCACACCCTCCCCTCTCGCATCGCGGGCCGCGAAGTCGGCCGCGAGCCTCACCAGATCGGGTGGCTCGATCGGCTCGATCTCCACCTTCATCGTGGTCTCGCTACCGGTGATGGACGTGATCCTGCCGCTGTCGTCCACGCGCGCGATGAGCGGATTCCCGAAGTAGTCCAGCGATACTTCACCCGGGCCCCGGTGGCTGATGGCGTTTGGGGACGACCGGCCGCGAAGGGGCCACAGCATCGTGAAGCCGAACGGCTCCTCTCCAGAACCAGCCGCCAGCGCCAGTTGGACGGCATGCTCGAATAGACCCACGGCCAACGGGACGCGGCCGGTGGTCGGGACCGGATTCGGCGACGCCACCACCTGCTGTGTGACGGTCTCGCCCTCGCTCCGCCGAACGATCGTGGCGCTGTCGCCGGCCACGTCGATCGTGATGCTCGACGGCGCCGGCCCATCCGGATTCTCGGGGGGTGTCTCCCACTCCAACCCGAAGTGCGCGATCGACCCATCCTCGGCGAAGCTTACCGCATAATGTCCCACCAAGGTCACGGGGCTGCGCGCCAGCATCTCGCCTTCCAGCCCGTCCGCCGTCCGACGAAACACCTCTATGGCCAACGTGTCGGAGCCGAGCCGCTCGACGAAGGCGCGATCCTCGGGCTCTCCCGCGCAACCCGCCATGGCGGTGACGAGGAGTCCGGGGAGCCCGAGTGCCGGGAGACCGAACGTCGAGTGCCGCGATGGGCCGCGACCGTGATGTAGGCGTGGACGGTGAATCATGTGGAATCTCCTTCGTGGGTTCCTGCCGGAACTTAGCACGCGGGGCCTCATCGCGCGGCGTGTGCCTCGCCGACCGCTTCGGCCCGGCCTAGCTTGGAATGGCCGCAGGGCTACAGGAATGGAGGTCGGGTGTGATGAAGCGGGGCAAGATGACGGTGAGGTCGGGTGCGACGGGACCGTTCCGACTGGTCGGGGGCGGGGCGTGCCTGGCCTCTGTCTCCGCGCTCCTGGCCATCGGGACGATGAGCCTGGCCGCCGGCTCTACGGACCTGGCCGCGCAGGAACCCGACCCGGTCGCCCCGCCGGCTACCGAGCGGCAACGCGCACCGGAACACCTGTTCGATTGGACCTCGCTCCAGTTCCCGGCGGAGGAGTACGCGTTACGAAGGGCAGCTGTGATCCAGGCGCTGCGCGATTCGGGCGGCGGCGGCCTGCTCGTGCTCAGCGCGCACGGGCTGAGCCACGGCGAGACGTTTCGTCAGGCGGATGACTTCCTCTACCTCACCGGACTCGAGCTTCCCAGCTCCGCGCTGTTCCTGGACACGGAGGACGGTTCCGCGATGCTGTTCGTGCCGCGCGGAGACTTCCGGTTCGAGAGCGCGACGCGACCCAATGACTTCCCGGGCCGCCCACTGGCCGATGACCCCTCGCTCGGCGAGCGCTCCGGGATCGCGACCGTCCTACCGATCGCCGAGCTGGACCGCCTCCTCCTCGCATGGGCCGACGGGGGGCGCACCTTGCGGTTCAACCCGGGGCGGGCGGGCCAGATACGCCGCGTCGAGACGTCGCTGATCCCCGATTGGGATCCAGGTTTGCTCTCGCTCTATCACCTCCAGCAGGCGTACCCCAACCTCACGATTCGGAGCGCCTACGCGGACATGGCGCGCGTCCGCATGGTCAAGAGCCCGCTGGAGATCGAGGCCATGCGCCGCTCGGCGACGCTCACGCAGGACGCGATCCGAGCGGCGGCGGGTGCGATCCGCGACGGCGTCACCGAACGGGAGCTGGAGGCCGCCTTCGAGGCCGCCTGCAAGGAAGGCGGCGCACAACGGGTCGCGTTCTCTTCGATCATCAAGTCCGGCCCGAACTCGTTGTGGCCGTGGCGGATCCTGGCGGCGCATTACGATCGTCGGAATCGGCTCATGCATGACGGCGACCTCGTCATCTTCGACGTCGGGTGCGAGCTGGACTACTACGTGAGCGACGTGGGCCGCACGTTTCCCGTCTCGGGCAGCTTCTCGACCGAGCAAGCTGCGATTCTCGCGATGGAGATCGCGGTCGCGGACGCGATCATCGCAGCCGTCCGGCCCGGTGTGACTCTCCGGGAGCTGCGGGCCGTAGCGGAATCGGTGATCCTCCCCGACCACCGGCCCTACATGCAGACCGGACTCTTCTTCGGACATCACCTGGGGCTGTCGACGGGGGACCCGAGCCTGGCGGACATGCCGCTGGCCCCCGGCATGGTGTTCACGGTCGAGCCCTGGTACTACAACCACGATCGCGGGATCTCGGTGTTCACCGAGGACGAGGTGCTGGTCACCCAAGACGGGGCCGAGCTACTGACCGCGGGACTCCCACGACGGCTTACCGACCTCGAGCGCATGGTCGAGACCCGCCCCTGACTCCACCGGGGGCTTGTCGGGAATCCCCGTCCCCACGACCTTCCGTCGCGTCCGCGCCACCGTCGTTACAGCCGCAGGAGGCACCATGCCGTCGACGTCGTATTTTAGCGCCCGTAGCACGTTCCCCGCCCATAGCACCTTCCCCGCCCGTAGCACCTTCCCCGCCCTGGCCCTCACCATCTGTTTGACCGCGGCGGCCTGCCAGGCCCCGGACTCCGAATCGGCCTCAGGCACGTCGGAGATCGGTTCGCCCGAGACCGAGATGGCCGCACCCAGCACCGCATCGTTCGAGTTCACGACGGACGAGAAGTTCGACGCCTCGTCAATCGCGGCGTACACGGGCGATCACGCGGAGGTCTACGCCCACATCGACGCCAACCTGGACGCGCACATCGGGAACCTGCAGCGCTGGATTCGACAGCGATCGATCAGCGCCCAGAACGACGGCATCCAGGAGATGGCCGAGATGCTGCGCTCCGATCTGGAGGGCATGGGCTTCCAGGAGGCGGCGGTCGTTCCGACTGACGGGCATCCTGGCGTGTGGGGCTACTACGACGCGGGCGCCGAGCAGACGCTGCTCGTCTACCTCATGTACGACGTCCAGCCCGTAAACCCGGAGGACTGGAGGTCGCCGCCGTTCGAGGCCAACCTGATCGACAGTGACCTGGGCACGATCCTCATGGGGCGAGGAGCCACGAACCAGAAGGGGCCGGAGCGTGCCTTCTTCAACGCAGTCCAGTCGATCATCGAGACGACGGGGACGCTGCCCGTGAACCTGATGGTGACAGCCGAAGGCGAGGAGGAGATCGGGTCGGTTCACTACCCTCAGATCGTCGACGCCTACGCCGACCGACTCGCCGAGGCCGACGGCGCGCTCTTCCCGATGAACAACCAGGGCGCACAGGGCGGGATGCGGATGAGTCTGGGGGTGAAGGGCATCATCTACATGGAGGTGGAGTCGAAGGGCGGCGACTGGGGCGGACCCGGGACCGCGGAGATCCACGGCTCCTACAAGGCCATCGTGGACGCCCCCGCGTGGCGGCTCGTGCAGGCGCTCTCTTCGATGACGAGCGAGGACGGCAACACGATCCTCATCCCCGGCTACTACGACGACGTGCGCCCGCCCACGCTCGAGGAGCAGACGCTGATCAACGGACTCGTGGATGGCTGGGATGACGCCGAGCAACACGAGATCCTCGGCGTGGACCAGTGGATCGACGGGCTCACCGGCCGCGACGCGGTCCTCCGCTACCTATACGAGCCCACCCTGAACATCGACGGAATCTGGGGCGGCTACGACGGACCCGGCGCGAAGACGATCCTCCCCCACATGGCAACGGCCAAGGTGGACTCGCGCCTCCCGTACGGGATCGATCCCGAGCAGGCACAGCAGAAGATCGAGGACTATCTGGTCGAGCAGGGGTTCCCCGATGTCGTCGTGCGTTCGATGGAGGGGTATCCGGCGGCCCAGACCTCGGTCGAGAACCCGCTCGTTCAGGCGGCGATCGGCGTGTTCAACAAGTACGGGCACACGCCGACGGTCATGCCGCGACTGGCCGGGAGCGCCCCCTTCTATCAGTTCACCGAGCGGCTGGGGATACCGATGGTGTTCTCGGGGCTCGGGCACGGCTCGGGCGCCCATGCGCCGAACGAGTACATGGTGATCCACCCGAAGGAAGGCTCGACGGTCGCCGGGCTTGCGGAGGTCGAGAAGGCGTACGTCGACCTCCTGTACGCGGTGGCCGGGCAGTAGAGCCGCAAGCTGAAACGCGAGGCCCGATACCCGGGTGTTACTGGGGCGCGACGATCCGGGTACGCGGCGAGATGAAGCGCTTCAAGCCGCGAGCTCGGCCTCTTCGGTTTTCACCTCTTGGGTCGGGACCGATAAGGCGATCGGCCTTCTCCTTCTTCGACTATTCCGCCGGTTCTGGCTCGTCCAGGGCATCCCGGATCGCGTCCAGCAAGGCTTCGTCGTCGAAGGGCTTCGTCAGGTAGCGAACCGCGCCTGCGGCCTGAGCCGCCGCCCTCGTCACGGGGTCGTCATCCGCGGTGATGATGATGGTGGGGATGGTGGACCCTTCCGCGTTGAGAACTCGCTGAAGGGCGAGGCCATCCACGCCCGGCATCCGAATATCCAGGACGAGGCAGGAAGGGGCGGTCGGCCCGGGGGGCGGCAGGAACTCTACGGCGGACGTGTACGTCATCACTTCGTACCCTGCCGATCTCAACAGCCTGTCCAGCGCTCGGCAGACCGATTCATCGTCATCGACCACGTATACGAGAGGGTGCGAACCGGTCAGTGGTGCCTCCTTGCTCGGTGGGCCGGCAGTATCCGCTCGCCCCGCACCGGTGGGATCTCCAGACATCACTCAGCCGGTTGGCCAGCCACCGGCAGCGCGAGCCGGAGGGTGGTCCCACCGTCGGGGTTCGGCGTGGCCCACAGTCGTCCGCCGTGCATGTCCACGATCCATCGGCTGATCGATAATCCTAACCCCATGCCGTCGGATTTGGACGAGACGAAAGGCTCGAACATCTGGTCGAGGGCTTCGGGTGCGAGCCCAACCCCGGTATCGCTAACGGCGATCTCGATGGCACTTCCCTCCCCGGCATCCGAACCGAGAGGGCGGCTGCGCACGGTGAGCCGACGATTGCCCTGCTCGCTCGTTTCCATGGCATCGCAGGCGTTTACGAGGAGGTTGAGCAGGACCTGCTGAAGCTGCACACGGTCACCGACGATCGGACCCAAATCGGGGGCGAGATCGAGCGTCAGGTCGATATCGCTATCGCTCACCCTGATCCTGATCAGGGGCACGATCTCACGGATCATGGCGTTTACGGCGACCCGTTCGCGGTGGGTCTCTCTCTTTTCGAGCAGGGTGCGAAGCCGCTGGATGATCTCGGCGGCCCGCATGCCATCGGCGGCGATGTCGGAGAGGGCGTCGCGGATCTGCTCGGCGTCGACGGCGTCCGTGTCCAGAACCCGGTGGCTCGCTTGTGCGTTCGAGACGATCGCTGTGAGGGGTTGGTTGAGCTCGTGAGCCAGCGAGGCCGTCAACAGGCCCATGGTGGTCACCCGTGAGGCGTGAGCGAGCTCGCTGCGCAGCTCGTCGATGTGCTCATCCCTGCGCCACCGGTCCGTGATGTCGAGGTGCGAGATCACGGCTCCGACTCTGGCGCCTTTGAGGGCCACGGCGCGCATCAAGAACCACCGCTCGACTTCGGGGCCATGGCACGGATATTCCAACTCCATCCACGGCTCTTCCCCTGCCAGCACCGGCTCGAGCTTCTCCAGGCAGTCTCCTGCACTGTGGTCCCCCGCCTCGTACGCCTGTCGCACCGCCAGCAGGTAGTCGACACCGACGCCCGCGGTCAAATCCTCCTGGGCATCGTTGGCGGCGGCATTCCGCTTCCAGGACTCGTTGACGCGGAGGATGGTGCCGGTCTGGTCCACCACCGCGACCTGTTCCGTGAGGGAGTCCAACGTCGCCGCGATCAGGGCCTCGCCGGCTATTGGTGACGTGTTCGCGTGGTTGTCTAAGTCCCGCACTGAAAGACACCCCTGGTCAGTTGTCCGGCCGCCAGCAACCTGGAACACGAGCTCGAGCCCGCAGATTGGGCTGCGGATGGCGATATCATATTGTCGACTGGAGAGTGATGCCGCGACCTGGTCGGTCTAGTCGCGGACAAGCCTCGCCATGTAGAGACCCACGAGGCGGGCGATCACGATCGCCATGTAGAGCACGCCGGTGACAGCCTCGACGATCGCGAGCGAGCGGGCCTGCGCGCTGACGGGCGTCACGTCACCGTATCCCAGCGTGGTGAGCGTTACGTAGCTCAAATACATCAGGTCCTGGTGGCGTGTCGTGGTGCTCGCATCTGCCCAGCCAGCGCCGGCGAACGCAGCGGGATCGGTCCATAGCACCGCTTTGTACAGGATCCACCAGAGGACCCCCAGCAGCATGTACACGCACGCTGCGCCCGCGAGCGTATCGGCGGTGACTTCGGGGCTTCGGAAGACCTTGGCGCCGATGACCCACGTCGCGTAGGCGTAGAACGCGAACGGGAAGAGGAGGCTGATCCACCAGACGAGCGGGGAGTCGACACCCTCCCGTACGATCGTGGCCGCCACCGCCGGGATCACCAGCGCGATCGCGACGAACATATGCCGCCGACTGTCGCCCACCGAGTAGATCCCTGCCAGCGGGATGGCCGCGCCAAACATCCAGCCCAGGAGGCGGCCGCCCTGGAGGTGTTGAAGTGCGGGGGCCACCAGGAGGAGGACGACGATTGCACCGAGCAGGATTGCGAAGCGATTATCGGAGAGGCGCGTGCTGAGTGTCGGCATGTCAACGTCCTGCCTCAAGTGAGCGGGATTGCACATGGACGGCCGCCGTAGGTGATAACGACACACCTGCTCCCCCTCAACCCCCTCTCGAGCCCCGGAAAAGGGAAGAACGATGGGCAGACGAATCACCCTGGGTTGCTTCTGCCTCTTGACTGCGGCCTCGGGAATCAGCGCCCAGGCGACCGATCCCGAGACCCGTTTCGCGTCGTGGGAAGCTCATGTGCGACTCGAGGAAGGGTCGCCCTTCGAGGACCTCCAGTGGCGACCGGTCGGACCCCGCCAGGCCGGGGTGAGGGTCGAGGCGATCGCCGTTCCCTCGGGAAACCACGGGACGATCTACGTCGGCATCGGGTCGGGGAATCTCTGGAAGACGGTGAACAACGGAGTCACGTGGACACCGATCTTCGAAAAGGAATCCACGTTCACCATCGGCGACGTCGCGGTGTCGACGGCCGACCCGAGCATCGTCTGGGTGGGGACGGGCGAGACGCAGCCACGGCACAGCGGATACTCCTACGCCGGCACGGGTGTGTTCAAGTCGACCGACGCCGGCGAGAGCTGGACCAACGTCGGCCTGCACGACACGCACCACGTCGGGAAGGTGGTCATCGACCCGCTGGATCCGAACGTGGTCTACGTTGCGGCGCTCGGTCACTTCTGGTCGCGCAACGAGGAGCGCGGCGTGTTCCGGACCCGGGACGGCGGCGCGACCTGGGAACGGGTGCTGTACGTCAGCGACCGGACGGGAGCGGTGGACCTCGTCATGGATCCGGCCGACCGGTCGACCCTTTACGCCGCGACCTGGCAGGCGGTGAGCGGCGAGCCGACCGTCAGCGGTGAGGAGAGCGGCATCCACAAGACCACCGACGGTGGCGACACCTGGACCGAGCTCACCGTGGGGCTTCCCTCCGGCCCCCTGGGCCGGATCGGGCTGGACGTCGCGCCGACCAACCCCGACGTCGTCTACGCCTTCATCGACAATTGGGCGCCCGGCGACGTGGAGGACCGTGACCTCGTCGGTGGTGAGGTCTATCGGTCCAACGACCGGGGCGACTCGTGGCAAAGGGTGAACGAAGAAGACACCTACCCCGTGTTCGGCATCTTCGGCTGGAAGTTCACCGACATCCGCGTGTCACCGGAGAACGAGGACGAGATCTTCATCCTCGGGAATCGCGCTTTCCACTCGATGGACGGGGGACGGACCTTCGAGCGAATCGGTGAGCGAATCGTTCGGATGGACGACACGCGCGGGCTGATCATGCACCTCGATCACCACGAGATCTGGATCGACCCGCTCAACCCGGACCGGATCCTGCTCGGGAACGACGGCGGTCTCTTCCAGTCGTACGACCGCGGCGAGAGCTGGCTGCACATCAACAACATCCCGGGGGCGGAGTTCTACTCCATCTCCACCGACATGGCCACGCCATACAACATCTACGGCGGCACGCAGGACAACGCCGCCCTCTATGGGCCGAGCGACGTCGACATCCGGGACGCCGCGAACGATCCATGGGAGAACGTCTACCTGGATCGATGGACGGGTGGTGACTCGTTCGACACGTACCTCGACCCCACCGATAGCCGGATCGTGTACTACGAGCACCAGCACGGTAACATGCGGCGCATGGACATCACCGGCGATTCGGTCCAGACGCGGGGACCGGACTCCGAGACCATCCGCCCGTACCCTCCGGAAGGCGAGGAGGAGTGGCGGTTCGGTTGGTACACGCCGTTCGTCATCTCGCACCACGATCCGAGCACCCTGTACGCGGGCGCCAATCGACTTCTCAAATCGACGACCCGCGGTGCGGTCTGGCGCCCGATCAGTCCTGACCTGTCGGATCCACCCGGGGGCGAGCGCGCGGTCATTCCGTTCGGGACGATCACGATGATCGCGGAGTCAGAGGTGCAGCCGGGACTCCTCTATGTAGGAACCGAGGGCGGCGGCGTGTGGAGGACCGAGGATGATGGCACGACTTGGACCGATGTCCGCCAGGGACTGCCCCGGAAATGGGTCAGTCGTGTGGTGACATCGAAGCACGACGTCGGCACCGTGTACGTGTCTCTGACCGGCTTCCGCGAAGACGACTTCGCTGCGTACCTGTTCGCATCAGAGGACTCGGGGAAGACCTGGACACCGATCGCGGGCAACCTGCCCGCGGAGTCGGTAAACGTGATTCGGGAGGACCCTCTGCACGCCGGAGTTCTCTACGTGGGCACCGACCTCGGGGTCTATGTCTCGATCGACCGGGGAGTGACATGGCACTCGCTGTGCGCGAACCTACCCACCACTCCCGTCCACGACCTTCGTATCCACCCCCGGGATGGAGAGCTGGTGATCGGGACTCACGGCCGGAGCGTCTTCGTCGCCGATCTCGATCCGGTCCGGGCGCTCATCGATGCGGGGATCACGCGCTGAGGACGGAAGAAGACGGGTCGTAACAACGACTCGTACCCCCTTCCGAGACAGCCCCCCCAGTGAGAGTTTTCCTACTTGTTCGGGGCGCATGACTCGTACTCCCCGAAGTGTCTTCAATCTTGTCTCTGAATGGCCTTGGTATCATGACTCGCGTGCCGCTTCTCGATTGGATCCGGTCGTCGGTCCTCGCTTCGGCTGTCCTCGTTTCAGCTTGCCTCGTTCTCGTCCTCTCTCTGCTCGTCCTCGGCCCGTCGTTGGTGATGGCGCAGGAGCCCGCGGCCACTGGGCCGGCGGAGCCAGAAGTGGTCATCGGGATGGTGATCGACGGCCCGTGGGAACGAAACGACGAGCTACTCCCTCTGTTCCGCGGCGAGATCGAGGAGCTGGTGAGGGAGGACTTCGGCGCAGCGGTTCCGGATGAGCAGGTTCTGATCGCCGACTGGACGCGGGCGGGCGTCCGGGCCGCCATCGATCGCCTGTTCGCGGACCCGGACGTAGACATCGTCGTCGGATTGGGGGTCTTGGCCTCGCATGAATTGACCCAGCGCGAAACCCTGCCGAAACCGGCGCTGGCCCCGGTCGTTATCGATCCCGATGCCCAGGGGCTGCCGGATGCCGGGGGCAAGAGTGGTATCCCGAACCTCAACTACCTCGCCATCCCGCTCACGCTCGAGACCGATATTCGCTCTTTTCTCGACATCGTCCCCTTCCAGCGGATGGCTGTATTGATGAGCCGGCGGGTGATGGACGCGATTCCGGCACTCGGTGAGGGGATTCCCGAGGCAGCCGCCGACCTGAACATCCAGGTCGACGTGATCTCGGTCACGTCTGCGCAGGCCGCCCTCGACGCGATCCCCGGAGGCACCCAAGCCGTGTACATCGCTCCCCTGCATTCGTGGGCGGCGGGTGAGCTGGATCACCTGGTGCGCGGGCTGATCGACCGTCGTCTCCCGAGCTTCGCGCGGCTCGATGAGCGCGAGGTCGAGCGCGGATTCCTGGCCACCAGCACTCCCACCGCGTTCTTCGATCGGCTGGCCCGCCGGCTGGCCCTCAACGTTCAGAGCGTGTTGTTGGGGCAGGATCCTGGCGAGCTACGCACCGACTTCACGGTCCCCGCCCGGCTCACGATCAACATGGAGACCGCCCGCGCCATCGGTACCTACCCGCCGTGGGAGGTGGTTACCGAGTCCGTGCTCCTCAACGAGCGCGCGCAGGAAGTCGCTCGGACCTGGAACCTGGGCAATGCGGTGCGCGAGGCCGTGCAGGTGAACCTCGACCTCGCGGCTCGCAACCAGTTCGTGTCGGCTGGCGAGTCGGACGTGACCCGGGCCCGTGCGCGCCTCCTCCCTCAACTGGAGATCTCTTCCTTCGGGGCGGTGATCGATGAAGACCGGGCCTCGGCGAGCTTCGGACAGCAGTCGCAGCGGACTCTGTCGGGCTCGGCGACCTTCAGCCAGCTCCTGTTCTCCGAGTCGGCGTGGGCGGACTACTCGGCGCGACGATCGCTCCAGGACTCCCGCGAATACGACCGCGACGCCCTGGCGCTGGACATCTCTCTCGAGGCCGCAACCGCGTATTTGAACGTGCTCCGGGCCAAGACCTTCGAGCGCATTCAGCAGGAGAACCTTCGACTCACCCGCACCAACCTGGAGGATTCCCGTCTGCGTGAGCGGATCGGCGCGGGTCGGCCGGCTGAGGTCCTCAGGTGGGAGAGCCAGATCGCCATCGATCGGCAGGCGGTCATCAGTGCCTCGGCTGAGCGCAACGTTGCCGAGATGGAGCTCAACCGCCTCCTCAACCGACCCCTGGAGGAGCGCTTCGCCACCGAGGACACAGATCTCACCGATCCGGAGATATCGTTCGTCGGCCGGCTGTACCCGTACGCGGACGATCAATGGTCGTTCGACGTGTTCCGCCGCTTCATGGCGGCCGAAGCGCTCGCCAACGCCCCGGAGCTCCGCGCCTTCAGCGAGGCGATCGAGGCGCAGAACCGATTCCTGAGCTCGACCCGGCGCGCCTATTGGCTGCCGACGTTCGCGCTCCAGGCGGAGGTCACGAACGTGCTCAAACGGGGCGGCGCCGGCAGCGCGGGTTTCGCCGGGGGCGCGGCGCTGGACAGCCTCGGGTTTGGCTTCACGGAGACCGACGACCTGAGCTGGAGCGTGGGTCTCGTCGGCTCACTCCCCCTGTTCGAGGGGGGGAAACGCTTTGCCGAGACACGTCAGGCTTCGCGCGAGCTCGAGAGGCTGCAGTTCGAACGCGGAGCCGTCGCCGAGCGAGTGGAGCAACGGGCCCGGATCGCGCTCCACAGGGCCGGGGCGTCGTACGTGAACATCGACCTCTCGCGCGCGGCCGCCAATGCCGCGCGCCGGAACTTCGAGCTCGTGCGGGACGCGTACGCCGAGGGAGCTGCCACCATCCTCGACGTGCTGGATGCCCAGAACGCGTTCCTCGTCGCCGAGCTCGCGGCCGCCAACGCCGTATACGACTTCATCATCGACTTCATGCGGGTGCAGCGCGGTGTGGGCGGTTTTTTCTTCTTGATGAGCCCGGAAGACAGAGACGTCTTCTTCGAGCGATTGGATCGATTCATGTCGGAGAACCAACCATGATGCCCAGAGGTTCTGCGGTCAGTATTCTGGCGGCCGCCGGGTGTGCCATTCTGACGTCGGTCGGCTGCGGAGATGGTGAGCCACCTCCGGAGACCCTGCGCCCGGTGCGCACCCAGCAGGTGTTTTCCACCGGAGGCGTTCGGGTCCGTTCGTTCTCTGGGAGCGCCCGCTCGGGCACTGAATCCCGGCTGAGCTTTCGCGTCACCGGATCGATCGTCGAGCTGCCGGTCCGGGTCGGTGACAGTGTCGGCGTCGGCCAGCTCATCGCGCGTCTGGACGCGGAGGATTACCGACTGGCGATGCGCGAGGCGGAAGCCGGGCTGGCGCAGGCTCGCGCCCAGGCGCAGAACGCGGAGAGCAACTACGAGCGCGTGCGCGAGCTGTACGAGGCGGACAACGCGTCGCGCGCCGATCTGGACGCGGCGCTCGCGGGCTTTCAGTCGACGGAGGCGAGTGTTCGGGCGTCCGAGCAGCGTCTCCAACTCGCACGCCAGCAACTCTCGTACACGCGCCTGACCGCCCCCACGACCGGCGCGGTGGCCGCCGTCCCCGTGGAGGTGAACGAGAACGTCCAGGCCGGGCAGGTCGTCGTCTACCTCAACTCGGGCACCGACCTCGAGGTGGAGGTTGGTGTCCCCGGGGTGCTGATCTCGCAGGTAACCGAGGGCGACATGACCGAAGTCACCTTCGACGCCTTACCCGACCGGGCATTCATGGCGACCGTGAGCGAAGTGGGCGTGGCCGCCACCGGCACGGCCACGACCTATCCGGTCACGGTCGTCTTGCTCGATCCCGATCCCGATCTGCGCTCCGGGATGGCGGCGGAAGTCGCGTTTCGGTTCGAGTCCGGCGAGGGACGCGAGCTGTTCATCGTGCCGTCGATCGCGGTGGGCGAAGACAGGGGTGGACGCTTCGTGTACGTGGTCGAGCCCGAGGAGGGAGCGGTCGCCGAGTCGGGTGTGGGCATGATTCGGAGGCGTCCGGTCCGCGTCGGCGAGATGACGACGCAGGGGTTCGAGATCCTCGAGGGGCTGTCCGACGGCGAGCACGTGGTCGTGGCCGGCGTCAGCCGCATCGAGGACGGCCTGCGCGTCCAATTCCGGTTGCCCGGGTAGGCGGGGATCGCCATGAACATCACCCGCTTCGCGATCGAGAAGAAACGCATCACGGGAACGGCGCTGGCGGTCGTCTTTCTCGCCGGCATCGGCGCGTACCGCACCATGTCCCGGGCGGAGGACCCCGGCTTCATCATCCGTACCGCCCTAGTCCAGACGATCTTCCCCGGCGCCAGCCCCGAGCGCGTCGAGCTCCTGGTCACCGACAAGCTGGAGAAGTCGATCCAGGAGATGCCCGAGCTCGACTTCATCAGCAGCGAGTCGAAGACCGGCGTTTCGGTCATCTACGTGAACATCCAGGAAAGCTACCGGGAGATGCGCCCCATCTGGGACGACCTGCGCCGGAAGGTGGAGGACGCCCGCGACGAGCTGCCCGAGGATGTGATCGGCCCGTTCGTGAACGACGAGTTCGGCGACGTGTTCGGCATCGTGGTCACGCTCACCGGCGAGGGCTACACCTACGCCGAGCTGAAGGACATCGCCGATGACATCCGCGACGAGTTCCTGCTGATCGACGAGGTTGCCAAGGTCGATCTGTTCGGAACGCAGGAAGAGCGGATCTTCGTCGAGTACGACAACGCCCGGCTGGCCGAGGTGGGACTCTCGCCCTTTCAGCTCGTCCAGCTCATGGAGAGCCGCAACATCATCATCCCCGGCGGCGAGCTGACGACCGAGGATGAGAAGATCGCGCTCGAGCCCTCGGGCAACTTCGAGACGGTCGACGACCTGCGGCGCAGCGTGATCACGGTGCCGGGGAGCCCGGATGTCCTCTACCTGGAGGACATCGCGACCGTGACGCGCGGCTACATCGATCCCCCGGAGAGCAAGGTCACGGCGACGGGCGAGCCGGCGATCGCGCTCGCGATCTCCATGCGTGAGGGAGGCAACATCATCACGCTCGGCGAGCGGGTCCAGGTCACGCTCGAGCGGCTCAAGGTGCTCTATCCGTACGGGGTCGAGCTCGAGTTCGTCGCGTTCCAGCCGTACGAGGTCGAGAAGAAGGTCCAGGACTTCCTGGGCAACTTGATTCAGGCGGTCGTCGTCGTGACGGCCGTGATGCTCCTCTTCCTCGGTCTCCGGACCGGGCTTGTGGTCGCCACGCTGGTGCCGGGTGCGATCATCTCCGCCTTCTTCGTGATGGGGATCTTCGGGATCGGGCTCGACCAGGTGTCGCTCGCCTCGCTGATCATCGCGCTCGGCATGCTAGTCGACAACGCGATCGTCATGTCGGAGTCGATCATGGTCCAGATGGGCGAGGGGAAGCCCCCGATCGAGGCCGCGGTCGACTCCGCGAAGGAGCTGCGCGGCCCGCTCCTCATCGCCTCGCTCACGACCGCGGCGGCGTTTCTCCCGATCTTCCTGGCCGAGTCTTCGACCGGCGAGTACACGGCTCCACTCTTCAAGGTGGTGACCATCACGTTGCTGTGCTCGTGGGTGCTGGCGCTGACCATGATCCCGCTCCTGTGTGTGCGGTTCATTCGGGTGAAGCGGCAAGAGGGGCCCGAGGAGCGCGCGTTCGATACACGATTCTACCGCTCGTACCGGGGATTCCTCACGTGGATGCTGCAGAATCGCGCCGCCACGATCGGCGTGGTCTTGCTGGTGTTCTTCGTATCGATGATGGGGTTCCGGTTCGTCCCGGCCCTCTTCTTCCCACCCACCGACAAGGCATTCATCAAAGCCGAGCTCGAGCTCCCGATCGGGACGCCCATCGAGCGCACCGAGCGCGTGGTGCACGAGGTCGAGCGCTTCATGCTCGACTCGCTAGCCCCTTCGGATGAGACCCCTGGAGTCGTGAGCTGGGCGAGCTTCATGGGGAACGGAGGCCCGCGCTTTCTTCTGGCGCACAACCCGGAACCGCCGAGTCCCAACTACACGTTCATGATCGTCAACGTCAGCGATCAGGCCGCCATCGAGTCGATCATCGAGCGCATCGAGGGCTTCACCTTCGCACGCTTCCCCGACCTCGAGGCAACGCTTCGGCGGCCCGAGAACGGACCGCCGATCAACACGCCTGTGGAGGTGCGGATCTCGGGCCGCGAGACGGATCAGATCTTCGCGATCGTGGACCAAGTGAAGGCTCGTCTGAGCGCGATCGCAGGCACAAAGAACGTCAACGACAACTGGGGAGCACGCACCAAGAAGCTGTTCGTGGAGGTGAGCCAGCCGCGCGCGCGGCGGGCCGGCGTCACGAGTCAGGACGTAGCCGTGTCGCTCCAGACCGGGCTGAGCGGAATCGAGCTCACCGAGTACCGCGAGGATGACAAGCTGATTCCGATAACTCTCCGCTCACAGGGCGCCGGTCGCCGGGATGTCGACAAGCTCGAGAGCTTCGCGGTGTTCGCGCAGGCGACCGGGCGCTCGGTGCCGCTCAAGCAGGTCGCGGACGTGCGGGTCGAGTGGGAGCCTGCGAAGATCCTGCGACGCGACCGGTTGCAGACCGTTACGGTCGGCTCGCAGCTGGAGCCCGGCTATACGGCGACACAAGTCAACCGCGAAATCCAGCCGTGGCTCGAGGAGGAGAGCAGCACGTGGCCGCTCGGGTACCGGTGGGAGTTCGGTGGCGAGGCGGAGACGTCGGGGGAGGCCAATCAGTCGATCGCCGAGAAGCTCCCCATCGCCGCAATGATTATCATCCTTCTGCTGGTCGCCCAGTTCGATTCGATTCGCAGACCGCTGATCATCCTGATGACCATCCCGCTCGGCATGATCGGCGTGATCATCGGCCTGCTGGTTGCGCGTTCCTACTTCGGGTTCATGACGCTGCTCGGGATCATCTCGCTTGCCGGGATCGTGATCAACAACGCGATCGTGCTCATCGACCGGATCCGCATCGAGGTCGAGGAGAATGGTCACGCGCCGCCCCGCGCGATCATAGAAGCGGCGCAACGACGCCTGCGGCCGATCCTGCTGACGACCGCGACTACGATGGGCGGGCTGATTCCGTTGTGGCTGGGTGGAGGCGCGATGTGGGAGCCGATGGCGATCGCGATCATCTTCGGGCTCGCGTTCGCCACCACGCTTACGTTGGGCGTGGTGCCGGTGCTGTACTCGCTGTTCTTCCGGGTGAGTTTCAGGGGGTTCCGATACGGTGTCGGCTGAGGACCGCTCCGGGCCGATGCCGACTCGTGCCGATGCCGTTTCGTCTGGACTAGAGATGCGGCGTGCCGACCGATAAGACCCTGCGGTTGGCGGCCGCGATGGAGTCGACCGGCGATTCCTTCGACGAAGAGCTGCGCGAGTTCGTCTTCCGCCGGTGCCGACTGCTGGTGTGGATCGGCCTCGGCATCATCCTCTTCGGGTCGATCGACGTCCTGATCGACGAGCCCTTCATCCCGACGACGGGGCCGTGGAGAATCCCGCACCGGATCATCCACCTGGCGAGTGCTTTCGTGGGGCTCGCGCTCTTGTATCTTCGCCGAAACTCGCTGTCCTGGCTGTGGGGGATCGCGCTCGTCTTCTTCGCGGGGAACCTGGCGCTCGGCGTCCTCCGCCAGGCGGTCATCGAGCCAGCGAGCGAGCCATTCCTGGCGGTGTCACTGATCGTGTTCTCGCACGCCGCGCTCATCCCCAACCGTCGCACCCAGATCTGGCTCGTCGTCACCACCCTGTTCGCCGTCTTCCTGTCGTACTTCCTCCCGTACGGATTCGTCTCGGAGACCCGGGAGTTCTGGTCCGGGATCGGCGGGCAACGCGGGATGACGGAGCATGCGATACAGGTGACGATCAAGACCGCAGTGATCGGTGCGATCTCGCTGATCGTCAGCTTCAACCTGTACCGGCTGCAGAAGAGCGCGCACGAGGCCGAGAAGCTCGGCAACTACTGGATCGAGCGCGAGCTCGGCGCTGGCGGGATGGGGACGGTGTACGTGGCGCGGCACGCGATGATCCGGCGCCCCACGGCGGTCAAGGTGTTGACCCCGCCGGAGGGTGATCGGGGAGGCGCGCTGGCCCGTTTCGAGCGGGAGGTCCAGCTCTCCGCATCGCTCGCGCACCCGAACACGATCACGATTTACGATTTCGGGCGCACGGCGGACGACACGTTCTATTACGCGATGGAGTACCTGGACGGGTTCGACCTGCAGCAGATGGTCGAGCGCTTCGGGCCTCTCCCGGCCGCGCGCGTAGTTCACCTATTGGGCCAGGCCTGCGGCTCGCTCACCGAAGCGCATGAACGCGGGATCGTGCATCGTGACATCAAGCCCTCGAACATCTTCGTGACGCGGCTGGGGGGCGTGCCCGATTTCGTGAAGGTCCTCGACTTCGGGATCGCTCGCGAGGTCACTCCCCCGGGGGATGACGCGCTGACCAAGACGGGGGTCGTGCTGGGCACTCCGCGCTACATGCCGCCGGAGATGCTCCAGGGCGCGGCGACGGCCGACGCGCGGGCCGACATCTACAGCCTCGGTGGGGTCGCATATTGGGTGCTCAGTGGCCGGCCGCTGTTTGAGGAGTCGACAGGCGTCCAACTCCTGGTCGACCATCTGAACACGCCGCCGCGGCCGCCGAGCGAAATCTGCGAGATCCCGATTCCTGGACCGTTGGAGGACGTCGTGATGCGGTGTCTCGCGAAAGATCCCGCCGATCGCTACGCGTCGGCCCTGGAGCTGGAAACTGCGTTGCGCGCGGCCTCAACCGGCGAGTGGACGCCGGCCGAGGCGAGCGAGTGGTGGGACCTGCACGGTCAGGTCCCGATGACCGTGCCTTCGTAGATTTCCAGACCGGCTGCGTTCCGCACCGACATCCTCGGCTTCACGTCGCGGAATGGCATGCGGGCGCACCCGTACTCCCCCGCCTTGTTGATGGCCACGAACTTCTCGGACGGGACGAACTCCGGGTTCACATTGCGATACTTGTGCAGGATCATCCCCATGGCGTCCTCGCACGCCTCCTGAGGAGACATGCCGTCTCGCATCCGCATCACGATGTAGTACGAGGCGCAGGATTTGATGACGTCCTCGCCCCGGCCGGTCGCGCCGGCGGCGCCCACGTCGTTGTCGACGTACAGGCCGGCGCCGATGATGGGCGAGTCGCCGATCCGGCCCGGGATCTTGAACGCCAGTCCGCTGGTCGTGGTGATCCCGGCGATGTCGCCATTCGCGTCGACCGCGAGCACGTTGGTCGTGCCGTACCGGTGCAGGATCGCCTCCACCCGCTGGAACGCGAGCTCCTTCGGCTGGTCACCGCCACTGCCACCGCCACCCTGCTCGGCCGCCTCGGGAGGGATGATGTGATCCGGGGGACCCCAATCGTCTCGATCGCTGCGCCCCTCGCGCCATCGAAGCCAGCGCTGGCGCGCCTTCTCCGTGAGGAGGTCGGTCTCCTCGAACCCCCATGACTTGGCGAACTCGAGCGCACCGGGGCCCACGAGCATCACGTGGTCCGTGCGCTCCATCACGAGACGCGCCACCGAGGCCGGCGTCTTGATGCCTTCCAGCGAAGCGACCGAACCCGCGCTGTAGGTGCGCCCATCCATGATCGAAGCGTCGAGCTGAACCACACCCCGCTCGTTGGGAAGCCCGCCATAGCCGACGCTCGTGTCCTCGGGATCCACCTCGATCACGTTGGCGCCCTTCTCCACCGCGTCCAGCGCCGACCCGCCCGCAGACAGGATCTCCCACGCGGCACCCATGGCGGCCTGGCCGGTCTCGTTCGAATGGCTCGTGATGATGAGCGGGGTGGTGGCCGTGGACAGCCCGGTGCGGAGCGCGCTATCGATGGCGTCCGCTGCGGGAGTCTCGGTGGCCGCACCGACGACGGGCAGCTTCCCGAGAATCGCGGCGCCCGCCCCGACGCCGAGGCTCCGGTTCACGAAACGGCGGCGCGAGATCGAGTCCGACATTGAGGCCTCCTGTTGAGCTCTCAGGGCAGGGAATCCTCCTCCCCCAGCGCGCGAATCTCGCCCGACTGCTCGACTACGACCCGGTATCCCTCGAAGCTCGAGGGAATCCGGGCCTCCACCTCGGGCGTGAGGTCGACGACGTAGACCTTGAAGCACGGCTCGCCGTCGCACAGGCTCTCACCGATGGCGGCTACACCCGGCAGCGTCATGATCTGTTGAGACAGCCGCTCGAGGGCAGCCGAGATGTCCTGACTCATGGATTCAGACTCCGATGATGACTCCGCAGGCTCCGCGGATTCCGTAGGCTCCGCGGAAGAGGCCTCGCCCCCACCGCTCTCGGACCCGGCGCAGGCCGCGAGGCCGACGGCGATGAGGATAATGAGTCGCGGCGTCCGGAAATAAGTGATCGGTCTATTCGTCCGACTTTTGCCATGACTTCCGGACCATGATCAGCCCTGCCAGGACCGCCACGAACCAGATCGCGCCGCCCGGCCACCCGGCCGTCAGAGCACCGAGCAGCGCCACGAGCGCGGCCAGAAGGAAGATCGCCTTTTTCATGTACCTCGGTTCCGTTCGGAATATGAGAAGGCAAGCTCGGAAGGTGGCTCCGCGGGGGCGTCACGTCCAGATCCGGCCGAGATCGGAGGCCAACCACTGGCGTGCACTAGGGATTGAGTCGACAGATCTCCCACCCCTCGGAGGAGCGCGTGTACATCAGGCGGTCGTGCAGCCGATTCGCCCTCCCCTGCCAGAACTCGATCCGCTCCGGGCGCACGCGGTAACCGCCCCAGAACGGGGGCAGCGGCACGTCGCCTCCGTGGAACTTATCCTCGTGTTCCCGGAAACGACGCTCCAGCGCCTCACGGTCCGCCAGCCCACGGCTCTGATCCGACGCCCACGCGCCGAGCTGACTGCCGCGCGGCCGAGTCTGGAAGTAGGCCTCCGATTCCTCCTGAGTGATTCGCTCCACCGGCCCCTCAACGCGCACCTGCCGCTCGAGCACGGGCCAGTGGAAGCAGAGGGCGGCGCGCGGATTCTGGTCCAGCTCCACCCCCTTCCGACTCTCGTAGTTCGTGTAGAACACGAAGCCGCGCTCGTCGAGGCCCTTGAGCAGCATCATGCGCACAGAGGGCACGCCGTCTCGGTCCGCGGTGGCGATGGCCACGCGCTCGGGGAGAAAGATGCCGGCGTCGCGCGCGTCGTCGAACCACGCGCGGAACATGGCGATCGGATCCTCGGCCGCCGTGAGCGGCGAGATCCCCTTCATAACACCTCGCCCGAGGGTGAGGATCGCCCGGAGGTTGGATCGCAACGATGACATAGGCCGTGGGTTCGTCGTGGGTGCGCGGAAGCTTATCCGCACGAACTCGATCGAGCAATGCGCCGCGGTGAGGCCGCGGTCAGCTCGGCCCGGTGGTCGTTCGCAGCTTGACAGCCGGCCCACCGACTGGCTCAACGGTGGCACGGCAACGGCGAGACACGGAACGGGGCCGCGAGCCACCCTGAGCCGATGGTCGATGTCAAGGGCCCCAACCCCTAACCCATAGCTTTCCGTGGGAACGTTCCCGCAAACCGCCCTAGCCCTGGGCCGTTTGGATCTGCAATTCGCACAGTTGGCTGCGAGGGTGTTTGCCGCATCTTGCATCACCAGGGAAGAATTCCCTACCTTGCGGCCCTTGTGTGGCGGTGGAGGGGCGGGTGTCTCGCGAATCGCACGGAGCGGGCCAGCGCCCATGACGAATCACAGCAGCTTAGTCCTCCGCTCGGCCCGGGCAGCTTCCAGGCTCCCCACGACGTGGATTCACCGTGTAATAGGCCGCAGTCATCGTAGTCCAGGCGTGTGCCCCTGAGGGCCGCACGCCTTTTTTTTGCCTCCCCCTTCACATGCAGGGGAGGTCGCAGGGGCGCGGATAGCAGTCCGCGTCGGCCTGGAAAGGGCGCCCTGCTCAGACAGGGCGCTGCCGTGGACCCACTCCACAGGAGGCACCCATGAAGAAGTTGCTCGCCGCAGTTTCAGCCCTGGTACTGATCGTTGTCGCCTTCTCGTTCTCGCCGCAGCCCGCGACGAGTCAGGCGGCGGTCCTCAACCACCCGGATGGCCTGCAGTGCATCTTCGTGGCGTCCGGCGGGCTGTACATTGGCCCCGCAACCCTGGTCGCTACTCCGAGTGGG